>NZ_CP114205.1:3823406-4460640 GCF_027497495.1 Streptomyces tubercidicus
TCAGCCACGCCTGCAGCGTCTTGGTGAGAAACCCGAGCCCGAAGCAGACCCCGGCCAGGAGCAGCCACTTCGTCCGGCCGTCCTCCAGGGCACGCAACACGCAGGCAATCGCACCGACCATCAGCAGGCACAGCAGCGCATCGGGGTTGTTGAACCGGAACATCAGCGCCGCGACCGGCGTCACCGCCAGCGCCCCGCCCGCCAGCAGCCCCGCGCCCGCGCCGAACCTCCGCCGTACGGCCCCGTGAAGCACCCCGACCGCCGCCACGCCCATCAGCGCCTCGGGCACCAGGATCGCCCAGGAGCTGAGCCCGAAGAGCCGTACGGACAGCGCCATCGGCCAGAGCGCGGCCGGCGGCTTGTCGACGGTGATGGAGTTCGCCGCATCGGACGAGCCGAAGAAGAACGCCTTCCAGCTCTCACTGCCGGCCTGTACGGCGGCCGAGTAGAACTGGTTGGCATACCCGGAAGCGGACAGGCTCCAGAGGTAGAGCACCGCTGTGACCAGCAACAACGCCAGCAGCGCGGGCCGCGCCCAGCGCACCGGCGGCTCCGGCGGCTCCGGCGGCTCCGGCGCCACGGCCTGCCGGGGGCCGGACCGCCACGTACCGGGCCGTTGCGTACCGGATTGCTGCGTGCCGGATTGCTGCGTACCGGGTTGCTGCGTGCTCATCGAGCGCTCCTGGTGAGGTCGTTGGGGTCATTGGGGTCGATAGGGCCGATGGGGTCGACGGGGCCGTTGCGGTCGTGCGAGGGATACGGCGGTGCGGCGAGGTCGTCGTCCCGCCGCTCGCGGTCCGGGAAGACCCAGGCGCGGAAGAGCAGAAACCGCAGCACCGTCGCCGCGAGGTTCGCGGACACCAGGACCGCGAGTTCGGTGCCGTGCCCGGCGGTGCCGCCGGCGGCATCGAGGGCGGCGAGCGAACCACTGGTCAACACCAGTCCGATGGCGAGGACCACCAGCCCCTGCGCCTGATGACGAACCGCCCGGTCCCGGCCCCGCACCCCGAAGGTCAGCCGCCGGTTGGCGGCCGTATTGGCCAGCGCCGACAGCAACAGCGCCGCCGCATTGGCCAGTTGGGCGCCCGCGCCGAGCCGGAAGAGCGAGAACAGGCCGAGGTAGAGCAGCGTGCTCAGCCCGCCCACGACACAGAACCCGACCAGCTGACGGGCCAGCCCACCCGGCACACCGGTCAGCTCGCGGTCCCGGGGATCGTCCCCGAACGGCCGGGCGAGCCGGTCCAGCGGCAGCCCGCCGGTCGCCAGCGCCCGCCCCACCCGCCATACGCCCTTGAGGTCGTCGGTGGCCGTCCGTACGAGCCGTACGGTGCTGTGCGGATCGTCGATCCAGTCCACCGGCACCTCGTGGATCCGCAGCCCGGCCCGCTCCGCCAGCACCAGCAGCTCGGTGTCGAAGAACCATCCGGTGTCCTCGACCATCGGCAGCAGCCGCGCGGCGACCTCACCGCGAATGGCCTTGAACCCGCACTGCGCATCGGAGAACCGCGCGGCGAGCGAGCCGCGCAGAATGAGGTTGTAGGCACGCGAGATGAACTCCCGCTTCGGCCCCCGCACCACCCGTGCGCTCCGGCTGAGCCGGGAGCCGATCGCCAGATCCGAGTGCCCGGAGATCAGCGGCGCCACCAGCGGCAACAGCGCATTGAGGTCGGTGGACAGATCGACGTCCATATAGGCCAGCACCGGCGCATCGGAGAGCGACCACACGGCGCGCAGCGCCCGCCCGCGCCCCTTCTCCTCCAGCCGCACCGCAGTGACCTCGTCCAGCGCATCGTCGAGCCGGGCGGCAACCTCCGGCGTCCGGTCCGTGCTCGCGTTGTCGGCGATCGTGATCCGGAAGCCGTACGGGAAGGTGCGGGCGAGGTGCTCACGCAGCCGCCGCACACAGGGTTCGAGGTCGCGCTCCTCGTTGTAAACGGGGATCACCACATCGAGGACGGTCGTGATCTGTCCCAGCCGCAGATGCTCACGCGGCGGCAGAGAGCCCAGCGGTACGCGGGGCGGTGTCGTCGTCATGCCACGACATTCACCAACTCCGCTGTCGTGGAGATGTGGCTCGGCTGTGGTGGGGCTGTGAGGGGCCCTCAGGGGATGCTTGTGGGGGCGATGGGGCTCCTGGACCGGCGCCTACCGGGCGGCCACCCCCGCCGTCGGCAGCGTCACCGTGAAGACCGTCCGCCCCGGCACACTGCCGACCCGGACCGAACCGCCGTGCGCGGCCACCACCGCCTGCACGATGGCGAGGCCGAGCCCCGTGCTCCCGGCGGCCCGCGAACGCGAGGCATCACCCCGGGCGAAGCGCTCGAAGACATGCGGGAGGAGCGTCGCCGGAATACCGGGCCCGTCGTCCTCCACCTCCAACTGAACGCCCTCGTCGCGACCGGCGGCAGCACCCACGGTGACCCGCACCCTCGCCGTCACCGTCGTCCCCTCCGCCGTATGCGTACGGGCATTGGCCAGCAGATTCACCAGGATCTGGTGCAGCCGTCCGGCATCCCCGTACACCACCGCCGGCTCATCGGGCAGCTCCAGCCGCCACCGGTGACCCGGCCCGGCCACCTGCGCATCGCTGACCGCATCGACCACCAGCGGCGACAGATCGATGCGCTCATGGGCGAGTGGACGCCCGGAGTCCAGCCGGGCGAGCAGCAGCAGATCCTCCACCAGCCCCGTCATCCGCTCCGCCTCCGACTCGATCCGCCCCAGGGCGTGCCGGGTCTCCGGGCCCGGCTGCTCCCGCCCGCGCCGGGTCAGCTCGGCGTAGCCCCGGATCGACGCGAGCGGGGTACGCAGCTCATGACTGGCGTCGGCGACGAACCGCCGGACGCGCGTCTCGCTCTCCTGCCGGGCCGCGAGCGCGGAACCGACATGCCCCAGCATCCGGTTCAGCGCCGCACCGACCTGCCCGACTTCCGTACGCCCGTCCGCCTCCGTCGCCGGCACCCGGAGATGCAGCGCCACCTCGCCCTGGTGGAGCGGGAGTTCGGAGACCCGGGTGGCGGTGGCGGCGACCCGGCGCAGCGGACGGAGTGCGATCCCGACCATGGCGGACCCCGCGAGCCCGGCCGCCGCCAGCCCCGCGACCGTCACACATGCCTCGATGAGGACGAGCCTGCCGACGGTCTTCTGCACATAGTCGAGCGGCAGGCCGATCACCAGGGAGCCGTCCTGGGCGGACTCCACCCGGTAGTCACCGAGTCCGGGCAGCTCGGCGGTGTGCGACCGGCCGTCCCTGGGCACCGTGTTCAGGGCCGCGACCTGCGACGGTGACAGCGGAGTCAGCCGCTCCTCGGGCAGCCGGTTGGTCGGGTTGCTCAGCTTCGCCCCGGCCTCCGCCGTCCCCCCGGGACCGATCCGCGCCCCCACCGTGCCGAGGGGCTGACCACCCATCGCCACAAAGTCCAGGCGCCCCTGGTCGGGGCTCGGTTCATGGGGGCGCGGCATCTGGGCACGCATCACGAAGTCGTGCACTTTCCGGTCCAACTGCCCCTGCATATACGAGTGCAGCGCGATAGTCGTCACCGTCCCGATGACGGCCCCGACAACAGCGATCAAAGCCACCGCAGACACCACAAGCCGCGTCCGAAGCGACCATCGACGCCGGGGGGCCGGGGACGGGGCTGCTCGCCCAGTCCCCGTGGCGGGCTCCCCGCTCACGACCCGCTACCCACCCGGCTTGATCAGATAGCCCGCGCCCCGGCGGGTATGAATCATCGGCGCCCGCCCCACATCGATCTTCCGCCGCAGATACGAGATATACAGCTCCACGACATTGGCCTGGCCGCCGAAGTCATAGCTCCAGACCCGGTCGAGGATCTGGGTCTTGCTCAGCACTCGCCGAGGATTGCGCATCAGATAGCGCAGCAGCTCGAACTCGGTGGCCGTCAGATGAATCTCCTGGCCGTCCCGCCACACCTCATGACTGTCCTCGTCGAGCACCAGATCGCCCACCGTCAGCCGCGATTCGCTCCGTGCGGCGGCCGCACCGGCCCGGCGCAGCAGCCCCCGCAGCCTGGCCACCACCTCCTCCAGGCTGAACGGCTTGGTGACGTAGTCGTCGCCGCCCGCCGTCAGTCCGGCGATCCGGTCCTCCACCGCGTCCTTGGCGGTCAGGAACAGCACCGGCACATCCGGCAGTTCACGCCGCAGCCGCCCGAGCACCGTCAGACCGTCCATGTCCGGCAGCATCACATCGAGCAGCACCGCATCCGGCCGCCAACCACGGGCGCAGCGCAGCGCACCGGCGCCGTCCCCCTCCGCACGGACGTCCCAGCCCTCGTAGCGCAGCGCGAGCGACAGCAGATCGGCGAGCGAGGACTCATCGTCCACGACCAGTACCCGTACGGGACTGCCGTCGGCCCGCAACAGCTCCGGCTGCTTCCCTGGCGCACCCCTGGAGGACGACGCCGGAGCCGGCAGACGAAACGACGCTGAGGACGAGGAAGTCACGGTCATATCCGGGAGCTTGGCCCGCCCCCGTGAGAGCTCTCTTGCGCCTTTCTGTGAATCTCCTGAGAATCCGCCATGCCTGGCTTTCTCTCTCCCTCCCCCGGCCCCGAACCGTTCCCCATGCCCGGCCGGTTGGTCGTGGACCGACCTGGGCCGCCCCCCGCGCGGTCCAGGTCGATCACCACTCCTTAAGCATCGCACCTGCCACTGACAATCGCCCTGACCAGCACTTTCCTTGTCCCTGCCGGCACTTCGGCGCCCGCTTCCCGCCCCCGCTGCCGCCGCCCTCCACCGCCCGCACCGCGCCACCCCGACCACATACCGACCCCACCCCGAGCCGTACCGTCACCCCATGAACCTTCTCGCCCTCTCCGGCAGTCTGCGTGCGCGCTCCTCCAACGGTGCGGTGCTGCGCTCCGCCCTCACCTTCTGGGACGGCCCGGCCACCACCGCGGACATCGGCGCGCTCCCGCACTTCAACCCCGACCTGGACGGCGAGGGCGCCACACCCCCGGCCCCGGTCGCCGCGCTGCGCACCGCCGCCGCGAGCGCCGACGCCCTGCTCGTCGTCAGCCCCGAATACGCGCACGGTGTCCCCGGCGTCCTCAAGAACGCCCTCGATTGGCTGATCAGCAGCGGCGAATGCGTCGGCAAACCGGTCGCGGTGATCACCGCCTCGCCGTCCCCCTCCGGCGGTGACCACGCCAACGCGCAGCTGCGCGAGGTCCTGCGCATGGTGTCCGGTGAGGTCGTGACGGCGGCCTGCCGCGAAATCCCCGCCGTCGGACCGAAGATCGACCCCGCCACGGAACGCGTGACGGACGAGGCCACCCACGCCGACCTGGGCGCGGCCATGGCCCAACTGGCAGCAGCAGCCGCCGCGTTCACCACACCCTGAAGGCGCCCCGCTCCCACCTTCCGGACCGCACCACCTTCCGGACCGCTCACACGCCGAACAACCGCGCCGCGTTCCCATAACAGACCCCGCGCAGCCAGTCGTCCCCCAGCTCCAGCCCGGTGAGCACCTCCAGGGCGTGCGCGTACCCGTAGGGGATGTTGGGGAAGTCGCTGCCGAACAGCACCCGTTCGCCGAGGTCCCTGAGCCGGCCGCGTTCCGCCCGCGGGAACGGCGCGATCCGCTCGGCGAAGTCCGTGAACGCCATGGTCGTATCGAGGTGCACACCCGGATAGCGCTGCGCAAGGTCCAGGAAATCGGCGTACTCCGGCATCCCCATGTGCGCGATGATCAGCCGCAGCCCGGGGTGGCGGGCCAGCAGACGGCCGATCGGCTCGGGCCCGGTGTGCTTGCCCGGCGCCGGGCCCGAACCGCAGTGGGTGACGACCGGCACCCCGGCCTCCGCGAGGGCTCCCCACACCGGGTCGAGCCGCTCATCGGCCGGGTCGTACCCGCCCACCTGCACATGCGCCTTGAAGACCCGCGCCCCGTCGGCCAGTTCGGCGCGCACATACTCCCCGGCGCCGTCCTCCGGGAAGAACGTCGCGGTCCGCAGACAGTCGGGCGTACGGGACGCGAAGTCGGCCGCCCAGCCGTTCAGCCACTGCGCCATCCCCGGCTTGTGCGGATAGATCATCGAGGTGAAGGCGCGTACGCCGAAGCCGCGCAGCACCGCCAGCCGCTCGTCCTCCTCGAACCGGTACGTGATCGGCCACTCCCGGCCCACCAGCGGCCCGGCCGCGTCGAAGTACGCCCAGACCTTCGCCATCACGCGCTCAGGCATGAAGTGCGTATGCACATCGATCAGCCCCGGCAGCCCCAACTCCCGCCAGAACGCCCCGACCCGCTCGTCCCCGTCCGCCACCCCGGCCCCTCCCTCACGGTTCGACCACTACGTCCCACCCTGCCCACCCTGCCAGCCATGACAGCCCGGCCGGGCGCAGCCCCCGCCCCAGCGACGCGCGGGGCACGTCTGCGCCCGTGGTAGGCGCCGCGGCGTCGTACTGCGTCTGCGGCAGCCGAAGTGTCTGCGGGCGCACGACGACGGCCCGGGGGGCGCGACGGCATCGTGAACAGGGTCGCAAGCGACGAGATGCCCACCGTCTGTCGAGGAGCCTGGAGCAGTCGTGGACCCAACAGCACACCGCGTGACCGGCGGCGAGGAGGCCGCCCAGGCCGTCCTTCGCGAGCGGCTGCGCGCGGCAGTGATCGATATCGCGCCCATCTTCGGATTCACCGTGAGCTACGCCCTCACCCACCGGCTCACCGTCGCGCTGATGCTCGCCCTGGCGGCAGCCACCGGAGTCTGCGTCTACCGGGTGGTGCGCGGGGAATCGGTGTGGCGCGCGCTCGCGGTCCTCGGTCTCGTGTGCGTCCAGGGGGCGCTGGCCGCGAAGACCGGAGAAGCCGCCAACTTCTTCCTGCCCAACCTGGTGATGCACAGCGTGGTCGTCGTGGCGAACGCAGTGGGGGTGCTGATCGGCCGGCCGCTGATGGGCGTGGTGGTGGCGCTGATCACGAAGGAGGGGCCCGGCTGGCACCGGTGTCCCGTACGGCGCCGGGCGTACATCAAGGGCAACCTCGTGATCCTCGCCTCAAGTGCGGTGATGCTGGCGATCCAGCTGTCGCTGTACCTGTCCGGCGAGGTGGTCGCCCTCGGCACGGCCGACGCCTTCGGGCCGCCCGTCCTCGCGCTCGCCGTGCTGCTGGGCTGGCGCGTCTACCGCCGCGCCCTCGCCGGCCACTCCTGCGCCACCAACTCCCGCACGCACACCGAGACATCCCTCTCTCTGGAAAGGACCCTTCCGTGACGAACACCCAGCCCACGAACACCGAGCCCACCAAGACGCAGCCCACGGTGCGGAGCTGCCCCTTCGACCCGCCGGCGGAGTACCGGACGCTGCGTGAGCAGGAGCCGGTCGCGCCGATGACCTTCCCGGACGGTGCCGCCGGCTGGCTGGTCACCAGGTATGACGACGTGCGGACGGTCCTTTCCGACGCGCGGTTCAGCGCGAAGCGCGGCATCCTGCGGCCCGGCGGCCCCGAGGGGGACGTACCCGCACCGCCGCCGCCGGGGCTGTTCATCATGATGGACGCGCCGGAGCACACCCGGTTCCGGCGGCTGCTCACCGGGCAGTTCACCGTGCGACGGATGCGGCAGCTGACGCCGGCGGTGGAGAAGATCGTCGCCGAGCAGCTGGACGCGATGGCCGCCGCCGAGGGCCCGGTCGACCTCGTCCAGGCCTTCGCGCTGCCGATTCCCTCGCTGGTGATCTGCGAGCTGCTCGGGGTGCCCTACGCCGACCGCGAGGAGTTCCAGCGGAACTCGGCCACGATCGTCCGGCTGAATTCCAGCCCTGAAGAATTCCAGCAGGCACAGGGCGCGATGCGCGCATTCATCCACCAACTGGTGCTAGCCAAGCGGGAGAACCCCACCGACGACATCCTCAGCGAGCTGGTCCAGTCTGGCGAGCTGACCGACGAAGAACTGACCGGCGTGGGGGTGCTGCTGCTGATCGCCGGGCACGAGACGACCGCGAACATGATCGCGCTCAGCACCATGTGCCTGCTGCGGAACCCCGAGCAGCTGGCAGCGTTGCGCGCCGACCCCTCCCTGATGGACGGCGCCGTCGAAGAGCTGCTGCGCTACCTGTCGATCATTCAGTTCGGGGTCCGCCGTACGGCGCTGGAGGACGTGGAACTGCACGGCCACCAGATCAAGGAAGGCAGCATGGTGGTCGCCTCCCTGTCATCCGGGAACCGGGACACGGAACACTTCGCCGATGCCCCGGAGCTGTTGGATGTGGCCCGGGAGCACACCCCGCACCTGGCGTTCGGCCACGGCATCCACCAGTGCCTGGGCCAGCAGCTGGCCCGTGCGGAGATGAAGGCAGCCCTGTCCGCGCTCCTGGAACGGTTCCCGACGCTGCGGCTGGCGGTTCCGGTGGACGAGGTGCCCATGCGCGACGACATGCTCGTCTACGGCGTCCACGAACTGCCCGTGACCTGGTGAAACCGCCACACACCCAGCGCACCGCCGCACCACACACCACACGGAGAACCACATGAAGATCCTCATCGATGAGGGCAAATGCGTCGGCGCGGGCACCTGCGTGCTGGCCGCCGCCGACGTCTTCGACCAGCGGGACGAGGACGGCATCGTCGTCCTGCTCGACGCCGACCCGCCGCACACGTCGCTGCCCCAGGTCAGGGACGCCGCCGCCCGCTGCCCCGCGCTGGCCATCGAGGTGGTGGAGTAGTGCCCGCCATGGACCACATCGTTCTGGTGGGCGCGTCGGCCGCGGGTCTCACCGCGGCCGACACCCTGCGGCGCGAGGGCTTCACCGGGACGCTGACCATGGTCGGCGACGAACTGCAGCTCCCGTACGACCGGCCGCCGCTGTCCAAGCAGGTGCTGGCCGGCGACTGGGAACCGCATCGGTCCGCCCTGCGCCAGGACACCGACATCCAACGGCTGGACATGAACCTGCGACTGGGGTGCCGGGCGACCGGCCTCGATACGGAGGACCGCGTCGTCACCCTGGCGGACGGGGACCGGCTGGGATACGACGGCCTGATCATCGCCACCGGGCTGCGCCCCCGTCGCCTGCCCTTCGGCCACGACTTGGCCGGCGTGCATGTGCTGCGCACCCTGGACGAGACCCTGACGCTGCGCGCCCAGTTGCTGGCCGGTCCCCGGGTCGTGGTGATCGGTGCCGGATTCCTCGGCAGCGAGATCGCCGCCACCGCGCGCGGTCTCGGCCTGGACGTCACCCTCGTGGACGTCGAGCCGGCCCCGATGGCCAGGCAAGTCGGCAGCTGGGTGGGCGGTTTGGTGGGCGATATGCACCGGGATCACTGTGTCCGGTTGCGCATGGGCCGCCACGTCACCGGCATGACCGGCCAGAACGGCCGGGTCACCGCCGTGACCCTCGACGACGGCAGCCGGCTGCCCGCCGACGTCGTCGTGGTCGCGATCGGCTCGGTGCCGGCGACCGACTGGCTGGCCGGCTCCGGGCTCCCGCTGGGTGACGGGGTGCTCTGCGACCGCACCTGCCGGGCCGCCCCCGGGGTGTACGCGGCAGGAGACGTCGCCAACTGGCCGCATCCCGTGGCCGGCCGCCGCGTCCGCCTCGAACAGCGCACCAACGCCACTCAACAGGCCATCACCGCCGCCGGAAACCTCCTTTCCGGCCCGGCGGAGGCAGTGCCCTACGCACCGGTTCCGTTCGGCTGGACCGACCAGTACGACGCCAAGATCCAAACCTGCGGCTGGTGCCCCTCCGACGCGACCGTGGAAGTCGTCGACGGGGATCCACAGGCACGCAAGTTCGTCGCGCTCTACAAGGTGGACGACCGCGTGGTGGGCGCGCTCGGCTGGAACAGCGCACGCGCCCTGCGCGAGTACCGCAGTCACCTCACCGGCAACGGCGCCGCGAGGTGAGCCGTCCGCCGCACGGCAGGCCGGTACGCGCGGTCCGCCTCGTTCGATGAAGCCGTACGCACCGCGCGGCCGGACCGCCGTCATCGCCGGTCCGGCCGGGGTTGCGTACCGTGGGAGAGTGCAGATGACCGACCGGATCGGCGAGTGGCTGCGGGCGGCCCGGCCCCCCATGGTCGACCTGGTCGTCACGCTGGGCTGCTTCCTCCTGGCCTCCCCGCTGACCCTCGCGTTCGCCTACGTCGACCACGCCGCGTTCTCCTGGTCCCTCGCCGCCCTCGCGCTCTCCTGTGCGCCGCTGCTCGTCCGGAGCCGCTGGCCACTTGCCGTGGTCGCGGTGACCGTGGCCATGGCTCTGGCCCAATTGACCCTGTCCCAGCTCCCCAGGCCGACGCCCGCCGCCACGGCCGTCGCTCTCTATACGGTGGCGATCCGCACCGGCCGGCGCAGGGCGTGGGGCGCCGGCATCCTCGCGGCAGCCGCGCTCATCACCGGGTCGCTGCTCCTCCGCACGAGCGTGGAGCTTCCGCAGTCCCCCGGCCTGGCGGAGAAGCTCCCGTCGTCCCTTGCCCTGATTGCCTGGACGCTCCTGGCGGCGGCCATCGGCGACGCGGTCCGCAGCCGCCGTCAAGTGCTCGCCGCCGCCGTGGAGCGAGCCGAGCGGGCCGAGCGCACCAAGGAGGACGAGGCCCGCCGCCGGGTCACCGCGGAACGCCTCCGGATCGCCCGGGAGCTGCACGATGTCGTGGCCCACCACATCACCTTGGTCAACGCCCAGGCGGGAGTCGCCCACCACCTCATGCGCACCGACCCCGAGCACGCCTACCAGGCGCTCGAACGGATCCGGGACACCAGCCGGGGCGCGCTGGACGAACTGCGCGCCACCGTAGGGCTGCTCCGGTACGGCGAAGACCCGGTCGAGCCCCGCGAACCGGCGCCCGGACTCGCCGGCCTCGACGGTTTGCTGGACTCCTTCCGCCACTCCGGCCTCCAGGTCACCCTGGAGCGCACCGGGCAACCGGGCGAGCTGTCACCGATCACCGATCTGACGGCCTACCGGATCATCCAGGAGGCCCTGACCAACACGCACAAGCACGCCGGCCCGGCATCGGCGCGGGTCCGTCTGGACTTCCGCACCGATGTCCTGCGGATCGCCGTCGAGGACGACGGCCGTGGTACCGCGGCAAGCAGCCGTGGCACCGGCCCTGCCGCCGCGGGCACCGAAGGAACCCCCGTGGCCGGCACCGGCCACGGCATGATCGGTATGCGGGAGCGGGCCAAGTCCGCCGGAGGTACCCTCGCTGCCGGACCGCGCCCCGGCGGGGGCTTCCGTATCGACGCCGAACTGCCGCTGCGCCCCGGCCGAAAGGGCTGACCATGACCATCCGTGTGCTGCTCGCCGACGATCAGGCCCTCCTGCGCGGCACCTTCCGGATGCTCATCGACTCCGCCTCCGACATGGAGGTCGTCGCGGAGGCCGCGACCGGCCGCGAAGCCGTCGACCTGGCCCGCAGCCACCGCGCCGACCTGGTGCTGATGGACATCCGGATGCCTGACCTCGACGGTCTCGCCGCGACCCGGCTGATCAGCGAGGACGAGGATCTCGCCGGTGTGAAGGTCCTGGTGCTGACCACCTTCGAGAACGACGAGTACGTCGCGGAGGCACTTCGCGCCGGGGCGAGCGGCTTTCTCGGCAAGGGCATCAACCCGGAGGAACTGCTCGACGCGATCCGTGTGGTCGCCGCCGGCGACTCCCTGCTCTCGCCGACCGCGACCAAGGCCCTGATCGCCCGTTTCCTGGCCCAGCCCGCACCACCCCTCGGGCGGGCCGCAGCACCGCAGTTGGCCGCGCTCACCCCGCGGGAGCGCGAGGTGGTCACCCTGGTCGCGGCCGGCCTGTCCAATGACGAGATCGCCGAGCGCCTCTACGTCACCCCGCTCACCGCCAAGACCCACGCGAACCGCGCGATGACCAAGCTGGGCGCCCGTGACCGGGCCCAACTCGTGGTCATCGCCTTTCAGGCGGGACTGGCCCGGCCCGACGGGGCATGACCTCCGGCACCAGCCCCTCACGCCACCAGCCCACCCCCACCACTCCCCGGCCCCCGGAACGTGCTCCGGTAGGCCCGCGGCGAGACCCCCAACGCCGACTGCAGATGCTGCCGCAGCGAGGCCGCCGTCCCGAAGCCCGCCTCGGCCGCGATCCGGTCCACCGTCAGCTCCGTCTCCTCCAGCAACTGCCGCGCCCTCTCGATCCGTTGCTGTGTCAGCCACTGGAGGGGCGAGACGCCGACCTCCTCCCGGAACCGCCGGGTGAAGGTCCGTACGCTCATCGACTCCCGCGCCGCCAGTTCCCGCAGGCTCAGCGGCCGGTCCAGATGTTCCAGTGCCCAGGCCCGCGCCGCCCCCGTGGACGAGATCTGCGGCTCCGGCACCGGCCGCCGGATGTACTGCGCCTGCCCGCCCTCCCGGTGCGGCGGCACGACCGTCCGGCGCGCCACGTCATTGGCCACCGCCGCCCCGTGATCGCACCGGACCATGTGCAGACACAGATCGATCCCGGAGGCGACCCCGGCCGCCGTCAGCACCTCACCCTCATCCGTGTACAGCACATCCGCGTCCAGCTCGACGGCCGGGAACAACTGGCGGAAGTCCTCCACCGACCGCCAGTGTGTAGTCGCCCGCCGCCCGTCCAGCAGCCCGGCCGCGGCCAGGACGAACGCCCCGGTGCAGATCGACGCGATCCGGGTCCCGGGCCGGATCCGGCCCAGCGCCTCCGCCATCGCCGGACTCAGCCGTCCGGCGCTCCGCTCCGCCCCCAGCCCGTAGTCCGTCCCGGACGCCGGTACGACCACGGTGTCGGCCTGCGCCAGCGCCTCCGGCCCGTGCGCGACATTCACCGTGAAGTCCGTGTCCGTCCGCACCTCACCGGGCTCCAGCGCGCAGGTCACCAACTCGTACAGCCGCTCCCCGGCCGCCGACCGGGCCTCCCCGAAGATCCGGTGCACGATGCCCACCTCGATCGGCAGCATCCCGTCCCGCACCAGCACCGCCACCCGATGCAGCCGCCCGCTCCCCGTTACGTCCCGCACCTGCCCGCCCCCACCACGGCCCCCACTACCGCTCCCGCTTCCGCTCTCCACTACACCCGTGACACCCATGGCCCGATCCTTGCACACTATGACCATCGGGCCACTCGTTCCGCGCTCCGCCCCCGCGGAGAGTGGACCCATGAAGGTCCTCTGGCTGTTCGCCCACCCCGACCAGCGCTCCCTGAGCGGCGCCCTCAAGGACGAGGGCCTCCGCACCCTCGACACCCAGGGCCACCAGCACCGCGTCTCCGACCTGTACGCCATGAAGTGGAACCCGGTGGTCGACGCCGCCGACTACGGCCACGACCCGGCCGACCGCCTCCTCGTCGGCGAGGCATCCGAACGCGCCTACACGGAAGGCCACTTGGCCCCCGACATCCGCGCCGAACAGCACAAGCTCGACTGGGCCGACACCTTGATCGTGCAGTTCCCCCTCTGGTGGTACGGAATGCCGGCCATCCTCAAGGGCTGGTTCGACCGCGTCTTCGTCAAGGGCTTCGCCTTCGGCCTCACCGACCCGGCCACCGGCCGCCCCCTCCGTTACGGCGACGGCAAACTCACCGGCAAACGGGCCATGGTCATCACCACCGCCGGCGCCCGCGCCGCCACCCTCGGCCCGCGCGGCGTCAACGGAGACCTCAACGACCTCCTCTTCCCCCTCCAGCACGGCACCCTCTGGTACACCGGCATCTCCGTCGTCCCGCCACTCCTGATCCCCGGCGCGGACCGCGCCTCCCCGACCGCCTACGCGACCGCCGCCACCCGCCTGCGCGAGCGCCTGCGCACGCTCCCCACCACCGAGCCGCTCCCGTTCCGCCACCAGAACAGCAAGGACTACGACGACGACCTACTCCTCCACCCCGACCTGACCCGGCTCCCCCCACCCCGCACCGGCCCGGCCGCCCACTACACGGCCCCGCCACCCCCGGTCCACGGCTGAACACACAAAAAAGCCGCAGGTCCGGTGGAAGAAATTCCACCGGACCTGCGGCGTCAGTAGCGGGGACAGGATTTGAACCTGCGACCTCTGGGTTATGAGCCCAGCGAGCTACCGAGCTGCTCCACCCCGCGTCGGTGAAATGAACACTACGCGACTCCCCCCGCCAATACCTAATCGTTTCCCCGACCACCCCACCCATCACCTCCCCCCGCCACCGCCGCACCCCTCCCACCCCTCGGGAATACCCGCCCCACCCCGCCTCGTTGTGGCCCCACAGGGGGCCCTCGCACCCCCTACGGGATCCGTTCACCCCCGCCCTAGGTGACGCCGGCCACTCCGCCCCGAGCACGGCCCCCACCACCCCGGCCCCCGACGCCGCCCCCCTCGACCGCCCACCCGCATCCCCCCTCCTCCCCACCACCCTTTCCAGCCACCCCGCCAGCGCCCAGCCGCCCAGCCGCCCCCCAACTCCCCCAACTACCGCCCGACTTACCCCCGTTGACCGCCCCCTCTGCCAAACTTCCCCCATGACCTCCACCCACCCCACAGACCACCCCGCTCACCCCCCGGCACGCCCCCTCCACCTCATCGCGGTCGCCGGCAACAGCCCCGGAGTCGGCAAATCCACCCTCTGCCACTCCCTGGCCGACTGGATGAGGAGCACCGGAGCCACCGTCGACCACTTCGAAGAGGCCGACATCCTCACCCGCCCCGCCTTCCGCCCGGTCGCCGAGGAGTTCGCCAACGGCTCCCACAGCGTCCGCCCCGAGACCCTGGTCGCCGCCACCCACGCCTACCTCACGGAGTCCCGCGCCGCCGGCACCGACGTCCTGGTCACCGACGCCCTGCTCCCCTTCATCCCGTCCCTGGTGGCCTGGGGCCACGACGAGCCCACCATCGCCCGGTTCCTGGGGGAGTTGGCCACCGCCGTCGAACCGGCCCGGGTGACCGTGGTCTACGTACAGGACGACCCCGCGACCGCACTCCAGCGCGCCGTCGACCGCGAGGGCCCCGACTGGGAGAACTGGTACGTCACCAAGCTCGCCGCCTCCCCCGGCACCCGCTCCGTCCACGACCTCCCCTCGGCCGCCGCCCACCTACGCCACGAAACCGCCCTGACCCACCGCCTACTGGCCGCCACCCTCTGGAAGGTCCTCCCCGTAGACGTCGCCGGCCTCGACGCCCACCAAACGGCCCAGCACGTCCGCCACCACCTAAGGGCTGCCCTCACAAACGCCACCCCCTGACGACGCACAAACGACCACCGCAGCGAGGTGTACTCGCGCTCACGGTCCGAATCGGGCAGTGCGAGATAGAGCTCGTCGGTGTGCGGGTCCGTGAGCCCGTGCCCGGCGTAGTAGATGAGCAGCGTGTCCCGAGCCTTACGGGCCCGCTCCCGTACGGTGTCCAGCACCTGCCCGGCACTACCGGGCTGCGAGAGCACCGTGCAGGCTTCATCCGGCAGCCCCACACCGCCGGATCCGTCAACGCCTCCCGCAGCCCCACCAGATTCCGGGCGACCGCAGGCAGCTTCTCCAGGTTGACGTAGTCATGGACCCCCACCAATACGGCCTCCGACCGGCCCGGGTCCGACAGAGCGGCCACCGCTACCCGCGCTCTCCCCCCCTCGCCCCCGAACCAGGCGCACCGCCCTCGTCCCCCTGATCCCTCTCCCCCTCACTCCACACCCGCAAAATCCGCTCCACCGCCTCGGGAGAGCCATCCTGCAACGTCACCACCACACCATCCCGCTCCAGCCGGATCTGCGGCGGCCGCGCCCGCGAACCCCGCCAAGTGGCCACAGCGGTCACCAGGCTCCCCAACGCAATGCTGTTGGACAGCACCACATTGACGAGCTCCAGCCCCCCGCCCATCTGCCCCGGCTCCGACGGCTCCGCCTCCAGGGACACCCCCGCCTGCCCCCGCAACTCAGGCTCATCCACCAACCATCGATACAACGAAACCGCCCCCTCAACCCCCTCCGCCCCATCCCCAACCGACACCGTGACCTCCACCGCCCAGCCCCCTTCCGCCACCTCAACTCCCGCCCCACATCATAGAAAGCCCACTCCCGCAACAGCTGTGGTTTCCCAGGGCTGCACCGAGCCCCGGAACACCCCGCCCCACCGCACGCGGCCACGTGGCGCCGCTGCCGCCACCAGGGCCACGGATCACGCACCCCTACCGCCGCCCTTTCCCGAAGCCCCCTCCGGGCGTAGGGGCGTGGTGCGACTGTTCCTCCTGAGCCTCCGGATGACCGGCAGCGCGCTAAGCCAGACAGATGAGTGGCGATTTAGGCCATTCGGAGTATCGTTCTGGTGTCGGAGAGTGAACGCTCCTCTGACCTCAGTGACGAAGACGCCTCGGGGGATGCGCGCTCCCCGCTCGCGAGGCCGGCACCAAAGGAGCTTCGACCTCCCGTGGTACAGGTTCCCCACCGTCTCAACGAACTGGCGACAGATGCGCATGCCGCAGCCCACCGCGGGAAGGTGGGCGCCTGATGGTCGGCAAACCGCTTGCCCCGTCATCCCACCCGAACAAGGAAGTCCGGGCTGTCCTGACGAAGTGAGTGGACGCGGGTTGGATCTTGCACGAGGCGAGCCATTGGGGGACTCTCTGGTGCACCTGCGAGTCCCAGTGCACGTCGATCCCAGTCTCTCGCACCCCGCGGAATGCAGGGACACACGCGCGACGCATCGATCGACTTGCGTCCCGTTGCCCACTACCCCCAGATGCCGCCCACCGCAGCCTGGCGGGACGCCCCCGCAAAGAGTGAGAGCCTGGACACCGGTTCGACTTTGTCCCAATTTGGGGCGCTTTACCTGTTGACGAACGACAACATCTCTGCGACGGTGTAGACGACTCCAGGGGGCATCATGGACTACGACTTCACCTTCATCGTGACAGGCGTGACAGTTGAGGATGCCGACGCCGTCGAGAGTCTTTTCGACACCTTGGACGCCACCCTCGCGAAGGCCGGCGGCCAGCACATGGTGAGCATCACCATGGACGGCCCCCGCGCAGTGGATGCCGCGCTTCACGCGGCCACGGCTCTTCGCGAATGCGTGCCAGGGCTGCGCGTGATCAGGCTGGACCGTGACCTGGTGGGCATCCCTGAGATCAGTGAGCGCACAGATCGGTCCAGGCAAAACGTTGCACAGTGGGTCGCGGGTGAGCGCAAGGCTGAGCACGGGCCTTTCCCTGCACCCGAGGGAGTAGCAGGACGCACTCAGGTCTGGCTGTGGACAGAAGTCAATGCGTGGCTGCGTAAACACGGCATGGGGGACACCGACGTCGCCTACCCCAGCCGAGAAGAGATGACGGAGATCGATTTCGCTCTCGCCAATGCGGTTTCCTTGACGTTCAAGTACGCCCCTACGCTCGGCTTCGACGAGGGCCGGCAGACCGTCGTCCGCGAATTGCAGCGACGCCACATGCCCAAACTCGTCAAGGTGCTGACGGGTAGCCAGACGCTGGACCAGAACGGTCGGCATGTCGTCCTGGTGGCGGACCAGCACGAACCCGCTGACGCTGTGATGAAACGTGTGGCTGACTTCGACCACGGCGTGATGCTGGTGACCATGACCGACCAGTTCGTGGGGGCCGAGCTCTCGACACAGGAAGACGCCAGCCCGTCGCCAGAAGTGGTTTCGGTTCCAACGACCGCAACCGTAAGAGACTGGTTCGAGCTAGCGCTTGAACACCCCGGAGCCTCTTTCACTCCAGGCGGGATGGAACGCGCAGAGCCGCATCCAGCCCCCGTGAAACAGCTGCTACTTGCTGCAGCCGCCTGAAGCGCATCACGGAACACCGCGCCGACGCCGGTCAAGAAGCCATCACCCAGCCAGCAGGGGACCGAACCGGAGAAGGGCCGCTCGCCATACCTCCCCAGCGCTCCGCCTTCGACGGCATGGGGAAGGCAAGGCGATGGCTTCTCACGTATGCCGAGACCAGAAGGCGACGAACGCGATGTAAGCGATGGCGGCGGTGGCCACGAACCAGAAGTAGGGATCGCCGCTCCTTCCAGATGCCAGCTCACCGATGAAGGCGCAGATATTCCCCACGGTAAGGACCACGCCCGTGCCGGCCCAGGCACGCCCTCCGATCCGGGCGAAGCGCTCGTCGGGTTCCTTCTCGGTGAGCCCCTGATACGTCTCGCTCCGGCGCCCCAGCAGCACTAACGCAAGACTGCAGACCGCCAGAACCCCGAACGCCACCAGGCCGATGACGAGGCGCCCGCCGAAAGCCGAGGCCACGAGGCAGGCACCTCCGAGGACGAGGAAGAAGCCGGGAACGGACCACCTGGCCGTGTTACCGGTCATCTGCTGGGCTCTCATCGACATGAAACATCTCCTCAACGCTGACCTCGAAGAACTTGGCCAAGGACAAGGCGAGCGGCAGCGAAGGTGTGTACCGCTCGGTCTCGATGGCGTTGATCGTTTGCCGTGAGACCCCAAGGGCCGTACCTAGCTGCCCCTGAGAGAGCTTTCGCGACGACCGCAGTTCCCTGACACTGTTTCGCACGTGTAAAGCTTACTTGTCACCTTCCCTTTAGTGTCAAGCATGCTTTACATTCCTTCACCCGGGGCCGGCGCGTGGTCCGAAGTCCATCTCGTCGTGGGTGAGTTCGCGATGCGGTGACTGTGCCCGTTCGCCACCGCCTGGCACGGCAGGGCCGTCGAGCAGCACACCGGCCGCACCCGTGCCCCCCGCCTCAGCCGTTCACCACAAGGCGCCGATGAGAGGTGACGGCAACCCGTCGGACGATGACGAGGGCACGGCTGGTGTTCCGGTAGCCATCTGATCGGCGTCACGCCGGCTGCCTGAAGCGGTTGCCGTCAATCACCGCCGTCAAGAGAAACACCAGAGGCCCCGTTCGATATCGAACGGGGCCTCTGGCCTGCTGTGCGCTCGGCAGGATTCGAACCTGCAACCTTCTGATCCGTAGCTCTGAAGAGATCGGTCATTGGAGGTCATACAGGCTGCCGGGAGGACCATGAGAGCCGGAGTCGGGCGCTGCCGGTTGCTGGGGTTGCTGTACTTCGTTGCTGTACCGGAGCGAGGCACCGCCGCTCCTCCGGGTGCCGGACCGTTGTCAGTGCTGCTTGCTGGTTTCCCTGGTGGAGTGAGACCGGTCAGAGAACCTTCGAGGTCCGGCGGCTCCGTTCACACCCGTTCGGGGCACCAGTAAAACCCGCAGGTCGCACGAGTTTGAACGCTGGTGCACGAAGGTGAATGAGACGGAAATTGAGAAGGAGCCGGATCGGAGTCTCGTCCCTCAGCTGAGGGGCTTACTGATCGTTTCAGAATGCCTTGCGGAGCCGGCGGAGGCATGCGACGCCACATGCCAGGGGTGGCTGCCTAGGCAAACATTCGGTCTGAGTTGACTAGTTGAAGTCCTGACCGAGGCTCCGTCAGCACCATACGATATTGCCTAGGTGCCTGGATCGACCGCGCGGGGGAGAGAAGTGGAAGAGACCGGCAAGGTGTCAGGGTGGCTCGGCGTCGCGGCGGCGGTCGTAGGGTTGCTGGCGTTCTTCGGCATCACCAATGTCGATGAGCTTCAGCGCAAGCTCAACCCGGATTCGACGAACGCAGCCGCCTGCAAGAGAGCCGACCAGGCCTACAAGTCCTACCAAGAGGTAACTATTTACAGCAGTAAAGCAGGAGCGGCACGCGCCTATGCCGAGGAGCTTCGGCATGTCGTATCCGCCACTGATAACGAAGAGCTGCAAGCTGCTTTTCGCGCCAACATCACCTCCTCGGAGCTCTACGCCCAAGCTCGCGACAGTGAGGCGCCCTACCTGGATCGGGTCAAACTCGGCGTCAAGATCATCACGGACCGAGGCGCATGGAGATCACTCTGCGGTGAACTGGAGAAGGAGTCCGGGTGAGTAGGCGGGGCAGACACAGCTCGACGAAGCACTCGGCATGTGTGCAGACGCCGAGTGCCTGCTGGCCGGTCTCGCGACCAGCATCGCGACTCAGGACCCTCAGGGCAGGTGGGCGATCGGCAACTGGTTCTCTGACCCTCTACAACGTTCTGGTTGGGTCAACGATGGGAGAGAAGAACGATATGGGAAGCAGCTGTGGGGCTCGGCGGACCGATGGACGTTTCGATGAAATGGCATCCCCTGCGCCGAGGACGTCGCAACATCACTGACAGCTCCACAGGTTGGTATCCCCGGCGCCGCGATGCACGATGCTGTCGACCGCGTGAAGGTGCGGTTGGGGTTCGCGATGCTCAGCCTGCACGGACGTCGAGCACCGCTCCAGCAGACGCTGGGACAGTCCTCATGAGCTGGCACAACGTGACGCTGGTGATCTTTGCTGCTTTTTGGCTGCGCCATGCTGCTACTGACGCAGATCGCCGAGGTGCTGTCTAAGCTTCCTGAGGTCATCCGCGCTTGGCGTGAGGTACGGCGCGCCATTCAAGCAGGGCTTGATTATCTCCCCGAAGTCGAGGGCTCGCGAGGCTGTGACAACCCCACCCCTGACTCTTGTGGTGGGAGACGCCCCGAGGCCGTCACTGCGCCTGACAGGCCGAGCCGAGGGCGGCACACAAGAGTCCGATGTCAGACGGAACACAGGTAGGTCCGCTAACTTTGCTGTGCGCTGAAACACGGGGCTCAAGACCCACTAACGACTGATGGGGATCTCGTAGACGATCTCGCACAGAGCGGCGGGAACGATGATGTCCGCCGTCTCCACGGGCCGCCCCTCATCGCTGTAGTACGTCCGCCGGATGTGCGTGACCAGGCCGGCCTTCTGGATGCCGAGGAGTGACGCCTCCTCGGCATTCGCTTGCCGCGGCTCCGGCTGCTCCACAGCGTGGCTCACCGTGACGCCGATCTCGGCCATACGGTTCACCACGCCCACCCCGGCGTGCGGCCCGCCCTCCGGGAGGACGACGAGCGTGCCGGCGGTGAGGTCGTACGGCTCCCAGCTCGTCGACAGCTGCACCGGCTTGCCGTCGGCGAGGAACTCGTACACGGTGCGGACGCACAGCTCACCCTCGCCGATACCGAGGCGTGCCGCGATCTCAACCGGCGCCGGGACCTTCGCCTCGGTCCGGCTCTCCCAATCCCCCAACTTGCCCACGGCCTTCATGTCCGCGCGGAACGGGGAACCGTCAGGCTGCTCGCGCGCCGAGGAGCGGACCATGCGTACGCGCTGACGAGCGGCGGCAACGTACGTGCCGGATCCGGCGCGACCTTCCAGCGCTCCCTGAGAGATCAGTAGCTCTTGGGCGCGACGAACCACGTTCTCGCCGACGCCGCACTCCTGGGCGATCTGGGCGCGTGACGGGAGCCGGTCTCCCGGCGCCCACTCATGCTCCGCGATCCGGCGCCGGAGCTCGTCAGCGATGCGGAGATACGGCGGCTGCTCAGGCATATGGAAAATCTAGTCCACTAGCTCTAATCTAGTTAACTAGCTTTACTGCAAGTGATCGTCGATGACGGAGGCTGCCCTGTGCCTGCTTCGGAATTAAGAGCCGAAGGCATCGCAGCCCGGCTGTCCGCCGTCGGCCTCACCCCGCGCGTGGAGCAGCACGCTCAAGTCACGTCGATCGAAGCGGAGGTACCGGAATCGCTCTCCGCCGAGTCGTGGCGGGAGGTCTTGGAAGCAGTGGCGGAGGCCGATCGATTCGGGCTCGTCGCCAACAGCTTGAACGGCCGCACCTTTTGGGCCGCCGTACACACAGCGGCCCCCGCGACGGGCGATGTCCGGGGGCCTGGCTATCAGCGATAGGAGCTGATCAGCATGTTCAACCGTATCCGCCAGACCGTCGGGCACACCGATGAGCGGTGCGTTCCGATGAGTCGACACCACCGGTTCTCAGTACCTATCGGACCGGCTGGCACACCTCGCGATCGCGTTGCGCGCCACCGGTTCACGCTGGCGGAGGCGCTCTGATGCCTCCCCAGCAGTTCCGCGCGCCCCACACGAAGGTCGTTCCCTACCAGTCGAGTTCCTGCCTGATCGGTAGGCACTGCGAGTGCGCGCACTCCTCTCCCGCTACCGCGCCGATCGGCGTCCCCGTGATCTACGAGGCGTGCAGTTGCTCCTGCCACACGGTGGCCGACTGCGGCAACCCAATGGACGGCCCCCGGTGAGGGGCTGGGTTCCGGGTACTGCACCGGCCGCCTCCGTCGAGATCACCTCTGCCACCGTGCAGCGCGGCGACGTCATCCAGATCGGCGGCCACCCGTGTCGTGTGACCGACCTGCTCCAGCTTCCCGGCGGAGCGAAGCGTCTGTGTTTCGAGTCGGGCGAACTGCTGACCATGCACTCCCGGTCTCGGCTCGTAGCCGTACGCACGCTGAAAGGTGGTGATGCAGTCCGTGCCTTCTCGCCGTCACGTCATCGCCGATGACATTCGGAACACGATCTCGACCGGTCAGATCAAGGCTGGCGAATGCCTCCCTTCTGAAGCGCAGCTCGCTTCTCGCTACGCGGTAAGCACGGCAACGCTGCGGAGTGCCCTCTCGGTTCTCCAGGGCGAAGGGCTCGTCGAGAAGATTCACGGCAAGGGCAACTTCGTCCGTTACCCGCTCCGCAGAATCACCTACATCGGTGGTGCTTGCACACCCCGGACGGAGCCCTCCTTCGGTTCGGCGTTACGCGTCAGCGTGCGTACCACCATCCTCCGTGCGGACAGTCAACTGGCCGGCCTGCTGGGGGTGTCGTCACGTAGCCCGCTCACCGAATTTTTCTGCCTCAGCCACGAGGGGAAGTCCCCGCACAGCCTGGCTCGCATCTATGTCCCTTGCGACCTGTCGCCGACCGGCATCCCCGTCGAATCGCACTGCTGCAAGAGCATTGAGGCAAAGCTGGCAGAACTCCGCCCGCCACTGGCCGAGGTCCGGGAACGAGTCTGCGCCCGTCCTCCGACGCAAGAGGAAGCGGCGACCCTTCGCATCAGCCCGGCCCTGGCAGTGCTCGCGATCACGCGAGTGGCAGCCGACGTCACGGGACGCATGGTCGAGGCGGCGCTCTTGGTGCTTCCCGGCGACCGCGCTGACGCCTTCTTCACCACCCACCACATCGCCAACGAGAGGACTAGCGGAAGATGACGACCCACAGCGAGCTGCGGCTCCTCCCGTGGACAGGCCCCGAGGGCAAGCCCTGCTATCTGAGCACCGAGGGCAGCGGTGGCTACCTGTCCCGATTGGCTGACAGCACCGAAGCGTCGCAGCTGGACGTGGCAGGCGAACTCCTGGAGCACGCGCTCGAAGTACTCGGCGACGGAGAGACGGATTCGAACGAGCTGCGGCTCCTGGGGATGGACATGGCTGAGTCCCTGAGTGAGGTGCGCCGTGTAGCGATCAGCCGCGGTCACCGCCTGCCGCTGACGGATCCTCCCGCCTGCGAAGGAGGCGACGAGGGCCCGCAGCTGCCGGCGGCGGCCTTCAGCTAGCAGCGACACATCGGAACGGCAGGGGAGCCTCTCCATGCTCAAACAGAGGATCCCCTGCCGCTTGTCGTCCATAACCCGTGCCTGCACCTCGAAACCAGTGGTGCTCAAACAGGTGCAAGATCTAAAGTTGGATGTCCTATCGGAACCCTGGCCGAGCGGTTTGGTGGAAACATGCTGTGCCTCTTCTGCAAGAAGGAATCAGGTGGTTCGCGCAGTGTTGAGCACATCGTTCCTGAATCTCTCGGAAACACCACGGGGACCCTACCGCCAGGCGTTGTCTGCGATAAGTGCAATAACTACTTTGCCCTCAAGGTAGAAAAGCCGTTCCTGGAAGATCCCACAATCGTCTCTCTTCGCTTCCATCAAGGGGTGCCCAGCAAGAAGAGGCGCATCCCGCCCTTGAGTGGAACTCTGGGCCCTGGCCTCCCCGTTACTGTTTACCGCCATCTCGACGGACCGACGGCGGGGATCATTGACACAACGACTGAGGCGTTTCGGTGGATGGCTAGTTCGGAGAGCAAGGTTGTCCTGTCACTGCCGAGCCCAAGTGATGAATGGAACGAAGTACTGGTCTCGCGCTTCATGGCGAAGGCTGCTCTGGAGTCCATGGCATCGCGGTTACTGGACTCGCCCGAAGGGCTCAGCTCTCTCGTCGATGAAGTTCAGTTCGACCCGATTCGAGAATACGCCAGGTACGGCATAGGGAAGCTGTGGCCTGTAAGTATGCGCCGAATCTATGAGGCGGACAAAGCTTGGGGGGCTTCTGCGGGGGAGGTCGTGCAGCGGGTTTGGGAATGGGGCTTTCTTCACACGAACAGGGGGGAGGTGTATTTCGTTTTGGCTCTATTTGGGCTTGAGTTTTCAATTAATTTGGGGGGTCCGGTGGTGGAGGGGTATCGAATGTGGCTTGAGGAGAATTCCGGGCGTAGTCCTCTCTATCCAGATGGGATTGAGTAGAGCGTGTCTCGGTGGCCATAACGACGAGGTCGGCGGAGCGGCTTTGGCCGGTGTCCTGCCCGGTTTGGGGTCGAGCATGATCAGGGGGCCGTACGCTGGCCGGCAACTCGGGCAGGCTTGTGAGCTGCCCGGAATTTGAACGAGTGGCCCCCTGGTCTTGCTCGACGCGGGACCCGAACCGGGGAGGTGGGTAAAGCCGTGGAGCCGACCGCCCCCACCCCCGGCCTGGTCTTTCGCCCCTTGTGGGCGCGGGCGTCGACGCCGCGCGGCCCCGGCGGCGAAGACGAGGAGGGAGCCGTGCGGCGGCGACGGCCGGCGCCGCCGTGCTGTGCGCGGCACCTCTGATCTGTGATCTGACTGCTTGCAGTTCCAGGAGGACGGGAACGTCAGCGCTCCTGCGCCAACGTGTGGTGTGCTCCTGAACTGCCCCTACCGCGGGGCCGGGTAGCGAGCGGAGCGAGCCTTGATGAAGTAGGGAAAGTTCTATCGCACCGGCGTCAGCCGCTTGCCGTCATGGCTCCGCACGTGAGGGCCCGCCCCGTCCAAGGCATCCAGGAACCGGACCGCGTAGACCTCGGACATGGACTCCGCCACCTCGTCGGGTGTGAGCCAGGTGACCGCCGTCGACTCGTTGGACGTCCGCTCCTCGCCGCCTACAGGCTTGCAGCGGAAGACCAGGGCCACGATGCCTCGTGTCGTGTTCTTGTACACCCCGGTGAGCTCGTCCACCTCGACGTGGATGCCCGTCTCTTCCCAGACCTCGCGCCGTACGCCGGCCTCCGGGGGCTCGTCGAGTTCGAGCACCCCGCCCGGGAGTTCCCAAGCACCGTTGTCGGCCCGCCGGATCGTTAGAAGCTTGCCGTCCTCGCGGACCACCACTCCGGCCACGGACACGGAATGCAGTGGCGTTGACTGGGCTTCCGAGGCGCTGTTACTCATGTACAGGAGCATAGGAGGATGGGGAGAACTATGGGAACCGCGGTAGGAGGGGGCAGGGCCGTACCTCGATACGTGCAGATCGCCGACGACATCGTGCAGCAGATCAGGGCTGGGGTCCTCAAGCCCGGCGAGATGGTGCCGAGTGAATCCGAGCTGGTCGAGCGCTACGGCGTTGCGGGCGGCACGATCCGTAAGGCGATGGTGGAGGTCCGTGCGAGCGGCCTGGTGGAGACCCGCCACGGCAAGGGCTCGATCGTGAAGGACCGACCGCCGGTACGGCACCGTTCCTCCGACCGCTTCCGGCGCTCGCACCGGCAGGGCGGCAAGGCTGCGTATCTGGCGGAGTCCGCGCAGTCGGGTGCCACGGCCAAGGTCAGCGTGCTGTACATCGGTCCCATGGAGGTTCCGGAGGACGTGGCCGGTCGCCTCGGAGTCGAGCACAGTACTCAGGTCCTTGCCCGCCGGCGTCTGTACTTCCGTAACGGCACTCCGGTCGAGACGGCCAGCTCGTACCTGCCGTGGGATGTCGTGAAGGACATCCCTGAGCTGTTTGCCGAGAACCCCGGTGGTGGCGGCATCTACGCCCGACTCGAAGACCACGGGCATGAGTTCGCCGAGTTCGTCGAGACCTTGCAGGCCCGGCCGGCTACCAAGGCCGAAGCGTCCGAGCTGGCGCTCAGCCCCGGCGCCCCCGTCGTGCATCTCGTCCGTGAGGCGCTGACGACCGAGGGCCGCGTGGTGGAGGTCTGCGACACCCTCATGGCCGCTGACCAGTTCGTTTTCAGCTACCGCATCCCTGCCACGGACTGACGCCCGCTCAACTCTCATCAGCCCGCCCCGACTTCTTCGTCGAGGCGGGTTGACTCATGTACAGGAGTCGGGCACTCTTCTTCATGTCACTCATGTACATGAGTGACGGAGTTCAGCATCTATAGAGGAGTGATCAGTAGTGCGTCAGATCCCCGTCGACACCTCCGCCGCGACCGTGATGGTCGCGAAGCAGCCGCAGATCAAGGTCAAGGACCGCCGGACCGGTGAGGTCGCCCTCGACGTCGAGACCGGGGCGAAGCTGATGACCGTGGACGTGATGTTCGCCGCCAACGACGCGGTGGAGATCCTGTCCGTCACCGTCCCTGAGACCGGGGTCTCCGGTGAGCTGGGCATGGGCACTCCGGTGGCGCTGACCGGCCTGATCGCCCGGCCGTGGGAGAACGAGTTCAACGGGCAGAAGCGGCACGGCATCGCCTTCCGCGCCGTGGCGGTCACCTCGCTCGCCGCCGGTGGCTCGCAGGCAGAGGCAGCCTGATCATGGCCCGCCTCTCGGTCGTACTGCTGCTGGTCGTCGCCACCGCTCTCGTGCTGCGGTGGCGGCGTCCCGCCTGGTACTGGATGACCTTCGGGGTCGTCCTCGCCGCGCTGCGGGTCTTAGTCCGGTACGTCTCGGTCATGGACGCCTGTGGCCTGACGGTCCCGCCGCCGCGCTGGCGGCTCGCGCTCGCCCGCATGGCCAACCGCCCGGCCCCCGAGTCGCGTGCCCCACGCATCCTCCGTCTCCGACCGACCCGTACCGGGCTCGTCCTGCGGCTCAAACTCCGTCCCGGCCAGGACGTTTTCGACGTCTCCTCCGCCACCGACCGGCTCCGGCACTCCTTCGGGATGTACGGCGTCACCGCCTGGGAGATCCGCTCCGGGGTCGTAGAACTGCGGATGACGGGCTACGACGTGCTCAAGCGCGTGCAGATGCCCGCCAAGATCGACCGCGCTCCGATGCGCGTACCCGTCGCACTGCGCGAGGACGGATCGGTCCACTACCGCGACTACCGGACCGTCCCGCACGGACTCACGCTCGGGGCCACCGAGTCGGGCAAGTCCGTCTACCAGCGCAACCTGGTGGCCGGTCTCGCCACTCAGGACGTCGCGCTCGTCGGTATCGACTGCAAGCAGGGTGTCGAGCTGTTCCCGCTGGCCCGCCGCTTCTCCGCCCTCGCCGACAACCAGGACACTGCTCTCGATCTGCTCGAAGCGCTGGTCTCGCACATGGAGTCCGTCTACCAACTCGTCCGCGAGGAACAGCGCATCAGCGTGAACGTCCCGGACGCGGAGATCGCCGCCGACATCTGGGATCTGGCCGAGGACCTGCGTCCCACGCCCGTCGTGGTCCTGGTGGATGAAGTCTCCGAACTCGCGCTCTTCGCCTCCAAGGAGGAGGAGAAGCGCCGGGACCGGATCATCACCGCGCTCGTCCGTCTGGCCCAGCTCGGCCGTGCCGCCGGCATCTACCTGGAGATCTGCGGCCAGCGCTTCGGCTCCGAACTCGGCAAGGGCATCACCATGCTCCGGGCCCAACTCACCGGTCGTACGGCGCATCGCGTCAACGATGAGGCAAGCGCCAACATGGCGTTCGGCGACATCTGCCCGGACGCCGTAATGGCCGCCATCCAGATACCTGCCGACGCCCCCGGCACCGCGGTCGCCGGTGACTCGACCGGTGGCTGGTCACGCATCCGCTCCCCGCACACCTCGCTTCGTGCAGCGGTCAACCTCTGCAACAAGTACGCCGCCCGCACGCCGGACCTGCCCGCGCTCGCGCCCTTCCGGCCTGCCACCACCTCGTCGAACTCCGACGCCGTCGTGCTCAACAAGGCGTCCACCACGACTGCCTGACCTCCCGCTCCAAGGTCGGCGCTACCTCGATGCGCCACGTCCCTACCCCCTCCATGCCAGATTCCGGAAGGAGAACCGTCATGAGACGCATTCGCCCGGACGCCGTCCTCGTACAAGCTGTCATCGCCGGGGCGCTCTCTTTCGCCCACCTTCACGACCTGGCCGCCGCTGCCGGACAGGAGGGCTGGAAGGCGTGGGCCTACCCGATCAGCGTCGACCTGCTGCTGGTCGCGGCATGGCGGCGACTCCGCAACGACGGCCCGTCCCGACTCGCCTGGTGCTGGTTCCTGATCGCCCTGGTGGCCTCGCTCGGCGCCAACGTCGCGACCGCCGGATTTCTCGACCTCCAGCACCCGCCCGGCTGGCTGCGCTTCGGCGTCGCTGGATGGCCTGCCCTCGCCTTCCTTGGCGGGACCCTGCTGGCCCATACGCGGGGTGTGGCCGAAGCCGCCGATCCCGACCCGTCGGCCGACGTGACTCCGGTATCCGCTCCGGCCCTGCCAGCTGAACCTCCGGCCGAACCACCCGAGTTGAACGCCACCGACCTCCCCGCGGCTGAACCACCTTCCGAACCGCCCCGGCCCGCCCCAGCACCTGGACCCGTCCCGGCCGCGCTCGTCGCCCACGCCCGCAAGGTCGCCGACGAACACCGCGCCCGGACCGGGGACCGGATCGACACCGACACCCTGCGGGCCCGCCTCGGTGTCCCACCCCAGCTCGCCGACTCCATCGCCGCCCAACTCACCTGACCAGCAAGGAGAACCGCCATGCCCGCCCGCGACCACTTCCACTCCGTCATGCGGATCGGCCCCGTACAGATCGGCACCTACCGCGACCGCTACGGCCGCACCAAGCACGCCGCCGTCTGCACCGCCGACCGCTGCGGCTGGTCCGCCGACTTCTCCAGCCGCTCGGCCGCCCAGCTCGCCGCCCGCACCCACCGCTGCACCGTCCGCTGAACGACTGAGGAGACCCCATGGACGTCCCGCTCTGGCTCGCGCTGATCGCCGTCGGCTACCTCGGCATCAAGCTCATCCGCCCGCCCTGGTGGCTCGTGGCCGTGTTCCTCCTCGGCGGCTACCTCCTCGCCGACAGCTTCCTGGCCTCTGCCATCAACATGGCCGTCAAGTAACGCCCGCAGAAGGGAGATCCACCATGTTCCGTCCCAAGGTCCCGACCAACCCGACGCCCACCGGACTCGTCGTTCCGCTCACCGTCGAACCGACCGCCACCGTGCAGCACACCCCGCCGCCGGCCCCGGTAGCTCAGGCATCGACGCGCCGCCCCGCGGTTCAACTCACGCCCGGTACCGCTATCGCCCTCGTCGGCGGCGGCACGGCCGTGGCCCTGGTCGTCGGCACCGTCCTGGTCTCGATGCTCCTGGCGGTCGCCATCAGCGGGGTGTCCGTCGCCGTCTGCGCGGTCGTCCTCCGCTCGCTGCTCGCCTCCGGGCGCACACACCGCTGACCGGCTCCCGGGCGGCCTCAACCGCCAAGTCTCCGCCGCCCGGGAGCCGTGCTCCTGCCCGAACCACAGATCCGGAAGGAAGCCTCATCATGACCGACCACACCCACGTACGTGGGAGGTCGCCCGTGCCTGACACGCTCCTCGACCCGACCACCCTCGGCGACCTGCTGAGGGTGGCCTCGGCCCCCGACTACGACCGCTGGGCCGACCAGATCCACCGCACCGGCGGCTGCTCCGACCCCATCCACCTCACCGGCTGGACCCTCACCAAGGACCGCACCTCGGGCGAGACCCTGCACCACTACTCGACCGCCACCGAACCCGGCGGACGACTCCGCCTCGCCTGCGGCAACCGCCGCGCCTCCCGCTGCCCCGCCTGCGCCTGGACCTACGCCGGGGACACCTACCACCTCATCCGCGCCGGCCTGGCCGGAGACGACCGCCGCGACATCCCCGCCGCCGTCCGCGAACACCCCCGCGTCCTCACCACCCTCACCGCGCCCTCCTTCGGCCCCGTGCACAACCGGCCCGACCGAGACGTCTGCCGCTGCGGCACACAGCACCACACGGACGATCCGGCGCTCGGCACCGCCCTGGACCCCGAGACGTACGACTACGCCGCCGCCGTCCTGTTCAACAACCACGCGGGCGACCTCTGGCAACGCTTCACCACCCGACTCCGCCGCGAACTGGCCGCCCGCGCCGGCCTCACCCAACGCGACCTCAAGGAATCGGCCCGCCTCTCCTACGGCAAGGTCGCCGAGTTCCAGAAGCGCGGCGCCCTCCACTTCCACGCGGTGATCCGCATCGACGGACCGGACGGGCCCGGAACACCGCCGCCGTTCTGGGCAAGCGTCGGCCTACTGACCGACGCGATCCGCGCCGCCGCCGCGCACTCCTACACCTCGGTCACAGCCCCGGCTGCCGGGGGCCAGCCCGCCCGAACCTTCCGCTGGGGCACGCAGCTCGACGTACGGCCGGTCAAGGCATTCGGTGACGGCTCCGACATCACCGAACAGGCCGTGGCCTCCTACGTCGCGAAGTACGCGACCAAAGCCGCCGAAACCACCGGCACCCTCGACCGCCGCATCGGCGAACTCGCCGAACTGGACCGCCACCAGGTCCCCGAACACACCCGCCGCCTGATCAGCGCGTGCAAAACCCTGGACCCGCTCTACCCGGACCGCCGCCTCTGGGCCTGGGCTCACATGCTCGGCTTCCGCGGCCACTTCTCCTCCAAGTCCCGCCGCTACTCGACCACCCTCGGCGACCTCCGTGCGGCCCGCGCCGACTTCCGCGCCGCCCAGGAACGCCAAGCCCTCGGCCTCGAACCACCGGAGCCGGACACCGTCCTCGTCCTGACCGACTGGCAGTACGTCGGCCACGGCCACACCCCCGGCGAGTCCGCCCTTGCCGCCACCATCGCCCGCGACATCCAGACCAACCGCGAAACCGCACGCCAAGCACGCGCCGAACTCCAAGCCGAAGAAGGAGACGACTGGTCATGACCACCACTGTGATCGAGAGGAAGTGGCACACCACCGCCGAAGTCGCGCAGATGCTGGGCTACGGCCTGTCCAAGACCAAGATGCTCGTCCTCACCGGGGAGATCTGCTCGGTCAAGGACGGCCGCAACCGCCGCATCCTGCCGCGCTGGGTCGACGAGTACATCGAACGCCGTGCCCGTGAAGCCGAAATGGAGTGGTCGGCATGAGCGGCAAGCGCGGCAATGGTGAAGGCTCGATCTACCCGTACAAGAACAGCTTCGCCGCCTACGTCTGGGTCACCACCCCCGACGGCAAGAAGAAGCGCAAGTACGTCTACGGCAAGACCCGCGATGAGGTCCACGACAAGTGGATCAAGCTCCATGCGGACGCAAAGAAGGGGCCGGTAGCTACTCGACACCGCACGCTCTCCGCCTTCCTGTCGTACTGGCTGGAGTCGATCGTGAAGCCGAACCTGGCTCCGCTCTCCTACGTCTCGTACGAGGGCTGCGTACGGCTCTACATCGCTCCCCACCTCGGCACGAAGCGGCTGGACAAGCTCACCGTCCGGGATGTGCGCGAATGGCTGACGAAGCTGACGACCACCTGCCAGTGCTGCGCCCAGGGGAAGGACGCCAAGAGGGCTCCCAGCCGCCGGCGCTGCTGTGCGGCCGGAGAGTGCTGTGAGGCGTATGCATCCCGCCGGGTGATCCAAGCCGCTCGCGATGCGCTGCGGGCCGCCCTGACGCACGCGGTCGCCGAAGAGGCGATCGGGAAGAACGTCGCCGCCCTGGTGAAGGTGCCCAAGCCGAGGCGTCGCCGGATCAAGCCGTGGTCCGCGGTCGAAGCGGGGCAGTTCCTCGCGGACGGGGTGACTCGTGAGGATCCCCTCTTGGCGGCCTGGGTGCTCGTGCTGTGCCTCGGGCTTCGCCGCGGCGAGGTGCTGGGCCTCACCTGGAAGTCGATCGACTTCGAGGCAGGTGAGCTGTACGTGGATCACCAGATCCAGCGGGCGGGGCGTCAGATCCTCCACCGTGAGACCAAGACAGAGGAGTCGGACGACTTCCTGCCACTGCCGGCGCTCTGCCTCAAAGCCCTCCGGATGCGGCGCGCTCAGCAGACCGGTGATCGGAAGGCGGCTGGTGATCTCTGGCAGGACAGTCACGGGCTGGTCTTCACGACGAAGTACGGCACGCCGATCGAGCCGGGGAACCTGACGCGGATGTTCGCGCTGCGTGCTCGCCGCGCCGGCCTCCGGGTCATCCCGTTGCGGAACACCCGGCACACCTGCAGCTCGCTCCTGGTCGCCCTCGGCGTCCACCCCAAGGTGGCTCAGCGCATCCTGCGGCACTCGCAGATCGCGATGACGATGGAGGTCTACGCCGAGGCGAGTGAGGAAGAGGTCCGCTCGGCCCTCGGCAAGCTCTCCGAAGCGATGGGTGGCACCAGCTGACCCGGTTGCTGTACTTCGCTGCTGTACGGCACGACAAAGCCCCCGTCCGGATTACCCGGCGGGGGCTTTGGCCTGCTGTGCGCTCGGCAGGATTCGAACCTGCAACCTTCTGATCCGTAGTCAGATGCTCTATCCGTTAAGCTACGAGCGCTTGGCTTTCCGGCGGTTTTTCTTGCCGGTCGGCGTTGCGGGAACAACATTACATGACCTGCGGCGTGAGGCGAAATCCATTGCCCGTAGCGGCTCTGACCTGCGGAAACGCCGTTGTGGCGGGGGTTGGAGGGTTACTCGGGTCAGGGGGAGTCCTCGATGATCCGGACGAAGTTCGGGCGGGCGTAGTGGTCTTCGGGGCGGTCCAGGACATCGGCCTTCGCATTGCCGAGCGTGGCCCGGGGGCGGTGAGCCAGGTCGGCGTGGAAGGCGTGGAGGATGCGGCGCTTGGAGTCGGGGCGCGGGTGGGTGGCGACGATGGCCTCGCGGACTTCTGTGGGGAGGGTGTCGTAGTAGTGGGTGCCGAGGGCGCCGAGTTCGACGTCGGCCGTGACGAGCGCCACACGCGGGCCTCGTCGGCGCCGTCCAGCTAGAAGCGCCAGAGGGCGGCCCCCAGGTGGCGACCCCCGGGCGGCGGTCCCCACACGGCAGCCCCAGACGTAGCCGGGCGACCGAGAGGGCGAGGCGTCGGGGTCAGGGTCGGGGCCGGGGTCAGAGTCGGGGTCGGGTCGGGTCGGGTCGGGTCGGGTCGGCTGTGAGGTTGATCGACACCTGGTCGCTTGGGGGCGGGCGACGCTCGGGTGGCTAGGTGGCCGGGTGGCTAGGGGGCCGAATGGCTGGCGGCGCGACACCAAGGGCGCCGGGGGCCGGGGGGTCAAGGCAGCCCGGCCCCCGGAGGCGTCGCGCCGGACCGCATACGTCAAGATCCGCCCGCTACATCAACACAGCCGACCACGTCCCCCACCAATCCCCCACAAGGTCAATCCCCGGGACGAGGGATGAAAGACCAGGGATGAAGGACGAGGAACGAGGGACGAGCAGGGAAAGGTTCAAAACGCGTCCAGGCCCCGGTCTGAGAAGACCGGGGCCTGGACGAAGAGGAGCGGAGGCGGAGGGATTTGAACCCTCGATGGGGGGTAAGCCCCAAACCGCATTAGCAGTGCGGCGCCATAGACCGGACTAGGCGACGCCTCCACACACCCCACGCGCGCATGCACGCTGTGGCGTGTCCAGATGATGGCACAGCACCAAGGGCTGTCACCAATCGCCCCCTACGGTACTAGGCGCGCGGGCCACCCGGCAAAGACGTTTTTGCAGCGCAACGTCGGGGGCGGCAGCGCGTTAGAGGTGTCGGGGCCGTGACGACGCGCGTTGTCGTGCGCCCCCGGCGTGTACGTACCGCGTACCGCCCCGCACTCGCCTCTGGAGCCTGTGATGCCGTACCGCCGGACGTCTTCTTCCCTCTTCGCCTCGGCCGCGACCGCCGCCACTACTGCCGCGCTCTCCGCCACCGGGGCCGTCGTCTCCGCCGCCACCGTGCTGGCCCTGGCCGCGCCCGCCGCGTCGGCCGCCCCGATTCCGCTGCCGCACTACCGGTCCGTGGACGGGATCACCGGTGCCGGGCATCACGCCTCCGCCGGCGACCGGCAGCGCCCGGTCGGCGACGGGCAGCGCCCGGTCGGCGATCGCACCCCCGACGCTCCCCACGACTCGGCGGGTCATCGCACCCCTGACGCTCCCCATGGCTCGGCAGGTCATCGCGCCCCCGACGCCCCCCGCGACCCGGCAGGTCACGACACCTCTGCCGACCCGAGCGACCCCGCCCGCCACCGCCCCACGGGCGGCCAGGACGCGACGGCGCCCCAGTACCCCGCCCCCGCCTCCGTCGACCACCTCACCCTCACCGTCCGCGGCACCGGCTCGCCGCGTACCGATGGGACCTTCGAGCTGTACTGCCACCCCGCGCGCGGCAGCCACCCGCACGCCAAGAAGGCCTGCGAGAAGCTGGACGGGATGACGAGATGGGGCAGGGACCCGTTCGCTCCGGTTCCGCAGGGGGCGAACTGCACGATGATTTACGGCGGCCCGGCCACCGCTCACATCACCGGGACCTGGGCGGGGCGGCCCGTCAACGCGGATTTCCGGCGCACCAATGGGTGTGAGATCGGCCGCTGGAGCAGCTTCGAACCCCTGCTCCCGTCCACCCGTTGATGACCTGGTTCGTGCACCAGTAGCGCGCCAGGTCAGGACGATGGGGCACATGTCGGGCGTGCGGCGAGTCGCACACGGCCGTGGCATTTCCTCCTCGTCATCCGCCTCCGCGTCACCGGCAAGTGCCCGTAGACTCCATGGCAGCGATCCGCCACGGTGGATCGGCAAGGTGCGGTAACAGGGAGGAAGCGTCGTCGTGAGCAGCAGGCCATCCCGAGGCGCTGCTCGCCTCGCAGCCATACTCGACGCCCTCCCCGACGCGCTGTTGCTCGTCAACTGCAACGGCACGGTCGTCAACGCCAACACCATCGCGCTGGAGACCTTCGAGGCGCCGGGCACGGCCCTGGTGGGGCGCGGGCTGCTCGATCTGCTGCCGTCCTTCGACTCCAAGCGCATCCCGGGGTCCATGCGGCGCCGGGACGAGGAGGAAGAGCGCACGCGGACGAAGCCGACGCGGATGGTCGCGCGGCGTACGGACGGGACCGAGCTGCTGGTCGAGGTGACCAGCGCCAATCTTGAGGACGGCCGCACGCCGTACGAGTCCGCCTTCGAGGCCGCGTACGCCGATCACCGGAACGGCTATACGGGCAATGAGCTGCTGATGCTCGTGGTCCGCGATCTGACCGGGACGCTGGACACCGAGACCGAGCTGGCCCGTCAGCAGCGGCAGACCGAGATGATTCTGCGGGCCGCGGCCGAGGGTGTGGTCGGGGTCGACGCCGACGGCAAGGTCGTGCTCGTCAATCCGTCCGCGGCGCAGATCCTCGGCTACCGGGCGAGCGAGCTGGGCGGCAAGGAGCTGCATCCGCTCATTCATCACTCGCGGGCGGACGGCTCGTCGCTGCCATGGGAGGACACACCGCTGGCCGACACGCTCAAGTCGGGGCGCAAGCACCGGGTGCGCGGGCAGGCGCTGTGGGCGAAGGACGGCCGGTCGGTGTCCGTCGATCTGACGACGGCGCCGGTGCGGGACGGCGATCAGCTCGTCGGCGCGGTGATGACCTTCACCGACCGGCGCAAGTTCGATGCGCTGGCGGCCCGGCACAGCCAGCTGCTGGCGGTGCTCGACCAGGCGCTGCGCGGGCCGCTGGAGGAGCTCAAGGGCGAGCTGGGCACGCTCGCCTCCGACCCGGCGGGCCAGCTCTGGCCCGAGGCGAATCAGATCCTGCACCACCTCGCGGCCGGCCATGCCCGGATGACGACGCTGGTGGACAACGTCCTGAGCTATCAGCGGCTGGACTCCGGCAAGGAGAAGCTCAACCGCACCAAGGTCTCCCTGGACGCCGTGATCGCGGCGGGTGTCGAGGGCGCGATCGAGCTGATCGGGCCGGGCCGGGCGCAGTTCGCGGTGCATGCGCCGCCGATAGAGGCGACGGTCGACGCGGAGCGGATCGCTCAGGCGCTGTCGCATCTGATCGCGGATGTCGCGGGGGTGGACTCGACGGGCCGGATGCCGGCCGGTGAGGCTGCCGTGGGCGCGGGTTCGGGACCGGTTCCCGGCGATTCGACGATCGTGGTGGCGGTGGCCAAGCGCGGTGATGTCGTACGGATCGAGGTGCGCGGCCCGTTCGGTGGCGGCGACCCGGTCCATGAGCCGATCGTCCGCGGCATCGTGCGGAAGCACGGCGGGCTGATGCAGACGCATGAGGTGCCCGGCGGCGGGCCCGGCGCGGGCGGCAGCGCGTATGTGCTGGAGCTGCCGGTGGCGGCGGACGGCACGTCCCCGGACGGCGCGACGGCCGGGGCGGAGGTGCCGACCGGCAATGAGACGACGGTGATGCCGGTTCCGGCGGCCCGTGCGCGCGGCACGCAGGGCAACGCGGCGGCCGCGGGCAACGGCGGCCAGGGGCCGGACGACGCGGGGCACGACGGGCACGAGGGCGGCGCGGACGGCGAGGGCGGCGAGGGCCCTTCCGGTGGTGACGGCGGCGGGCCGGGTGGGTCCGGCGGGACCGGTGGGTCCGGTGAGCCGCTCGGTGGCGGTGGTGCCGAGGCCGGTGCGGCGGTTCCGGGGCAGGCGGGTGGAGCGCAGCCGACCGGGCGTCGGCGGGCGCGGCACTCGGGTGCGGAGCAGGGCGGGCATCCGGTCGGGCCGGGCGGTTCCGGCGGGGCCGATGTGTCGCATGGTGCCGTTGGTGACGGTGCGCAAGGTGTGGCGGGCCCAGGTATGGCGGGCCCGGGTGTAGTGGACGGCGGCACGGGGGCGCGCCCCGGGCACGGTGATGCCGTGCAGGGTGATGCCGTGCACGGTGCCCAGGGTGGCCCGGTCACGGACGGCCGGGGGCTGCCGCCCGGTATGGCGGGGGCCGAGGCCGTACCGCCGACGGGGCGGCGCCGGGCCCGGCAGGGGGCGACGGAGGGCGGCGGGCTGCCCGCGCTCCCCTCCGGGGCGAGCCCGCATCCGGAGCAGCAGGGGATCGCGGCGGGGACGCAGGGCCGAGGTCCGGCGGGCGGTCCGCAGGGGCCCGCGGCCGGGCCTCAGGGCCAGGGACAGACTGCCGGTCCGCAGGGGCCCGGGATGTCGTCGGCCGGTGGGCCGGTGCCGGTGCCGGCCTCCGCGTCGGCGCCTGCCCAGGCGATCCCACAGATTCCAGGTCAGAGCCCGGCTCCGGGGCAGACTCCGGCGCCGGGCCGGCCGCATGTTCCGGGGCAGGCCGCTGTCCCCGGCCAGACGCCGCCCCCGGGGCCGCAGGGGCTCGCACCCGTCCAGACGGGCGGGCGGCGGGCGCGCCGGGCGCTGGCCGAGGCTCCCGAGCGGACCGCAAACGGTGAACGGACCGCCCCGGGTGAGCGGGAAAGGGCAGCCGCGGCCTCCGGGGCGCAGCAGTCGGCCGGTGCGCGTACCGCCTTCGCGCTGCCGCCCGCCGCCGCGGACCGGACCCCGGAATCGTCGGCGTCGGCGTCCGCGCTGCCCGCGACCGCGGACCAGGTGCCCGCGCAGTCGGCCGGTCCGCAGGAGGCCACCGGTACGGGACGCCGTAGGGCACGTCGGCCGGTGGCCGGTGGCCCGGAGGCAGCGGCGGTGCCCGGCGGGCAGCCGGGACAGCCGGGACAGCCGGGACAGCCGGGACAGCCGGGACAGCCAGGGCAGCCGGTGCACGCGCCCGAAGGGGCCGTCAGCTCCGGTGCGCCGCAAGGAGAGTGGGACGGCGAGCCGACCGGCAGACGGCGGGCCAGACGGGCCGCGGCCGAGGAGCGCGCGGCGGCCGCGATGGCCGACGCCGAGTCGTCCGGCACCTTCGTCGCGGGCCCGGAGGGGCTCGTGGCACAGCCCACCGGACCGGACGGGGCGACGGGCACGGACGGCGGCACGGCGCCCGGCAGCGCCCCCGCAGCGGACGCCGGTGCCCCCCAGTCGCCCGAGGCGGCGCAGCCCGCACCCGTCGCGCCTCAGGACCCGCAGAGCCCGCAGGCCCCGCAGGCCCCCACCGGCCGTCGCCGTGGCCGCCCCAGCCCCGCCGAGGAGGCCGCGGGCCCGCCGCCCGTGCCTCCGCAGGCCGGGCCCGCCGCCACGCCGCACCGTCAGCCGCTGCCGCCGGCCGCCGAGGACGACGGGTTCGCCGCGGGGCACTCCCAGGGGCGGGCGTTCAGCGTGCGCACCCTCGGGCAGGGCGTGCCGTTCGCCCAGCAGATCGCCGATCAGCAGCGCCCGCCGGTGCCGCCCGGCAGCACCCCGCCCGGTGGTACGTCCGCCGGTTCGGGCCGCCGCCGTAAGCTCGCCGCGCCCCCGCAGGAGGACCGGCGCGCGACGGCCGCCGAGTCCGCCCCGGCCGGGGCGCCTTCGCACCCGGGTGCTCCCCAGCCGCAGCCGCAGCCCCATCCGCAGGCCCCGGCCCAGCCGCCGCACCCGCAGCACCCGCAGCCGCATCTGATGGACGCGAGCGAGGGGCGGGCCTTTGCGATCTCCGCGCCCGACGAGGGCAGCGAGGGCCCCGAGCCGCTGGACGGCCCGAACGGCGCCATAGAGGTGATGGACCGTCAGCCGATGCCGATGGACGACGAGCTGCCGCCGGAGCCGCTGGACAATCCGCGCCGGCTGCTGGTCTGGCCGGCGCCGGATGTCGCCACCCAGCAGGCGCTGAGCGACCGCGGCTACCGCCCGGTGATCGTCAACTCCCGCGAGGAGGTGGACGCCCAGATCGCCGCGTACCCGGCGGCGCTCTTCGTCGATCCGCTGACCGGGCCGATCACCCGTACAGCGCTGCAGTCGCTGCGCCAGGCGGCGGGCGCGGCCGAGGTCCCCGTACTGGTGACCGCCGGTCTGGGGCAGGCCACCCGGGAGGCCGCGTACGGCGCCGATCCGGCCGTGCTCCTCAAGGCGCTGGCCCCGCGCGACAGTGAGCAGCACCCGCCGCGGGTGCTGCTGATCGAGCAGAACGACGACATCGCGGGCGCCCTGACCATGTCGCTGGAGCGGCGCGGGATGCAGGTCGGACGGGCCGGCGCGGATGCCGACGCGGTCACCCTCGCGACGCAGATGCGGCCGAATCTGGTCGTGATGGATCTGATGCAGGTGCGGCGGCGCCGGGCCGGCATCGTCGACTGGCTGCGCGCCAACGGACTGCTCGACCACACCCCGCTGGTCGTCTACACCTCCGCCGACATGGACCCGGCGCAGCTGCCCCGGCTGGCGGCCGGTGAGACGGTGCTCTTCCTGGCGGAGCGCTCCACGAGCGCCGAGGTACAGGCCCGGATCGTCGACCTGCTCGCCAAGATCGGTACGAACTGACCGCCCCGTACGCGAACTGACCGCCCCGTAGGGGACCCGGACCAACGGGCCCCCTACGGGCTGTCTCCTACGGGCTCTCGCTGGGCTCTCCTCCTAAGGAACGCCCTAGAGGACTCCCTACGGGATGCCCCAGGGGACGCCCCCCAGGGGACGCCCTACGCCAGCAACGTCACATCCAACTCCCCCTCCGCGTACTGCTTCCGCAGCACCTTCTTGTCGAACTTGCCCACGCTCGTCTTGGGCACCGCCGGAATCACCGCCCACCGCTCCGGCAGCTGCCAGCGCGCGATCCGCTCGCCGAGGAACGCCTTCAGCTCCTCGTAGCCGATGGTCGCGCCCTGGTGGAGCACCACCGTCGCCAGCGGCCGCTCGCCCCACTTGTCGTCCGGGACGGCGACCACCGCGGCCTCGGCGACGTGCGGGTGCGCCATCAGATGGTTCTCCAGCTCGACCGAGGAGATCCATTCGCCACCGGACTTGATGACGTCCTTGGCGCGGTCGGTCAGCGTGAGATAGCCGTTCGGGGTGATGGTGCCGACATCGCCGGTGCGCAGCCAGCCGTCGGGGCTGAACTTGTCCTCGGGGCACAGCGGTTCGCCCTGCGCGCCGCCGTAGTAGGCGCCCGCGATCCACGGCCCGCGGACCTCCAGCTCGCCCGCGGCGCGGCCGTCGTGGGGCAGCCGCTCACCGCTGGGACCGATCAGCCGCGCCTCGACGGAGGCGGGGAAGCGGCCCTGGGTGGCCCGGTAGCCCCACTCCTCGTCTCCGCTGACGCCGGCCGGCGGGTGGGAGACGCTGCCGAGCGGGGAGGTCTCGGTCATGCCCCAGGCGTGCACGACGCGGATGCCGTGCCGCTCCTCGAAGCCGCGCATCAGGGCAGGCGGGCAGGCGGAGCCGCCGATGACGACCGTGTGGAGACACGCCACATCCCGCTGTTTGGCGTCGAGTTCGGCGAGCAGGCCCTGCCAGATGGTGGGGACGGCGGCGCCGATGGTGGGCCGGACGGTCTCGATCATCTCGGCGAGCGGCGCGGGCTGCAGGAAGCGGTCCGGCATCAGCAGCGAGGCGCCGGCCATGAACGCGGCGTGCGGCAGACCCCAGGCGTTGACGTGGAACATCGGCACGACCGGCAGGGTGATGTCGCGGGAGCTGAGCGCGAACGCCTCGGCGGTGTTGACCTGCATCGAGTGCAGATAGAGCGAACGGTGGCTGTAGAGCACGCCCTTGGGGTCGCCGGTGGTCCCGGAGGTGTAGCAGAGCGCCGCGGCCTCCCGCTCGTCGATCTCCGGCCAGGCGTAGCTCTCCGGGCGTCCGGCGATCAGCTCCTCGTAGTCGTGCACCCGGGCCTGCGCGCCATCGAGGACCGACCGGTCGCCGGGGCCCGCGACGACGATGTGACGGAGGTTCGGCAGCTGCGGGAGCAGCGGGGCGAGCAGCGGGAGCAGGGTGCCGTTGACGAGTACGACGCGGTCCTCGGCGTGGTTGATGATCCACACCAGTTGCTCGGCGGGCAGCCGCAGATTGAGGGTGTGCAGCACCGCCCCCATGGAGGGGATCGCCAGATACGCCTCCATGTGCTCCGCGTTGTTCCACATGAGCGTCCCGACCCGTTCCTCACCGGCCACGGACAGCTCATCGCGCAGCGCATGGGCGAGCTGCGCGGCCCGGCGCCCGATCTCGGCGAAGCTGCGCCGGTGCGGATCTCCCCCGGTCCAGGTGATGACCTGCGACTCGCCGTGAACCGTCGACCCGTGGGCCAGGATTCGCGAGACGGTGAGCGGTACGTCCTGCATCGTGCTGAGCACCGGGTGCCTCCGCTGTGTACGGGCGGGTAATGGTGCTGAGATTGTCGACGCATACCGCTCGGTATGTCACGACCTCGGGGGTGTGTTCTTGCCCGCTCACCCCAGGTGACAGACCCCTAAGGGTCGAACCGCCGTGCGGCCTCGTCGGCCGCCGCGCCGGCCGTCCGCCATTCCCCCAGGTCAAAGCACCAGTGGCGGCCATTCACCCGGAGGGATGGCCCCTACGGCACGTTGCTTGTGCCGTGTCCCGGCGGAGCAGCACGCTGGCGGGCGTCCGGATTACCGGTTCCTTCTTCTGACAGGAGCGTCATATGCGCCCCCACCTCGGTCGTTGCCTTGTCATTGCTGCCCTGGGCGGTGTCAGCGTTCTCGCCTGCGGCACCGCTCAGGCGGCGTCCACGAACGCACCGGCGGCGCGGGCCGCCGGTGACGCCCCCGCCCTCGGCCGCCCGCTGTTCGGCGGGCAGTTCGACCCCGTAGGGGGGATGGGCGGGGGCGTGATCTCCGGTGGCGGGCGGCCGGTGGCCACCCAGGCCGGCGGCGGGGTCTGAGGGCGCGGCGCCGGCCGCCGGACACCGGCGGCCCGGCCCGGTGCTCACGGGCGCCGATCGGCCACCGGTGTCACCGCCTGGAGGACCAGTACGGAGAGATCGTCCTCGACCGGGCCGGTGCCGAAGTCGTGGGCGGCGCGGCGTACATGCTCGGCGAGGGCCTTGGCGCCGAGGCCCGTGCCGTCCCGGAGTACCTCGATCAGGCCGTCGTTGTCGTCCAACTGCCAGTTGCCGCAACGGCGTTCGGTGACGCCGTCGGTCACGCACAGCAGGGTCTCGCCCGGGGCGAGGATGAAGGAGCTGGCCTGGAATTCGGTGCCCTCGTCGATACCGAGCAGCATCTGGGGGTCGGAGGCCGCCTCGACCCTGCCGTCGACGAACATGTGCAGCGGCGGCGGATGGCCGGCGGTGGCGACCGTGCAGCGGGCGCCGGGGGTGCCCGGATCGACCTCCAGCTCGCCGTACAGCAGGCTCAGAAAGCGGGAGCTGGCCTGTTCGCCGCCGAGCTCCACCGCCTCCGCGCTCTCCTCGGCCATGGCCAGATTCAGCCTGCCGAGCACCGATTCGACGCCATGCCCCTCGCGGGCCAGCAGCCGCACCAGGTGGCGGGCCAGACCGGTGACGGACATCGCCTCGGGGTCCTTGCCCTGTACGTCGCCGAGCAGGAAGCACCAGCGCCGGTGGCCCATCGGGAAGACGTCGTAGAAGTCGCCGCCGACGGTCTGGCCCTCGCCGTGCGGCTCGTACACGATCGCCGTGTCGACGCCGGGAATACTGGCGAGCGTCGCGGGCAGCTGCCGCCGCTGGAGCGCCAGGCTGATCGTGGTCTGCCGGGTGTACTGACGGGCGGTGTACACGGCCTGGGCGACCCGGCGGGCCACATCCTCGACCATCCGCACCACGGTGTCGGTCATCTGGAGGTGCCCGGCCCGGCCGAGCAGCAGCATCCCCTGATCGGTGTCCCGGGCGACCAGGGGGAAGGCCAGCGCGGACCCGCCCGAGGAGGTCACACCGGCGCATTCCGGCCACGGCCAGGGGGTGCCGGCGGTGCGGATGACGTCGGACGGCGGGTCCATCTCCAGGTCGGCGCGGAGCGGAGTGATCCGCCGCTCGTCGATGTGCCAGACCCGGGACAGCTGCATCCCGCCGCCTTCGGTGGTCAGCCAGATCGCGCACCAGTCGGCGAGCCGGGGCACCAGCAGCTGGGCGGCGAGCGCGGTGACCATGTCCTGGTCGAGCTGCCCGGCCAGCAGTTCGCTGGTCTCGGCGAGGAAGGACGGGCCGCCCCGGTCGGCCCACTCGGCGGCGTACCCGTGCGGGCGGCGGCGCTGGGCCACCGGCTGGGCCGCCGGGGCGGGAGGCTCGGCGGCCCGCGACGCCGCCGGCTGGGGCACGGAGCTGATCGTTCCGGGCTGCCCCTCGGTGGACTCCAGCCGGAACCACACGGTCTTCACGGACTTGCGGTAGGTCACGCCCCATGACTCCGCCAGCGCGCTGACCAGCTGGAGCCCGTATCCCGGCTCTCCGGCGCGGGCGTCCACCCCGCCGCGTACCCGCCGGGCGGGATGCCGGTCGGAGACCTCCATCACCAGGCCCAGCCTGGCCCGGCGGCGCGCCCCGCCGTCCCCGTCGCCCCCGTCGGGCTCCTGGTCGTGCTCCAGTCGGCAGGTCACATCGATCTCGGTACCGGCGTACATCACGGCATTGGTGACCAGCTCGCTGGTGAGCAGGACCGCGTCGTGGATCAGCTCCGCGTTGATCGCCGCCGCGCCGGGCCCTGCCGTGGCGGGTGGCGCGGCCGCCCGTTCGGTGAGCAGCGCGCGCACGAATTTACGTGCGCCGGCGGCCGCGAGCTGGTTCGCGGGCAGCCCTTTCCGGGACACGGATTCCGTCGTGTGCGGGGAGGACAGCGATACCACTGCGCCCCCTGGATAAGCCGGGAAAAAGTGATTACAAGCGCTTTATACTATGTCATACCTGCCCAAATTGATCACTCTGCCCGATGGGATTTCCCCGCTTCGATGTCTGGGGGATGGTGTGCCATGGCGCTCGACCCGGCCCGGCCCGAGCCTCCCGAGCCCGCTCAGCCCTCCAAGCCCTCCGCGCCGTCGTCGTCCGAACGGACCGAGCCCGCCCAGCCCCCCACACCCCCACCCGACGGCCAGTGGGTACGCACCAGTGAGCTGCGGCCGCTGCTCGCGGCGATGAACGCGCTGCGCGACGGGGACTTCGCCACGCAGGTGGATACCTCGCCGGCCGACGGCTCCACGGACGGGGTGCTGGCCGACATGGCCGGCGTCTTCAACCAGATCATCGCCCGCAACGCCCATCTCGCCACCGAGCTGCAACGCGTCCGCAGCGAGATCATCCGGCAGGGCCGGCTGGACGAGCGGATCTCGGCGAGCCCCGGCCAGGGGACCTGGACGACGAACATCGAGGCGGCCAACACCGTGCTCGAAGCGCTGGTGGTCCCGCTCGCCAAGGCCACCCGGGTGCTGGACGCCGTGGCCGACGGCGATCTGACCCAGCGGGTCGATCTGCACGACGGCAACCGCCAGCTCCGTGGCGACCTCCGACGCCTGGGCAACGGCGTCAACCGCATGGTCGACCAGCTGTCGCTGTTCACCGGCGAGGTCACCCGGGTCGCGCGTGAGGTCGGCACCGAGGGCCGGCTGGGCGGCCGGGCCAAGGTCCAGGGGCTCTCCGGCGACTGGCTGCATGTGACCGAGGCGGTCAACACCATGGCGTCCCGGCTGACGGCGCAGGTGCGGGACATCGCCGTGGTCACGACAGCTGTGGCCACCGGCGACCTGACCCAGCAGGTGACGGTGGAGGCGACCGGCGAGCTGCTGGAGCTGAAGCTCACCGTCAACAAGATGGTGGACCAGCTGCGGGCGTTCGCCGACGAGGTGACCCGGGTCGCGCGTGAGGTCGGCACCGAGGGCCAGCTGGGCGGCCGGGCGCAGGTCAGAGGCGTCTCCGGGGTCTGGAAAGACCTCACCGACAACGTGAACTTCATGGCGTCCAACCTGACCTGGCAGGTCCGCAACATCGCTCAGGTGACCACGGCGGTGGCCAACGGCGACCTGAGCCAGAAGATCACCGTGGACGCCCGGGGCGAGATCCTCGAACTGAAGTCGACGATCAACACCATGGTCGACCAGCTCTCCGCCTTCGCCGACGAGGTCACCCGCGTCGCCCGCGAGGTCGGCACCGAAGGGCGGCTGGGCGGCCGGGCGCAGGTCAGAGGCGTATCGGGGGTCTGGAAAGACCTCACCGAAAGCGTCAACTTCATGGCGGACAACCTGACCACCCAGGTCCGCAATATCGCCCTGGTCGCCACCGCCGTCGCGGAAGGCGACCTCGGCAAGACGATCACCGTCGAGGCCAAGGGCGAGATCCTCGAACTCAAGTCGACGATCAACACCATGGTCGACCAGCTCTCCGCCTTCGCCGACGAGGTCACCCGCGTCGCCCGCGAGGTCGGCACCGAAGGCAACCTGGGCGGTCAGGCCCAGGTCAGAGGCGTCTCCGGGGTCTGGAAAGACCTCACCGAAAGCGTCAACTTCATGGCGCTGAACCTGACATCCCAGGTCCGCAACATCGCACAGGTGACCACGGCGGTGGCCAACGGCGATCTGTCCAAGAAGATCGACGTGGACGCGCGCGGCGAGGTCCTGGAGCTCAAGGACACCGTCAACACGATGGTCCAGCAGCTGCGCGCCTTCGCCGACGAGGTGACCCGCGTCGCCCGCGAGGTCGGCACCGAGGGCCGGCTGGGCGGCCGGGCGCAGGTGCATGGCGTCTCCGGCGTCTGGAAGAACCTCACCGACAACGTCAACTCCATGGCGGACAACCTGACCTCCCAGGTCCGCAACATCGCCCAGGTCGCCACCGCCGTCGCCAAGGGCGATCTGTCCAAGAAGATCGACGTGGACGCGCGCGGCGAGATCCTGGAGCTGAAGACGACGATCAACACGATGGTCGACACCCTGTCCTCGTTCTCGTCCGAGGTGACCCGGGTGGCCCGTGAGGTCGGCAGTGAAGGGCAGCTCGGCGGCCAGGCCCGGGTCGAGGGCGTCTACGGCACCTGGAAGCGGCTGACCACCAGCGTCAATGAGCTGGCGCTGAACCTGACCACGCAGGTCCGGGCGATCGCCGAGGTGGCCAGCGCGGTCACCCAGGGCGATATGTCCGGCTCGATCACCGTCGACGCGCAGGGCGAGGTCGCCGCCCTGAAGAACAACATCAATCTGATGGTGGCCAACCTCCGTGAGACCACCCGCGCGAAGGACTGGCTGGAGTCGAACCTGGCCCGTATCGCCAGCCTGATGCAGGGCCACCGCGACCTGGTCGAGGTCGCCGATCTGATCCTGCGCGAGCTGACGCCGCTGGTGAACGCGCAGTTCGGCGCGTTCTTCCTGGCCGAGGCGGGCGCCGAGCCGGGTGAGGGCCTGGAGCTGATCGCCGGTTACGGCACCGGCCACCCCGAGGGCCGCCGTTCGCTGCCGCCGATGCGGCTGGGCACCCCCGGATGGGGCCTGATCACCCAGGCCGCCACGGAGAAGAAACGCATCGTCGTCGAGGCCGTCCCGCCGGACTACATCACCATCAGCTCCGGCCTCGGCGCCGCCGCCCCGGCCAGCATCGTCATCCTGCCCGTGCTCTTCGAGGACCAGGTGCTCGGCGTCATCGAGCTGGCCTCCCTCAGCCGGTTCAGCGAAGTGCACCTCGCGTTCATCGACCAGTTCGTGAACACCATCGGCGTCTCGATCAACACCATTATCGCCAACTCCCGTACGGAATCCCTGCTTTCGGAATCCCAGCGGCTGACCGCCGAGCTCCGCCAGCGTTCCGATGAACTCCAGCTGACGAACGCCGAGTTGGAGGAGAAGGCGGCCCTGCTCGCGACCTCGTCGCAGTACAAGTCGGAATTCCTGGCGAATATGTCGCACGAGCTGCGCACCCCGCTGAATTCCCTGCTGGTGCTCTCCCGGCTGCTCGCCGACAATCCCGACGGCCGGCTCTCCGCGCAGGAGGTGGAATTCGCCGTCACCATCCACCGCGCGGGCTCCGATCTGCTCCAGCTCATCAACGACATCCTCGATCTGTCGAAGATCGAGGCCGGCCGGATGGATGTGCACCCCAAGGCGCTGCCGCTGATCAAACTCCTCGACTACGTCCGCGCCACCTTCCGTCCCCTCACCGTCGACCGCGGTCTCACCTTCGATGTCACGGTCGGCGAGAACGTCCCCAAGGAACTCTTCTCCGACGAACAGCGCCTCCAGCAGATCCTGCGCAATCTGCTGTCCAACGCGGTGAAGTTCACCTCCACCGGCGGTGTGGAACTCATCGTCCAGCGCGTACCAGGCACGGATTTCGAGGAGGACTCCCTGCGCACCGCGGACGATGTCATCGCCCTCTCCGTCAAGGACACCGGAATCGGTATCTCGCCGGAGAAACTCGACGGCATCTTCGAGGCGTTCCAGCAGTCCGACGGCACCACCAACCGCAAATACGGCGGCACCGGCCTCGGCCTTTCCATCAGCCGCGATATGGCCGCGCTGCTCGGCGGCCGGATCATCGCGGAGAGCGAGCCGGGCGTCGGCTCCACCTTCACCCTGTATGTGCCCGCGCGCTATACGGGCCCCTTCCCTGCCCCGAGCCCCACCGCCGCCACCCGCCCCGCGGACAGCCTCGCCCAGTCCGGTCCCGTCCTCGCCGAACAGCTCACCGCCAAGCGCGAACCCCAGCGGACCGCGGCCGCCGGTGACCTCTTCCCCACCCCGGTGGACCACGAGCCGGCCGCCCCCGCGGGAGGGCACCCCGCGGACGGCGCCGACGTCACCTGGCCGGAGACCACCCGTCTCAAGGACTGGCTCAGCGGCCGGGCCGGGGAGGTGCTGGCCGAGCGCCGCATCCTCGTCGTCGACGACGACATCCGCAATGTCTTCGCGCTCACGCATGTACTGGGCCGGGTCGGTATCAGCGTGAAATACGCCGAAAACGGCCGCGAGGGCCTGGAAGTCCTCGACCGGACGCCCGATGTCTCGCTGGTGCTGATGGACATCATGATGCCGGAAATGGATGGTTACGAGATGATCAAGGCGATCCGGCAAGCGCCTCGATTCGCGGACCTACCGGTCATCGCGCTCACCGCGAAAGCCATGCCCGGCGACCGCGAAAAGGCGATCGAGAGCGGGGCCAATGACTACATCCCCAAACCGGTCGATGTGGACCGGCTGCTGTCCGTGATCTGCCGCCTCCTCGACCCGGAGCACGGTGAACGGTCACCGCATTCCGGTCCCGGCAACCCCGATATCGCCGATATCCCCGCCATCCCCGATAACTCCGATACCTCCGATATCCCCCATGCCGCCGAGGGCAGCGGCGGCCAGGACGACCAGGGAACGGCGGGGCAGGAATCATGACGACCACACCCGACACCTCATCCAGCATCCTCATCGTCGACGACATGGAGGAGAACCTGGTCGCGCTGGAGGCCGTTCTGGGCTCCCTCACCCAGAAAGTGGTCCGGGCGCGATCCGGCGAAGAGGCCCTCAAGGCCATGCTCCGCGAGGAATTCGCGGTGGTGCTCATCGACGTACTGATGCCGGGCATGAACGGCTTCGAGACCGCCGCCAATATCAAGGGCCTGGACCAGACCAAGGACGTCCCGATCATCCTCCTCACCGGCGCCTCGGTCGACCCCAATTACGCCTATCGCGGCTACACGGTCGGCGCCGCCGATTTCCTCATCAAGCCCTTCGACCCGTGGTTGCTGCGCACCAAGGTGAACGTCTTCCTGGACCTGCACCGCAAGAACCGCCAACTCGCCGCCCAGGCCGAACAGTTGAAACGCCTGCTGACCTCGGACGAACAGCCCCGAGGCGAGGGCGCCCCGCCTGGCGGCGCGCCCGTCACCCCACCCGGCGCCGCGACGACGACCGCGTCGACGGCCACGACGGGGACGGACACGGGCGCGCCCCCGGCCCCGCCCGCCACCACGGTGTCGGCCTCGGCTCCGGCCTCTCCCCTGGCGCCCCAGGAACACCCGGATCCGCAGCAGCACCGGGAACCGGGCCGGCAGACCGAGCACCCTCCCCTCCCCACGGACGTCCCCGGCGCCCCCGCACCCCCGGAGCCGCCCCCCGAGCCGCCCCCGCAGCCGGTGGCCCCCGCCGCAGGCGACGCCTCCCGCCTCGCAGAAATCGCCGGCCAGCTCGCCGAAGTGGAACTCCTCCTGCGCGACGCCAAAGGCTCCGACAAGGAACGCCTTGCCGACCGCATCGCCGAATTGGAGGCGTCAGTGGGACGGTTGCTGGTGAGCCGGGGGACGTGACTCCGGCTCTGCCGGGCGAGTTGGGCGGAATTTCCCACGTTCGCGACATTCCCCACGATCAAGATTGACCTTGCCGAATACCCTTGCTGGGCAGGGCTGTTGGGCCCTACGTTTATTCGTGTCGCTGACCACGACACGAGTGAAAAACGAGGGGAACAGGTTCATGGGAACGACGAAGCGTATGGCGCGATCTGCGGGCATCCTGGCTACAGCGGCGGGCATCGGCATGACGGCTCTGGCCGCACCCGCCCAGGCTGACAGCGTCAAGTGCCCGGCCAAGCAGTCCTGCTTCTATTCGAAGACCTGGTACAGGGGCGAGAGCTCAGGCGGAATGGACAATCCTCCGGTGTGCGTCAACCTCAATTTCGGTGCGCACTCCATGAAGAACGAGGGCTCCCGGTATGCCGCCGTCGCTTACTTCAAGCGCAACTGCACCGGCGATTACATCTCCATCCCCGCAGGCGTGAATCACAACGACTTCGCCGGCACGATCCGGAGCTACCACTGAGGTAGGAACCCCTGAGGCGTAACGCCGAGAGCGTTACGCCTCAGGGTCTTCTCAGGCTCAGGCGCTCTTGTTCCGACTCTCCGGAAGCTTGTTGATGGTAAAGGCGTAGATTCCCCCAAGGGCGAATATCGCCAGATACTGGGCCCAGGTGACGCCATCGAGCGCCCTGTCCACCACCATCAGCACGCCGGCCCAGAGAACTGTGAATGCGATCTTGGCCATCAGGTTTCCTCACTCGCCCCCGAATATCCCTGATTCAACTTCCTTACACAGAGCGCAGCATGGGTCAGATGCCGCGCTCTCTTTACGACTCACGAACGAACTTACTTGTCGGTATGCGCTTCAGGGAACCCCATTCAGCGGATCTTGAGCATGATGATTCCGTGAAACTCGCACGTGCAGTCGATCTCCGCACTTCGGCTGACTGATCCTCAATGTCCCTATATCTGCGGGAGTGAAGGGCTGCGGTACGCCGGGATAGCCATCTCGAAGGCACGCGGGACCGGAGCCTGTTCCGGGCGGCGCCACGACGGGTGGGGCGCTGCGGGTGGGGCCCTACGGGTAACGCGGCAGGTCCTCCGTCGGGATGGTCCACTCCCCGATGGTCACGTCCTCGCCGTAGACGAATTCCTTACGGGTCGCATAACGGGGGCCGGTCGGCGTCGGGTGGATGTCGGTGAACACAGCGCCCGAGCCGCTGCGCGGGTCATAGATCACGTACACCGGAACGCCCAGCAGCGGATAGTCGCGCATCTTGCTCACCCAGTCGTTGTCCGGGTTGGAGCGGGAAACCACCTCGATGGCGGCGATGAGTGCGCGTGGGTCGATGGACCCCTCGACCACCATGTCCGCCTCGGCGATCACCATCACGTCAGGACGGCGCATGATGCCCTCGGCCTGATTTTCCACGTCGGGGGTCCCCGTGTGGGCCACCAGTTCTTCCGGCATCACCTTCTCCAGGCCCTTCCGGACACGTAGCGCGGTCAGCTCATGAGGCCCGACAGGCGCCGTCTTGTCGTGAACGATTCCTTCCTTCGTGATCTCGAATTTGCCGGGAAGGGTGTCGTCCATGGACTGAACGAACTCCCGCATGGCCTGGTACCGAAGGGCGTCCCGTCGCGCGTCATCGGGGGCCATGGCCATGACGCTCGCTCCTTGTCTCTGTCGATCTCTGTCGGCATTTCTGCCGACGCGCCGGCCGGAGTTCTCGGCTTCACGCTAAGCGGCGCCCCGCTCTGTCGCCGGGTGGCGGCAGTCGCGGCAGCGGCCCGGGGCCGGGGCGCGGAAGGCGCGGTCGCAGCCGTCGCAGGTCTGGAGGGGTGGTGGGGCTGAGGTGGCGGACGGCTGTGGCGTGGGGAGGGGTGGGGGCAGGAGTTCTGTGAGGCGGTGGGCGAGCAGAGCCGCTGGGTGGCGGAGGGTGGGTGGCAGGCCGGTGGTCAGGGCGCTGCGTACGGCCTCTGGGGAGGCACCGCGCGCCAGCCAGGCGGCTACGGGTGGGGTGAGCCGGTGGATGTCCCGTACGGAGAGCAGCAGGCGGGGATCGTCCCGCCGGAGGTTCGCGAGGAGGGCGGCGGCTGGGGCGTGGTGTGCGGAGGTGTGAGGCTGCGGCCCGGGTGGTGGTGGCGCGGGCTCGGCTCGTACGTGCGGGGCTTCGGCTCGTACGCGAGGAGCCTCGGCTCGTACGGGGCGAGAGCTGGTTCGTACGTGGGGTGGTTTGGGGGCGGGAGTGGCTGTGGGGGCCGGGTCCGGCGAAGGGCGGGGTGGTTCGACGGCCGTGCGGCGCTTCGTCTCTGCGGCGGTTTCGCGGGCGCGGCGGGCTCGGGTGGCGGCCGGGTTGTTGTAGGAGATCGTGAGCGTGACGAGCCGCCCGTCGTCGGTGCGTCGCCGGACCCGCTCCAGGTAGCCGTGGGTCTCCAACTCTCGTAAGGCGGCGGCAATCCGCTCACGCCCCTCCGGGAACCGCTTGGCCAGCGTACGGATGTCGACCGGCGCGCCCTCAGGCAGCGACTGGATGTACGCCCCGAGCCCGATCGCCAGGCCCGACAGCGAACGGTGCTGGGTGAGGTGATTGCCGACGATCGTGTAGCCGGGGTCCTGGAACTCGGTGACCTGGTGGACGCCGGACGGGTTCGTACGCGGGGATCGGCGAATCTCGTACTGGGCGCGCGCAGGCGCATTAAGCTGCTGTTCAGCCATGGGGAAGGTGCTTCTTCCTTGTTGGTCAGGCCCTCGATCGGGATGCCAGTCCCGGCCGGGGGCCGTCGCATGTCTGCGGGTTTTTGGGGTTGTTGTCACCGAGAGTGCATGGGCGGCGGCTGCGGAAGCGAGTCTTCCGGTCGTGTATCACCCAAGTGAGTGACGACGGCTGCACCGGGCCGGGTTGGGCTGGGTGGGAAGGGTTTCTGTACCTGGGGTTATGGGTTCTTTTACGGGCCCAGACACCGGCGCGCGGCGTACCGAAGTCCGGTTTCCCGGCCTCCGGTTGACGGGCGGCCGGCTGCCTCATCGGCCCCACATCGGCAGATCGAACTCCGCCCAGACGGTCTTGCAGGGGAACGGGCCCCGGGTCGTACCCCAGCGGTCGGCCAGCGCGTCGACGACGATCAGGCCGTGGCCGGACTCCCGTAGCCCGATGGCTTGCTGCACCGGCAGCCGGTCACCGCGCACATCGGTCACCTCGATACGGAGCGTGTCCGCGTCAGACGCCATGACGAGCCGGAAGTCCCGGCCCGGTACGCGCCCGTGCGTGGCGGCGTTCGTGGCCAGTTCGGCGATCACATGGGCCGGCCCCTCGAACGGCAGCCCCCAGGAGCGAAGCTCCTCCGTCGCAAGAAGCCGCGCCAGACGCGCGCCCCGACGGGTGGCGGACAGCTGGAGCTTGAACTGGAGCTTGTGCTCGGCGATTTCCTGATTCATGTGACTCAGCGTGGTCGCCCGTGCTTACGCTGGATAGTGATGGCGCCAGTACGCATGGTGATGTCCATGGGTTGTCCAAAGGCGTCCCCGCTGTCCAGGAGGTGGAAGTGGATGAATGTTGACGGTGCGGAAGACGGGGGTTGGGAACTCGACCCGGAAGACGACGCACAGGCGGCCGTAGAGGCGGTCGGACGGCAGCTCAAGCTGTGGCGCGAGGCCGCTGGGATGCGCCCGGCAGAGTTCGGGGCGGCCGTCGGGTACGGGGAGAACCTGATCTACAAGATCGAACGTGGCGTCCGTATCCCCCGCCCGGAGTTCCTGGACAAGGCCGACGAGGTCCTGGGCGCGGGCGGAAAGATCTCCGCGATGAAGAAAGACGTGGAGCAGGCCAGGTATCCCAAGAAGGTGCGGGACCTCACGAGGTGGGAGGCCGAGACGGTCGAGCTGGGCTCCTACGAAAACCACAACCTGCATGGGCTGTTGCAGACAGAGGCTTACACACAAGCCCTGTTCGACATGCGACGACCTGCCTGGCCACAGGAGGAAGCCAACCGTCTCGTGGCAGCTCGTGTGAAGCGAAGCTCCATCTTCGACCGCACACCGGCGCCCGCGCTCACATTCGTCCAAGAAGAGGTGACCCTCCGCCGCCCCATCGGAGGCAAAATGGTCCTGCGGCGCCAGCTCGAACGTCTGTTGGAGGTAGGCCAGTTGCGGAATGTCGAGATCCAGGTGATGCCGACGGACCGCGAGGACCACGCAGGAATGGGCGGTCGAATCCAACTACTGAAGTTCGGGGACGGCTCGGTCGTCGGCCATTCCCAGGGCCTCGGCAATCGACGGATCTCTGATCCGAAGGAGATCCGGATCATCGAGCTGCGCTATGGCATCATCCGGGCCCAGGCTCTCACGCCCCGGGAGTCACTGGCCTTCATCGAGAAAGTGCTGGGAGAGACATGACCCTGAAGCCCTCCACCGGGACCGGTCCCGAACTGGCCTGGTTCAAGAGCAGCTACAGCAACAGCAACGAACGTGACGACTGCGTCGAGGTCGCGTGGACGAAGAGCAGCTACAGCGGTGACAGCGACAGCAACGAGTGCGTCGAAGTCGCCCCCACCCCCTCCACCATCCACATCCGTGACTCCAAGAACCCGGACGGGCCGCAGCTGCACCTTCAGCCGTCCGCCTGGGCCGACTTCGTCACGTACGCCGCCGACCAGGGCTGAATCAGGCGAGGGGCTCGGGGGCCTTGGTCCTCGACCCGCCCGCGTCGCCCGTATTGGCCGTACCGACCGGTTCAAACAGCAGGATCGCGGTCTCCTCGTCCGCCACCGGACAATGCTCGACGCCCTTCGGGACCACGAACAGCTCGCCGGGCCCGAGCGTCACATCGCCGTCCCTGAGCTGGAGGGTGAGTCGGCCGCTGAGGACCAGGAACAGTTCATCGGTGTCGTCGTGCCGGTGCCAGACGAACTCGCCCTTCAGCTTGGCGAGCTTGACCTCGTAGTCGTTGAGCTGGGCGATCTTCTTCTGCGACCACAGCTCGCTGAACTGCGCGAGCTTGTCGGTGAGATTCACGGGTACGGGCTGCTGGATCATGGTGTGAGACTGCCGTGACCGGCGTCCGGCGGTCTTGTACGTTCCTGACATGACAGACCGCCTGCCCCGTACAACGGTCAGCGCCTGGCGTCCGGCCGTGCCAGGGATCGCCGAGGTCTTCCACGCGCACTTCACCGAGCACGCGTATCCGGCGCACACCCATGACACCTGGGCGCTGATGATCCTCAACGACGGAGCGGTCGACTTCGCCCTGGACCGCCACCGTCATGACGCGACCGGCACCGGCACGGTCGTCCTGCTGCCGCCCGGTGTGTCCCATGACGGCAGGACGGTCACGGCGAACGGATTCCACAAGCGGGTGCTCTATCTGGACACCAGCGTGCTCCCGGAGGAGCTGACCGGCCGGGCGGTGGACGGCCCGGTGTTCGGCGATGAGCTGCTGCGCCACCGCATCCACCAGCTGCATACGTCGCTCGGGCAGGCGGGAGACGGGTTCGAGTCGGAGTCCCGGCTGGCCTTCATCCGGGAACGGCTGCACCGCCACCTGCATGTGTTCCGGCCGTCGCGCTCACCGGGCCGGGAGGCGAACCGGCTGGCCGCTGCCTTGCGCGACCTGCTGGACTCCCGGCTGGCGACCGGCATGTCCCTGGAGGAGGCCGCCGCGCTCCTGCACGCCCACCCCACCCACCTGATCCGCTGCTTCAAGCAGACGTACGGCCTGCCCCCACACGCCTACCTGACCGGCAAGCGCATCGAGCGGGCCCGTGGACTCCTGCTCGACGGCAGCCGTCCGGCGGAGGTCGCGGCCACGGTGGGCTTCCACGATCAAGCCCATCTGCACCGGCACTTCACCCGGCATGTGGGCACGACACCGGCGCGTTACGCGAGCCGGACGGTCAGGCCGTCGGGACGCTCACCTCAAGGCGCGTACTCCGGCCGTCAGGGATGATGCGCAGCCGGTGCCTGTCCACGCCGGGGCGGCCGACGGCCACGTACTCCTCGTACACCCGGGCCACCTCGTCCCACAGCTTCCTCGCGCCGTACTGGGACACCGCAAAGGCCGACGTCTGCTGTCCGTCGTAGTCCACACAGGCACAGCTGTCCGTCCGGCCGTCGGCCAGCCAGAGCCGCACGTGGGCCGATTCCGGCTCGGTTTCCCACATGTGCCAGGCACCCGGTACGCGGAGGCCGATGTACAGCTGCGCGTCGAGGTCGCTCCCGGCAACGGCCCAGGGGGACAGGCTCGTTGTGGAGCGCTCGGGCTCCCGGCCCGCGTGGGGGATGTCGCCCCGTAGTTCCGCGTCGACCTGCTGGGCGCGCATCAGCATGAACGAACCGTACGGAGCGAGCGAGCCCTCAGCGGTTCCGTCGGCCTGCTTCGTGGCGAGGAGCGTGCCGTAGTTGCACCACGGGGTGTCCCACGGGATGACGAGACGGCCACCGGTCACGGTCTGTTCCAGCCAAGGGAGCGGCACGGTGCGGACGGAGCAGGTGGCGATGATCCGGTCGTAGGGGGCGTTCGGCCGCCAGCCGGCCGCGCCGTCCGCACACACCACGTCCGGCTGCTGCCCACTGGCCTTCAGCGCTCGCTGTGCGCGGCGCGTCAGTTCGGGGTCGATGTCGAGCGAGGTCACCTGCTCCGCCCCGCAGAGGGACGAGAGCAAGGCCGCGTTGAATCCGGTGCCGGTACCGATCTCCAGCACCGAGTGCCCCTGGCGTGCGTCGAGCGCCTTCAGCATCCGTACGACCACGCTGGGCATGGACGCGGAGGAGGACGGGGCACGGGTGCCGTCGGGGCCCTCCGCGAACTGGGTGACCAGCGGAACGTCGCGGTATGCCGCACGCCACCAGCGTTCGGGGGCGGTCTCCCGCTCACACGGCTCGTAGTCGCCACTCCCGTCGCGCAGCCACAGGGTGGGCGGCAGGAAGAGGTGGCGGGGGACGGCGCGCAGCGCGGCGCTCAGGTGGGCGGGGACGGGGGAACCGAGGTGCTCGGCGATCTGGTCCAGCAAATCACCGAGGGCTTCGTCCGGCATCGGAGGACGCGAGGTCAATGAGCCTGCTCGGGCTTCGGCGGAGGGGTCGGTTCCGGGGCCGGTGGAATCGGACGGCCCGGCTGCTGTCCGTCGTCTCCGATCGGACTGCGATGCTTACCCACTTCGTCCTCCTTCACCTGACAGGCCAGAGCTACAGAAACCGTATGGCCGGCCTGAGGAGCGGTGGAAGGGCGCAAGGGGTGCGTGCGACGGGCGCACCCGAGCGGGGCGCCCCGGTGTCCGGATCAGGCCCAGAGCATCCCCAGCTCAGGGTCTTCCCTGAGTTTGGCCAGGGCGCGGGAGACGGCGCTCTTGACCGTGCCGATCGAGACCTCCATGACCTCGGCGGTCTGGGCCTCGCTCAGGTCCTCGTAATACCTGAGGACGACCATCGCCCGCTGACGGGCGGGCAGTCGCATCACCGCACGCCACATCGCATCGCGCAGGCCCTGGAGTTCGGCCGGGTCGGGCGTCGGCAGCGGCTCCGGCTCCGGCATCTCGTCGACGGCGAATTCCTCGACCTTGCGCTTGCGCCACTGGGAGGTGCGGGTGTTGATCAGCGCGCGGCGGACATAGCCGTCCAGGGCGCGGTGGTCCTCGATACGGTCCCAAGCCAGATAGGTCTTGGTCAGCGCCGTCTGGAGAAGATCCTCGGCGTCGTTCGGGTTGGGTGACATCGACCGCGCGGCGCGCAGCAGGACCGGCCCCCTGGCCCGTACATAGGACGAGAACGTGGGGAACACAGCGGCGGTCGAAGCGCTGTTGCACACTGGCGTGGTCATGGGAACCACGCTATGAGCGCGGCGGCCTTAGGGGATCGCCCCCAGGTGCCGAAGCGCTATCCGCCTGAAGTTGTACGGGTAGTACCTGCTGCACCCCCTAAAGATGGACGGGGGAGAGCCGGGGGTCAGAGCGGGTGAGAACACCGTCACGTAGCGTTCGCACTCAGGATCAGCCCCGAGGTCGGCACGCCCGTCCCGGCGGTGACCAGCACATGGGCGGGGGTGCCCGCCTGGTTGACCGAGGTGCCACGGAGCTGGCGGACGGCCTCGGCGATGCCGTTCATGCCGTGCAGATATGCCTCGCCGAGCTGGCCGCCGTGGGTGTTGAGGGGGAGGGTGTCCGCCGCGACGAAGTCCGTGGCCTCGCCGGGTGCGCAGAAGCCGAACTCCTCCAGCTGCATCAGCACAAAGGGGGTGAAATGGTCGTAAAGGATCGCCACGTCGATATCGGCGGGGGTGAGGGCGGCGGTCTGCCAGAGCTGGCGGGCGACCACGTTCATCTCGGGGAGACCGGTCAGACCGTCGCGATAGAAGCTGGTCATCTGCTCCTGGGCGCGGGCCGCGCCCTGTGCGGCGGCCTTGATCAGCGCGGGCGGGTGCGGCAGCGCGCGGGCCCGCTCGGGCGAGGTCACCACGATCGCCTGGGCGCCGTCCGTCTCCTGGCAGCAGTCGAGCAGCCGCAGGGGCTCCACGATCCAGCGGGAGGCGGCGTGGTCGGCGAGGGTGATGGGCTTGCCGTAGAAGTAGGCCGCCGGGTTGCGGGCGGCGTGGCGGCGGTCGGTGACCGCGACCGGGCCGAAGGCGTCAGGGGTCAGCCCGTAGGTGTGGAGGTAGCGCTGGGCGGCCATGGCGACCCAGGAGGCGGGGGTGAGCAGGCCGAAGGGGAGGTTCCAGCCGAGCGCCGTACCCTCGGCGGACGGCTCCCGCTGCTGCACGCCGGAGCCGAAGCGGCGGCCGGAACGTTCGTTGAACGCGCGATAGCAGACGACGACTTCCGCGATTCCGGTGGCCACCGCGAGGGCCGCTTGCTGGACGGTGGCGCAGGCCGCGCCACCCCCGTAGTGGACCCGAGAGAAGAACGACAGATCGCCGATGCCGGCCGCCTGGGCGACGGTGATCTCAGGGTTGGTGTCCATGGTGAAGGTGACCAGCCCGTCGACGTCGGCGGGGGTCAGCCCGGCGTCATCGAGGGCGGCGCGTACGGCCTCGACGGCCAGTTGGAGTTCACTGCGACCGGAGTCCTTGGAGAACTCGGTCGCGCCGATGCCGGCGATGGCGGCCCGGCCCCCTAGGGAGTCGCGGCGGCGGACGCTCATACCGCGCCCTCCGGGAGGCCGACGGTCACCGTGCCGGTGACGTGGTGGCCGATCCCGTTCGTACCGACGACCCGCACCACCGCCTCCGTGCCGTCCGTCACCTCGATCACCTCGATGACAGTGCCGCTCAACACCATGGTGTCTCCTGGGTAGTTGGGCGCGCCGAGGCGGATGGCGACCTTGCGCAGGGTGCAGCGCGGCCCGAAGTAGTCGGTGATGTAGCGGCCGACGAGCCCGTTGGTGGTCAGGATGTTCATAAAGATCTCCGGGGAGCCCTTCGCGCGGGCCGCCTCGGGGTCGTGGTGGACGTCTTGGTAGTCGCGGGAGGCCAGGGCGCCGGCGACTATCAGGGTGCGGGTGAGGGGGATGGTCAGGGCGGGGAGGGTGTCGCCGGGCGCCGGGGCGGTGGGGACGGGGTGGTCGACATGGTGGTCGACGGGATTCATGGGGACTCCTCCGTCCGGGGTGGCTGGGGTGCGAGGGTGGCTGGTGGCGGGCGATCGCCGGTGAGCAACTCCCCTAGTTCTTCCAGGGCTTCGGCTCCCGAGCCGAGGTACGCGGCCAGCTGTCGGCCCCAGAGGAAGTGCCGGTGGACGGGGTGGTCGACGTCGGCGCCGATGCCGCCGTGCAGATGCTGGCCGGTGTGCACCACACGGGTGCCCGCCTCGGACGCCCACCAGGCGGCGGTCAGCGCATGCGGTGCGGCATCCAGGCCCGCGTCCCGGCGCCAGGCCGCCTCGTAGGCGGTGAGCCGGATGGCCTCGACGTCCATGTAGGCGTCGGCGGCGCGCAGCAGCACACCCTGATTCGTGGAAAGCGGACGCCCGAACTGCTCACGGGTGGTGGTGTGGGCCACCGCGCGCGCCAGAGAGCCGGCAGCGACTCCGGCCTGGAGACCAGCGAAGGCGGTTCGGGCGAGCGCCAGGATGTCGGTGTAGGCGGCGCGGTGGCCTAAGTGTTCGGCAGAGCCGTACCGGCCCAAACGTTCGGCGAGCGCGCCATCCAGCGTGAGGCGGCCCGCCGACCACGGTGCGGTGGTCTCGACCGGATCCCGGCGCGCCCCGGCATCGTCGGTACGTACGAGCCACAGCCGCTGCGTGGCCCCGTCCGGCACCAGGACATGGGTGGCCGCGCGCAGCCACGGCACCACGGGGACGACGCCGGTCAGCCGCCCCGCCCCGTCCGCCGCCTCCGCGGCCCGTATGCCGCCGCGCCGCGCCGGAAACGCCCCGGTGGCCACCGCGTCACCGGCCCGCAGCGCCGGCAGCAGCCGCGTCCGCTGCTCCTCACTGCCGTACGCGCCGATCGCCAGCAAGCCGTACACACAGGTCGCGGCAAACGGCACCTGCGCCGTCGTACGCCCCTGTTCCTCCAGCATCAGGACGAGCCCGAGCAGGCCGGTCTCCTCCGCGGCGCCCGGCAGGCCGGCCGCGCACAGCGCCTTCCACAGCTCGGCGTCGGTACCGCTGCCGCCCGCGGCGAGCCGCTCCGGGGTGGACAGGTCGCCGAAGATCTCCGCGGCCAGCTCACGGGCCGCCGACTGTTCCGGGGTGGGCGTGAAGTCCATCTCACCCCTCACCACCTTCGACCACCCGGAAGACGGGCAGCTCCAACTCCTCGTCCACCCACAGGAATTCAAGCCGTACGGGCATACCGATCCGCACCTTGTCATAGGGAACGCCGACGATATTGCTGACCATCCGCACCCCCTCGGACAGCTCGATCAGCCCGACCGCATAGGGGGTGGCGGCGCCGGGGCGCGTCCCGTCGGACGGTGGGGCTGGCGGCTGATCGGACGTGCGGGCGGGCCGTTGGGCGAGCGGCTGATCGGGCCGTTGGGCTGGCGCCGTAAAGGCAGGGAAGGGCGGATGGTGCATCACCACGTAGGAGAAGACCGTTCCCGCACCGCTCGCCTCGACGGTGTCCCACTCCGGTGAGCCGCAGGTGTTGCACCCCGGCAACCAGGGGAAGCGCAACGTCCGGCAGCCCGTGCAGCGCTGGATCAGCAGCCGATGGCCGCGGACGCCCTCCCAGAAGCCGGCGTTGTCGCGGTTGATAACGGGCCGGGGACGCCGCGGTGCGCTTCCACTCTCGGCCGCCTTGGGCCGCTTGGCCGTCTTGGACTGCTGCCCGGCCGTCGAGGACCGCCCGGCCGTCTTGGGGGGCCGCGCGGCCGGGGCGTACTTGAGGACCCGGAAGCGATGCGTCCCGGCCGGCTCGCCGTTCGCGCGGATATCCATCCGCGTCGTGATGAAGTGCCCGGTCCCCAGCTTCGTCGTCTTACGCTCCGACACCGATTCGATCACCGAGTCGAAGGTGATCCGGTCACCGGGCCGTAGTGGCCGCAGATACTCCTGCTCACAATCAGTGGCCACGATGGAGGTGTACCCGGCGCTGTCCAACAGACCGGACAGCTCGTCGTACGCCCCCGCGCGATCCGCGTGGCCAGAGAGACCGCCCATCGTCCAGGCCTGCAGCATGGTCGGCGGGGCGATGGCGTCCGGCCCCCGGTAGGCGGGGTTGGTATCGCCCACGGCCTCGCACCAGTGCCGGATCATCGGCTCGTTGACCAGGTCCTTGCCCACCCCGGGGGCCGAGGTCGGCCGCCCCTCGTAGACCTTGAGCTGCTCGTACGTGAACTCCGGAGCGCCCAGGCGGCCGGGCCCTCGACCGCGCCCGCCCGCCTCCGGTTCCTCATCCGCCGCCCTCTGCTCCCCAGGGGACACCCCGCTCATCGCCGCCCCCTCCGCATCCCCAGCCGCATCGTCGCGACGATTTCCCGCTGGACCTCGCTCACGCCGCCCCCGAAGGTGTTGATCTGCGCCGCACGGTTCATCCGCTCCAGCTCCCCGTCCCGGAAGACGCCCGGCGAACCAGCCCGTACCAGGGCGGCATCACCGGCCACCTCCTGGCACATCCGGTAGACCTCGACGGCGCTCTCCGTACCCGCGAACTTGACGCCGCTGGCATCACCGGGGCTGAGCGTCCCGGCGCCCACATCGCCGACCAGCCGCCAGTTCAGCAGCCGGGTGGCGGCCAGCCGGGCGTGCGCCTCGGCGAGCCGGGACCGCACCCATGGCCGGTCCGCGGGCCGCTCACCGGTCTCCCGGTCCGGCGTACGGGCGTACGCCAGCGCCGCGTCGAAGGCGTCCTCGGCCTGCATGCCGATGGCGGCCAACGCGACGCGCTCATGGTTGAGCTGATTGGTGATCAGCTGCCAGCCGCCGTTCTCCTCACCCACGAGGTTCCCGGCCGGGACACGGATGCCGTCGTAGTAGGTGGCGGTGGTCGTGAGCCCGCCAACGGTCTCGATGGGCGTCCAGGAGAAGCCGGGAGCGTCGGTGGGCACCAGGATGATCGAGATGCCCCGGTGCTTCGGGGCGTCGGGGTCGGTGCGGCAGGCAAGCCAAATCCAGTCAGCCTGCTGGGCGTTACTGGTGAAGCTCTTGCTGCCGTTGATCAGCCAGTGGGCGCCTTCGGGGGCGCGGTCCTCGGGGATGTGATCCTCGGAGGCGCGGTCCTCGGAGGCGCAGTTTTGAAGGGCGCCGCCCTCGGGGGCGCAGTTTTGAAGGGCGCCTCCGTCGGGGGTGCAGCCCTCGGGGGCACCGGCGGTGGCCTTCCCGCCCTCCGGCCCCCCGACGACACCCGGCCGCCTCACCGCGCTGGTACGGAGAGCAGCAAGGTCGGTACCGGCCTCGGGCTCCGTATAGCCGATCGCGAAAACGAGCTCGCCAGTGAGGATGCGCGGCAGGAAGTAGTCCTTCTGCTGCTGAGTGCCGTACTTCATCAGGGTCGGGCCGACGGTGTTGAGGGTGACCATCGAGACCGGCGCGCCCGCGCGGTACGCCTCGTCGAAGAAGACGAACTGCTCGTCGGGCCCGCGCCCCTGACCTCCGTACGCGGTCGGCCAGCCCAGGCCCAGCATGCCGTCGGCCCCGATCCGGCGCAGCACCGCACGCTGCTCCGCGGGGTTCTCGACCGGCCCGTCCGGCAGCAGTTCCCGGAAGTACGAACGGAGTTCGGAACGCAGTCGCTCCTGGCGCGCGGTGGGGGCGAGGTGCACGTCGGCGGCCTCCCCTTCTGGTGGCCGTACGCCCGGTGCGCTGGGTCCGGACGTACGAACGAGCGAGCGGGTTTCTGACTGTCCGTCAGAAACCCGCTCGCTGTCAAGGTCGGCGCAGTGAACCCCGGAGAAGCCCCATTCTCTCCGTGCCGCCCCTGACGTCTCCCCTCCCGCTCGGCCGCCGCGCCCCCGCGCGGCGGGCCGGATCACTCGAAGTTGGTGAAGGTGACGGTGGCGTTGGTCTGGTCGATGCGGGTGGGGCCGGAGGTTCCGTTCACGCTCGCGGTGTTGTTCTGGTTGGAGGCGCCGGCCCCGTTGGCGACCTGCTGACCAGTGGTCGAGTTGCCGAGGTTGTCGCCACCGACGCCCGTTCCCGTCTGGCTCGTCGCCGCCGAGCTCGACCCACCGGTCGCAAAGCCACCGTTGTCGGCCTGCGCCACACCGCTGAACAGGGCGGCCGCAAAGGGCAGCGCGGCAGCAACGGCGATGACGCGGGCGGTACGAGTACTTGCCATCTGTCTTCCTCCTACGGAACACGACTTCTGGATCTGACGTGGGCGCTGGGTTGCGTGTGCGTGGGGGGGCTCATTGGACTGCTTGGCGGACCTGCCTGGCGGACCTGCCTGGCGGACCTGCCTGGCGGATCTGCCGTGCTCGATCCGGGTCCGAACTACTGAACTCCCCATGGCCATTGGGCAGTTGGCCGACCACCCCGATGTTTTCCTCGACGTCGCGACCTCAGCTTTGCCCACGAACCCCCGGTGAACCCATCCCGAGGCGGCGATTCCCCCGCAAGCATGAGAAACCGCGGGTAAACCCCTTCCTCACACGTCATTCCCGCCACACCCGTGCGGCGAGGCCAGACCCCACCGCGGGCCCGCCCCCTGCGCGGCCGACGGACCCCACCCGGCGCACCGACGAACCCGGCGCGCGGGTCGGTGCACCACGCGCCCCCTTCCCTTTGTCGAACGTTCGTACGAAAATAAAGCCATGGCCACGCACCGCCGCCATGCCGGACCACCGACCGACCACCCACCCGATCCCCCCGGGACCGGCAGCCGACCCGACCCGCCCACGGACGCCCCCGCCACCGCGCTCGCCCAGGCACTCCTCGCCGCCGAGGCCGGCCACCCCGTCATCCCGCTGACCCGCAGCAAGCTCCCCGCCATCCGGTCCCCGCACCGCGAGCACCCCGAGCACCCACCCTGCCGCGGCGCCTGCGGCCGCCTCGGGCACGGCGTACACGACGCAAGCACCGACCCGCTCACCGTCCGCCGTATGTTCGCCGCCGCCCCTTGGGCCACCGGCTACGGCATCGCCTGCGGACGGCCCCCGCACCACCTCGTCGGCATCGACCTCGACACCAAAAACGGCGCCGACGGCCTGACCGCCCTCCGGTTCATCGCCGAACAGCACCACTTCCCGATCCCGCCGACGGTCACGGTCCTGACCCCCAGCGGCGGCCGCCACCTCTGGTTCACCGGCCCGCAGTCCCCACCCGTACCGAATTCGGCCGGCCGGCTCGCCCCAGGCATCGACGTACGCGGCACAGGCGGCCATCTCGTCGGCCCCGGCTCACTCACCACCCACGGCCGGTATGTCCTCGCACCGGACACACCGCGCCACCCCGCCCCCGTGCCAGGCGCCCTTCTCGCCCTCCTCACGGCCCCGCCCCCGCCGGCCCACCGCGAGCCACCACACGGCGTCCCGCCCCAGCCCGCCGCAGCGCTCATACGTTTCGTACGGGCATCCCCACGCGGCCAGCGCAACGCCCGCCTCTTCTGGGCAGCCTGCCGCGCCCAGGAATCCGGCCTGGCCCAGGAACTCGCCGCCCGCCTCATAGAGGCCGCCTGCCACACCGGCCTGCCCGCCGCGGAGGCCCGCGCAACGATCGCCTCAGCGACCCGCCGCCGGTAGGAGGTAGGGAGCCTCTCTTCGGCCTCTACGAGCCAGACGGGGGTCGGCATCGGCGGCGACAACCTCGGCAGCCCTCCGAGCCCTGCGACTACCCCTGCACCTACCCCTTCACCGCCTCAATCAGGAACCGGGTCGTCTGCGCGACGAACACCCCCTCCTCCCGGATCAGCTCATCCAACTCCCGCAACCGATCGCGGTATTGCGCGACCGTGAAGCCAGGCACCATCCACACCACCTTCCGCAGAAAGTAGATGACCGCCCCGATGTCGAAGAACTCCGTACGCAGCGACTCCGCACGCAGATCGACCACCTCAAGGCCCGCCGCCTCCGCCGCCCGGCGCGCGTCCTCGGGATGACGGGTCCGCCGTACGTGCTCCGGCTGCGGCCCCAGGAAGTACTCCACCAGCTCGAACACACTGGCCGGGCCCACCTGTTGGGAGAAGTACTTGCCGCCGGGCCGCAGCACCCGGGCAATCTCGTCCCACCACACGGTCACCGGATGACGGCTCGTCACCAGGTCGAATGCCCCATCGGCAAACGGCAGCGGCGGCTCATCCGCATCCGCCACCACCACCGCACCGAGCGGATGCAACCGCGCGGTGGCCTCGGCGACATTCGGCGGCCAGGACTCCGTAGCCACCATCACCGGCGGCAGCTTCGCCGCCCCGGCAAGCACTTCACCGCCCCCGGTCTGAATATCCAACGCGGCCGACGCGCACGCCAACCGCTCACTCATCGTCCGCTGATACCCCCACGAGGGCCGCTCCTCCGTGGCCCGCCCCGCCAGCCACGAAAAATCCCACCCCTCAACCGACACGGCCTCCGCCTCGGCCACCAGCTCCTCAAATGAACGCGTCATACCCCCACGGTCACCACAAACGCCCTACCTGACCAACGATTTTTTCCCACCCGACCCCACCAGGAAGGCGAACTCCGGCCGGTCCCACCTCACCGCGGGCGGGTTCGCCGGCACCGTGCCAACCAGCCGGGCGCCCATGCTGCGGTAGAAACCCTCAGCAGGCGGATGCGACACCACCCGGACGCTGTCGAGTCCGGCCCGCCGCGCCTCGTCCAGCATGTGCCCGATGAGCCGACGCCCAATGCCGTACCCCTGCGCCTGGTCCGCCACAAACATCAGATCCAGCTCGCCCGGCTCCACCATCAGCGCATAGAACCCCCAAACCCGCTCGGTCCCCTGCCCGGCCTCCGGCTCGGTCGCCTTCCCGGCCTCCCGCCCAGTCGCCCGCCCACCCGGGCCAGCACCATCCGCGGCACCCTCCACAGCGACAAACACCCGATGCGCCTCGATGTAGTCCGGCCCTACCCGATACCCCTCGACCATCGAGGAATACCGCCCCTCGTAGGCACGAGAATTCCGCACCAACCGAGTAAGCCGCCCGGCATCCCGTCCCTCGGCCCGCCGTATCACCACGCCACCGCGCCGACCCCCGCCCGCTTCCCCCGCCCTCCGAGCACCCACCGTGACCGCCGCCCACTTTCCGCATCAACACCCGTAAGGTAATTCCAGATTCCACCACCACTTTACCGCCCGCCCCGAACAGAAATCCCCGCCCCGCAGCCGCCATACCCCCAGCAGCCACACGACAGGGATTCCACACCATTCACCGCATGCTCACTCCGCGGCGCCCCAGTCCTCCTCCGGGAACGGAACACGCAGCTGATCCCATGATTTCCGCCCCGGCCAGCCGTCCGCATCCGAACCCGAGTACCCCAAGGCGTTCTGATAGGAGGCGTATGCCTGACGGTGCTTGTCATTCCACTTCGGCCCCGGGCCGCTGAACCCGTAAGGGGCACCACACCCCTCCTCCACGAGGCGCAGCCCCATCATCCGGATGATCGGGCTGGTCGGCAGGGTCTTGAACCACTCCGCACCGGGGAACGGAATGAAACTGGGATCACCGGGCTGCGGCTCTCCCGTCGATGCCTTGGCGACCATTAGCCGCTGCCCTACCTTGATGACGTTGGGATCCGAAATAGCATTCCAGATCTGAAGCTGCTTCACAGTGGTACGGAAACGATCAGCGATACCGGAAAGCGTGTCACCGGCAACTACGACGTCTGTTGAGTGCCCATACCACTCACGCTAGAAGCATTCCCAGGCACCCGCACGTTTTCCCCGCGACCGCAACCGATCTGCACACATCCGACTTCAGCGCGCCCATTTTACCGCCACCACACGCCACTTGCATCGCAGCTCCCCTGCCCGCGAACCGCCCACTCCCCCGAAGGAAAGGATGCCTCAATAAAAAGTAACGCAATAAACCAATACAGACACGCGGTTCACATGCAGTCCCCGACTCGAACACAGACCCCGCTCAAAGCTCCGCCAGGGCCGTATCGAAGTCGACGCCCCCGTCATAGGCCCCACTGCCGCGTATCCAGGGTCGGCCTGCGCACGCAGCTGCCGCAATCTGAAGAGCCCTTCAGGACTTCAGGCTGTGTTCAGGTTCGGGTCGGCACTGTGATGAACGTCGGAAGGGCGCGACAAGGCCCGCCGACGGAACGAAACCGCGACACGATCCGGAGGAACGTCCCCATGAAGGCCAACGCCAAGCGCACGCTCACCCCCCGCGCCGCCGTCCTCGCCACGGCCGCCGCTGTCGCGCTGATCGGCAGCACGAGTGCCGCGACCGCCTTCGCGGACGACGACGGCCCGGCCCCGCAGTCCTCGGTCCAGCTCTCCCAGAAGGAGCGCCACCTGGACGACACCGCCAAGGACCGCGCCCAGGTCAAGGCCGACAAGATCAGCCAGTCCGAGGCCACCGCCAAGGCCCTCAAGGCCGTCCCCGGCACCGCGACTTCCGCCGAACTCGACAACGCGGACCGCAACGGCTCCCTCATCTGGGAGGTCGACATCCTCGGCAAGGACCACAAGAACCACGACGTCACCATCGACGCCGGCAACGGCAAGGTCCTCAACCAGCACACCGACCGAGACGACGACGCCGCCCAGGACGCCGCCGAGACCCAGGCCCTGGTCAAGGCCGACAAGATCGGCCACGGCAAGGCCACCGACAAGGCGTTGAAGGCCGTCCCCGGCACCGTCGTCTCCTACGGCCTCGACGACAACGACCGCAACGGCTCCGCCGTCTGGGAGGTCGACGTCCTCGGCAAGGACCACAAGAGCCACGACGTCACCGTCGACGCGGCCGGCGGCAAGATCCTCAACCAGCACGTCGACCAGGACGACAAGGACAACAACGACGGCGACGACGACTGACCGGGCACCAGGCCGCAGACCTCAGCCCCGCAGCCGACTGCCGACTACCCGAAGCCTCCCCCATGACCCCGAAGGGGCCGCGCCCGCCATATCTGGCGTACGCGGCCCCTTCGTCGGTCTCCGGCAAAGACACGGCCCCGGGTCGCAATGCGATGGCCGGGGCCATGTCCGCCTTCTGCGGATACCGAGTAACTCCTAGCCGCAGGTCACGGACCCATGACCGCGATGGACTTGATCGTCGCACCCGGCTTGGTCTGGCCCCAGTGGCCGGACTTGATGTCGACCCTCTTGCCGGAGCACGACGCGCCGCTGTAGACCCGAATATTCCTCTTGGCCTGGTTGGAGACAGTCTTGCCGCCCCACGGGTAGCAGCCCGGCGAGGGGTTCAAGCCACTGGTGGCCTTGGTGCCGCCGAAGTCATTCTTCGACCACGTGCAGACCGAGCCCTTCCGGCAGGCGGACGAGGCAGATGCGGTCGTCGAGGTGGCGAGCGGCAGCGTCGCGATAAGCGCAGCGCCGCCGAGCGCGATGGATTCACTCCCAGGAACAGCCGTCCGCGAAATGCGGGAAGAAACGGGCCTGGACGTCGAGATCACCGGGCTCGTGGGCACGTACACCGACCCTCGCCACATCATCGCCTCCTCGGACGGCGAGGTACACAGACAGTTCAATGTCTGCTTCACGGCCCGCGTGCTCGGTGGCCAACTGGCGATCTCGGACGAGTCCACGGAGCTGCGGTTCGCCCAGCCCGACGAGATTGATCAACTGCCGATGCACCACACGCAGCGGCTCCGGCTCCGCCACTTTCTGGAGCACCGTGAGCGGCCCTATCTCGGCTGACCTCGTACGCCGCCGCGATGGCAACAACGTCCGGCCCGCACCGCGGCGACCATCAGCGAATCAATTCGGCCCCGCTGACCGCGCGGCTTCGTTCCCAAGCCAGTTGCCTGCGCGTGAGCAGGCCGATGCGGCGGGCTGGTCGACTGGCAGGTGAGTGTGGATTCCACCATCATGCGCGCATCAGCACGCCGCCGGCGCCCGTCGGCAGCCGGATGCCCAGCGCGAGCCGCCCGGCGGGAGCACTCCGGAGCCGGGCGATCACGCGCTGGGCCGCTCCCGCGGCGGGCTGTCGACCAAACTGCACCTGGCCTGCGAGCACGGGCAAAGGCCCTTGTCGCTGGTCCTGAGCGCCGGCAGGCCGGGGATGCCCCGCACTTCGAGGCGGTGATGGCCGGTATCCGCATCGCCCGGCCGGATGGTGGCCGACCGCGGACCCGGCCGCAGCGGTCCGCGCCGACAAGGCGTATTCCTCCCGCGCCATCCGCGCCCACCTGCACCATTCCCGAGCCTGCTGACCATGCCGGTCACCGGCGCAGGCGCGGCAGCCGTGGCGGCCGGCCGCCCGCCTTCGACCCGATCGACTACCGCGGTCGGCATGCCATGGAGTGCGGCATCAACCGCCTCAAACGCCACCGGGCGGCAGCCACCCGGTTCGACAAGCTCGCCGTCCGCTACCTGGCCACCGTCCACATCACCGCCATCAACGAATGGCTCCATCTACTTCGAAACACGGCCTAGTTCGCCGGTGTGGGCGGCGCGGTCAGGTCGTCCTCAACGGCGACCAACTCGGCGATCTTGGTGGCAATGTCTGCCATCGAACCATCCGCCGTGTTCAACCCGTTTCGGGAGGCAAGCAAGGGGCTAACGTTCCGGAGTTCGTCGTAGGTCGTCTCGTGCACGACAGGAATCAGCAGGTCACGTGCAAGGAGCTCCGAGAGCTCCTTGTCAGAGACGCCCCGGCTGTCGACGCGTTGCAGTAGCGCAGGGGTGACCAGGACGAGACCCGTACGCGACCTCGCCAGGCCTCTGTCGATTTCCCGCATGAACGGTTGGCCGAGCACAATGTCCTTCTCGCTGAACCAGACCGACACACCCTCTGCTTCCAGCAGGTCGTGCAACTCCGTAGCAGCACCGCGCCGGTCATCCCACGCGTGGCAGAGGAAGACATCGCAAAGGTCTGGCTTTTGAAGCGCGCGCAACTCGGCGGTGCGGCGAACGGGAGTCAGCGCCCGCACCTCGGCAGGCGTGTAAGTCACGGAGGAGGTACTCGGTGACCAAGGCGGCCGCGTTCTGCCGCTAATGGACCCGCCTCCACTGCTCGCGCCGCCCCCACTACTGCTCCACGACGTGTAGTCCGGCTGCGGGTAGGAGGGCCGGGGCGATGAGTACCCGTAGCGTCGGCTGCTGCACGCAGGGCACGCCGCAGCTGCGCTGGCGGTCCGATGACCCCGGACCGGGGCCGTACAAAGACTCATAACTACACGGTAGTCCTGTGACTGCGGCTCGGTTGCGTCATCGCGATGGAAAGACGGCCGAGTACAGTCCGGCCCGATAGCGATCCGGCGGCACCCCTCTCAGAGCGCCTAATTAGTCGCGCTTGGGCCAGATCGGGCCCTGGTCGGTCCAGATGACACCCTTGTTGCAGCACAGGCAGAAGGGGTGGCCGATCGGGTCGGTGTAGACCTGCCAGCCGTAGCCGTTGGGGCCGATGAAGTCCTGCCATAGCGTCGCGCCGAGGTCGAGGACGCGTCGCTGCTCGGACTTGATCTCGTCCACTTCGAAGTCGAGGTGGAACTGCTTGGGGTGCTCGCTGTCGGGCCACTGCGGAGCGCGGTAGTCGTCCACCCGGATGAACGCCAGCTCGATCTCGCCGAACTGGATGCCAGCCCAGTCCTCGGAGCTGCCTTCCTTGATCGGACGGCCCGTCACTCGGAGTAGAAAGCTGCCAGCTTCATCGTGTCCGGGCAGTCGACAATGAAATCGGTGAGTCGCAGCATCCCGCGATCTTGGCACAAGCTCACACCCGACTTCGAGACAGGCCCTAGGTGTATTGATCACGAGCGTTGTTAACAGCCGGCTCGGTTTGATCAATGGCGAAGACCTCCGGTGTGGTGGAGGTGTCTAGGCTTCACCACACAACGGAGGTCTTCGTGTCCCACCGTAATGCCCGGTTGACTGTTCACGGCAGGAGGCTGCTGGTCGACCGGGTTCGGTCCGGTCGCCCCGTGGCCCATGTGGCAGCCGAGATGGGAATCTCACGCACCACAGCTCACAAGTGGGTCCGGCGGTTCGTGGCTGAAGGCGATGCGGGACTGCACGACCGTGCCAGCTGTCCGCACAGGACCCCGCACCGCACCTCCGCAGCAGATGAAGCACGTGTGTGCCACCTACGTACAAGCCGCAAGCTCGGACCGGCCCGCATCGGGCCGATCCTGGGGATGCCCGCCTCCACCGTGCACCGTGTCCTGACCCGCCACGGTCTGGGCCGCCTGGCCTTCCTCGACCGGCCCACCGGGCAGGTCATCCGCCGCTTTGAGCGCAACCGCCCCGGCGAGCTGGTCCACGTGGACGTGAAGAAACTCGGTCGGATCCCCGACGGCGGCGGCCACAAAGTCCTCGGCCCCCAAGCCGGCCGCGCCACCCGCAGCAGCATGGGCTTCGACTACGTCCACTCCGCCGTCGACGACCACACCCGCCTCGCCTACAGCGAGGTCCACGGCGACGAGAAGGCCGCCACCTGCGCGGCCTTCCTCGACAGGGCAGCCACGTTCTTCCAGAACGTGGGCATCGACCGCATAGAACGCGTCCTGACCGACAACGCCTGGCCCTACCGCAAGAACTTCGCCTGGCGCGACGCCCTGGCCCGTCTCGGCGCCACCGGCAAGCTCACCCGCGCCTACAGGCCGCCGACCAACGGCAAAGTCGAACGCTTCCACCGCGCCCTCGCCGACGAGTGGGCCTACACCCGGCCCTACACCAGCAACGACGAACGCACAGCCGCCCTGCCAGACTTCCTCCACACCTACAACCACCACCGCAGCCACACCGCACTCAACGGCCAGCCACCCATCACCCGCGTGAACAACGCTCCAGGTCAATACACCTAGGGCGTGTCTGATGGGTCCGTGATCGGACGGGAGATTCCGTGCCCATAGCCCGTGTATGAGTCACCGTAAGGGGCGCCTGGAAGCTCGCAGGAGCGCACGAGAACCACTGGCCGCAACGGCCGACGGCCGAAACAGACCCGTCAGGCATGCCCCAACGGTTTGACCGCTGGGGGGCGTTCGCACGCCTCACGCAGAGCAGACGCCAGCACCCCGAGCTCAATCCTGATCACTATCTTCCTCGCCCTGCCAGGCTCGCTTCGCCCTTCTGTAGGACTGAAAGACTCCCGGCAATTGGTCCAGAACGCCCTTGACCGAAAAGAGGAGGACAGAGATTACGCTTGCGCCGGCAAGGAGCCAGAGAACGATGATTTCGTCCACCGGTTCGTAGACCTTTCATTTACAGATGGTCGAACCGGCCGCAGACTGCAGGATCAGTTCGACCACAAACTACGTGGACAGAACTGAATTCCTGCCGACACCAAAAACTCAGACCGAGGAAACCCCTCGGGGGTTAGAACAGGGCACTACATGCGGGTGAGATCCCGCAGGGTTTGAAACCACTCCCTCACCCACCCGTGTCGGAGGCCCGAGCAAGTTTGTGGAATCCTTCCTGGCACCCCAAAATTCATCGGGCCGTCCAGGGCACGGACAGACTGCTTCCCGCAGTCTGAGATTGACAGGAACCTACCACAACTCCCCTTGAGCCATGGACCATTGAGCCGACCCATACCGGCTCTGCATCTACGCACCGTTCGCGCGGCAGGCCAGCACTACGCACGACCAGCACGTGTTGCTAGCACATGGGGTGCGCGACAGCGCACCCCATGCGGTGCGCGACAGCCCCGTCCTCAACCGTGGAGGTTGGGACTGTCGCGATCCGACCTGCCTCCGGTCTCGATCCGCCGGATAGTGCCGTTGTGATGTGTTGGGCCATCACTGCGCATCAGGCTCGCCGACGGGTTCCTGGAACAGGGGCGGTCGGATCAGGATTATCGAGCACCTTGGCAGCGGCGTCGAGGAAGCCTTCGGCTCCGGACTGAAGAGTCCGGAGCCATTGATCAGTTCTCCTGATCGATTCGATTTCCGGAGATTCCTTCGACTGAAGGACTGCTACTTCGTCGAGGATGGTGTGAGCCAACAGGTCTAGCTGGCGGGCTAGCTGGTACATGGATCGTGGGCCTTCCACTTGGATAGCCCCTCTTGCCCGCCTGATGCGCTCCATCACCTCATTGGCTACTCTCCGGGATTCATGAAGCGTGATGGGAACATGAGCTGGAGTTAGCACGCCCTGAAGGGACATGTCTTCCAGGACATCCCAGTTCTTGTTGTACACGTCGTCTATCAGGGCGTGAAAGACCAGGAATGCCTCCCGGCGAACCTGCCGCCGCCATTGCGCGTGTTCAGCTCGCGCCTGGATCCTTGCCTGCCTGATTGCTCCCCCAAAAGCTAATTCAGCGCCGATAGTAGTTGCAGCTGCCCCGACGGCTGCTCCTACGAGCGCCGCAATCCCCTCGTCCATGGCAACTCAGGGTATGGGCAGGGCGATGCCAGGGGAGGCCCAATTGGACGGATCAAAACGCATCGATCTTGAAAACTATCGCGGGGCGAGCCAGTGTGAGTTCTCCCTGCAGCCATCATGCAGTTTGGGCGCCGCCGACCAGCTGAAGCGGTAGGGGTACGGTCGCCCGCTCGCTGAGCCTGCTAGGCAGATCCATGCCGGCGCATCGGCATAAGCACTGGCTGCCTCCCACACTTCCGGCCCCAGAGTTTCCGTATGCGGGGGCCGGTCGGTCCTCTGATGATGGGAGCATGTCCCACCGCCGCCCTGATCTACGGGTCCGGCCCAGGCTCCGCCCCCGGAGGACCACAAAGCCGAGGGCTGTCGGACGGCGGCCGCCGACCGACCAGTCGCGCCTAGCGACGTGGGGTGCGGTGGTCTCGGCGATAGCGGCGGCGCTGGGGCTGCTGTTCTCGGGCACGGTGGCCTGGTTCAGCGTGAACGCGACACGCCAGCAGCTGGAGCAAAACCGGCGCTATCAGGCAGGGCGTGTGACCTTCTGGTACACGTTCACCGACACAGAGGACGGCGGCTACGGCACGGTGGTGGTCAACCGTTCGCTCGACCCCGTGACCGGCCTCTACCTGGTCTTCCAAGGGCCGAAGCAGGGGGGCGTCATCACACAGTACGAGAGCTTCTCACTTGGTTACGGCACGCTGCCGCCCTGTACCCGGCTGACGTTTCCACCGGGTTCGTTCTATCGCGACCTCATTCGGAGCCATATGGTGCCGGAGGACGCAACGCCGCGGCAGATCCGCTTCACAGACGCCGACGGCAGGAACTGGACCCGATCCGAAGAGAGTCTGCATCGTGGGCCGGACGATCCCACGATGGACAGACTTTCCGACTACGCCAATCCGGAGCTCGGCGTTCCCAAGGTGAAGCGCGAGCCAGCCCGGCACTGCGACGTGTAGTAGGGAGGAAGGCGGAACCCCCGCTTACCCGCCTGCCTGATCCAACGGATCAGAAGGTTGCAGGTTCCCCCTGTCGAGCGCACAGCACTCAGCCCCGCCCTGTCAGACCGGGGTGGTTCAGGCCCTTTGAACGTGCCAGATCCGTGCCAGACGGGGCGGTAAACCGCGGTCAAGAGCAGTCAGCCAAGGATGAGTCGTAATCCGGAACAGAGAAGGCCCTCGACCAGGACTTGCCTGGTCGAGGGCCTTCTACCCGTGGAGGCTGTGGGATTTGAACCCACGGTGACATTGCCGCCAGACAGTTTTCAAGACCGCTGAGCTTTCCAGCGCGACACCTGCTCCGAGCTGCGACGGAGCAGCAGTGTCCCTGACCCAGCCATGCGTCTTGGCCACAGGTTGGCCGCACCTCAGGCAGAGCTCACCCGGTCGGCGCCCCAGGGCGTGACGAGTCTCAACTGGTGAGCACCGCATTGGGAGTTCGATCCGAGTCCGCTCCGGCGACTGTCGGCGGCTGGTGTGACGGTCGCACAAGGGAGGTGGTGTACGCCTTCGTCTGGCGCCGTTGATGTCAGCCACGGATGTCAGAAGCCTTCTGATCCGTAGCTCGAGCGAGATTGGTCAACGACGGCCATACCGGCAACTGCGAGACCCCGGAGAATACGAGATCACGCCTTACCCCATCGGTCGATTACTGGGCGCAAGACGTTGAATTGACCATCAGTGTCGAGATCGATTGCCGTGTCAATATTTGACTCACCCAAGATAATCTTCCCGAATACGGTTCGCGTGAAGGGAGTGAGCAATGACGCGTACTTGCCGCTCTCCGTGGCCACGAGAACGTGGAGCGCCTCGCGACGATCTCGCCTCCGATCGCGCGGCGGAATTATCCGCCCATCCTTATCCAGCTTCTCATCCGTTGTGTACCAAGCTTCATTGAGGAAAATAACGCCATTAGCGCGCAGCGACTCCACGCGATCGGCGACTCGATGCATGGTGAGGTATTTTCCATTTTGATCGAAAAATATCGGCACCATGGAGTCAACTACCACATCATCTCGAAAGAACCAGATTAGAGGTACGTGCTTCTTATCGCGCGTAAGCGCCTTGCCAGCTTGCTCCATAATCTGCGGGGCTACCTCGATTGGGTTTCCCTGAACATTTACCGCAGAACCGTACCACTTTTGTGATTTCCTGTGACTTTCCGGGGCTTGCTCAATGAAATATGCGACCTCTTCGATTCCGCGACCTGCTTCCAAGTCCAAGTGTTCCTGCAACCAGCCAGGATTGATGTCCATGCAAGCGAGAGGCTCTGCAGTCAGGGCTGGGGTTACACAGGCTGGCTCGCGGGCACCTAAGCCGCATTCTTCCGAGCTGGCCGCATTATGGGCGGCCGCAATCAAGGCACTGAGGATAATAAACACTTCCCGTGTTGCGCTAAGGATTTCCCTGCCGGGAAGCGCTTTGTCAACCCATCGGCGAGAAATGGTAACGACGCCCATTTGGGGGTTTCCGGGATCAGAGAAGATTGTCGCAAGAATCGCTTTCGATGACATCCGAGGAGGGAATGCGAAGTTTCTTTCCTGCTTCCTTACCCAATCCCCAATCCAACGCACCTTGGCTTCGCTGAGTAGCTCAAGGTCGGATTCCTTTACGATTCTATTTCGAGAGTTTACTGACCAGCGCATCAAGGGGTTCGATTTCGCTGCCACCTGAAACTCCGTGTACCATTCCTCGAACCCGGGAAGGGTGGATTTTTGCTTCTGTAGCATAAAGGTGACATTCCGCATTCCCTGCATTAGGGAATTCAGATGCATTCGGACGTTCTCGGGCTTCATGTAGTCATCGGCCACCGCGTGCCACATTGCATGGCAATCCATGAGGCGCTTGTGTGCTGCCGAGATAGGGCACGATTTTTGGGCCGTCATGGAGTCATAGTGGCAGATCTGTGCGCTCGAAGGTGATATATTCCGGCTTTTTGGCAACGCCTACCCTGCCCCTGCTCCCATCTCGACCCACACACCGTGGAGCGGCCGTGGTTCGGGGCGTCAAGGTGGAACGCGCCACTGTACGAACGACCTTGACGCCCTGAACCGCGACTGCTCGGCTCTGCCTGGGTCGAAGGCGGTCGGGATGGGAGCCCCCTACGACGCCGCCGCCGGGCCCGCGGCCGTGCTCGCCACACTCCGGCAGGCACTCGCGAATGGTGCCCCTCCATCCCGGAGTCTGAGTGCCCCCGCCGGAGGCATCGTCTTGAAGTCGCGGGCTTGGTTCTCGTCTCATGCCCCTTAGGGGTCCTTGCAGAATGATCTTCGTGTGGCACGGTGGAGGGGTAGGTGATCTCGTTCCTCAGGGGTTGAGGATGACTCGGCCGAAGCCGTGGGAGATCAGTGACGAGCTGTGGGCGGTGATCGAGCCGCTTCTTCCCAGGCATGAACGCCGCTACCGGTATCCGGGGCGCAAGCGGATCGATGACCGCAGGACGCTGCAGGGTGTGCTGTTCGTGCTCTATACCGGGATCCAGTGGGAGTTCTTGCCGCAGGAGTTGGGGTTCGGTTCGGGGCCGACGTGCTGGCGGCGGCTGGCCGAGTGGCAGGCGGCCGGTGTCTGGGATGAGCTTCAGCGGGTGCTGCTGGGCCGGTTGCGGGCGGCGGACCGCCTCGACTTCTCCCGGGCCACGGTCGATGCCTCGCATGTGCAGGCCAAGCGGGGGCGAAGCCGCCCAAAAGTCGGCCCGAGTCTGGTTGACCGCGCACGGCCGGGCTCGAAACACCATGTGATGACCGACGCGCACGGTATTCCGCTGCGGGTGTCACTGACCGGCGGACACCGCAACGACATCACCCAGCTCCTGCCGCTGGTCGATGGTGTGCCGCCGGTGCGGGGCAAGCGGGGCCGTCCCCGCCGCAAGCCGTGCGCGTTGTACGCCGACCGCGGCTACGACCACGACATCTACCGCCGGCGGCTGCGCGAGCGGAACATCACCCCGAAGATCGCCCGCCGCGGGCAGCCCCACGGCTCGGGCCTGGGCCGCGTCCGATGGGTCGCCGAATCCGCCATCGCCCACCTCCACGGCCCCCGCCGCTTACGGATCCGCTGGGAGGCACGCGACGACATGCACGACGCCTTCCTCCAACTCGCCCACTGCATGGTGCTCGCGCGCAAACTCCCAGCTTTCTGAAAGGACTCCTTAGGCCTATCCATCGCAGGCGCGCGTCGGCGGCGGCAGCGCCGAGCTGGCCGAAGGCAGGAGCGCGGGCGCAGCCAGAGCCGGGAAGCGCGCCCGGCGGAGCGGAGCGCAGCCGGGTGCCTTGAGTAAGTGAAGACAGGTTTCGACAGTCGTTCACAGGCCACAACACAGTGACCTCCTCTTTGCGAACTATCGGCCACGGGGTCGCTGCGCCATTCCGCCTGCTCAACCGAACTGCAAGAGTTCATGACAGCCGACACTGGTTCTCACGGTTGCTGTACTTCGTTGCTTTACCGCAAGGCTCCGAGCGGAAGTGACCGTGGAACGCGGCTTGCTCATTCGACTGCCACCCGTAATCACATACACCGATACCAGGAATAGGAGAGCTTCGCTACACACCTAGGAAGTTGCATTGCAACCGTGGCGCTACCGATCTTTGCGACAGGCCGAGTCAGCTGCAGGGTGCGTCGTTGCGGGAGACAAGGCGCAATTCGTGATTAAATGCCCTGGCGGCTGACTATTGGACTGCGATTATTGGTGCGGGCAGTGCCTTGCTGGGCACTTCCGCCACTGGCTTTTTCACTCTGCGACAGGGCTGGCAGAATAGTTACGAGAAGGAACGCGATCGAGAAGCCCAACGGTGGCTGGTGCATCGCGAGGCAAGGCGCGGGGCCTACAGTAAATTAGTTTCAAAGCACTACGAGTTCGACAAGCTCGTAGAAGCGCTCTGGAAGAGCAGGTCGAGCGAAAATCCACAACTCATTTCCGACACTGAGGCAGTCGTTTCTAGCCTTCTCGAATTGGTCACCTTGGTGCAGCTTGAAGGCCCGCCAAGCGTCGGTCTAGCGGCCGAATCCCTTGGCAGCGCTGACCAGGATGTCGCCACTGAGCTGCAAGAGCTGAGCTTCCAATCCCGTCGACAGGGCTTCGACCGTCCCTTGGATGCAATCACAGGGCAAGTGGTCCGAGACATCGAGAATCTCGATGCGGAACGAGGGGGCAAACTTGAAAATTTCATTCATGCAGCTCGGCAGGCTATTGGAGGAGAATCCGTATAGTGGAGGCCACTCGGTGCGTCGACGAATGACATAGCTGTCGGCTGCTTTGCTGCCCAGTCGGCCAGCTGGTGTCCTCGCTGGCGGTGCGGAGAGAGTTTGAGGTCTGGCCCTTGGGGCGAGAGAAGGGGGCCCTTACGCTGGTCCGTGAGGCGATACCGGACCGTCATGCCCGGGAGCGTGACCGTGCTCCAGATAGGCCACCCGTCCTTCGGTCCGTGCCGCTGCCGCAGCGACGATTCGCCGAGCCAGCCGCGGGATCGTGAGGTCGGCGACGGCGTCCAGCAGGTGAAAGTCGTAGGCGCCGATTTCCGCGGCTTGCAGTTGGATCTGGTCCCGGAGTTGCACCGGCAGCACGCCGCCGTCGAAGAGGTAGAGCACCTTGTCACCTTCAGCCGGACTAGGCGCCCAGTCCACAGCGAGCAGGCGGCCAATCTCAGGCGAGATACCCAGTTCTTCGCGGACCTCCCGGACGCACGCCTGCAGCGGTGACTCGCCAGCCTCGACGTAGCCCCCTGGGATCTCCCGGTAGTCCTTGTACGTCGGCTCCAGCATCAGAACCCGGCCCTGCTCGTCGAAGAACAACGCGCCCGAGGCCATCCTCGGGCGCGCCATCTTCGCCTCGTGCTCGTTGTCGCTCATGCGAACGAGCCTGACCAGCTCACACCACTCGTAGCCGCTCCGCCAGGTCGGCGATCGGCCGGCTCGGGCGTCCTCGGGTGCCGCGGACCCAGCCCAGGACGAGGTTTCGGCTCATGTAGTGGTGCCTGACCTGCTCAGGGGCAAGTTGCTCGGCTTCCAGCACGGCGGCAAGCGCGTCGTCGGTGCGGTTCCAGGCGCTCAGCGCCCGAGCGACTTCCAGGCCGTGCCGGACCCGCCGCTCCACCGGCAGGCTGCTGGTGTCCACCTGGGGGCCGAGGTCCAACGCGACCTGGACGTCGCCCAGCTCGCCGGCAGCGGCTACACGGTGGATCGCCACGTTCGTCGGGCCGAAGGCCGTCCACATGTGGTTGGCGTCGGCGCCGAGCCGGGACGCGGCGGTCTCCGCTTCCTGGAGGAACTCCTGGGCTGTCGCTCGGTCTTCCGCTCGGGCCGCGGCCATGGCTCCGGTAAGGAACAGCGTGCCGTAGACGGACAAGTACGCTACCCCGGCGGGGGTCTGTCGGAGGGTGGTCCGCGGGTTCTACGCGAAGATCCTCCGCAGCCAGGAGCACCGAGCGAACCAGCTCATCGACGACGCCCCGGGGACACCGGAGGAGACCACCACCAAAGCGTGAGGTCGCGCTGCCGACCGAATCCTGGCCGCAGGCTGGCCACACGCATTCCCGGTGCACCGGCGGCCGACGTCTCCGGCCGGTAGCGCGAAGGGACCGTGGCAGTTGCCACGGTCCCTCGTTCGTTCTGCTGTGCTTGACGCCAGTCCACTACCCGGCGAGGCGCCAGGTATGGTCAGATATTGGAGGTGTTGGCCAAGGTCCAGCTAGTGCAGGCGTATGCCTTGCCGCCCTTGTAGCTGCAGGCGCGGAAGTCGAGCTCCCTATTCTCAGGGAAGTTCCGGACGAATCCCGTTGACTTGCCGTATCCAGCCGAGGACACAAGTGTCTTCGTCGAGTAGTAGCGATTGGGGTCTTCCTCCTTCGCCAACCGGTACTGGACGGCAGCCGAGGCACCATCGGGGGCATTGTCATGGACGCGGAAGCCGTCGCCGTCGGGCCAGTACTCCACATATGTGGCCTTGGTCTCGGAGTAATATTCCGTATCCGCCATGGCGGAAGAGGCGGAGTACCCGATGACGCCGAGGGCCGCGAACACCGTGCCGGCCCCCATCAAGGCGCGCCGCTTCAAAGATGAGTTCAAGTTTCCCCCGCAGTAAGTCGAGTTCGGTTCCGGGGCACGCTCATAGACGCCATGTGCGCGGCTGGTCTTGGTGCGCACTGGCTGCGAGCGTGTGGTCGTGAACTGCCCCGTTCCTAACGTGCGATGAAGCACATTAGATCTTGAGTGGACAGTAGCCGGACGTCGACCGGCCAAGCAACTGACTACAAGGCAGAGACCTTGCGGGCTCGACCCATCTCGACGACCCGCGCGCACAGCTCCGATGTGTGCCCAACTCAGCAAGCGGGACTGCAAGCTTCCCGCGTCCGGCTGGGGAGAACTCATCCTGAACCGGAGTCGCCCGGAAGTCGGTGCGGGTTGGACGGACGACGGCAAGCCCTACGAACTCCGCGGGCTCAAGCGCCGTGCGCGGAAGGCCACCCGGCCGGTCCCGATCCCGCCTGTCCTGGTGGCGAGATCAAGGCCGGAGTCGACCCGGTGGAAGTCGCCCGGCGGGCCGGGCACAGCATCGCGGTTCTCTGGAAGTTCTACGCGAAGATCCTCCACGGCCAGGAGCACCGGGCGAACCAGCTCATCGGCGACGCCCTGGGGGCACCGGAGGAATCCGCCACCACAGGGTGAGGTCGCGCCGCCGGGCGAATCTGCGCCACAGCCTGGCGCCACACGCCCTGGTCACGAGTGGGATCCGGGCGCATGAGGTGAGACAGCAAACGCAGTCGGAGCGGGCCCCGGAAGTACCGGGACCCGCTCCGACCTGCAGTTTTGCTACCTCGGCGGAGGCTGTGGGATTTGAACCCACGGTGACGTTGCCGCCACGACAGTTTTCAAGACTGTTCCCTTAGGCCGCTCGGGCAAGCCTCCCCGCGGCACCTGTGCGCGGGGCGCGAAGGTGTCGCGGGATCAGACTAGCGCGTCACTTGTCGCCCGTGCGCTGGCCCAGGGTGACATGGGCGGTGTGCTCCTTGCCGCCGCGCTTGTAGGTGAGGGTGACCTCGTCGCCGGGCTTGTGTTGCCAGATCTCGCTGATGAGGGTGGGGCCGCTGTCGACCACCGTGTCGTCGAGCTTGGTGATGGTGTCGCCGGGGCGGAGGCCGGCCTTGTCGGCGGGGCCGTTCGGGGTGACGGCCTTGGAGCCGTTGTTGCCGGTCTGGGCGATGGTCGCGCCGTCGCCGGTGTCCCGCATGCCGACCTGGACGCCGATCTGGGGGTAGACCGGCTTGCCGGTCCTGATCAGGTCCTGGGCGACCCGCTTGGCCTGGTCGATGGGGATCGCGAAGCCCAGGCCGATGCTGCCGGACTGCTGGGACTCGCCGCCCATGCCGCCGCCGTTGCCGGCCGACTGGATCGCGGAGTTGATGCCGATCACGTTGCCGGCGGCGTCCATCAGGGGGCCGCCGGAGTTACCGGGGTTTATTGACGCGTCGGTCTGCAGGGCGCTCATGTACGAGGCGCTGCTGCCGCCGCCGTCGCTGGAGGCCACCGGGCGGTCCTTGGCGCTGATGATGCCGGTGGTGACCGTGCCGGAGAGGCCGAAGGGGGCGCCGATGGCGATCGTGGCGTCGCCGACCTGCACATTGCCGGACTTGCCGAGCGGGAGCGGGTTGAGCGGGGCGCCGGAGGCGTTCTTCAGCTTGATCACGGCGACGTCGTAGCCGCGGGCGTTGCCGACGACCTCGGCGTCGTACTTCTTGCCGTTGGAGAACGTCGCGGTGAGCTTGCCACCGTCGGCCGCGCTGGCGACGACGTGGTTGTTGGTGAGGATGTGGCCCTGCTTGTCGTAGATGAAGCCGGTGCCGGTGCCGCCCTCGCCGGTGGCACCCTGCGCCTCGATCGTCACGACGCTCGGCAGCGCCTTCTGCGCTATCCCGGAGACGGAGGTGGGCTTGCGGTTCAGCGCACCGGGGTCGCCGGGCGCGGAGACCGTCGTCGAGGCGCTGTCGTTCTGGCCCGCGGCCCAGAAGCCGATGCCGCCGCCGATACCGCCGGCCACCAGCGCGGCCACCAGGACGGCCGCGATCAGCCCGCCGCTGCGCCGCTTGGGCGCGGGGCTGCCGGGCACGGCCCAGGGGTCGCCGCCGTACGGGGGCTGCTGGCCCCAGCCGCCGCCCGCACCGGGGGTGCCCTGGCCGGTGCCCGGGTACGGCGGGATCTGGGCGGTCTGATCGGGGGTGGGGTCGTCGCCGGGGTGGCCGTAGCCGGGCTGCGGAGGGTGTCCGGCGCCCGGAGCCGAGCCCGCGGTCGGGGCGAAGCCCGGCGGGGGCGGCGCGTACGGGGCGTCGGGAGCCTGGGCGCCGGAGGCCGACGCGGGGGCACTGTCCGGCGGCGGCCCGGCCGGCGGCTTGGCCTCCGGCGGGACGGCGGCTCCCTCGTTCTCGGTGCTCACAGCTCTCTCCTCAGCTTCATGACTGTTCGGCGTCCACGGCCTGGCAGGCTGCTTCCCTGTCACCCGGATGTCATCCCTGCGCGGGATCCGGGGCGGGCCGTTTCTTCCGGGGCTTGCGGTTCGGCCGGACCCTGGGGGTGCGTCCGGGTGGTGCAGTTGTTCCGGTTGCCTGCGGGCCTCGCGGTCCGCCGGGTGGTGCGGTTCTTGCGGTCCGGCGGGCCGGGGCCCTCCGGGTCGTACAGCTCCTCGTGCCGGTGGGCGGGGAACCCGGTACTCCAGGATCAAGGATCCCGGCGATACGGGCGAGTCCCGGTCCGCCGGTCCGGGGCCGCCGACCGTGATCCGCGGGTCGCGTCCCGCACACCCCGGCCGTGCGTGAGCCCCGTCCGCGGGCCCCGTCCGGTGATCCGGGCAGGGCGATGCGGGCGAGTCTCCCTACCACCCTTTCCCACCGCGCGTCAGAGCACCGTAAGTCGAGGCTGTGACTGTCCCCTCATCCTTTATGCCGGACAAAACCGGCGCATCCCCTGTTCCGCACGTCGGGTATGTGCCCGGCGCCTCCTCGGGGGCGGATGGCACGATAACGCGGTGACCTATGCCCGCCCCTCCCAGGACGCCCGTCCGGACCGTCCGACCATTTCCGTCATCGCCCATCGCGGTGCCTCCGAGGACGCGCCGGAGCACACCCTCGCGGCCTACCGCAAGGCGATCGAGGACGGCGCGGACGCCCTGGAGTGCGATGTCCGGCTGACCGCGGACGGGCATCTGGTCTGCGTGCACGACCGGCGGGTGAACCGCACGTCCAACGGGCGCGGCCCGGTCTCCGCCCTGGAGCTCGCCGATCTGGCCATGCTCGACTTCGGTTCCTGGAAGGGCGAGGGGTTCGCGAACGAGGCACCGGACCGGCAGCACGAGGACCCCGAGCGGACCTCCGTACTGACGCTGGAGCGGCTGCTGGAGCTGGTCGCCGACGCGGACCGCCGGGTCGAGCTGGCCATCGAGACCAAACACCCGACGCGCTGGGCCGGACAGGTGGAGGAGCGGCTGGTCGAGCTGCTGACCCGGTTCGGGCACACCAATCCGGCGCTGCGTACGGACTGGACCCCTGCGGTCCGCGTCATGAGTTTCTCGGCGCGCTCACTGCACCGCGTACGGGCCGCGGCCCCCTGCATCCCCGGCGTCTACCTGATGCAGTTCCTCACCCCGCGGCACCGGGACGGCCGGCTCCCGCCCGGCGTCGGCATCGCGGGCCCCGGGATACGCATCCTGCGCTCGCACCCCGACTACGTCGCCAGGGCGCATCGCGCGGGCCATCGCGTCCACGTGTGGACCGTCAATGACACCGCCGATGTCGAGCTGTGCCAGGAACTGGGGGTGGATGCGGTGATTACGAATCGCCCCAAACAGGTACGAATCCAACTCGGCCTTGGCTAAAGCTCATCACAGGGTGTGCACCGGCGCATTCGGCCCGTACGTGATCGTGCCCAATGCGTCACCATGTGCCGCTTGGCCGGTTTCCGGTCCAGTCCATTGGGGCATTCATCCCGTGGCGTGGGGCAAAGGAGGTCTCGGGGGTGGCGTTGGTGGTGGCACAAGAGGTGCCGACGTCGTCGATCATGGCCGTACCCCATGGTCCCGTGGGCGTAGGCATGGCCAGGCGGCGCATGCGAGAAGAGCTGTTGGCAAGTGGAGTTCAGGACACAGTCGTCGATGACGCGGTCCTCATCCTTTCGGAGCTGCTGAGCAATTCGTGTCGCCATGCGCGTCCGATATACGAAAACGGATCACCGGGCTCCGCAACGGCTGAGACGAACGACGCACCGGTGGCATCCGTCCGGGCGTCCTGGCGCATCGACGCACAGGGCAGACTCACCGTCGCGGTCACGGACGGCGGCGGCCCGACCCGGCCCCTTCCGGCCACTCCGTCGATCACGGCGCGCGGCGGCCGCGGGCTGGCGATCATCCGCTCGCTCGCCAAGGACTGGGGCGTACACGACTCGGTCGTCGGCGAGGTGACGGTCTGGGCGGCGCTTTCGCTGCAAGGTGCATTTGCTACGCGCGTGGATCTGACGCCCGATCTGCCGCCCTCGCTCACCAGGCGCGCGGGAGTGCGCACGGGGCGGCCGCTGCCGGGCTTCCCGGACTTCGACGATCTGCCGTAGCGGCACGGCGTGACACGGCCAGCGCGCGGCCGGGCGCGACCTCGTACGCAATCCTCTAGGCTCGCGCCGATACGCGTCCGTACGCCCAGGATCGACCAGGAGACACCGTCGCCATGGCCAAGAAGCGCCGTCCCCAGCCCCAGGCCGCAGCATCGAAGATCAAGGACGGCGAGGTGCCGGTCGTCGGCGCCCGTGAGCCCTGCCCGTGCGGCTCCGGCCGCCGGTACAAGGCCTGTCACGGCCGACAGGCGGCGCACGCCGCCACCGAGCTGGTGCAGCGCCCCTTCGAGGGCCTGCCCGGTGAGTGCGACTGGGTGGCGCTGCGCGAGCTGGTGCCCGCCGCCACCGCCGAGTTGACGCTGAAGGGCGGTCTGCCCGAGGGCGTCCCGTCCGTGACGCTGGCGACCGTGCTGCCGATGGCCTGGCCCGCGCTGCGCCGCGACAACGGCGCGGTGATGCTCGGACTGCAGAACGACACCGCCTCCGGAGACCTCAGCCGCGACCTCGCCGACACCCTCCAGCGCGCGCTGGCCGCCGAGCCCGGCACCCCGGTCGCCGCCGGCCGCGCGGCGCCCGACGGTCCGCGACTGCAGGATCTGCTCGACCCGGACGCGGCCTTCGAGCCGGCCGTCCAGACCGGCTTCGAGTTCTGGGTGGAGAACGCCGAGAACGCCACCGGCGAGGTCGCCGCCTCCCTGGAGCGGGCCAACGCGGCGGCCATTCCCACCGCCCGGATTCCCGGCCTGGAGGGCGCCTACTGGTGCGAGGCCCCGGACAAGAACCACCTGCGCTGGGTCACCGGGCACCCCGAGGAGCAGCTGCTGGACGCGCTCGCCCGGCTGCACGCCGCGGGCGCCTCCTCGCTCGGTGAAGACACCCGCCTGGTGGGCTCGTTCCGCGCCCACGGGCTGGTCGTCCCGGTCTGGGACCTGCCCTCGTCGATGAGCGCCGAGGAGGTCGCCAAGCCCGCCGCGGCGTTCGCCGAGCGGCTGGCCGAGGCGCTCGCGGCGGACGCGCCGCTGACCCCGGAGGAGCGCCGGGCGCGCGGCGGGCTCACCAACCGCCAGATCACCCTGAGCTGATCGGCCCGCCCGATCGTGCGGAACGGACGCCTCCGGGTACCTCAGACGTGACCCCTGTCACAACTCCCCGTACCTGCCGGTAAATAGGCGTCCGGAATTCCACGATCGAATTTGCGAACCGCCGATCTCTTGTTACGGTTCTAAAAGCCCGGTCGCTGGTGCATCCCCCGTCGCCAGCGACCGGGCGCTTCCATGCCCGGAGCCGGGTGTACCGCCCGGTCCGGTCCGGCCGTCCGCGGCCCGGTGCCGTCAGCGGCCCGAACTCCCGCCTCCCGCAGCCGCGTTGCTGCCCGAGCGCAGCAGCAGCCGCTCCCCCGCCGCATCCGAGAACTCCGCCACCGCGCCGTACGGCCCGCCGCTGCGCACGGTCGCCCCGGTCGGCGTCTCGCACAGGCCCGGCACGCCGGAGGCCGACACCGCGCAGTGCACCTGGACGGTCGTGCCGTCCGGCCGCAGCAGCGTCAGTACGGCGCGCAGCGGGGCGCCGGCGAGGTTGCGGTAGTACGTCCGCCCCCAGGTCAGCCCGTTCTCGGCGAGTACACAGGTCTGGGCCTCGATCCGCTGGGGAGCGGTGAGTTGAGGGCCGCAGCGGGAGGTACGGGCGGAGCGGGGCGGACGGGCGAGGGCGGCGGGGGAGCCGGTGGCGGTCCGGGGGCGGGCGGCGGCGGGGCTCATGCCCGTATTGGTGCCGCTATCGGTGCTGATGCCCCTTGGGGTCGTAGGGCTGTTTTCGGACATGCCGGGCGCCCCGGGAAGCGCGAGGTCGGCCGGACCGGCCATTGCGGCGCCCAGCGGTACGGCAACGGCCAGCACCACCACGCCGGCGAGACCGGTCATGCGGACTTTCTGCGCACGCTGCATGGGCCCCACCTGCGATTGAGATGCCGCTGACGACGGCTTGACGGTGGGCCGAACTTATCGGGCGGCGGGGGTGCCCCCGGACACCCGGACGCCCATTCCCCGTAGTTGTCCGGGCCGGTCACACCCGAACGGGTGATCCGCCCGCGCGTTGTTCCCCCTTTTTCCGCCGGGCGGACGGGACGGGCGCGCGGGCCGTACCGCGGGCGTCAGTACGCGAGCCGGCTGCCGCCGTCGGGGGTGCCGGTGCTCGCCGTGACCAGGGCGTCCACGATCGTGGCCACCTTCGGCAGCCAGGGCGCGGCCGGACCGGCGAGCGGCGGCCGCTCCCAGCGGACCCGGCCCGCGGCGATCTGGGAGGGCGGAAGCACCAGATAGCCGCCCTCCCCGTGGAACCGCAGCGAGCTGGGCACCCAGTCCTGGGAGTGCAGCAGCTCACCCAACTCCGCGAGGTCGTACGGCGATACGAGCAGCGACCAGCGGGTGGGCGTCGCCACCACGGGGCCGAGGCGTACGCCGAAGTGGTCCAGGGCCGCCAGGGCGCGGGCACCGGCGACGGCGGGCAGGCTCACCGCGCAGGGCGCACGGCCGCCGGTGGCCAGCACGATCGGGGCGTCGGGGCGGTTCGCCCACCACCAGCGCACCATCCGGGCATCGGTCGTGGCCGCCAGCAGACCGGGGTCGAAGGGGTGCGCGCCGGGCACCACGCATTCGGGGTCGGGGCAGCTGCACCGGCGGCCGGTCCGCTCGCCGAGGCCGAGCCGGGCACCGGCCTGCTGCCGGCCGGCGGGCCTGATCCCCACACCGGGAAGTACGGGCCACTGCCACTCGGTGGCGCAGTGGAGCGCCGCACCGAGCAGCGCCGACCTTCCGCCGCGCCGGAACAGGAGCTTGCGTCGCCTTCCGAGGATCTCGCGCATGAGCGCTCGTTCCTTTCCGTTAACGCCGAGGGCTTCGTCCATCGCACTACATGGCTCTTCTTGCCGGTTCGCCGTTGTCCGTGCCGTGCCGCTTCATGCCGTGGTGGGGCGTTTCCTGCGGCCCGGCCGTGCAACCCGGGGTCGATCGCATCTCGATCACGCCACGTGGATCACTGACCGCGTGTACAAGGCAGCGCATCACGCCGTACGCCGAGCGTGGAACATGGCGGGGGGTGGCGCGCGCCTGGCGATTGCGCCTCCGTGGTGCAGCCCCCGCCTCTTGGGGGTGCGTCGCGGTCGTCGCCTGATTAGACGCCGGTGTCCGCCGGAGAGTTCCGGTGCGGCCCCAACTGGCCCCGCACCTTTCCGAGTACGTACCCGCCACTGTGGTGATGACGCGCTGCTGATCGCCGTCAGTCGACCTCAAATTGACGCTTGGGGGGCTTTTTTCAGGCCAATCTGACAGACCTCGCTGACACCACAAACCCCATAGGGAGAGTGCTGGACATCACATCGTTGATGCGTGTACATGTGGAGCACTGATAGCGGAGCAGCATGACATGGGGGTTTGCGATGCTATTGAGGACCTTGAGTGGCCAACCGCACCGCCCAACATCACTCAACAAAATGCCGCACTCCCTACCAAAAAGCGGCCTGACCTGGGTCATCATCGGGCGCAACGAGAGACGCCAACCATGACCGCCCCGCACGTTCCGAAAGTGGCTGGAATCGAACCAGCCCTTCCCGCCCCCACGCACACTGTCGACCCGCGCGTGGGGAACACCCCCGCGAGCCCCACCGCCGGCACCCCGTCCGGCGGCTCGCCCGCCACCCTTCCGGGCGCCCCTCGGGACACCGCACCCGACGCCGCGTCAGCCCCCGCCCCCGGCGACGCCCCCGACCTCTCCGCCGTCGACCAACTCGCCGCCGTGCAGGACCGGCTGGCCGGCTGGATCTCCGACCTCAGCACCCTGCACGACCTGACCGAACAGCTGGCGCGCACCCGCACGCTGGAGGACGCCCTCCACGAGCTGCTGCGCGCCGGCGCCTCCCTGGTCGGTGCGCGGCGCGGGCTGGTCGTCCTCGCCCCGGCCGACGGCTACGGCCCGGAGACCACCATCGGCCTCGGCCTCGGCCACGCCGATATCGGCACCATCGAAACCATCCCGCGCCGCGCCCTGTCGTACGCGCGGATACTGGACGGCCTCCCGGAGCCGGGCGCCGGTGGCGACGGCACCCGGCCCGCGGCCGGCGACGCGGGCCGTCCCCCCGGCGCCCGCGGCGCGGCGGCGGCCGGACCGTGCACCGAGATCTCCGAACCCGACATCCCCGGTGAGAAGGGGCTCGACCCGCGCCTGCGGGAGGTCGCGGCCCGGCTCGGGTACGCCGCCAGTTACGCCATCCCGCTTACCGCCGACCCCATCGGCAGGACCGGCGCCGCGGTCTGGCTCTACGACGAACCGGCCGAGCCCACCGAACGGCAACGCCATCTCATCGGCCTCTACCGGGCGCACGCCGCCGAACACCTCGCCCGCCTCCTGGAGCTGCACCGCAGCCGGCAGGCCGTACGGATCCTCCGTGAGGAGCTGCTGCCGCACCGGCTGCCGCGGGTCCCCGGCGTCCGCCTCGCGGTGCGGCACAGCAGCGGGCCGCGCGGTGGCGGCGACTGGTACGACGCGCTGCCGCTGCCGGACGGCGCACTGGGGCTGGCCATCGGTTCGGTGACCGGCTCCGGGCCGAGCGCGGTGGCGGCCATGGGGCGGCTGCGGGCGTCGCTGCGCGCCTATGCCGTCATGGAGGGCGAGGATCCGGTCGCGGTCCTCTCCGACCTCGAACTGCTGCTGCGGCTGACCGAACCGGCCCGCAGCGCCACCGCGCTGTTCGCCTTCACCGAGCCGCCGCCCGGCGCGCCCGGCGGGCCGCCCGCGCCCCCGATGCCGGGCGGTATCACCGACCCGTTCGCCCGCAAGATCGTCCTGGCGGGGGCCGGCCACTGCCCGCCGCTGATCCTCGGTGATCTGCGGACCGAGTACGTGGAGACCTCGCTGTCCGCGCCGCTGGGCATGCTGGCCTGCTGGGAAGCGCCGAGCGTGGAGATCGAACCGGCCCGCGGCGAGACCCTGCTGCTCTACAGCGACGGGCTGCTGCACCGCACCGGCGAGCCCATGGACCGCGCCTTCACCCGGCTGCACGCCGCCGCCGCGGGCGTCCCCCGGGCCGCGCGGCACGATCCCGAGGCGGTCGTCGACCACATCGTGCGCACGATGCTGCCGCAGGGTCTGGACGATCCGGCGTCTAAGGAGGACGTCGTGCTGCTCGCGGCGTACTTCGAGGAGTAGCCCCCGGTCCGGCGGCTCAGGGCCGGTCCGGCGGCCCCCGGCCCTGGTTGCGGGGCCGGCCCTGAGCACGCCACTACGGCGGAGGTCCGGGAAGCGGATCTGCCGCCGCGCCCCGCCGGCCGCCGGTCACGTCCCGCCCGTACGCGCCGGGCGTCATGCCTCCTTTGGCCGGAGTGCCGGAGAGGTCACACCTTCCGGCCCCTGGACCGTTTTCGATCCGCACATACGATGGAATGCGGTTCAGTCTTTCAAGGAGGCATGGTGACCGACGCGCTCACTCCGGAGACCCCGGACGAGGACGAGCAGCCGATCAAGCAGCGCAAGAACGGCCTTTACCCGGGCGTCTCGGACGAGCTCGCGGAGAACATGAAGAGCGGCTGGGCCGACACCGAGCTGCGCGATCTGCAGCCGATCGAGCAGGCCCCGAACGCCGCCCGGCGCCGGGCGGCGCTGTCCGCGCGCTTCCCCGGTGAGCGCCTGGTGATCCCGGCGGGCAACCTGAAGACCCGCTCGAACGACACCGAGTACCAGTTCCGCGCCTCGACGGAGTACGTCTACCTCACCGGCGACCAGACCGACGACAGCGTCCTGGTCCTGGAGCCGACGGGCGACACCCACGAGGCGACGATCCACCGGCTGCCCCGCTCCAACCGCGAGAACGGCGAGTTCTGGCTCAACGGCATGGGCGAGCTGTGGGTCGGCCGGCGCCACAGCCTCCAGGAGGCCGAGGCTCTGCTGGGCGTCCCCTGCAAGGACGTCCGTGAGCTGGCCGACGCGCTCAAGGAGGCCACCGGCCCGGTCCGTGTGGTGCGCGGCCACGACGCCGGTATCGAGGCCGCGCTGACCGACAAGGTCACCGCCGAGCGGGACGAGGAGCTGCGCGTCTGTCTCTCCGAAGCGCGCGCGGTGAAGGACGAGTTCGAGATCGGCGAACTGCAGAAGGCCGTCGACTCGACGGTGCGCGGTTTCGAGGACGTCGTGAAGGTCCTGGACAAGGCCGAGGCGACCAGCGAGCGCTACATCGAAGGAACGTTCTTCCTGCGCGCCCGCGTCGAGGGCAACGACATCGGCTACGGCTCGATCTGCGCCGCCGGCCCGCACGCCACCACCCTGCACTGGGTCCGCAACAACGGCGAGGTCCGCTCCGGCGAACTGCTCCTGCTGGACGCCGGTGTGGAGACCCACACCCTCTACACCGCGGATGTCACCCGCACCCTGCCGGTCAACGGCCGCTACACCGATCTCCAGCGCACGATCTACGACGCGGTCTACGAGGCCCAGGAGGCGGGCATCGCGGCGGTCAAGCCGGGTGCGGCCTACCGCGACTTCCATGACGCGGCGCAGCGGGTGCTCACCGAGAAGCTGGTCGAGTGGGGCCTGGTCGAGGGCCCGGTCGAGCGGGTGCTGGAGCTGGGCCTGCAGCGCCGCTGGACCCTGCACGGCACCGGCCACATGCTCGGCCTCGACGTCCACGACTGCGCCGCGGCCCGCACCGAGCACTACGTCAACGGCACGCTGGAGCCCGGCATGGTGCTGACCGTGGAGCCCGGACTGTACTTCCAGGCGGACGATCTGACGGTCCCTGAGGAGTACCGGGGCATCGGCGTCCGCATCGAGGACGACATCCTCGTGACGGCCGACGGCAACCGGAACCTGTCGGCCGGGCTGCCGCGGCGGTCGGACGAGGTCGAGACCTGGATGGCCGGGCTGCTCGGCAAGTAGCAGCGCGGAACGCCGTATACGCCTCCCGGTGGATCAACTTCCGCCGGGGGGCGTGTCGTTGGCCGGGCCGCCGCCGCTCCTTCTCGTGTACGCGCCCGCGCGGGCCGCCGCCCAGACGGCGGTGGCGGCGGAGTCGGCGAGGTCCCGGTCCACGGGGCGGCGGGCGATCAGAATCCGGTAGGAGAAGGGCGCCCCGAGCGCCGACATCACTGCCTCCGGGTCGGTGTCCGCGGGCAGTTCGCCACGCTCGACGGCCCGCCGCACCATCCGGCCGGCCAGCGCCAGCCGTTCGCCGAAGACGGACCGCATCACCGCCGCCGCCTGCGGGTCACGCGCCGCGGCGGACACCACCGCCTCGATCAGACAGCTCATCCGCGCCTCGCCGTAGAAGTCGGCTATCGAGCGGGCCAGCACACGCAGGTCCTCAGGCAGGCTGCCGGTGTCCGGCAGCGGCACATCGGAGCTCCGCTCGGCCAGCAGCTCGCACACCAGGCCCTCGACGGAGCGCCAGCGGCGATAGAGCGTCGCCACATGAATCCCGGCGCGCTGCGCGACCTTCTCCATGGTCAGTCCGGCGAAGCCGCCGTCCTCCAACTCCTGGAAAACCGCGGCCAGTACGGCCTTGCGGGTACGTGCCGTACGTCCACCGGGTCTGGTCTCGCCCGGGGCGTGGTGCGCTGTCGTCACGACGGCTCCGTATTGCAGTGCGGGTTCACGCCAAGTATTGTCCGAGACGAGTTAACGCGAGCAACTTCGCGTTAATCATGGTGCGCGCTGGTCTCGCAGGGACAGGGGACGCCGCGGGGGAGGTCCTCCCACCGCGAGACCGCGCTGCCCCTCTCCCTCATGGGCGGTTTCCGGCCAATATCCCCACTGCCGACGTTCGCCCGGTTTGACACCTGACGTCCTGCTCGCCTCGCGTCCTGCTCGCTCGCGTACGGCCAAGGTGTGCGGCCGGCCCCGCGACCGGGGTGATCACGACGCCATAGGAAGCGCCGCCCCCTCGCGCCACTTGAGGATCTTGTCGAAGCTGACCACTGCGCCGGGGCGGCCCGTGCGGTTGCGGTAGCGGACGTGGTCGGTGAGGGCCTCGATCAGAAAGAGCCCCCGGCCGTCCTCGGCAAACTCGGGGGCCTGCGCGGGGGTGGGCACGGGGGCCGGGAGGGGGCGGTCCGTGGCCGCCGTATGGGGTGGGGCGGGGGGTGCGGGGCAGCGGAAGCCGGGGCCCGAGTCGGTGACTTCGATGCGGCAGGTGTCGCCGTCGATGAAGGCCGTGACGCGGTAGTCCTCGGTGGCGTCGCCGCCGTGCTCGACGGCGTTCGCGCAGGCTTCGGAGAGGGCCACCGACAGGTCGTAACAGATGTCCGGGTCTACCCCCGCGGTCTCCATCGTGCCCAGCAGCAGGCGACGGGCGAGCGGCACGCTCGCAGCCTCGCGCCGCAAATGGAGTGACCACCAGATGCTCATCGCTCCAGCCTCCTGGCCGCGGCTCGACATATCGATACCTATTGCCGCGCCGCAAGGTCCGTAAGCATGTCCGGGACGTGATACCGCTCATTCGGCGGATGCGAAGAGTGAGCGCATCGGTGTAGGTGCCGCGCTGTCCGTGCGCCCTCGCGCGCCCTGCCTGCCTCCTCGGACGCCCCGCCGGGCGCCCCTTGACACCGACCTGCCGTCCGGGGCCCGTGTGGCCAGTGGGATGATGGCGCCGCCATGACTCCACCGCCCGCCTCCCCAGCGCGCGCAGCCGCCGATCTCCGGCTGCTGAGGGCCGCGGTCTTCACCGCGGCCTGCGTCGCGCTGTCCGCGGCCGGGCACATCCTCGGCTCCTGCGCCGCCGTCCCGCTGTGGACGCTGGGCGTCGCCGCCGCCGCGGTGTTCGCGGTCGCGGTGCCGCTGGCCGGGCGGGAACGCACCCTGCCGGGGATCGCCGTGGGGCTCGCCCTGGGACAGCTCGCGCTGCATGCGCTGTTCAGCTGGGGGCAGCAGCCGGCGCCCGCCCCTGGGCGGAGCGGATCCGGCGGGCTCTCGGAACAGGCCGCGATCAGCATCGCCCGGCACATGACGTGCGGGCTCGGCGCCGGGCGGGTGGACGGTGCGCAGGCGCGCCGGGCGCTCGGCCCGGGAGGCTTCGACGCGGCCTCCGCCGCCGGGGCGGCCGCACCGGCGGGGCACGGTACGGCCGGTGGCACGGCCGCCGCCGACCCGGCGGCGGTGCACGGTCTGCTGCCGTCGCTGCCCATGCTGCTGGGGCATCTGCTGGCGGCGCTCGCCCTCGGCTGGCTGCTGCGGCGGGGCGAGGCCGCGCTGTGGCGGCTGGTCCGGCTGTCGGCTCCGGCGTACCAGGCGACGGTCCACACGCTGATCGGTGCGGTGCGCGGGGCGCTCGCGCTGGTCCACGCCCTGCTCATGGGCCTCGGGGCGGCGCACGAAGAGGCGCGGCGCGCCCCCGTTTCGTACGGGGATGACAAACCCGGCCCGAAGGACCTCGCACTCCACCACAGTGTCGTCAGGCGAGGGCCACCCACCCTGGCCCTCGCGGCCTGACCACGCGCGAAGCACGCTCCCACAGGACTGGGGGTACGGGCTCGCGCGCGGTCGCCGCACGCGCGCCACCTGCACCGTCACCAGCACCTTTCTCCTTCCTGTGGAGTGTTTTTCCGATGTCGAAGATCTCGAAGATGACGCAGTCGCCGCAGATGCCGCAGCAGCAGGCGGACGCGTCGCGGACCCGGCGGTTCGCGCGACGGCTGCCGCTCGTGGGCGCCGCGGCGGTCGGCAGTGTGGTGCTGCTCGCAGCCCCGGCCTTCGCCCATGTCAGCGTGCAGCCGGCGGGCCCGGCCCCCAAGGGCGGCTATGCGACCGTCAACTTCAAGGTGCCCAATGAGCGGGACGACGCCTCGACGGTGAAGCTGGAGGTCACGCTGCCCACCGACCAGCCGCTGGCCTCGGTCATGCCGCAGCCGGTGCCGGGCTGGAAGATCGACGTCAAGACGTCGAAGCTGGCCAAGCCGATCGAGATGCACGGCGAGAAGATCGACAAGGCCCCCTCGAAGATCACCTGGACCGCGGAGGACAAGGGCGTCGAGCCCGGTCGCTTCCAGCAGTTCCCGGTCTCCGTCGGCATGCTGCCCGAGGACGCCGACCAGGTCGTCTTCAAGGCCCTCCAGACGTACGACGACAAGGAGGTCGTGCGCTGGATCGAGCCGACGAAGGAGGGCGCCCCGGAGCCGGAGAACCCGGCGCCGGTCCTCCAGCTGACCGCGGCCGAGGACGAGCACGGCGGCGCGGACGCGAAGAGCGGCGACAAGGGCCACGTCAAGAGCGCCGCGGCCGGCCAGGACGCCGCCGACGGTGACACCACGGCGCGCGTCCTGGGCGCCGTCGGCATCGTCGTCGGCCTCATCGGAATCGGCTTCGGTGTCTTTGCCGGCCGGCGCCGCAGCGCCTGATCACGGACGGGCCGGCGCCCGACCCGCGCCGGCCCGACACCCCTTCCCGGACCCCCGGGATTCAACTCACGGGATTTATCTGCAATGCGTAGAACGACCCTGCTCGCGTCCGCCCTCACGGCGGCCGCGGCCCTCAGCCTGACCGCCTGCGGCGGGGACGACGACAAGCCCGCCGCCACGGTGTCCGGCGGCACCACCGCCAAGCCGATCGTCACGCTCGACAGCCCGCTGGCGAAGCCTGACCTGGTGCTGACCGACACCCACGGCGCCAAGTACGACCTGCTGGAGAAGACCAAGGGCCACCCGACGCTGATCTACTTCGGCTACACCAACTGCCCGGACGTCTGCCCGCTGACGATGGCCAACATCGCGGTCGCGGTGAAGCAGCTGCCCAAGGCCGAACAGAAGGATCTTCGGGTCGTCTTCGTCACCTCCGACCCGGAGCGCGACACCCCGGCCACCCTCAAGAAGTGGCTCGGCGGCATCAACAAGGACTTCGTCGGGCTGACCGGAAAGTTCGACACCATCCAGGGCGGCGCGCGCAGCGTGAACATCGGCATCGAGAAGCCGGTCAAGAAGAAGAACGGCGATGTCGTCTCCACCCATGGCGCGCAGGTGCTGCTGACCTCCCCCAAGGACGACAAGGTCCACTGGATGGGGATGCAGGACGCCACCTCCGACAACTACACCAAGGCACTTCCGAAGATCGTCAAGGGGCAGAACCCGTGAACCGCCGTACTCCCCTCGCCGCCGCTCTCGCCCTGGCGACCGGTCTCGCACTGGCGGGCTGCGGCGCGGACAGTGCCCCGAAGATCGAGGTCAGCGGCGCGTATATGCCGGAGCCGGTCACCGAGCAGATGGCCGGCGCCTACTTCACGATCAAGAACAACGGTGACACCGCCGACAAGCTCACCTCGGTCACCAGCAACCTGGCCAAGAACATCACGATCCACAAAACCGTCGGCACCAAGATGGAGCAGGTCAACTCCCTGGCCATCCCGGCCAACGGCACGCTCCAGCTCGGCCACGGCGGCAACCACCTGATGCTCATGGGGCTGAAGGACAAGCCGACCAAGGACGACGTCGTCACCGTCCGGCTGCACTTCGCCCACGCGGCACCGGTCCGGGTGTCGCTCCAGGTCAAGGCCGCCGACTACCAGCCGAAGCACTAGCCGAAGGACTCACGGGAGCAGCACCGAGGTCCGAAGAAACCAGCCGCGGCCGGACGACGCGCGCCGGAAGCACCGCACCGGACGGCAGCGGCAACGGGAGTAAGGGGAGCGATCACTATGGTCACCACCGGGCTACGGCCGCGACGGTCCGCCGTGCTGCGCCTGCTGGTCGTCGCGCTCGCGCTGGCCGGCACGCTGCTCGGCGGGCTCGGCGGCGCCGCACCGGCCTCGGCGCATGCCGCGCTGACCGGCAGCACCCCCGCACCGAGGTCGGTGGCGGACCGCGCCCCCGAGCAGGTGACGCTCACCTTCTCCGAGGGCGTCGCGATGGGCGACGACTCGATCCGGGTGCTGGACCCGCAGGGCAAACGGGTGGATGAGAAGAAGCTGCGGAATCTGAGCAGCGACCGCGTCGTCAAATACGGCGCGGGGCTGCCGTCCGGGCTGCGCGACGGCACCTACACCGTCGCCTGGCAGGCGGTCTCCGCCGACAGCCACCCGGTGTCCGGCGCCTTCACCTTCTCGGTCGGCGCGCCGTCCAAGACCACCGCCCCGGTTCCCCAACAGGAGGCCGGCGGCGGGCTGGTGGGCGCGCTCTACGGCGTCGCCCGCTACCTCGCCTACGCCGGGTTCGTGCTGCTGGCCGGCGGCGCCGCCTTTGTGGTGGCCTGCCGGCCCGCCGCGGCCCTCGTACGGTCCGTACAGCGGCTGGTGGTCTACGGCTGGGCGCTGCTGACCGGCACCACCGTGGTGATGCTGCTGCTGCGCACCCCGTACACCGGGTCCGGCGACCTCGCCGATGTCTTCGACCTCGGCGGCCTCCAGCAGGTGCTGATCACCAAGCCGGGCGCGGCGCTGGTCTCCCGGCTGCTGCTGCTCGCGGCGGCGGCGTTGTTCGTGGCGGTGTTGTTCGGGGCGTATGCGCGGGCGTACGAGACGGGTGTGGCGGGGGAGGGTGACGAGTCCGGCGCGGCTGGTGCGGCCGGTGCGTCAGGGGAGGGCGACGAGGTCGGTGGGTCGGATGACGCGGACGAGCGCGGTGCGTCGGATGCCGCCGCCGTGCAGGCCAGGCGGCGCAAGGACCTCACCTTTGGCCTCGGCTTCGGCGGGGTGATCGTCGCCACCGGGCTCGCCGCGACCTGGGCGATGGCCGAACACGCCTCGACCGGGCTGCAGCCCGCCGTGGCGATGCCGGTCGATGTGCTGCATCTGCTGGCGGTCGCCGCCTGGCTCGGCGGGCTGGCGGCGCTGGTCGTGTCCCTGTACTGGGGCCCGCCCGTTGAGCGGGCCGCCGTCCGCCGCTTCTCCCGGATCGCGTTCGGCTCCGTAGTGGTGCTGGTGGCCACCGGCCTCTACCAGTCCTGGCGGCAGGTCGGCACCTGGCGCGCGCTGACCGACACCAGCTACGGGCAACTGCTGCTGCTCAAGGTCGCGCTGGTCGTGGTGCTCGTCGGGATCGCCTGGCTGTCGCGGCGGTGGACGGGACGGCTGGCGGAGGTACCGGAGACGGACGTACCGGAGACAGAGGCATCGGCGGCGGAGGTATCGGCGGCGGAACTCCGGGCGACGGGGAAAGCCGAGACGGATGGGGAGAAGGACGCGGAGGAGGCGGCGGAGAAGGCGGCGGAGAAGGCGGCCGTCGGTGCTGCGGTCACCGCGGCCACCGCGACCACCGCGGACCCGGCCCCGGCCCCGGCCCCGGCCCCGGCCCCGAAGACCGGCTCCTCCCCGGAGACCACCCCCGACCCCGCCCGCGCCGCTCAACTCGCCCGGCAGCAGGCCGCGGTGCGTACCGCCCGGACGAAGCGGCAGCGGGACGCCGACCCGGAGCGGCTGGGGCTGCGCCGGTCCGTATTGGCCGAGGCATCGGTTGCGGTCATCCTGCTCGTGGTCACCACGGTGCTGACGGCCACCGAACCGGCGCGTACCGAGGCGGCGGTCAAGGCCACCTCGGGCGGGCAGTCCGCCGAGGCCGGCCGGCCGCAGACGCTGACCGTCCCGTTCGACACCGGCGGCCCGGACGGCAAGGGCACCGCCCGGATCGGTCTCTCCCCCGGGCGCAGCGGCAGCGCCAACGCCCTGAAGCTGCGGATCACCGACCCCTCGGGGAAGCCCATGGACGTCCCCGAGGTGAAGGTCTCCTTCACGGAGAAGTCCAAGAAGCTCGGGCCGCTGTCGGTCACCACCCGGCACACCGGGAAGGGCCAGTGGCGCGCGAGCGGGGTCCAGCTGCCGGTCCCCGGAAAGTGGCGGCTGTCACTGGTCGTCCGGACCTCCGATATCGACCAGGTGACCGAGATCAAGAACGTGAAGATCGGCTCATGAGCAAGCAGACCTCCCGTAAGCAGAGCACCGGCAAGCAGGCCCCCCGTACGCAGCCCCCCGGCAAGCAGGCGGCCCGTAAGGAGACCGCCCCTAAACAGGCGAGCGACGGCCGCGTCCCCGCACCGGCCCCCGCCCCCGCCCCGGAGACGGCCGGATCGCCCACCACGGAGCTCTCCCGCCGACGCCTGCTCGGCACCGTCGGCGCGGCGGGCGCGGCCGGGCTGGTCGTCGGCGGGGCCGGTGGCGCCTTCGGGGCCTCGGCGCTGCGGGACGAGGCCCCCGAGGCGCTGACCAGCATCGGCTCGACCCGGGTCGCGTTCCGGGCGGCGGGCGGCGGGCACCAGGCGGGGATCACCACCCCGTTGCAGGCCACCGGTCATCTCGTCGCCTTCGACCTGGCACCGGGCACCGACCGCAAGGCCGCCGCCGCGCTGCTGCGCCGCTGGTCGCGGACGGCCGAGGAGCTGATGGCCGGACGGGCCCCGGACGCCGACACCGGGGTCGCTCTCGACGCGGGCCCGTCCTCGCTGACCGTCACGTTCGGCTTCGGCCACAGCTTCTTCGGCCGTACGGGCCTGACGAAACGGCGCCCCGCGGAGCTCGACCCGCTGCCCGACTTCTCCGCCGACGCACTGGACCCGGACCGCAGCAACGGCGATCTGTGGATCCAGATCGGCGCCGATGACGCGCTGGTCGCCTTCCACGCGCTGCGCGCGCTCCAGAAGGACGCGGCCGGGCGGGCGCGGCCGCGCTGGCAGATGAACGGCTTCAACCGCACACCGGGCGCCACCGCGCACCCGATGACCGCCCGCAATCTCATGGGCCAGATCGACGGCACCAACAACCCGAAGCCGTCGGACCGGGACTTCGACGAGCGGATCTTCGTGGGGCGGGAGGCCGAGCAGGCGTGGATGCGCGGCGGCTCGTACGCCGTCGTGCGCCGGATCCGGATGCTGCTGGACGACTGGGAGAAGCGTTCCCGGCACGACCAGGAGAAGGTCATCGGGCGCCGCAAGGACAACGGGGCGCCGCTGACCGGCGGTTCCGAGACCACCCCGATGCGGCTGGACGAGAACCGCCCGGACGGGCTGCCGGTCATCCCGGCCAACGCGCACGCGCGGATCGCGGCGCCGGAGTCCAACCAGGGCGCGGCGATGCTGCGCCGCCCGTTCTCGTACCACGACGGGTTCCGGGAGGACGGCGCCCCGGACGCCGGGCTGCTGTTCATCTGCTGGCAGGCCGATCCGCTGCGCGCCTTCACCCAGATCCAGCGGAAACTGGACCGCGGGGACGCGCTGTCGCCGTTCCTGCGGCACGAGGCGAGCGGACTGTTCGCGGTGCCACCGGCCGCGGAGCCGGGCGACTACGTGGGCCGGCCGCTGCTGGAGGGGTAGCTCCTGGCCGGGGGCCCTGGGGGAAACCCTTGGGGGGACCCCTTGGGGGAGACCCCTGGGGGAGGCCCCTGGGGTGGGCTGGGGCGGGGCCTTAGGGAGGGGTCGAACGGATGCCGTAGGGGAGGGGAGCGCCCCCTCGGGGCCACAACGGGGTGGGGGGTGGTGGTATCCCGTGTACCGGCCGGGCGGCGGAGCGGCTGGGTATCGTGGCAGGGCAGGGAGAAGATCGGCGGGGTGCCCCCGCAGTTACGCGAGGGAGTCCTTATCCATGTCGGCCAGCCGCTATACCTATCTGGGCCCCGAGGGCACGTTCACGGAGGCCGCGCTGCGCACCCTGCCCGAGGCGGCGACGCGTGAGCTGTCGCCGATGGTGTCGGTGCCCGCCGCCCTGGACGCGGTGCGGGCCGGTGAGGCCGCCGCGGCGCTGGTGCCGATCGAGAACTCCGTCGAGGGCGGGGTGACCACCACCCTCGACGAACTGGCCTCCGGCGGGCCGTTGATGATCTACCGCGAGGTGCTGCTGCCGATCGCCTTCGCGCTACTCGTGCGCCCCGGAACGGCGCTCGGCGATGTGAAGACGGTGACCGGGCACCCGGTCGCCCAGCCGCAGGTGCGCAAGTGGCTGGCGGCGCAACTCCCGGAAGCGGTATGGGAGTCGGCGGCCTCGAACGCCGACGGTGCCCGGCTGGTGCAGGAGGGCCGCTACGACGGCGCGTTCGCGGGGGAGTTCGCGGCGGCGACGTACGGCCTCACGCCGCTGGTCACCGACATCCATGACGCCCAGAACGCGGCCACCCGCTTCGTGCTGGTGGGCCGCCCGGCCCGGCCCGCCGCGCCCACCGGCGCGGACAAGACCTCGGTCGTGCTGTGGCTGCGCGAGGACCACCCGGGTGCGCTGCTCGAACTCCTTCAGGAGTACGCGGTGCGCGGGGTGAACATGATGCGCATCGAGTCCCGGCCGACCGGCGAGGGCATCGGCCGCTACTGCTTCTCCGTGGACTGCGAGGGCCACATCACCGACCGGCGGGTCAGCGAGGTGCTGATGGGCCTGAAGCGGGTCTGCCAGGAGGTGCGGTTCCTCGGCTCGTATCCCCGGGCGGACGAGGTGACGGCGAGCGTACGGCCGGAGATGACCGACGCGGCGTTCACCGATGCCTCGGACTGGCTGGCGCGCTGCATGGACGGGCGGAGCTGAGCGGGCGACCGGTGCTTCACGGACGGGCCGGCGGGCGCTGTGGAACAGCACGACCTGCGGCTTTGGAAGCCCACCGGGTTATCCACAAAGTTATCCACAGGGTCGGTTCTCGACCTGTGGGTAAGTCGACATGCGAGTCGGACACAGTCGACATATCGCCCTACTGACCACACACCCTTCCACAGCACCGCACGTCGGACACCGTCAGCACAATTCACCTGACCAATCCTTTAGGGCGAGGCAATCCCACACGAAAGAGTGCGTGAACGGGGTTTGTACGGGGAATCCAGAGCCGCGCATTTCGGGGGCGGAATGCCCGCCTCCGGCTTCCACAGATCTCACACACAGCCTGTGGATAAGAATGCGGAAACCCCCACCCCCTGTGGACAACTAAGGGGATCCCGGGGGATAACCCGGGGCCCGCACCCACCACGACGCCCGCTCAACTCCCGCCCAACTCCCAGCCCGCACGCAGTGGATCATCGTCGCAGATGCCGCGAAAACCCCCTCGCGGACCCCGTGAAAGCCTCCCCGGGAGCCACGCGGAAGCTCCCTCGCGGACGCCGTGAAAGGGTCGCGCCGACCATCCCGCACCACGGAATGAGCGGGAATTCCACACCGCCTTTCCTCCCCGACCCCTAAGGGAATAAACAACCCCAAAACGGACAAAATGGGGTGCCAGGGAATATGGCGTCGAGTGCGGTGCGAGGCCCCGGTAGCCTGGGGGTGTGATTGACCTTCGCCTGCTCCGTGAGGACCCCGACCGTGTGCGCGCGTCCCAGCGCGCCCGTGGAGAGGACGTCGAGCTCGTCGACGCGCTTCTCTCCGCCGACGAGCGGAGCAGGTCGTCCAGCGTCCGCTTCGACGAGCTGCGTGCCGAGCAGAAGTCGCTCGGCAAGCTCATCCCCAAGGCCGCCGGCGACGAGAAGGCCGCGCTGCTGAAGAAGGCCGGTGAGCTGTCCGCCGCCGTCAAGGCCGCCGACGCCGCACAGGACGAGGCCAAGGAAGAGACGCAAGCACTGCTGCGGAAGCTCGGCAACCTCGTCCACCCCGACGTCCCGGTGGGCGGCGAGGAGGACTTCCGGGTCCTCGAAACGCACGGCACGATCCGCGACTTCACCACCGAGGGCTTCGAGCCCAAGGACCACCTGGAGATCGGCGAGCTGCTCGGCGCGATCGACGTCGAGCGCGGCGCCAAGGTGTCCGGCTCCCGCTTCTACTACCTCACGGGCATCGGCGCGCTGCTGGAACTCGCGCTGGTCAACGCCGCCATCGCACAGGCCACCGCGGCCGGTTTCACGCCGATGCTGACCCCGGCCCTGGTGCGCCCGCGCGCCATGGAGGGCACCGGCTTCCTCGGCCAGGCCGCGGAGAACGTCTACCACCTGGAGAAGGACGACTACTACCTGGTCGGCACCTCCGAGGTCCCGCTCGCCGCCTACCACATGGACGAGATCGTCGACGCGGCCAAGCTGCCGCTGCGTTACGCCGGTTTCTCCCCGTGCTTCCGCCGCGAGGCCGGCACCTACGGCAAGGACACCCGCGGCATCTTCCGGGTCCACCAGTTCGACAAGGTCGAGATGTTCTCGTACGTCGCGCCGGAGGACGCCCAGGCCGAGCACCAGCGGCTGCTGGACTGGGAGAAGCAGTGGCTGACCGGTCTGGAGCTGCCCTTCCAGGTGATCGATGTCGCCACCGGTGACCTCGGCGCCTCCGCCTCCCGCAAGTTCGACTGCGAGGCGTGGATCCCCACCCAGGGCAAGTACCGCGAGCTCACCTCGGCCTCGAACTGCGACGAGTTCCAGGCCCGGCGCCTCTCGGTCCGGATGCGGGAGAACGTCGACGGCAAGCAGAAGGTCTCGCCGCTGGCGACGCTGAACGGCACGCTCTGCGCCGTACCGCGCACCATCGTGGCGATCTTCGAGAACCACCAGCAGGCGGACGGCTCCGTACGCGTCCCCGAGGTGCTCCGCCCCTACCTGGGCGGCCGGGAGATCCTGGAGCCCGTCGCCAAGTGAGCGCCTCCGCTCCGGCCGCGGGCACCCCGCTGCCGTACAAACTCATCGCCACCGACCTCGACGGGACGCTGCTGCGCTCCGACGAGACCGTCTCCGAGCGCACCCGCGCGGCGCTCGCCGCGGCCACCGCGGCGGGCGCGGCGCATATCGTCGTCACGGGCCGGGCCGTGCCCTGGACCCGGCACATCCTCGACGCCCTGGATTACAAGGGCCTCGCGGTATGCGGACAGGGCGGGCAGGTCTACCACGCCGGGGAGCACCGGCTGCTGACGTCGGTGACGCTCGACCGCCAGCTCGCCGGTCTCGCGCTGGCCAAGATCGAGGCCGAGGTGGGCCCGCTCCATCTGGCGGCGAGCCGGGACGGTCTGGAGGGCGAGGTGCTGGTCGGCCCCGGCTACCGCGTCCAGGAAGGCCCGCTGCCGAACGTCCTGCTGGACGACCCCGGCGAGCTGTGGACGGCCCCGCTCAACAAGGTCTACATCCAGCACCCGACCCTGGACGATGACGCGCTGGCGCTGGCCGCGCGTCAGGTCGCCGGGGATCTGGTGGGGGTGACGGTGGCCGGTGAGGGCATCGTCGAACTGCTGCCGCTGGGCCTGTCGAAGGCCACCGGACTGTCGCTGGCCGCCCGCCGGCTGGGCGTCACCGCCAAGGAGACCATCGCGTTCGGCGATATGCCCAACGACATCCCGATGTTCGCCTGGGCCGCGCACGGTGTCGCGATGGCCAACGCGCATGACGAACTGAAGGCCGTCGCGGACGAGTTCACCGCCTCCCACGAGGACGACGGGGTCGCGGTGGTGCTGGAGCGGCTCTACTCCGCCTGAGGGCTTTCCGGGGCGGCCGCCTGGCCCTCCGCCCGCCCTGGCGGCTCCGCCCGCTCCTGCGGTGGTGCCGCGGCCGGTTCGGCGGGGCCGTCCCCGTCTCCCGGCGGCGGCTCCGCGGCGGCCGCCGGGGTCAGCGGCCAGGCCGCGAAACCCATGATCAGCGCGATGGCATGGCCGAAGTCGGTGAAGGTCGCCCCGGTCAGCAGCGGAATGCCGAAGAAGATCAGCACCCCGGCGAGATAGCAGTAGCGCCAGGGCGGCCGCAGCCGGTACGTCAGCACCCCGGCGGCCGCCGCCAGCCCGTACGAGACACCGATGTCCACGACATGGGTCATCGACGGCGGCAGCCGGTGCCCCTCGATGGCCAGCAGGACGAGCTCCTGGCTGGCCAGGGTGGCGGCGATATGCGCGCCACCGACGGTCAGCAGCCAGCGCGTGGTCCCCGTCCAGCGCTCCACATTGGCGTGCAGCAGCTCGAACATCACCACATACAGCAGGAACGACGAGGGCCGTTCGATCCAGAAGCCGCTGATCAACAGCGACGGCAGCGGATGCTCGTTCAGCTCGTGGATGTTGCTGCTGGTCCGGTGGATCAGGAACTCCCCCAGGCCGTCGGAGGCGGCGGCGATGACCAGGCTGGTGATCCCGATGACCAGCAGCCAGATATGGGTGCCGGGACTGCTGCGTACCCAGTCCTTCGCCCAGGTCAGGGGGTTGTCGGAGAACTGCCGACGGCCATCGCGCGGCGGCTCCGGCGGGGGCGTCACCGGTGGCGTCCGGGGGCGGGGCGGGGGCTGGGGAACACCGGTCCCGGGCCCTTGATGTGCCGGATGCGGGGCGCGCTCTCCATCGCCCGTACGCCGGGCAGCGCCGCCACCCGGGTCGTCAGATAGCGGTAGACCGCGCCGACGTTCCGGCAGAGCACCGAGGCGAAGAGGTTGTGCGGCCCCGTGGTGGCGCAGGCGTAGCCGACTTCCGGGTGTGCCGCCATCGCCTCCCCGGCGGCCGCGAGCCGGGCGGGCTCGACGGACAGCCAGAGGGCGAGGGCGTCGAAGAGCCGGCGGTCGGCGTCGGTGAGCGCGCCGTGGGTGCGGTGCCGGGTGTAGCGCCGGGCGACGGTCTGGTCGGAGACCCCGAGCACGGCGGCGATCCGGCTGAACGGCGCCCGGCCGTCGAGCTGCAGCGCATGAATGAGCCCGTGGTCGAGGCCGTCGAACCCGGTGGAACCGCCGGGGCCGGTCTCGCCGGTGCCCCTCCCCCGGTCCGCCGCTTCGGGCTTCCCGTCGGATTTCACCGTTCGAGGCTAACTCGTGTCGGATTGCGCCGCCGGGCGCGCGGTGGCTGGGCGTGCGGGTGGTGCGGGCCGCACCGTGGCGTCGGCACTACACATCACCGGGCGGGGACCGGCGGGCGAGCGGCCGGGACTTCGGCGGCGGCGGGCTCGCCGGTACCGGCCGACAGGAGCGGAGGAGTGGGCATGCGGAGCACATCCGGTGGCGGGGGATCGGCCAGGAGAGGGGGCGGGGGACCGGCCTGGAAACGGGGCGCGGGACCGGGCGGGAGACGGGGCGCGGGACCGGGCGGGAAGTGGTGGCCGCTGGCCGCCGTCGCCCTCGGCAATGTGCTGTTGCTGGTCGATGTGACGATCGTGAACTCCGCGCTGCCCCGGATAGCCGACGGCCTGGGCGCCACCCTCACCTCGCTCCAGTGGGTGCTGGACATCTATGCGCTGGCGCTGGCCGCGCTGCTGATGGTGGCGGGTTCGGCCGCGGACCTCCTGGGGCGGCGTCGGCTGTATGTGGCCGGGCTGACGCTGTTCGCGCTCGCCTCCCTGGCCTGCGGGCTGGCCCCGGACGCGGGCGTGCTGGTCGCGGCCCGCGCCGTGCAGGGGGCGGGCGCGGCGGCGATGTTCGCCACCACCACCCCGCTGCTGATGGCCGCGTATCAGGGCCGGGACCGGGGCGTGGCGTTCGGCGTCTGGGGCGGCGCCAGCGGTGCCGCGGCCGCGGCCGGCCCCGTACTGGGCGGCCTGCTCACCGAGTATGTGGACTGGCGGGCGATCTTCCTGGTCAATCTGCCGCTGACCGCCGTCGCGGTGTGGATCACGGTGCGCCGGGTGCCGGAGTCGCACGGCGACCTCCCCCGGCCGCGGAGTTCCGTCGGCGGCAGTCCCCTCACCCTCATCGACTGGCCGGGTGCCGGGTGCTTCACGGTCTGCGCGGGCGCGCTGACGTACGGGCTGATGCGGGGCGGCGAGCGGGGCTGGACGGAGTCCGGGACGCTCGCCGCACTCGGCGGCGCGGCGCTCGCACTGCTGGTGTTCCTCGTCGTCGAACGGCGGGTGCGCCGACCGCTGCTGGACCTGGCGCTGCTGCGCCGCCCGTCGTTCGCGGCGCTGCTGGTGGCGGCACTGCTGGCGCAGGCCGCGGCGTTCCCGTATCTCACCTTCGTGGGGCTGTGGGTGCAGAACGTCCTCGGCCTGAGCCCGGTGCGGGCCGGTCTCGCGGTGACGCCGATGGCGCTGATGTCCCTGCTGGTCGGTGCGCCGGGCGGCCGGGTGTTGCAGCGGATGGCGCCCCAACTGCCGCTCGGCATCGGCATGTTGCTGGTGGGCGCAGGGGTGCTGCTGGAGTACGCGCTGTTGGGCGGGGGCGCCGCCCAGCCGCCAACCGGGGGCGCCGACTGGACGGCGCTGCTCCCCGGGCTCGCGGTGAGCGGGCTGGGCATCGGGGCGGCGATGCCGGTCCTGGTCCCGTCGGCGCTCCGGGCGGTGCCCCCGCAGCGGGCAGGTATGGCGAGCGGCGCCATGAACACCTTCCAGCAGCTGGGCTACGCCCTGGGCATCGCCGTCCTCGGCACCGTCTTCGCCGACGCACTGCACGGCGTCCATCCTGGAGCGTCCCGCACGGCCATCGCCACCGCCCATGTCTCCGGGCTGACCGACATCCTGCTGATCTCCGGGACGGTGGCGACGGCGGCCGGGCTGCTGGTCCTGGCGGTCGTACGGCGTGGGGCGGACGGCGACGGGGCGGGTGACCGCCCGGCGGCAGGGGCCGCGAGCGCTCCGGCGGGGTCCGCTCCGGCGGGGGCGGGTGCGCCGGGCGGGGTGTAGCGGGGCTACGAGGGGAGGGCTTTCCTGGGGCGGCGCACCAACGGGCGGGCGGGTCGGCACCCGGAGCCGTACGGCCGTACGCGATTCCGGGTTGCCGCCCTGGGGCCCTGCGACGATCTTCGCCGCGTCCTCACACCCAAGTCAATCCTCTGATCTCCTTTCACATCCCTTAGCAATGGCTTGGGTTGGCGCTACCGTGTGCCGGTGACCCTCGATGATCTGCGCGCCTTCGTGGCCGTGTGCGAGGCGGGCAACCTCAGCGCCGTCGCGCGCGATCTCGGCTGCACCCAGTCGGCCGTGAGCCAGCGCGTCAAACGCCTCGAACGGGAGGCGGGCATCGGCCTGTTGGAGCGCCGGCCGCGCGGTGTGGCGCCGACCCAGGCGGGCCGGATCCTGCACCGCGCGGCGGCGGACGGCATCGCCGGGCTGGATCTGGCACTGCGCCGGCTGGCCGATCTGCGTGCGGGCGACGGCGGTACGGTGCGGGTGACCACCGGCGCCACGACCGTGCGGCACTTCATGGCCGACGCGGTGGTCGCCTTCCGCGCCCGCCATCCGCACGTCAACCTGGAGTTCCAGACCGAGAGTTCCAGCCGCCGCTGCTTCGAGGCGGTCGCGGACGGCAGCTCCGAACTGGCCTGGATCACCATCGGCCCGCCGGTGCGCGGTATCGAGCAGCATCCGGTGATCCGGCTGCCGTGGGTGCTCGCCGTACGCGCCGATGACCCGCTCGCCGGCCGGGAGCGCATCGAGCCCGGGGAACTGTCCGGCATCCGGCACATACGGCTGCCGGAGAACTCCACCTCCCGGATGCGCCTCGACGGCCACCTCGGCCAACGGGACACCGGCCCCGTGCCGCCCCCGAGCACCACCAGCGTCGCCGACTGGGACACCGCCCTGCTGCTGGCCGAACTGGGCGTCGGCCATGCGGTCGTTCCCCAGTTGCCGGGCCTGCAGACCGCCGCCCCTGGGGCCCTGCGGCTGATCCCGATCGCCGGTCTGCCCCCACTGGCCACCGGCTGGGCGGTCCGCCGGTGGGCGGCGCTGAGTCCGGCGGCGGTGGCGTTCGCGGAGACGGTCACCGCGGGGCTGGGCGGGGCGGCGGCGGCCGGAGAGGGCGTGTGCTGAGGGCGGTTGGGCTCGTGGTTTCCGGCCCGGTTTGCGGGCCCGTTTGCGGCCCCGGTGTCACGCCCGGACCACGGGCTCCTGGATTTCCGTGACCCATTTTTCCTGGTCCGGTGGGCACTCCAGATACAGCTCGCGGGCGTATCCGGCGGAGCGATAGCCGTTGTCGTCGATCCAGTGGGCGAGATTCTGGGCGGTGGGCAGGATGCGGCTCATCGGGCCGTGGTGCACCACCGTGGCGGCGGCGGCCAGGCCGGGGAGGGTGACGATGGTGAAGCCGAGGCCGGAGGTGCCGCCAGTTGTGGCGCCGGCTGTGGCAGCGGGCGTCGCGCCCGCCTTTGCCAGGGCCTCTTCGGTGATCACCATTCCCGCGTGCACGACGATGGCGTCCTTGCTGTCGTGCTCATCGGCCATCCGGCCGCTTCCCTCGCCCGGCTCCGGTGCGTCCTCGTAGTACGCCAGGCCCGGCCCCGCCGGGGTCACCCCCGCCGTCTCCAGCAGTCGGCACAGTTCGGCGTAGAGCGGCGTGATCACCGGGCCGATGTCCTCGGGGCCGTAACTGGCGGCGGTCCCGCTCAGCTCCGCGAGCAGTACCGTTCCGGTGGGTTTGACCACCACATCGTCGGCAGACATGCGTCCCTCACTCTCGATCGTCCGGAGCCTCGCCTCGACCTGCGCCAGCCGCGCACCCGCCGCCGTCAGCGCCGCCGACAGCTCCGCCTGCCGCAGCCGCAGCATCCCGCGCAGCTCCGGCACGCTCACCTCCTCGGCCAGGATCGCCCCCACCTGCTGGAGGCTGAATCCGAGGTCCTTGAGCGCGATGATGCGGTTGAGCCGGGCGAGCTGGGCCGCCTCGTAGAAGCGGTAGCCGGTGACGGGGTCCGTACGGGCCGGGCGCAGCAGCCCGATCGCGTCGTAATGGCGCAGCATGCGGGCCGACACCCGGCCGTACTGGGCGAAGTCTCCGATGGTGAACATGACGCCTTCCAGTGGAGTGCTTTCCACAGTGTCAAGGTCAAGGGCGGGCGGCCATGTGCGAGGGACCGGGTGGGGCATGGGGTGGGGCATCGGGTGGGTCATGGGGGCCGTGGCCGGGCCGCCCGTGCCCTGGAGTAATCGCCGCCGCACAATCGGCCACCGGGCGGCAGCATCGCGTCAAGTAGTGTCCGCAACCCGTCAATGACGCGTCAGTGAGCGGCGGAGGCGTCCGTTCCCCGGGCATAGCGTCAGAGCCGAGCCCCGGCGTACGCGTTTTCCACCGGTCCGGGGCCGATGTTCTGTCCGAGGAGCAACGCCGTGTCCCACCCTCTGTACGCGGAAGATCCCGAACCTGCCGAACGTGTCCCGGCCGGGCTTCTCTTCGTTCCTGTCCGGTCGGGCCCCGCGGGCTGTACGGCCCGTCTGTTCCGCACTCCGCTCGGCGGCCGTACCGCCGTCGCCTTCACCTCGCCGCAGCGGCTGGCCGCGGCCCTCGGCGGCGGCCAGCCCTGGGTCAGGCTCTCCGAGCCCGCGCTGCGGGCGCTCGCCGAACCTGTCGGAGCGACGACCCTGACCGTCGATCCCCGGGTCGCCCCTGACGTTCCCCGGGTCGTCCCCGACGTTCCCCGGTCCGTCCCCGACGTTCCCCGGTCCGTCCCCGATGTTCCCCGGCTTGTCCCTGACGTTCCCCGTGTGCACCACCTACGGGCCGTCTGAGGAAGGGGTGACCGCCATGAGTCACAGCACTCTGCCCCCGGCCGGCCGCGTGACCGGTGCCCCGCCGCGGGCCACCGCCGTCGCGCCCCCGCCGCTCACCGCGGCCCGGCCCCGTACCGCCGCCCCGCCCCGTACGGCCGCTGCCCCGCCGCCGTCCGGCAGCGAGCCGCGGTCCATCTGGCCCGCGTCCGCGGCACCGGTCGGCCCTGACGACCTCGCCATCGGCGGCGTCCCGCTCACCAAGCTGGCCGACCGCTTCGGCACCCCCGCCTACGTCCTGGACGAGGACGAAGTACGCCACCGCTGCCGCGCCTACCTACGGGCTTTCCCTGATGCCGAGGTCTACTACGCGGCCAAGGCCTTCCTGTGCCGCGCGATGGTGCGCTGGGTGCAGGAGGAGGGGCTGGGGCTGGACGTCTGCTCCGCCGGAGAGCTGGAACTGGCCGTCACCACCGGTTTCCCGCCCGAGCGGATCGTGCTGCACGGCAACGCCAAGAGCCCCGCCGACCTGCGCGCCGCGCTGCGGCTGGGCGTCGGCCGGATCGTCATCGACAGCACCTCGGAGATCGCCCGGCTGGCCGCCGCGGTCCCGGCGGGCAGCCGACAGAAGGTACTGATCCGGGTCGTGCCGGGGATCGCCGCCGGGGGCCACGCCAAGATCCGTACGGGCACCGACGACCAGAAGTTCGGCCTGTCGATCGCCGACGGCTCCGCCCAGCACGCCATCGCCCGGGTGCTCGGCCAGCCGCGGCTCGAACTGACGGGCCTGCACTGCCACTTGGGCTCGCAGATCACCACCGTCAAGCCGTATCTGTCGGCGGTACGACGACTGATCGGCCTGCTCGCCCGGGTCCGGGAGCACCACGGCGTCACGCTGCCGGAACTGGACCTCGGCGGCGGCCATGGCGTCGCCTATTGCCCGGGCGAGCCCGCGCTCGACCTCGCTTCCCTCGGCACCAAGATCCGCGCCGAACTGGCCGGCGGCTGTGCGGCGGCCGGGCTGCCGGTGCCCCGGCTCGCCGTCGAACCGGGCCGCGCCATCGCGGGCCCGGCCGGGGTCGTCCTCTACCGGGTGCTGTCCGTCAAACGGACCGGCTCCCACACCTTCGTGGCGGTGGACGGCGGGATGAGCGACAACCCGCGGCCCGCGCTCTACGGGGTGCGCTATGCGCCCCGGCTGGTCGGCCGCGCCTCGGCGGCCGCGCCGGAACCCGTCACCGTCGTCGGGCGGCACTGCGAGGCCGGCGATGTCCTCGCCCCGGACGCCCAACTGCCCGGCGACATCCGCCCCGGCGATCTGCTGGCCGTTCCCGTCGCCGGTGCGTACCACCTCTCGATGGCCTCCGGCTACAACCTCGTCGGCCGGCCGCCGGTCATCGCCGTCACGGAAGGGCGCGCCCGTCTTCTCGTACGGCGCGAATCCCTCGCGGACATCCAGGAGCGGGATATCGGGATGTGAGGGAGGTGAGGGAGGTGAGGCAGGTGAGCTGAGGGGCCGCCGCCGCAGCCTGTGGGAGGGGCGGCGGCGGGCCCCGCGGGCCTCTCGGCCCCCTCGGATCCCTCGGGCCCCCTTCAGCCCCTTCCCGCGGGCGGCGTTTTCGGGAGCAATTCCGTGTACGCTGAATGGATCAGTTGTAGGATGACTGGGCAACCGGCGCGACGGTCGACGTGGCAGTCGACGTGGACGGGGTGGAAATGACACTGCAGGCAGCAGGACGGCAGTCCTTGGTGGACACCGTCGTCGACGCCCTGCGGTCCCAGCTGACGGGCGGGGAGTGGAAGGTGGGGGCCCGGATCCCCACCGAGCATGCGCTCGCCGAGCAGCTCCAGGTCGGCCGGAACACCGTTCGCGAGGCGGTACGGGTCCTCGTGCACGCCGGAATGCTGCGCTCACGCCAGGGCGAGGGCACCTTCGTCGTCTCCACCGCGGACCCGGGCGACATCATGCGCGGCATCCAGCGGGCCGGGATCCGCGACGTACTGGAGCTGCGGATCGCGCTGGAGGCGGAGGCCGCCCGGCTGGCCGCGCTGCGCCACCGGCCCGAGGATCTGGAGCGGATGCAGGCCGCCCTGGACGCCGTGGCCGAGCTGGCGGACGCGGAGGGACAGCCCGACTCGGGCAGTACGGAACTCTACGCCGATCATGACGTCGCCTTCCACAGGGCCGTCGTCGAAGCCGCGCACAACACCGCGCTGACGGCGACCTACGGCTGGTTCAGCAGCTCGGTGCGGGAGGCGCTGGTCAGCTCGCTCGACGATCAGGCGATGCCGAAGATCGTGCACGGCGATCACCGCGCGGTCATGGATGCCATCGCGACCGGCGACCCGGAAGCCGCGGAGCGCGCCACCCGCGCACTGCTCGACAAGCCGAAACGGGCCGTGGAGGCCCTGCTGGACGCCGACTGAGGCTGGTCCCTCACTTCCCCCACTTCCCCCACTTCCCCCACTTCTCCTTCGTCGCCCTCTGCGGTCACTCCTTCCACTGACTCCCCATCCCCCTCCCTTCTCTCCGAACAGCACCCTTCTGTCTCCGAACAGCACTCTTCTTCCTTCCCGATTCCGACTCCTGACGAGGTATGCGCGCATGGCAGGGCCCAGGTCCGAAGCACCCTTGATAGACGCCGAGGAGGATCTGGTCGCGGCACCACCGGTCGCCGCGGCCCGCCGTCGGCTGCGGGCCCACCCGGTGCTGGTCATGGCCGGGATCGTGCTTGCCGCGCTCAATATGCGGGCGGCGCTGGCCGGGGTCTCACCGCTGCTCGGTGAGATCGGCGCCCACTTCCGTCTGACCGCGACGGCCAGCAGCCTGGTGACCACCATCCCGCTGATCTTCATGGGCCTCGGCTCGATCGCCGCGCCGAAGCTGGCACGACGCTGGGGCACGGAGACGGTGCTCTGCGGAGCGCTGGTGACGCTGTGCGGCGGCATCGTGCTGCGGATCGCCCCGCCGGTGGTCGCGCTGTTCGCCGGGTGTGCGGTGGTCGGTGCCTCCATCGCCCTGCTGAATGTGCTGATGCCGGGCCTGATCAAGCGGGACTTCCCGGAGCAGGCCGCGGGGATGACGGCGCTGTACTCGACGGCGATGATCCTGGGGGCGACCGTCTCCGCCGCCACTGCCGTCCCGATGGAGAACGCGCTCGGCAACTGGCAGGGCGCGCTGGTCTCCTGGGCGCTGCTGGCCGCCGTCGCCGCGGTGATCTGGATTCCGCAGACGCTGATGGCCCGGCGCGGCACCGGCCATGGCGCGGCCGCGGCCACCCCCGTACGGCTCGCCGGGGACGGGCCGCGGCTGAGCCGCTCCCCGCTGGCCTGGCAGGTCACGCTCTTCATGGGCTCGCAGTCGCTGATCGCGTACGTGAACATCGCCTGGATGCCGACGATCTTCACCGACCACGGCATGGGCAAGGGCGAGGCCGGTCTGGTCTTCGCCTTCAGCACGCTGCTGCAGATGGTCGGTTCTTTCGTGGTGCCGATGCTGGCGGGGCGGATGCGGCGGCAGCGGCTGCTGGGGGTGGCAGTGTCCGCGCTGATGGCCTGCGGAGTGGTCGGCCTGCTGGTGGCGCCGGTGGCCGGGGCCTGGCTGTGGGCCGTGCTGCTCGGCATCGGGCAGGGCGGCGCGCTGGGCCTGGCCCTGACGATGATGGTGCTGCGCTCCGGCGACGCGCACATCGCCGCCCGTCTCTCCGGTATGGCGCAGAGCGGCGGTTACCTGCTGGCCGCCGTCGGTCCCCTGGCTCTCGGCGCCGTCCACCAGGTCACCGGCGGCTGGACCGTCCCCCTCGTACTGCTGCTCGCCGTCTGCGCCGGGCTGGCCCTGCTGGGCATGGGCGCGGGCCGGGACCGACGGATCGGCTGACGGCGGGGGCGCTGACGGGGGCGCCGGCTGACGGGGGCGTCGGCTGACGGCGGGGCGGCTGGACACGGGGCGGCTGGACGCGGCTCGGGTGGCGGCCGAGCGGAGCGACCGGGGCGCTGCCCGTATCCCCGGGCCGCCCCCAACCCCGCAGGTGGCGGGCGCATGGCGAGCTGGTGAAGGATCTTCGCGGTCGGCAACGATCCGGCGGCGGCCGCCCCCGCGTCCCGGCGGGCTCGCCTACCGTGCTCCGCATGAGCGATGTTCCGCACACCGTTCGCCGGCCAGGGCCGCGGTTCTCCCGCACCGGCCGGCTCCTTCTTGTTGCCCTGCTGGTCGTCCTGGTCGTCCTCGTCGTGCTGGCCGTCCTGCTGCTGCCGCGCTTGCTGCGCGGGTGGCAGCCCGAGCAGACGCTGACCGTCCCGGAAGGGCAGCGGGCCACCCAGATCTACGCCGCCGCCGACAAGGCCCTGCACCTGCCCGCCGGGTCCACCGCGAAGGCCGCCAAGCGCGCGCATCTCCCGCTGCCGGCCAAGGCGAAGGGCAATCCGGAGGGCTATCTCTTCCCGGCAACCTATCCGGTCAACTCGGACACCACCCCGGCGTCGCTGCTCTCGTACATGGTCAAAACCGCCGAAGAGCGGCTCGCCGCCGACGGCAGCACCTCCTACCGGACGGTCGTCATCGCCAGCATCGTGCAGGCCGAGGCGGACCGGCCGGCCGATATGGGCAAGGTCGCCCGGGTCATCGACAACCGGCTGGCGCACCATATGCCGCTGCAGATGGACTCGACGATCAACTACGCGCTGGGCCGCAGCACGCTCCGCACCAGCCACGCCGACACCAGGACCAAGAACCCGTACAACACCTACCGCTACCAGGGTCTGCCGCCGACGCCGATCGACAATCCCGGTGCGGAGGCGCTGAAGGCGGCCGGGGCGCCGCCCGCCGGTGACTGGCTCTACTTCGTCACCGTCACACCGGGCGACACCCGCTTCACCGGCGACTACCAGGAGCATCTGCGTAACGTACGGGAGTTCAACGAGCGGCAGCGCAGCACCGGGAGCGGCGGGAAGAGTGGCGGGGGCGGGGCGTAGGGGGGCCTGTCCGAGGGGCCGGCGCGCCCTGGCCCGGTGGGCGCGGGGCGGCCGTGCGGCCCCCGCTGCCCCGCCGCCCGGACGTTTCTACTCCTCGCCCGACAGGGTGTGCGCCTTCAGTCGACGGGCGGCATACCAGGTGGCGGCACCCGTCAGCCCCACCAACAGGCAGAGGGCAAGCGGCAGTTGGACATCGGAGGTGAGCGCACCCTCCGCGGCCGCCTTCTGGCCTATCGCCAGTGCCCACTGCTGGATGCTGAGGGTCTTCGCGCCCGGGATGAGCGTCCCCACGAACGCCTCCCAGATCAGGGCGTAGACCAGGCCGAAGACGACGGCATGCCGGGTGACCGTGCCGAAGAGCAGGAAGAGGGCGCTGTAGGCGACCGAGGCGACGGCCGCCGCCACCGCGTATCCCACGGCCATCTGCTGGCTGTTGCCGTTGAGGAGGAAGCCGGCGAGCAGGACGGGGAGGGCGGAGAAGGTGACCGTGACGCCTATCGCGACCAGGAGTTTGGTGAGGATGATCGTCGGCCGCGGCACCGGCTTGGCAAGGAGGTAGACGACCGAGCCGTCGTCGATCTCCGGGCCGATCGCGCCCGTACCGGCGATGACGCCGATCAGCGGCACCATCGTGCCCAGCGCGAAACCGCCCAGGATGCCGCCGGCGGTGGCGTCGTCGGCGCCGGTCAGCGTGCGGACGGCCACCGCGAGCACGACCAGCAGGGCGGGCAGCGCGAAGAGGATCAGGGCCCGCCGCCGGCCGAGCAGGGCGCGGTAGGTGAGCCGGGCGACGGTCGGGTGGAACAGCGAGAACTTGGGTGCGCCGGAGGGCGCGGTCCGGGCCGCCGGAGTGGTCGTGGACATGCGTCAGGGCTCCTTTCAGGCCTCAGGCCGCTACGAGGTAGGAGAAGACGGATTCCAGCGACTCGTCGGAGGGCGAGACCGTCAGAAGGCGGATGCCGTGGTCGCGGGCGACCCGCGGCAGGAGTTCGGTGAAGCGGCCGAAGTCGACCGCCTGGATGCGCAGCGCGCCCTCGGTGAAATCCACCTCGATACCGGCCGTCGAGGGGTCGGCGATCAGCGCACCGGCCAGCGCCCGGTCGTTGTCGGACCGGACCAGATAGCGGTGCGGGCGGTCCGTCATCAGCCGGCGGATCTTGCGGAAGTCGCCGGACGCGGCATGCCGTCCCGCCACCACCACCTCGATGTGCGCGGCGAGTTGCTCGACCTCTTCGAGGATGTGCGAGGAGAACAGGACCGTACGGCCCTCGTCGCCCATCCGCCGCAGCAGCTCCATCAGCTGCATCCGCTGGCGGGGGTCCATCCCGTTGAACGGCTCGTCCAGCAGCAGCACCGACGGGTCGTGGACCAGCGCGGACGCCATCTTCACCCGCTGCCGCATGCCCTTGCTGTACGTCGAGATCTTGCGGTGCTGGGCGTACTCCATCTCGACGGTGGCCAGCGCCCTGGTCGCCTCCGCCCGGCCCAGGCCGTGCAACTCGGCGTTGGCGAGCACGAATTCGCGCCCGGTGAGGAAGTCGTACATCGCCTCGCGCTCCGGGACGATGCCGATGTGGCGGTAGATGCCGGCGTTGCGCCAGATCGTCGTCCCGTCGAGGGTGACGGACCCGTTGGAGGGCGCGAGGAAGCCGCCCATCATGTTGATGAGGGTGGACTTGCCGGCGCCATTGGGGCCGAGCAGGCCGGTCACGCCGGGGCCGATGGTCATGGTGATGTCGTTGACGGCAACGACATTGCCGAACCAGCGGGAGACATGGTCGATGTGCAGAGTCGTCATGGGCGCGGCCCATTCCTTCGGAGGGTGGTGGCGGGCGACAGACAGAAGGCGCAGGGGCGCAGCCCATCCCTGGGAAGGGCGGTGGTGGGTGACGGGTGGGAAGTCACAGGCCGGCCTTTCGGTAGCGGCGCATCAGGAGGGCGTAGCAGCCGACGATGACGGCCAGCGTCACGAGGAGGTAGACGAAACCGGCGCCGGTGGTCGGGGCCAGCTTGTTGGGGAAGGAGCTGCTGCCGCCGAGGAAGGTCGACTGCACCCCGTCGATCAGCGTGATGGGGGAGAACAGCCCCAGCCAGCCGACGGCGGACTCATTGCCCTGGACGAAGGCGATGTTCTGGACCGCGCTGACCGCGCCGTACGGAATGGTGAGGACGGCGATCACGGCGGCGACACCGAAGCCGCGGCGCGGGGTGGCCGCGGAGACGACCAGCCCGATCCCGGCGAACAGCAGCGAGAGCAGCGCCACGGCGACCAGTCCCTGCGCCAGGCCCTTGGTCTGGTCCAGGAAGTCCAACTTCGCCAGCAGCGCCCCGGCGTAGAGGATCAGCAGCGGTATACCGGTGAGGATGAACAGAGCCGCGGCCATGGCCGCGAACTTCGAGGCCACGTAGTCGACCCGCTCGATGGGCCGGGAGAAATACAGCGGGATGGACTTGAACCGCAGATCGCGGGAGACCGACTGCGGCGCCTGGGCGGCCAGATAGAGGCCGATGACGGCCTGGAGGTAGACGGCGTAGCGGGAGTAGCCGACCGGGAGGGCGCCGGCCTTGGTGACCACCGCCACCGCCACCATGATCGCGGCGGGCAGGCACATCGCGACGAGGAGCAGCGCCGGCAGCACCTTGCTCTTGGCCGAACGGCCCAGGCCGTAGGAGCCGCGCAGGCTCTGCGAGAAGAGCGACCGGCGGGCGTAGGCGCGGCCCAGCCGGGGGCCGTCGTAGTGGCGGTAGCCGATGTTGTGGATATAGGCGTCGCCCGGCGCGCCGGAGGGGGACGCCGGCTGCGCGGACGTCATGGGCTCAGGCGACATCGTGGGCGCCTCCGTCCTGGGTGGCATACGGGGCGCCCGGGGCGCCTGCGGTGGCGGGGGCGGCCTGCGCCGCGTCCGCGTCGCTGAAGACCTCGGCGATCTGGTGGCGGCGCTGTTCCATCCGGACCAGGCCGAGGCCGAGCCCGGCGACGGTGTCCCGCACCAGGTCGTACGTCGCCTCGCCGGCCGCCTCGACATACAGGAGGTGGCCGGAGGCGGCGAGGCCCTCGGAACCGGCGGCGCGGGTGGTCACCGCGGCCCCGGCCGCGGCCAGTGCCGCACGCAGCGCCTCGGTGCCGTCGGGATGCGCGTCGGTGTCCGTGACCTCCACCGCCAGCGAGGTCGTGACCTGCGTGAACTCATCGGTGGAGGAGGACCGCAGCAGTGTGCCGCCGTCGATGACGACGACATGGTCACAGGTGCGCTCCAGTTCACCGAGGAGGTGGGAGGTCACCAGGACGGAGATCCCGAAGTCGCTGTGGACGCGCCGGATCAGGCCGAGCATCTCGTCCCGCCCGGCCGGGTCGAGGCCGTTGGTGGGCTCGTCGAGGAACACCAGCTGCGGGTCATGGACCAGCGCCTGGGCCAGCTTCACCCGCTGCTTCATACCGGTCGAGTAGCCGCCGATGGGGCGGTAGCGCTCCTCGTAGAGGCCGACATGGCGCAGGGTGTCAGCGGTGCGCTCGCGGGCGGCGGTCGGCGGCAGCCCCGACATCCGGGCCATGTGCACCACGAACTCGGTGGCCGAGACGTCCGGCGGCAGACAGTCGTGCTCGGGCATATAGCCGACCCGCTCACGGATGGCGGCGCCGTCCGTGGTCACGTCCAGGCCGAGGACATGCGCGGTCCCCTCGGTCGCCGGGGCCAGCCCGAGAAGGATCTTGATCAGGGTGGACTTTCCGGCACCGTTGGCACCCACCAGGCCCGTTACGCCGGGGGCGATGTCAACGGAGAGCCGGTCCAAGGCGGTCACCCGCGGGTACCGCTTGCTCAGGCTTTCGGTCACGATCACAGTCACGTCATCGACGGTAGTGGCCTCCGCCATACCGGTCGTCAACCCAAACGATGGGATGCGCATCCCCCTCGGGTATTACGTGCCCGTAGGGGTCTCATGCTGGGAGCGCGCCCGGGGTAAGGGTGGCGGTGCGGGTGCGGGCCTCTTGACGCAACCGCTGACCATTGTCACATTCATCGGTGTCAAGTTACGGGCACGTACCGCGATGGACGTCTCACGGACGGACGGTTGGCGATGGCCTCAGTCACCTCAGCGACCTCACCGGGAGCCGGCGAACTCACCGCCGGGCTAAGGGGGTTCAGAGAGGTCCAGCGGCTCGCCTATGACTGCGCGGAGGCGGTGGCCGCCCAGCTCAAGCCCGGGGTGACCGAGCGGGCGGCGGCGCGGATGCAGCGCGAGTGGCTGCGCGAGCGCGGTGTGCGGGACTGGTTCCATCTGCCCTTCGCCTGGTTCGGCGACCGCACCGCCTTCGTCAACTTCCGGGTGCCGCCGCAGTTCTTCCCCACCCACCGTGAGCTGGAGCCGGGGATGGCCTTCATCCTCGACATGGCCCCCGTACACAACGGCTACACGGCCGATATCGGCTACTCCGGCTGCCTCGGCCTCAACCCCGTGCAGGACCGGCTGCTCGCCGGCCTCGAAGCGCACCGCGATCTGATCCTGCGCGAGGTGCGCGAACGGCGCCCGCTGCGGGAGATCTACGAGGACGTCGACCGGCTGATGGTGCGGCAGGGCTATGCCAACCGCCACCGCGCCTACCCCTTCGGCGTCATCGCGCACAAGATCGACCGGGTCCGGCGGCGCCGCTGGTCCCCCACTCTCTTCGGGTTCGGCACCCAGGCCCTCAGGGGCCTGGCCTCCGACGCACTGCACGGCCACCGCGACGGCTGGTCCCCGCTGTGGAGCCCGTACAGCTTCTCCGACCACCCACCGCGGCCGGGACTGTGGGCGGTCGAACCCCACCTCGGCTTCCGGGGCACGGGCGCGAAGTTCGAGGAGATCTTGGTCGTCACCGACTCCAAGGACCCGCAGGAAAGCGCTTTTTGGCTGGACGACGATCTGCCGCATGTGCGGCGCCGGCAGGAGGAGAGGGCCGCATGAGCCGCATGAACTCGGGACGTGGAGCGGGACGGGGACGTGGATGGGGATGGGTGATGGGGAGCGGACGCGGGATGGGAAACGGACGGGGTTCGGGTCGGGGGCAGTGGGCTGGGGCCGGGGCGGGCTCCGGCGCCGGGTCCGGGGCTGCGGCTGAGACCGGAGCCGGGGCCGGGGGCGGATCCGGGGCCGGGGGCGGATCCGGGGCTGAGGCCGGGGCCGTTGCGGGGCTCGACGGGGCTCGGGAGCGCCGGGTGCGGTCCGGTGACGTCGAGCTGTGCGTTGCCGAGCTGGGCGATCCGGCACAGCCCACGGTGCTGCTGGTGCACGGCTACCCGGACAGCAAGGAGGTGTGGTCCGAGGTCGCCCGCGGTCTGGCCGACCGGTTCCATGTGGTGCTGTACGACGTCCGGGGCTGCGGCCGGTCCACCGCCCCGCAACCACTGCGGGGCGGCTTCACCCTGGAGAAGCTGACGGACGACTTCCTGGCCGTCGCCGACGCCATCAGCCCCGACCGCCCGGTCCATCTGGTCGGTCATGACTGGGGCTCGGTGCAGGGCTGGGAGTTCGCCACGGTGCGGCGTACGGAGGGCCGGATCGCCTCCTTCACCTCCATGTCGGGCCCGTCCCTGGACCACTTCGGCCACTGGATCAAGAAGCGGACGGCACGCCCCACCCCCCGGCGCGCCGCTCAGCTCCTCAACCAGAGCGCCAAGTCCTGGTACATCTACCTGCTGCACACCCCCGTGCTGCCCGAGCTGGCGTGGCAGGGACCGCTGGGCAAGCGCTGGCCGAAGCTCCTGCAGCGGGTGGAGAAGCTGCCGGGTGGTGCCTACCCGACCGCTTCGCTGCCGACCGACGCGGCCCATGGCGCCTGGCTCTACCGCGACAATGTGCTCCCCCGGCTCCGCCGCCCGCGCACCGACGCCTATGCGCACTGCCCGGTCCAGCTCATCACCCCCACCGGCGACGCCTTCCTCTCACCACGGCTGTACGACGACCTGGAGCAGTGGGCGCCGCAGCTGGTACGCCGCACCCTCCCGGCCAAGCACTGGGTGCCACGTACCCGCCCCGACCAACTCGTCTCCTGGATCGGCGAGTTCATCACCGCCAAGGAGGAGGGCGATCCGGCGCGGCAGGTCGTGGCGTCCGGGGCATACGCCGACCGGTTCGGCGGGCAGCTGGTGCTGGTGACCGGCGCGGCCGGCGGCATCGGCCGGGCGACGGCGTTCGCCTTCGCGGAGGCCGGTGCGCGGATCATCGTGGTCGACCGGGACGCCGAGGGCGCGGCACGGACCGCCGATATGTCCCGGCTGATCGGCGCACCACAGGCCTGGGCGGAGGTCGTCGATGTCGCGGACGAGACGGCGATGGAGAAGCTGGCCGACACGGTCCATGCGGAGTACGGCACCGTCGATGTGCTGGTGAACAACGCCGGCATCGGCCTGTCCGGCTCCTTTCTCCAGACCGGCACCGAGGACTGGAAGAAGGTCCTGGACGTCAACCTGTGGGGCGTCATCCACGGCTGCCGGATCTTCGGCAAGCGGATGGCGGACCGCGGCCAGGGCGGCCATATCGTCAACATCGCCTCGGCCGCGGCCTTCCAGCCGTCGAAGGTGCTGCCCGCATACAGCGCGTCCAAGGCGGCCGTCCTGATGCTCAGCGAGTGTCTGCGCGCCGAACTGGCTGGTCAGGGCATCGGCGTCTCGGCCGTCTGCCCCGGGCTGGTCAACACCGGTATCACCGCCACCGCCCGCTTCACCGGCGTCTCGGCGGACGAGGAGAAGCGCCGCCAGACCAAAGCCGCGCGGATGTACCGGCTGCGCAACTACCCGCCGGAGAAGGTCGCCGACGCCATCCTGCGTGCGGTGGCCCGCAACCAGGCGGTGGTACCGGTCACCCCCGAAGCCCGCGCCGCCCACCTCCTGTCCCGCTTCGCCCCACGCGCCCTCCGCGCCCTCGCCCGCTTCGAGCCACGGCTGTAGGGGGCGGGGGAAGGAGGGGAGAGAGGGGAGGGAGGGGAGAGAGGGGAGGGAGGGGAGGCTTGGATGCAGCGAACTCGCGGTAGCCAGGGCGGCCGTACCATCCCCCGCAGGAAGGGTCGCCGCGCGCGGCCGTCGTCTGCTCGGCGTCTGCCCCGGCCGCACCGGGCCGGGGCGGGTGCGGTGGGCCACCCGGCCGTCTCGTGGCGCGCGGCAATCTCGTAAGGAGCACCGCAGTGAACGAGCAGCCGCCAACGGCCGAGTCCCGCACCACCGAGTCCCGCGCCGCCGAGCGCCGCACCACCGAGTACCGCATCGAGGATCTGGCTCACCTCAGCGGCGCCACGGTGCGCACGATCCGCGCCTATCAGGACCGTGGACTGCTCCCCCGCCCGGAGCGCCGCGGCCGGGCCAATGTCTACGGCGATGCCCATCTGGCCCGGCTGCGCCAGATCGCCGATCTACTGGACCGCGGCTACACCCTCGCCAGCATCAAGGACCTCCTTGCCGCCTGGGACGCGGGCCGCGACCTCGGCGGGGTCCTGGGCCTGGTCGCCGAGATCGACGGGCCGTGGACCGATGAGGAGGCATCCCGCATCAGTCGCACGGACCTGGACGCCGCCTTTGGTGGCAGCCCCGATGAGACAGTGCTCTCCGAGGCCGTCGAACTGGGCGTCCTGGAACGGATCCCGGGCCGGGACGACGAGTTCCTCGTCCCCAGCCCGCAGGAACTCGCCGTCGCCACCGAACTGCACTCCGCCGGTGTCCCCCTGACAGCGATCTACGGACATCTGCGGGAGGTGCGCGATCAGGTCGAGCACATCGCCGCCCGCTTCGTGGACTTCACCACCGCGCATGTCTTCCAGCAGTTCCTGGATCACCCGCCCACCGAGGCCGAGGCCGCGGAGGCCGCCGCCCTCATACGCCGGCTCCGCCCCCTGGCCCAGCAGACCATCGACGCCGAACTCGCCCGCGCCATGCGCACCCTGGCCACCCGCTCGCTGCGCCACCACCTCAGCGAGCCACTGCCGTCAGAGGCACGGAGACCCACCGGAAGCGTCGCGGAGGCCGGGGCAGCGACTGGAAGCGTCGCGGAGGCCGGGGCGGCAACCGGAAGCGTCACCAAGCCTCGGCCCGCTTCCCACCTGTCCCCTGCCCCGGTGCCCGCCCCCGGGCCGGTCGCGGACCCCCGTACCGCGGCCACCCCGGCGGCTCTCCCGGAGTCGGTACTGCTCCCCGCCGAGGCAGTGCAGGCCGTGCGGGAGCTGGTCGGCGCGGACAACACGGCCGCCTTTATCGCCGCCGCCGCACGCCGGGAGGTACAGGCCCGCACGATGGACGCCCTGGTGGCGGGCGGTAGCAGTCGCGCCGACGGTCTCGGCACCCGGGACCGCAGGTACTGACTCCGACACCGCCCGCCCGGTCTGCGGCGCAAGCCCGGCCACCGGCCCGTACCAGCCCGTGCCGGCCCGGCCCTTCCAGGCAGAGCCCGCCCCAGCCCCACCCCCACGCACTCTTCAGTTATCAAGGATCAGGCAGTCCGCGACCCCCTGTCGCGCCCTCGCCCCCGTGAAGCACCCCACCAGCACCCCGCATCAACGCACCGGATCCGGCAGCCAGTTGCCATGGAATCCGTAAGGCACACGCTGTGGGAGATGCACCGTGGCGACCGGGTCGGCGGATATGTCCTCCGAGTTGAGTACGACGAGATCGCTGGTGTCGGTGGAGGCGTCGTAGACATAGGTGATCAGCCAGCCCGGACCTCCCGGCCGGTCGTCCGCCGGGGCGAAGACCGCCTCGCCCGGAGTGCGCCCCGGGCCGAAGTCATGCCGGACGGCCACACCGGTCCGCAGGTCGTAGCGGAGCAGGGCGCCGGGTATCGGGCCGGTGCCCGGTAGCTCGCCGACCGTGGCATGGCCGAAGCGGGCCGGCTGCCCGGCGAGGCGGTCATCCACCCTGGGGAACTCACAGTCCTGGTCGTCGAGTTGCTCCTCGGCGACCGTGCCCGTCACCAGGTCGATCGTCCAGCGCCAGAGGTGGCCCGGGGTGCTGTCGTCGAAGTCGGCATAGCGGGAGACATGGAGAACGATCCGCTGGTCACCGTCGTCGTGAGCGTTCAGGGCGTGGAAGACATAGCAGGGGTCGATGGGCAGCCAGCGGACCTCGCCATAGGGATCGTCGCGGCGCAGCACACCGAGCCGGGCGCCGTAATCCGGGTTCCAGCGATACGGCATACCGGGGCGGCTGCGGTCGAAGACGACCGGGAGGTCCATGAAGATCACATGGCCGGCGGTCAGATGGAAGTCATGCATCATCGTGTGCCCCGGGACGTCGATGGGGCGGCTGATCACCAACTCCCCTGCGGCGTCGGCACGGTGGTAGGTCAGATAGGGCGGAGTGGGACCGCCGTATCCGAAGAAATGCAGTTCGCCCGTGCTGGGGCAGGTCTTGGGGTGGGCCGTCATGGCGGTGGTGAGCCGGCCGCCGAAGTCATGGGCGCCGATGGTCTCCAGCTCATGGCCGGGGCGGCAGTCGATCTCATAGGGGAACGACGACTCGACCAGGGCGAGGGTGCGTCCGGCGTGCCGGACGATATGGGTGTTGGCCACGCCTGCGGCCAGATTGCGGTGGCCCCGCTCGTCCACCGGACGCGCGCCGTCGGTGAAGGAGGCGGTGCGGACCCAGCGGTTGCGGTAGGAGACGGCACGGCCGCCCTCCAGGCGCAGGCCGTGAACCATGCCGTCGCCGAAGAACCAGTGGGGAGTGGCGGCATCCCGCGGGTTGGGGCCGTTGCGCAGGAACCAGCCGTTGAGTTCGGGTGGGATCGTGCCCGTGACCGGCAGGTCGTAGGCGGTCAGCTCGTCCGTCACCGGGGCGAAGTTGCCGGCCATGTGCGGTGCGGGGGCGTGGGATTCGGATGCGGTGGTCGGGGGTGTGACGGTCATGAGGCCAGGCCTCCTTGGATGTCGGCCCGCGCGCCGGAGGTCTCCATGAAGCGGGCACGGGCCCGCTCCGGATAGGCGGCGGTGAAGCGGGCGGGAAGGATGAATCCGGCGAGCTGAAGGATGATCGAGAAGGCCACGGGCCACCCGTAGGCGGAGACAACTGTCTGGGCGAGCGCGGTGAGGGTGAAGGACAGCGCCCACGCGGCCGTGAGCACGACGTTGATGCGGCGGAACAGCGGGGTGTGCCAGACCTCCGGCGGCGCCATCCGCCGCGCTATCCCCATCGTGAAGGGCCGCCGCACCGCGATGGACACCCAGGCGACCAGCGCCAGCCAGCCCATCGACAGGGCGCTGCCGTACATCCTGAGACCACTGTCGGGGCGGGCGAAGGCCAGCGCACCGAGAGCCGCGAAGAACACGATCGTGCCGTACTCCAGCAGGCGCAGATCGAGCGAGAGGCCCGCGGCGCGGTCGGCGATCAGCAGCGCGACGGCCGCCGCCAGACCGGCGAGCGCACCCCACTGCCAGCCGGCCGAGGACACCCCCGCAAAGACCAGCCACGGGATGAAGCCCCGCAGATAGTTCATGACTCCCCCTCTTCGGACTCTTCGCTCGCGACCGTCGCTCGCTCGCCCGCGCTCACTCACATTCCAACTTCGACATGTCGAACATAGAAGCTCCACCTTTGACATGTCAACAGTGGAAGGTAAAGTGCAGGTCATGAGCTTGAGACATGCCGTGCTGGGCCTGCTGGCCGAGTCCCCCGCGAGCGGCTACGACCTGATGAAGATGTTCAACGCCTCGCTCGCCAACGTCTGGCCGGCCACCCAGAGCCAGGTCTACGGCGAACTCACCAAGCTCACGACCGCCGGCCTGGTCGAGGTCGCCGCCCACGGCCCCCGCGGCCGCAAGGAGTACGCGATCACGGGGGACGGCCTGGCGGAGCTGCGCCACTGGCTGACCGACGTCGATCCCAGCGGCCCCCAGCGCCATGACGGCCTGCTGCGCGTCTTCTTCCTCGGCATCGTCACACCGCTCGAAGCACAGACCTTCCTGCTGCATCAGGCCGAGCGCGCCGCCCGTTACCGCACCACGCTCGAAGACCTCGACGAGACCGCCGACTGGGACGAGGAAATGATTTCGGTCTATGGGCGGATCGCGCTGGAGTACGGCCTGCGGATGTCGGCGACCCAGGAGGAATGGGCCCGTTGGGCAGCCGACGAGGTGACCAGCGCGAAGGCGCGAAAGGCCAGCGAACTCGCCCGCGAGCGGCACAAGGAGCGCACAGAGCAGGAGAAGCAGGAGGAGAAGTAGGAGGAGCAGGAGGAGGAGCAGGAGGAGCAGGACGCGGCGGCCCGGCCGGGCGCAGGGGAGTGCGGCACCGGCCGGCTGTCAGCCCCAGGCCCCATGTCCCAAGCTCCACCTGCCGGACCGGCCTGACCGACCGGACTGCTCGACACCGCCACCGGGCCGTTCGCCCCGGCTCAGAGCCCCGGCGCGCCCCACACCGGGAACCACCGCGTCAGATCCTTCTCGATCGTCAGATCGTCCGCGAGCATCGCCCGCACCTGCAGTTCGAGCGGGTTGTCGCGCTTCTCGCCGCCGTCCCGTTCCGGTGCGAAGGGGTAGAACGTGCCCCGCTTGTAGAGGTAGACGAGCGCCAGCGACCGCTGCTGTTCGTCACGGAAGCCGACCAGCGAACACAGCAGCTGGGGGCCAAAACCTGCCTCCTCCAGGGACGTGTTGACCGCATGCAGGTCGTTGACCAGGCCCGCCACGTCCTCCGGCGGATGCCGTACGAGCAGCCAGGTATAGCCGTACGCATCCCGGGTGAACTCCACGGTGCCGTCCAGCAGGGACCGTGCCTCCTCCTGAATACGGGAGAACGCCCCGCCCTCGACGCTCGCGAAGCACACCGACCCCACTCCGGTGGGCACGAAACCGGCCGCGGCCTCCAGGGTCACCGCCGCGGACGGCAGCGCGAAGAGCTGGTCGAGGTCGGGGCGGACCGGCTTGCTGCGGCCGAGGATGGCGTCCAGAAAACCCATGTGCTGCTTACTCCTTGCTCGTCACGGCCGACCGGTCACCAGCGGGATCCCCTGCGCACCGTGCCTCACGCCCGCCCCAGCTCCGTCGAGATCCGGGCCAGCTGCTCCAGCCGCTGTTCCAGCGTCGGGTGCGAGGAGAGCAGCCTGCTGAAGCTCTCCTTGTTGAACGCGGGGGCGAAGTAGAAGGCGTTGAACGGCTGGGCCTTGCGCAGATCTTCGGTCGGGATCCGCGCCATCTGGCCGGTGACCTTGGTCAGCGCGGCGGCCAGTGCCGACGGCCGGCCGGTCAGCAGGGCGGCGGCCCGGTCGGCGGCCAGCTCGCGGTAACGGGACAGCAGCCGGGTCAGCAGGAAGCTGAGCGTGTAGATGACGGCGCTGACGGCGGTCACGATGAGCACGGCGATGGCCGTGTTCTGGTCCCGGCTGTCGCGGCCGATACCGCTCCACAGGGCGGCCCGGGTGATGATCCCGGCCAATACACCGAGGAACGAGGCGATGGTCATCACGGCCACATCGCGGTGCGCGACATGCGAGAGCTCGTGGGCCAGCACCCCCTCCAGCTCCGCCGGCTCCAGCCGACGGAGCAGCCCCGTAGTGGCGCAGACCAGCGAGTTCTTCTGACCGCGTCCGGTGGCGAAGGCGTTCGGCACATCCGACTCGGCGATCGCGACCCTCGGCTTGGGCATATCGGCCAGCGCACACAGCCGGTCGACGGCGCCGTGCAGTTCGGGCGCCTGCTCCGGGGTGACCTCGCGCGCGCCCATGCTGAATGCCGCGATCCGGTCGCTGAACCAGAACTGCGCGACGAACAGGGCACCGGCGATCACCAGCACCACCACCCAGGCGCCCTTGAGCAGCACCACCAGCACGCCGACGACCACGACGTACAGCAACCCGATGAGGAACATCGTCGTGACCATGCGCGAGGTCAGCCCGCGGTCCGGGGCGAATCGGGTCTGTGCCATGGCTCCTCCACAAACGCCGCACTTCGCGCAGTGCGCCGACCCGCCCGCGCGCCGTCTTTCCACCGCGCGCCGCGTGCCGCCCACTGCGCCACTGTCCCGATTCTCCCTCTTCTGGGCTATATGCGGGGTAAAGCCCAGGCCAGGGGATGGTCGGGCGGGTCGGCGTACGGGAGCGGAGGGCCATACGGAGGCAGTGGGCCCCACGGAAGCCGCGGGGCCCACCTGCCCCTTAGGGAGCGCCGGGACGGCCCTCGTCTACCGGGCAGCCAGTTGCGCCATCCCCTCCGTCGCGATCCGCTCGAAGACCGCGAGATCGGCCTCGAAGAGCGAATCGGCGATCGGCCAGTGGAGGACCAGTTCATCGATGCCCAGCTCGGCGTGGTGGCCGGCGAAGTCGACAAAAGCGTCCACGGAGTCCAGCGGACGGTCCGGGGTGAAGCCGGTCAGCATGATCTTCTGCAGTTCGGCGACCTCGCGGCCCTGGTTGGCGCAGGCCTTCCCCAGCCGCTCGCACTGGCCGCGGATCGCCGCAAGCGACTCGGCCGGTGTGCCGCCCCCGTTGGACACCTTGGGATCACCGGTCGTCACCCATGCCTGGCCGTACCGGGCGGCCAGCTCCAACCCGCGCGGGCCGGTGGCCGCCACCGCGAACGGCAGCCGCGGCCGCTGCACACATCCGGGAATGTTGCGCACCTCGTGCGCGGAGTAGTGGGCGCCCTCATAGGAGACGACGTCCTCGCTCAGCAGCCGGTCCAGCAGCGAGACGAACTCGGCGAAGTGGTCGGCCCGTTCGCGCGGCGCCCAGGGCTCCTGCCCAAGGGCGGTGGCGTCGAAGCCATTGCCGCCGGCACCGATGCCGAGGGTGATCCGGCCGTCGCTGATGTCGTCGAGCGAGATCAGTTCCTTGGCGAGGGTGACCGGGTGCCGGAAGTTCGGTGAGGTGACGAGGGTGCCGAGCCGCATCCGGGAGGTCACACCCGCCGCCGCGGTCAGCGTCGGTACGGCGCCGAACCAGGTCTGGTCACGGAAGCTCCGCCACGAGAGGTGGTCGTAGGTGTACGCAGCGTGGAAGCCCAGCTCCTCGGCGCGCTGCCACACCTCCCGCCCGCCTTCGGACCAGCGGCGGACGGGGAGTATCAGGGTGCTCAGTCGCATGCTCCGAGCCTACGGCCGTCCTATGGACCGGATGATTCCCCTCGGTCCTCCGGGAGGTCCGCCCACCTGCTCCTACGCCCTCGGCCCGGCGGCACGCGGGCTCATGCGCGCAACCCACCGCACGCCTGTGCACGGCGGTACGGGAAGATGGCCCCGTGACTGATGCCTCCGCCCCACCGTCCCGGGCGCCCGAAACGGCCGTTGTGCCCCGGCTCATCGCCACCGATCTCGACGGCACACTGCTGCACGACGACAAGACGGTCTCCGACCGCACGATCGCCGCGCTCGCCGCCGCGGAGCGGGCCGGTCTTGAGGTGTTCTTCGTCACCGGACGCCCGGCGCGCTGGATGGGCGTGGTCAGTGACCATGTGCACGGTCACGGCCTGGCGATCTGCGCCAACGGGGCGGCCGTCGTGGACCTGCACCGCGGCGGCCGGATCGTCGAGGTCAGCCCCCTGGAGCGGACCGCCGCCCGGCAGGTCGTGGACGCGCTGCGGAGCGCCGCGCCCGGTACCTCATTCGCGGTCGAGCGCACCGGCGGCATCCACTACGAGCCGCAGTACCCGCCCCTGCTCCTCGACCCGGCCGCGGTCGTCGCACCGGCGGAGAAGCTGCTCGCCGACGACTTCGTCCCGCCGCTGGGCCCGGAGGACACCGAGCCGGACGGCCCGGACGGCGGCACCGACCGCCCCGCCTTCCCCGACCAGCCCGTGATCAAGCTGCTCGCGCACCACCCCGAGCTGGACCCCGACGCCTTCCTGGCCCTGGCCCGTACGGCGGCCGGCGATCTCGCGACCTTCACCCGGTCCAGCCCCACCGCCCTCCTGGAGATCAGCGGACCCGGCGTGAGCAAGGCCGGCACCCTCGCCCGCTGCTGTGCGGAGCGCGGTATCGCGCCGGAGGAGGTCGTCGCCTTCGGGGACATGCCCAACGACATAGCGATGCTGTCCTGGGCCGGCACCTCGTACGCCATGGCCAACGCGCACCCGGAGGTACTGGCCGCCACGACGCGCCGTACGGCGTCCAACAACGACGACGGTGTCGCGGCGGTCATCGAGCGGATCTTGCAGGACGGTTACCTCTAAGGGCCCTCCTGGGGCTCCTTCGGAAACGGCCCGCGTCCCGTCGCCCCCGCCCCGTGCCCTCTCACAACGGCGCCTCCCACCGCACCGTGGTGCCCGTACCGCCGTCGCCCAGCCCCGGGCCGTACGTGCTGGAGCCGCCCAGCGATTCGGCCCGGTTGGCGAGGTTCTTGAGGCCGCTGCGGCGGCCGCTGTCCGGGATGCCGATGCCGTCGTCGGCGACGGTAAGACGGACGCCGTCGGTACCGTCCGGGAGCCGGATCGTGGCGTCGACGACGACCTCGATCCTGGATGCCTGGGAGTGCCGGAAGGCGTTCGACAGCGCCTCCCGCAGCGCGGCGATCAGGTTCTTGCCGGTCAGCTCGCCGACCCGGGAGTCCACCGCGCCGATGAAACCGGCCGACGGCTGGAAGCCGAGCGGTACGGCGGCGGTGCCGATCTCGCGCAGGACCCGGGTCCGCAGCCCGGACGGCGCCTCGGCCGGGCCCTGTTGGAGGGCGAAGATCGCGGTGCGGATCTCCTGGATGGTCACATCCAGCTCGTCGACGGCCTTGCCGACGCCGTGGGCCACCTCCGGCACGATGGTCCTGCGCTGTGCGCTCTCCAGGATCATGCCCGTCGCGAACAGCCGTTGGATGACGAGATCGTGCAGGTCACGGGCGATCCGGTCGCGGTCCTCGTAGACGGCGAGCCGCTCGCGGTCGCGCTGGGCGTCGGCCAGCACCAGCGCCAGCGCGGCCTGTGCCGCGAACTGGGTGGCCAGCGTCCGCTCCGCGGCGGTGAACGGGCGGGCGCCCCGGGCCCGCGGTGTCGAGAGGGTGCCCAGCACCCGGCCGCCGCTCTTGAGCGGCAGCATCATGCTGGGGCCGAAGCGCTGCGCGACATCGGTGACCATGCGCGGATCGGTGGCTGAATCGTCCACGAACACCGGCTCCCCGGCGAGGAGTTGTTCCACCACCGGGCTGTCGTTCGGAATCTGCGTCCCCATGATCCCGGCGGGCTCGTCCGCCGACACAGCGACGATCTCCAGACCGCCCGCCTCGTCGGGCAGCAGCACGATGCCGGCCGCCGAGTCCGCCAGCTTCCGGGCCTGTTCGGCCACCACCGCGAGCGCATCGTCCACATCACTGCCGGCGAGGAGTTCGGTGGTCACCGCCACGGAGCCGTCGATCCACCGCTCCCGCTGCCGGGTCGCCGCATGCAGCCGGGCGTTGCCGATCGCGATACCGGCCTCGGTGGCCAGCACCCGCACCATGTGCAGATCCTCCTCGCTGAACACCCCGCCGTCGCGCTTCTCGGTCAGATAGAGGTTGCCGAAGATGTCGCCCTGGACCCGGATCGGCACCCCCAGGAACGTCCGCATCGGCGGATGCCCCGGCGGGAAACCGGCCGAGCGGGCGTCCTGCGTGAGGTCGTCGAGGCGCAGCGGCTTGGGATCGTGGATGAGCGCACCCAGGAGCCCTTTGTGGCCGTCGGGCAGCGCGCCGATCCGCTCGTGCTGCCGCGGGGTCACGCCGTACGTCACGAAGTCCGACAGCCCCTCGCGGGCCTCGTCGATGATCCCGATCGCGGCATAGCGGGCGTCGGCGAGCTCGGCGGCGGTCTCCACGATCCGGTCGAGCGTGACGTGCAGTTCCAGCCCCGCACCGACCGTGCGCATCGCTTCCAGCAGCTGCGGCACCCGGGCGGTCAGCTCGGACGACAGGCCCCGCAGGCTGCGGGTCGCCTCGGTGGCGGCGTCCATGGGGTCGCGGGCCGGCCCCGGGCCACCGCTCCCGAGGTCCCCGGGGTCTGAGGGTGGTGGTCCTGCGGTGGCTGCCATGCCATGAGCCTAATAAGGGCTGTTTTCCGGGGAAAGTCCAGTTTTGCGGGACGGTCACCGGCAGGCTCCGTGCTACCCCACCGGCTGGGCCTCGCCGTATGCCGCGTCCACCGCCCGCTCGCGCTCCAGCATCCGCCGGAACGGGCCGTCGGCCGCGGCCAGCTCCGCGTATGTGCCGCGCTGCACGGCCCGGCCGCTGTCCAGGACCAGCACCTCGTCGACCGCGTCGAGGCCGGTGAGCCGGTGGGTGATCAGGACCGTCGTACGGCCCTCGGTCGCGGTCAGCAGATCGGCGGTCAGCGCGTCGGCGGTGGCCAGATCCAGATGCTCGGCGGGCTCGTCCAGGACGAGCACCGGGAAGTCCGCGAGCAGCACACGGGCCAGGGCCAGCCGCTGCCGCTGGCCACCGGACAGCCGAGCGCCGCGCTCCCCGATCATGGTGTCCAGTCCGGCGGGCAGCCCTTGCACCCAGTCCGCGAGCCGTGCCCGGCCGAGCGCGTCCCAGAGATCCTGGTCGTCCGCGACGCCCCGCCGGTCGGGGCGGGCGAGCCGGAGGTTCTCCCGCAGCGAGCTGTCGAAGAGGTGCGCGTCCTGCGCACACAGCCCCACCAGCCGCCGCACCGCGTCACCGGCCATCTCCCGGGCGGCCGTACCGCCCAGCGTGTAGCTGCCCGACTCCTCGTCCAGGAAGCGCAGCAGCACCTGCGCCAGCGTGGTCTTCCCGGAGCCCGACGCGCCCACGACGGCGAGCCGGTGCCCGGCCGTCAGCGTGAAGCCGACGCCGTCCAGGGCCGGCCGGTCCTGGCCCGGGTGGCGCGCGGTCAGCTCGCGTACGGCCAGCGGGAACGGCGTCTCGGGAGCGGCGGCCGGGGCGGCGGGCTCGGAGACCGGGGCCGGAGCGTCCAGCACCTCGAAGATCCGCTCGGCGGCGTGCCGGGTGCGTCGCCGGTACTGCACGGCGAGCGGCAGCCCCGCCACCGCCTCGAACGCGGCCAGCGGAGTCAGCACGACGACCGCCAGCGCCACCCCCGACAGCCGGCCCGCCTGCACGGCCTGAACCCCGGCCACCGCCGATGCCGCGACCGTCAGCCCGCACAGCAGCGCCGACAGCCCGGCGCCGATCCCGGCCACGGCGGCCGAGCGGGAGGCGATCCGGGTCAGGTCCCGGTCCGCGCTCCGCACCGATTCCGTACGGGCCCCCAGGGCTCCGGCCACCGTCAACTCGGCGGTACCGGTGAGCACATCGACGACCCGGGTGGCGAGCCGTCCGCGGGCCGGTGCCAGCCGGCGCTCCGCACGGCGGGCCAGCGCACCGGAGAGCACCGGCACCCCCACCCCCGTGAGCAGCAGCCCACCGGCGAGGATCGCGCCCGCCTCCGGCAACAGCCAGCCGGTGAAGCCGACCGCACCGGCGCCGACCAGCAGCGCCGCACCGACGGGCAGCAGCCAGCGCAGAAAGTAGTCCTGCACCGCGTCGACATCGGCCACCAGCCGCGACAGCAGATCGCCACGGCTGCGCTCCCGGAGCCCGGCCGGTGCCAGCCGCTCCAGTCGCTGGAAGACGGTGACGCGTACCTCGGCGAGCATCCGGAACACCGCGTCGTGCGCGACCAGCCGCTCGGCGTACCGGAAGACCGCGCGCCCGATGCCGAACGCCCTGGTCGCGGTCACCGCCACCATCAGATACAGCACCGGCGGCTGCTGCGCCGCGCGCGAGATCAGCCAGCCGGAAGTCGCCATCAGGCCCACCGCGCTGCCCAGCGCGAGGCTCCCGAGCAGCAGCGCCAGCGCGAACCGCGCCCGGTGGACACGGGCCAGCCGCCGCAGCCGGGTGAGCGCCGCACCGCGGGCGGTACCGGGCTCGGGGTCCGCACACAAGGCCCCGGCGGATCCGTCGTTCCCGGGAACCGAGTCCTCGGACGACTCCGGTCGCACCGCCGCCGACGCGTCCGCCCCGGCCCGCCGCACCGCACCCGGCACGGCCCCGGTCGGCGGCCCCGGCGGGTCCGGCAGCCGCACCACCCGGTCCGCCGCCGCCAGCAGCGCCGGACGGTGGACGACGAGCAGGACGGTACGGCCGACCGCGAGCCGGCGGACGGCGGACACGATCGCCTCCTCGGTGGCGCCGTCCAGGTTCGCGGTGGGCTCGTCCAGGAGCAGGATCGGGCGGTCGGCGAGGAAGGCACGGGCGAGCGCGAGGCGCTGACGCTGGCCGGCGGAGAGCCCGGCACCGGACTCGCCGAGCCGGGTCGCCATACCGTCCGGGAGCGCGTCGACGAAGTCCAGCGCGCCCGCGTCCCCCAGGGCGGAGCGCACCGCGGCGTCGTCCGCGTCCGGCCGCGCCAGCCGGACGTTCTCGGCGATGGTGCCGGCGAACAGATGCGGGTGCTGCGGCACCCAGGCGATCCGCTGCCGCCAGCTTTCGGGGGAGAGGGACGCGATATCGCGGCCGTCGGCCAGCGCCCGGCCCTCGGACGGTTCGGTGAAGCCGAGCAGCACGCTCAGCAGGGTGGACTTTCCGGCGCCGGAGGGCCCGACCAGCGCGACGGTCTCGCCGGGCCGGACCTCGAACGAGGTCGCGGGGAGCGAGTCGGTGGACCGTCCCGGGTGGCGGACCACCAGGTCCTCGACGGCCAGCGCGGTGCCCTGGGGCGCGGGGTCGGTGCCGGGCGTGCGCAGCGGGGTCTCCAGGACGGCGAAGATCTCCTCCGCGGCCGAGAGCCCCTCGGCCGCGGCGTGGTACTGCGCACCGACCTGCCGCAGCGGCAGATACGCCTCGGGTGCCAGCACCAGCACCATCAGGCCGGTGTAGAGGTCGAGTTCACCGTGCACCAGCCGCATTCCGATACCGACCGCGACCAGTGCGACGGAGATGGTGGCGAGGAGTTCGAGCGCGAAGGAGGAGAGAAAGGCGATCCGCAGGGTGCGCAGCGTCGCCCGGCGGTACTCCCCAGTGATGGACCGGATGGCGGCGGCCTGGGCCTTGGCCCGGCCGAAGACCTTCAGGGTGGGCAGGCCCTCGACGACATCGAGGAAGTGGCCCGACAGCCGGGCGAGCAGCCGCCACTGGCGGTCCATCCGCGCCTGGGTGGCCCAGCCGATCAGGATCATGAACAGCGGGATCAGCGGAAGGGTGAGGACGATCGTGAGCGCCGAGAGCCAGTCGCCGGTGACGATCCGGGCCAGCACGGCGAGGGGAACGACGACCGCCAGCCCCACCTGCGGCAGATAGCGGGCGAAGTAGTCGTCCAGGGCGTCGATGCCCCGGGTGGCGAGGGCGGTGAGTTCGCCGGTGCGCATCTCCAGGGTGCCCGCGCCGGAAGCGTCGCCCGCCCCGGCCGCGCCCGCCTCAGCCGCCTCCGCGCCGTACGCCTCCGGGACCTGCGCCTCGCCGTCCGTGCGGCCGATCACCGCGCCGGGCCCCAGCCGCGCCGCCCGCTCCACCAGCCGCATCCGCAGCTCGGACTTGGCCGCCGCACCGGCGCGGTGTGCGGCCAGCTCGGTGAGCCAGGAGACCAAGCCACGTCCCACGGAGACCGCGGCGAGCAGCGCCAGCGGTGTGGTCAGGGCGCCGACGTTGAGCTCGTGCTGGAACGCCCCGACCACGACCTCGGCGATCAGCATCGCCTGGCCGACGACCAGGCCCGCTCCGGCAAGCCCGAGCACCACCACCGCGATCAGAAAACCGCGGGTGGCGCGAGCGTAGCGGAGCAGACGCGGGTCGACGGGTTTCACGTGAAACAGTCCTCCTGCTGAAGCCGCCCCGAGGGGAGTCGGCTCAACTAGTGGGCCTCGGCCAGGTGTTGTGTGCCGATGCGCTTGCGGAACACCCAGTATGTCCACCCCTGGTAGAGCATCACGAGCGGGGTGGCGAAGCCGGCGCCCCACGTCATGATCTTCAGGGTGTAGGGGCTGGACGCGGCATTGCTGACCGTGAGGTTCCAACTCTCGTTCAGCGTGGACGGCATGACGTTCGGGAAGAGCGTCAGGAACAGCATCACGACCGCGGCCATGACGGTGACACCGGAGAAGGCGAACGCCCAGCCCTCGCGCCCGAGCCGGTTGGCCCCGAGCGCCGCGATCAGCGCGACCACCGCCACGATCATCGCGACCAGGCTGGTGCCATCGCCCTTGTCGGCCTGGGTCCAGCCGAGGAAGCCGAGCACCGTCACCGCGGCGACCGGACCGAGGACGGCCGCCGTCCTGCGCGCCCGCTCCCGGATGTCACCCACCGTCTTGAGCGAGGCGAACACCGCGCCGTGGAAGGTGAACAGCGTCAGCGTGACCAGGCCACCCAGGATCGCGTACGGGTTCAGCAGATCGAGAACGGTCCCCACATACTCCTTGTGGGCATCGATCTTGACTCCGTGCACGAGGTTGCCGAACACGATGCCCCAGAGCACCGCGGGCAGCAGCGAGGTCCAGAAGATCGTGTGCTCCCAGTTCCGCTGCCAGCGCTCCTCGCTCCGCTTGACGCGGTACTCGAAGGCGACACCGCGCAGGATCAGACAGACCAGGATCAGCAGCAGCGGCAGATAGAAGCCGGAGAAGAGGGTGGCGTACCACTCGGGGAAGGCGGCGAAGGTCGCCCCGGCCGCACTGATCAGCCAGACCTCGTTGCCGTCCCAGACCGGCCCGATGGTGTTGATCAGTACCCGCTTCTCCTGCCGGTCACGGGCGAGGAGCTTGGTGAGGACGCCGATTCCGAAGTCGAATCCTTCGAGGAAGAAGTACCCGGTCCAGAGAAAGGCGATAAGGACGAACCAGACATCGTGGAGTTGCACAGTCGCCTCCTAGTACGAGAAGGCCATCGGCCGGTCGGCGTCCGTGCTGTCGCCGCCGATCTTGGTGGGCGGGTTGAGGTCGGAGTCACTGAGCTCCGGGGGGCCGGCCTTGACGTACTTCACCAGCAGCTTGACCTCGACCACGGCGAGGATCGCGTACAGCGTGGTGAAGACGATCATCGAGGTGAGTACCTCGCCCTGCGAGACGCCCGGGGACACCGCGTCCGAGGTGCGCAGCACGCCGTAGACGGCCCAGGGCTGGCGGCCCATCTCGGTGAATATCCAGCCCCAGGAGTTCGCGAGGAGCGGGAAGCCGAGGGTGACGAAGGCGAGCGACCAGTACCACTTGCTCAGGCGGGCACCGAGCTCCTTGTTCTTGGTGAGCACGAGCCGAGGTGGTTCCTCGTCCCCCGTACGCAGCCCCGGAGCCAGCCACAACTTCTTACGGGTGAGCCACAGCCCGGCGAGTCCGATGGCGAACGACGACATCCCGAAGCCGATCATCCAGCGGAAGCCCCAGTAGGCGACCGGGATGTTGGGCCGGTAGTCACCGGGCCCGAACTTCTGCTGCTCGGACCGGTTGACGTCGTTGATGCCGGGGACCGGCGAGCTGAAGTCGTTGTGGGCGAGGAAGGAGAGCAGACCGGGAACCTCGATGGCGACCTTGTTGTGGCCCTTGTCGACATCCCCGTAGGCGAAGACCGAGAACGGCGCCGGCGCTTCGGTTTCCCAGAGCGCCTCGGCGGCGGCCATCTTCATCGGCTGCTGCTTGAACATGACCTTGCCGAGCGAATCTCCGCTCACCGCGGTGAGGATGCCGGCGATGACCATCGTGATCAGCCCGAGCCGCAGCGACGTCCGCATGACCTTGATGTGCTTCTTGCGCATCAGATGGAAGGCGGCGATACCGACCATGAACGCGGCACCGGTCAGGAAGGCCGCGGTCAGCGTGTGGAAGACGACGACCAGGGTGGTGTCCTGGGTCATCACCTTCCAGAAGTCGGTCAGTTCGGCGCGCCCGTTGGCGGCGTTGTACTTGTAGCCGACCGGGTGCTGCATCCAGGAGTTCGCCGCCAGGATGAAGTACGACGAGAGCAGCGTGCCGATCGAGACCATCCACATGCAGAAGCAGTGGATCTTCTTCGGCAGCTTGTCCCAGCCGAAGATCCACAGGCCGATGAAGGTGGATTCGAAGAAGAACGCGATGAGCGCCTCAAGGGCCAGCGGGGCACCGAAGACGTCGCCGACGAACCGCGAGTAGTCGGACCAGTTCATGCCGAACTGGAACTCCTGGACGATGCCGGTGACGACACCCATCGCGATATTGATCAGAAACAGCTTGCCCCAGAACTTGGTGGCCTTGAGGTACTTCTCCTTACCCGTGCGTACCCATGCGGTCTCTAGTCCAGCCACCAGAGCGGCGAGGGAGATCGTCAGGGGGACGAACAGGAAGTGGTAGACGGTCGTGATGCCGAACTGCCATCGCGCCAGAGTCTCTGGCGCCATCGCCAGTTCCATGTCGTGCTCCTTACGTCGCCGTGTTGCACTACGGCAATGCCCCATATGCGCCGTATAAACGACGCATAATGGACAGGCTTGTGAACGCGTTCACATTCACAAGCAATTATCTCCTACCGCTTTTCGGCCAATCCCTGGGGGGTACGTGACTGCGGTCACGTACCCGCAGAAATGGGCCGGGGCCGCGGGTAGGCAGACCCACGGCCCCGGAACTGCGCCCTTGCGAACGCTTACAGCGCCTTCCGGAACTCCTCCGTGGCCTGCAGGAACAGATCCATCGCCGGGCTCTCACCGATCGTCACCCGCACCCCCTCACCGGGGAACGGCCGCACGACCACCCCGGCCCGCTCACAGGCCGCGGCGAAGTCGGCCGTACGCTCCCCCAGCCGCAGCCAGACGAAGTTGGCCTGCGATTCCGGGACCGTCCAGCCCTGCCCTAGCAGCCCGTCGACCACCCGCGCCCGCTCGGCCACCAGCGCATCGACCCGCTCCAGCAGCGCCGCCTCGCTGCGCAGCGAGGCCACCGCCGCCTCCTGCGCGAGCTGGCTGACCCCGAACGGCACCGCCGTCTTGCGCAGCGCGGCCGCCACCGGCTCATGGGCCACCGCGAAACCGATCCGCAGCCCCGCCAGGCCGTACGCCTTGGAGAAGGTCCGCAGCACACACACATTGGGACGGTCGCGGTAAAGATCGATTCCGTCCGGCACCTCGGCGTCCCGGATGAACTCGCGATACGCCTCGTCCAGCACCACCAGCACATCGCCCGGCACCCGGTCCAGGAAGGACTCCAGCTCGGCACGGCGCACGACGGTGCCGGTGGGGTTGTTGGGGTTGCAGACGAAGATCAGCCGGGTCCGCTCGGTGATCGCGGCCAGCATCGCGTCCAGGTCGTGCACCTCGCCGGAGGTCAGCGGGACCTGCACCGATGTGGCACCGGAGACCTGGGTGATGATCGGGTACGCCTCGAAGGACCGCCAGGCGTAGATCACTTCATCGCCGGGCCCGGCCGTCGCCTGGACCAGCTGCTGCGCCACCCCGACCGAGCCGGTGCCGGTCGCCAGATGCTCCACCGGCACCGCGAACCGGTCGGCCAGCTCCGCCATCAGGCCCGTGCACGCCATGTCCGGGTAGCGGTTGAAGGACCCGGCAGCGGTCACCGCGCTCTCCAGTACGCCCGGCAGCGGCGGATAGGGGTTCTCGTTGGAGGACAGCTTGTACGTGACGGGGCCGCCGGCCGCCGCCGGCCGGCCCGGCTTGTAGGTGGGGACGCCGTCCAGCGCAGCACGCAGCTTCGGGGTCTTCTCGCTCACCGCAGGTCCTCCTCGACCGTCCGCCCATCTCCAATACTGCACACCTTATGAGGATTGACCCGTTCGGCGGCAGCCCTGGCCCGGCGGCGGCACCTCTGCCCAGGTCGGACGGGGCTCCGGAGAACCCCGCGCAATGCCTCCTGGGAGCGCTCCCCGGACCGCCGCACGCCGGTGGCTTGCGCCGTGGCGCGCATCCCCCGTCAAGGTGACTTGGGACCACTTCGGGACCGGAACCGATCGACAGGTGAAGGCGGAAATCCTCCCCCGGAATGATCACGATTCACGTCAACTGCCTTTGCTTTCGAGGGAATTGATGACCGGAAGCCGTGCAGAAACGTGCCTTTCAGAAGCGGTTGGCCGACCCCCGTGAATTGCCGTCACGAGCCCTACTATCGGCTCGCCATGACAGCAGCAGGGAAGCACCAGGTGAGCCGGTCGACCGGTCGCCGGCTGGGGCGGGCGGGCATCCGGGACGTGGCCGCCGCAGCCGGTGTGTCGATCACGACTGTCTCCGACGCGCTCAACGGCAAGGGCCGGCTTCCGGATGCCACCCGTAGCCATGTCCGCGAGGTGGCCGACCGGCTGGGCTACCGCCCGTCCGCAGCCGCCCGCACGCTCCGTACCGGCAAGTCAGGGCTCCTCGGCCTGACCGTGACCACATACGGGGACGAACCCTTCACCTTCACCGAATTCGCCTACTTCGCGGAGATGGCCAGAGCCGCCACCTCCGCGGCCCTGGCCCGCGGATATGCGCTGGTCATCCTCCCGGCGACCTCCCGCCACGACGTGTGGTCCAACGTCGCCCTCGACGGCACCGTCGTCATCGACCCCGCCGACGGCGACCCCGTCGTCACCGAACTCGTCCGGCACGGCATCCCCGTCGTCTCCGACGGCCGCCCCGGCGGCGCACTGCCCGTCACCGGCTGGGTCGACAACGATCACGAGGCGGCCGTCCTCGGTCTGCTCGACCATCTCGCCGACGCCGGTGCCCGCCGCATCGGACTCCTCACCGGCAACACCACCGACACCTACACCCGGCTGTCGACCACCGCCTATCTGCACTGGTGCGAGCGGGTCGGCCAGGACCCGGTGTACGAGTCCTACCCGGCACACGACCCGTGCGCGGGCGCCGTCGCCGCCGACCGGCTGCTGGCCCGCCCGGACCGCCCGGACGCCGTCTACGGCCTCTTCGACCCCAACGGCACGGATCTGCTCGCCGCCGCCCGGCGCTACGGCCTGCGGGTGCCGGAGGACCTGTTGCTGGTCTGCTGCAGCGAGTCCACCCTCTACGCCGCCACCGAACCGCCGGTCACCACGCTGTCCCTCAAACCGCGCCGCATCGGCACCGCCGTCATCCAGATCCTCATCGACGCCATCGAAGGGCTGGACAACGGCCGGCCCATCGAACAGGTGATACCCACCGACCTCATCGTCCGTGCCTCGTCCCAGCGACGGTCACCGCGAACCACCGTGAGTCCGCCACGAGGACCGGCCGGTGACTGAAAGTGCTCCCACGTACGGAGGACCGGTCGTTGCCTTCTGCGAGGAAAAAACGGGGCGATCCCGGGATAAAACAGCCGCGAACGCCGGGCTCCGGTGGATTGACCACCCCCGGGTGCGTCACAACCCGCGACCGGCATTCCTATGATGGGCGCACGACACCGCGGACCGCCGTCGACCAGGCAAAGGTCCGAGAGGTGCACGGCGGCGCAACGGTGGAGGGGTCGATGACTCAGGGGGCCAGTCTGGGACCCATGGTGCGGACCATGGCGGGAGAAACTCCGGCGCCTGCTCCGCCGCCCGGAGTGCCTTCCGGCACGCCCGCCGGGTCCCCCGTGCCGCCCGCCGGCCCGCCGCTGCGTCTGCCCGCCGGCGCCCCCGCCGCGCCTCCGGCCGCGCCCCCCGCGGCACCGGCCGAACTCCCCGAGGAGTACACCCCGACCGCGCGGGACCTCCCGGTCATCGCCCCGGTCCGTACGGACACCCTCATCGACCGCCCGGCGGTCGTCCCGGTGCCCGAACCAGCCATGGACCCCGACGCGCCCGAGGGCATGGGCCCGCTGTACGTCGTCGGCGATGTGCACGGCTACTACGACGAGCTGCGCGAGGCGCTGGCCGCCGAGGGCCTGATCGACGCCGACGGCAACTGGGCGGCGGGCAACGCCCGGCTCTGGTTCCTCGGCGACTTCACCGACCGCGGCCCGGACGGGATCGGCGTCATCGACCTCGTCATGCAGCTCTCCGCCGAGGCCGCGGCGGCCGGCGGCTACTGCAAGGCCCTGATGGGCAACCACGAACTCCTGCTGCTGGGCGCCAAGCGGTTCGGCGACACCCCCGTACAGTCCGGCGCCGGCACCGCGTCCTTCCAGGCGGCCTGGCTTCTCAACGGCGGCCAGAAGACCGATATGGACCGCCTGGAGGACCACCACCTCCAGTGGATGGCCCGGCTGGACGCCGTGATGGAGGAGGACGGGCATCTGCTCGTGCACTCCGACACCACCGCCTACCTCGAATACGGCGACTCCATCGAGGCCGTCAACGACACCGTCCATGACGTGCTCACCCGCAGCGACGCGGATGAAGTCTGGGATCTCTTCCGCAAGTTCACCAAGCGCTTCGCCTTCCGCGACGAAGCCGGATCGGACGCCGTCCGGGAACTCCTCGACGCCTACGGCGGCGACCGCGTCGTCCACGGCCACAGCCCGATCCCGTATCTGCTGGGCGAGGTCGGCACGGAGGACGGCGAGAGCGACAGCGTCGCGGTCGACGGCCCGCATGTCTACGCCGACGGTCTGGCGATCGCCATGGACGGCGGTGTCACGATGGCCGGAAAGCTGCTGGTCGTTCAACTGCCGCTGGCCGGCTGAGGGTTGGCCGGGTAGCGGTTCGCCAGGCCGCCGACGGGCGGTCAGGACGAAAACCGGAGGCGGCACCGGCGGGAACAGGTCGCGGCATTACTCAAATTCCGCAAACTCGCTGTCACGCCGTACCGGAATCGCTCTACCATCGGTCTATCCGTAGCAGGCTCTCCTCCGTTTCCGCCCACTGCCCGGCCCACGCCGGCCGTACGGCCCTACGGAGCATCGGGGGATGCACATGAACAGCGCTCCGCACCTGCTGAACGAGGACCGCGCGGAATTCGCGCGACTCCTCGATGAGGCGCTGCGTACCGCCCCATACCGCCCGGACAACGACCTGACCGCCGCCGCGGGACACCCTCTCCAGACCGAGCAGTTGCGCACGATGGCGCTCAGTGCGACCACCGCCATCGCCGCCTGCGCCACGGCCGAATACCAACGCTATGTGCAGCTGCGTGCCGAGTTGCGCGCACCGGCGCCGCTCGCGTCCGTCACCGATGCGGACGGCGCGGAGCAGAACGAGGCTCCCTACGGGAGACTAGGACCGGACAGCGCCACGGCCCTGGACGAGGCCGAAACCACCGGGGCCGGGCTGACCGCCATGATCGCGGTGCTCGCCCCGGTGCTCGCCGGTATCGCCGCCGTGCTCTTCCTCCTCATCGGGTATGTGCTGCGTGCCGTCAGCCTCGACACGTCCCTGGCCCAGCCGCTGATCAGCGTCGGCTGGATATTCGCGGCGCTGACCGCGGTGGGCACCCTCGTCGCCATGGCCGGCCTGGTCATCACGGCGCTGCGCAACGGTGCGTCCGCCCAGGTCGCCAGAGCCGAGGAGCCGGCCGAGGCGCTGGACCAAGCCCATGAGGCATGGCGCCGCGCCCTCCTGGAGCGCGGTCTGCTGCCCTTTCTCCATGCGGCCCTCACCGACCCCACCGCCACCCCGGACGACGACCCCGCGCGCTACGTCCCGCGTCGCGGCACGTCCGCCGAGAGCCGCATCCCCACGCTCGGCTACACCCGCCCCCAGTTCACCAGCCCCGACAGCGGCTCCTCGGGGCCCCGCCCGCGCTACTCCAGCCCGGACTTCACCAGCCCGGATTACGGCGGGGCGGATTACGGCGGGGCGGATCAACGGCCGGATCACCAGCCGGATTAGGCCGGGGGCTGGGGTCGGGATCCCTTCCCAGTTGCCTCCGCAGCCGGGAAGGCCCCCGCCCCTCGCAGGGCAGGGGCCTTCCGCCGAGTGCGTACAGCCGGAACGGCTAGTCCGCGATCGGCAGATACACGCGGTTGCCCGCCGCCGCGAACTCCTTCGACTTCTCGGCCATTCCGGCCTCGGGGTCGAGGGCCAGATCGCCGCCGTGCTCGCGGCGGATGTCCTGGCTGATCTTCATCGAGCAGAACTTCGGGCCGCACATCGAGCAGAAGTGGGCCGTCTTCGCCGGTTCGGCGGGCAGCGTCTCGTCGTGGAAGGCGCGGGCCGTGTCCGGGTCGAGGGCCAGATTGAACTGGTCCTCCCAGCGGAACTCGAACCGGGCGTCGGAGAGCGCGTCGTCCCATTCCTGGGCGCCCGGGTGGCCCTTGGCCAGGTCCGCCGCGTGGGCCGCGATCTTGTACGTGATGACGCCGGTCTTGACGTCGTCGCGGTCCGGCAGGCCCAGGTGCTCCTTGGGCGTGACGTAACAGAGCATCGCGGTGCCCCACCAGGCGATCATCGCCGCTCCGATACCGGAGGTGATGTGGTCGTAGGCGGGCGCGATATCGGTGGTCAGCGGGCCGAGCGTGTAGAACGGCGCCTCTTCGCAGATCTCCTGCTGGAGGTCGATGTTCTCCTTGATCTTGTGCATCGGGACATGTCCCGGGCCCTCGATCATGGTCTGTACGCCGTGCCGCTTGGCGATGGTGTTCAGCTCGCCGAGCGTCCGCAGCTCCGCGAACTGTGCCTCGTCGTTGGCGTCCGCGATGGAGCCGGGGCGCAGACCGTCACCGAGCGAGTAGGTGACGTCGTAGGAGGCGAGAATCTCGCAGAGCTCCTCGAAGTGCGTGTAGAGGAAGGACTCCTTATGGTGCGCCAGGCACCAGGCGGCCATGATCGAACCGCCGCGGGAGACGATGCCGGTCTTGCGGCGGGCCGTGAGGGGCACATAGCGGAGCAGCACACCGGCGTGCACCGTCATGTAGTCGACGCCCTGTTCGGCCTGCTCGATGACGGTGTCCTTGTAGATCTCCCAGGTCAGCTCCTCGGCCTTGCCGTCGACCTTCTCCAGCGCCTGGTAGAGGGGGACGGTGCCGATGGGGACGGGGGAGTTGCGCAGCACCCACTCGCGGGTGGTGTGGATATTGCGGCCGGTGGACAGATCCATCACCGTGTCGGCGCCCCAACGGGTCGCCCAGGTCATCTTCTCCACCTCCTCCTCGATGGAGGAAGTGACCGCCGAATTACCGATGTTGGCGTTCACCTTCACCAGGAAGTTCTTGCCGATGATCATCGGCTCGATCTCCGGGTGGTTGATGTTGGCCGGCAGCACCGCGCGGCCGGCCGCGATCTCCTCGCGGACGAACTCGGGCGTGACGTTCTCGCGGAGGGCGACGTACTCCATCTCCGCGGTGATCTCGCCGCGCTGGGCATACGCGAGCTGGGTGACCGCGGTGCCCGCACGGCCGCGGCGCGGCTGACGGGGGCGGCCCGGGAAGACCGCGTCGAGGTTCTTGAGTCCGCCGCGCGGCGAGGTGTGCTTGAGGCCGTCGTCCTCGGGCCGCAGCGGGCGGCCCGCGTACTCCTCGGTGTCGCCGCGGCCGATGATCCAGTTCTCCCGCAGCGGATCCAGACCACGGCGGACGTCGGTATCGATCTGAGGGTCGGTGTACGGACCTGACGTGTCGTAGAGCGTCACGTCCTTGCCGTTGGTGAGGTGCACCCGCCGGACCGGCACCCGAAGGTCCGGGCGCGATCCGGAGACATAGCCCTTGTGCCAGCCGATCTGCGGCTTTTCGCCCTCGGTGGCACCGTTTTCGGGCGTGCGTGCATCCTGCAGAGTCATGAGACCCAACTCCCTACGCCGGCATTACCCGGTAACAGGTTCGGCGGTCGACGCAGCGGCTTCCGTCTGTCGGCGTTTCACGTGAAACGCCGCTGGGACGGAGGTCAGCGCCCTCTCAGCCCGGTGCTCCGAGCTCCCGCGATTGCAAAGGTGCCACCACGGTAGCGGCCGATGTGGCGCGGTGAACAGTGGGCCCCTGCGGTTCTTGCGATGATCGGGCGGTGTCCGCTCATGAGTCCCACCATCACCCCGCCCCGCACTCCCACGGGCATGGCCATGGTCCTGCCGCGCCCGTCTCCCGACATCTGCGCAAGGTCATCGCGGCCGTACTGATCCCGTTCGCGGCCGCGGTGGCGGTCGGTCTGGTCGTGCTCTGGCCCGGCGGTGCACCGCCACACAAACCGTCCGGGGTCGGCTTCGACCAGCCCACGGAGACGGCCAGAGTGGTCAAGGTGGCGGAGGTGAACTGTGCGGATGTCCATGCCGAACAGCAACCCCAGCCACCGTCACCGACGGGGCAGCCACCGACCGGGGGAGCGGACAAGGACAAGGGCAAGCCCTGCCAGCAGACCACCATCGAAGTCACCACCGGGGAAAACAAGGGGCGCACCTTCCAGACGGTGGTGACACCGGATGCCCTGCGCCACTACACCACCGGCCAGGAGGTGGTGGTGACGTACTCCCCCAAGGCGCCGAAGGACCTGCAGTACTCGGTCAGCGATGTCGACCGGTCGCTCCCCATGTGGCTGCTGGCCGGGATCTTCGCCTTCGCGGTGGTGATCGTCGGCCGGCTGCGCGGGCTCCTGGCACTGGTGGCGCTGGCGGCCAGCTTTGTGGTCCTGACGCTGTTCATCCTTCCGGCGATCCTGCAGGGCTCCAATCCGCTGGTGGTGGCGGTGGTCGGGGGCAGCGCGATCATGCTGATCGCGCTGTATCTGTGTCATGGGCTGACGGCCCGGACGTCCGTGGCCGTGCTCGGCACCCTGGCGTCACTTCTGCTGATCGGGCTGCTCGGATCGGTCTTCATCGGCTGGGCGCTGCTGACGGGCAATACGGACGACACGACCGGGCTGGTGCACGGTCTGTACCCGGACATCGAGATCCGCGGTCTGCTGCTGGCGGGGATCATCATCGGTTCGCTGGGCGTGCTCGACGATGTGACGGTGACCCAGACCGCCGCGGTCTGGGAGCTCAAGGAGGCGGACCCGTCGGCCGGCTGGCGCAAGCTCTACGGCGCCGCGATGCGGATCGGCCGGGATCACATCGCGTCCGTCGTCAACACCCTGGTGCTGGCCTACGCGGGTGCCGCACTGCCGCTGCTGTTGCTGTTCTCGATCGCACAGAGCAGCGTCGGCACGGTCGCGTCGAGCGAGGTGGTCGCGGAGGAGATCGTCCGCACGCTCGTGGGCAGCATCGGGCTGGTCGCCGCGGTGCCGCTGACCACCCTGCTGGCCGCGCTGGTCGTCTCGGCGGACCGGAAGGAGCGGACGGGGCCGACGGGCGACGACACGGGAGCCGGGCAGGGGGCCGGGGCGGGTGTCATGGCGGGCCCTGGGGCCGGGGTCGGCGACGGTGGGCCGACGCGCCCCACGGGTGGCCGGCAGGGACGCCGTGGGGGACGCGGCAAGCGACGTAAGCAGGGATGACGGGGAGAGGATCGGGGGCGAGTTCCGGCGGCAGGGTCAGCCGGCCGGGGTCTCCGTGAGGATCTGGTCCAGTACGGCCTCCAGGGTGTCGCAGACCTCTTCCTTGCCCAGCGGCACCAGCCGGTCCGTACGGTCCAGGAAGGCGACCAGCGGCGCCGCGCTCACCCGGAACAGCGCACGCTCGGCGCCGACTTGAAGGCTGATGAGGACATCGCCGAGGTGCTCGGGGGAGGCCGGTTCGATCCGCACATCGCCCTCACCGGACGGCCGGCTCAGCCCGTCCAGCAGCAGCTCCCGGCCGAACGCCCAGGTCACCGGCGCATCGCCGGGCAGGTCGAAGGTGAGGCGGACGGCGTACGGATCGGAGCTGGCGAAGTCCAGCTCCACCGGGATCCGGAACGAAAGCTCCTCCGAGACGACGAAGCTCATGATCACTTCTGCCTGAACTGTGTCGGTCATCAACCACTGCCCCGCACTTGATCGGAGATGGCCGGGAAACAACCCCGTAGCCCTATTGGCGCCATCGTCTGCCACGCGCCAGCAGATCACAAGGAGTGAGTTTTCAGATACTGATAGAGAAGGCGAGTGTCGTTAGTGTCGCCTCCGCCATTTTCCGTAGTCGGTCTGTAACGGACCGCAATCGACGCAGCTCGTCCACGGGCAGGGAAATCGCCAGCGTCGCCGCAGCGGCACCGACCTGGACGGGAATGGCGGAGCACACCGTGCCCAGGGCATATTCCTGGCGCTCGTAAGCGACATGACCGCGACGCACCGTATCCAAACGGTGCAGCAAATCATCCTCAGTTCGCACGGAAAAGGGCGTTATCGACTCGACGGGATGGCGTGCCAGATGCTCCCTCCTCGTTGTCTCGTCAAGCTGCGCGAGCAGACACTGCCCGATCGCATGGGCATGTGCGGTGGTGCGGAAGTCGACCCACTCCACCACGGGCGGCCGCGCCGGGTCGTCGGTCACCGCCAGTACCTCTACTTCACCCTCCCGATAGACGGCGAAGTAGACGGCGGCGCCCAGCTCTTGGCCCGCCACGGCCAGCGCTTCGGAGAGATGGGCCCGTTGTCGGCGCCTGGCCCCGGCCCGGCCGATGACCTCGGCCGCCGCACCGAGGACGAAGACACCGTTCTCACGCTGGAGATAACCCTCATGCGTCAGGGTCCGCAGCAGGTGGTAGGCGGTCGGCAGTGGCAGCCCGGCCTCTCTGGCCAGCTGCTTGGCGGGCGCCCCGTCGGCATGCGCGCCCACCGCCTCCAGCAGCCGGAGCGCCCGCTGCACCGATCCGATCAAGGTGGGGTGGGAGGAGGATTCGCCGTTCACGATTGCCAACGCCAACCCCCAGGTCCGCTCGCAGAGGGGCACCGGCCCCGGGCACGGGACCAACTCCCGTGACCGCGCGCGTCTCCCAGGCGTCCGATGACGCCCGGACCGGGCTCGTCGCACCCGGGGTTTTCCGGAACGCCACCGTCCGGAAGACGCCTGCGATCGGCACTCTAACTCGGCCGGCCGGGGCGGAAGGCCGAAAGGCGGAGGAGTCACCCCGCCCGCGCACCGCCAAGCGGGACTGTGCGCGTGGAGTTCGACATCGGACTCAGCTGCGTCCCAATGAGATGCATTTGGGGTGCTTTATGAGGGTCTTTATGAGATGACATCTGTGCCGTGGTCATCGCCGAGCGGGCCACGGCCGGCGACCGCCGGTGTTCGGGCACCGGCGGTCGGTCGTGTCGGCTGCGGCTTACCAGTCGCTCTTCGACGAGGAAGAGGACGAGCCACTGGCCCTGCGGAAGAGGTAGATGACCCCGGCTATCAGAGCCGCCGCGATAAGGACCTTGAACAGCACGCCGATCAGGAAGCCGAGCGCGGTGGCGATCAGTCCGCCGAAGACGACGATCACGACGACGGGCACCACGACCCAGGTGACCCACCACGGAAGCCCTGCGAATATCCCCTTACCGGCCACTGCTCTCCCCTGCTTTCTGTCTTTCGCGCTGTCGCTTTTGTCCGTACCGCGCTATCTGTCCGCTGCACTGTGGTCGCGCCGATGGCACTGTCCGCATGCTGCGGATCTGCCGCCTCGCGCCTCAGGTTTCCCTTCACCCACGATGCTAGGACGCGGACCACGGCCGTGGGGGCTTCGCATCCCCGGTACTCCCCTGACGCGTCCCCTACGGGTTGCGGGGCCCGACCCTTAGCTCTCAGGAGGAGAGAAGACCACCATGACCCGGAGGTCCTCGCTGATGTGGTGGAACTTGTGGGGCACTCCCGCCGGCACATAAACCACGCTGCCCCGGGCCACCGACTGCGTCTCCTGCCCGACGGTGATCGCCGCCCGGCCGCTGACCACGAGATAGACCTCGTCCTGCCGGTGCGGCTGCTGGGGATCGATGCTGCCGGCATCCAGCGCATACAGCCCGACCGACATGTTGCGTTCCCGGAGGAACTGCAGATAGGCGCCGTCGTTGGCGGCCCGTTCCGCTTCCAGCTCTTCCAGTCTGAAAGCCTTCATGCCGATCGCACCCCTCAATGAATTCAGACTCGTCTGCGACGATCTCACCATGAAGCATTTTCTGGTCAAGACGATCGCCAATGCCGCGGCGCTTGCCGTGGCCATCTGGCTGCTCAAGGACATCACGCTCACCGGTGAGAACACCGGCCGCCAAGTACTGACACTGATCCTCGTCGCGCTGATCTTCGGGCTGGTCAACTTCCTGGTCAAGCCCGTGGTGAAGCTGCTCTCCTTCCCCCTGTTCATCCTCACGCTCGGCTTGATCACGCTGGTCGTGAACGCGCTGATGCTGCTGCTGACCTCCTGGCTCGCCGGCCAGGCAGATCTCGCCTTCCATGTGGGCGGGTTCTGGACGGCACTGCTCGGCGGCGTGATCATCTCCATCGTCGCCTGGGCGATGCATGTGATCCTTCCTGACGAGGACTGACCCTTGACCGCTCCGTTCCGCGTCTGCTTCGTCTGCACCGGCAACATCTGCCGGTCGCCGATGGCGGAGTCCGTCTTCCGCGCCCGCCTCGCGGAGGACGGGCTCGACGGCCTGGTCGAGGTCGACAGCGCGGGGACCGGCGGCTGGCACGAGGGCGATGGAGCCGACCCGCGCACGGTCGCCGTACTGCGCGCGGGCGGCTATGAAAACGCTCACACCGCCCGGCAGTTCCATGCCTCCTGGTTCGACCGCCTCGACCTGGTCATCGCGCTCGACTCCGGCCATCTGCGCGAGCTGCGCCGCCTGGCCCCCACCGCGCAGGACGCCGCCAAGGTCCGCCTGCTGCGTACGTACGGGACGGGCGCGGCCACGGGCGCGACCGACGATCTCGACGTACCCGATCCGTACTACGGCGGCTTCGAGGGCTTCGAGGAGTGCCTGGAGATGGTCGAGGAGGCGAGCGAGGGCCTGCTGGCCGCGATCCGCGCCGCGCTCCCGGCCCCCACTGTCGTCACGGCCCGCGGCGCCGACCACGACAACCGGCGCACTGCCCGGGAACAGCACCGGCCGCAGGAGAAGGAGAGCGCATGACGGGCGACGGCACCCGCGCCGTACGTGCCGGGCTCCCGGAGCCCGAGGCCCATGAGCCGGCCCTCCCCGGGCCGGTCTTCGCGGCCCACTACCATCTCCCCGGCGACGCCGTCGGCCCCTACACCTACGGCCGGGACGCCAACCCGACATGGACGCGTCTGGAAGAGGCCATCGGCGCGCTCGAATCGCCGGACGAGAGCGCCCACACCATTGCCTTCGCTTCCGGCATGGCGGCGATCAGCGCCGTCCTCTTCTCCCAGCTGCGCTCCGGTGACGCGGTGGTGCTCCCCAGCGACGGCTATCAGCTGCTGCCTGCGGCGCGCACACGGCTGGAGAGCTACGGCATCGAGGTCCGTACGGCGCCGACGGCACACGATGCTCAGCTCGATGCGCTGGACGGCGCCCGGCTGCTGTGGATCGAGACGCCCTCCAACCCCGGCCTCGATGTGTGCGACATCCGGCGGCTGGCCGAGGCGGCACACCACCGGGGCGCGCTGGTCGCCGTCGACAACACCCTCGCCACCCCGCTCGGCCAGCGCCCTCTCGATCTCGGCGCGGACTTCTCGGTGGCCAGCGGCACCAAGGCGCTGACCGGCCATGGCGACGTGCTGCTGGGCTACGCCAGCACCCGCGATGCCGCACTCGCCGATTCCGTACGGCTGTGGCGCAAGACCGTGGGCGCGATCCCCGGTCCCATGGAGAGCTGGCTCGCGCATCGCTCCCTCGCCACCCTCGCACTGCGCGTCCGGCAGCAGTCGGCCGGTGCGCTGGCGCTGGCCACGGCGCTGACCGACCGCCCCGAGGTCACCGGCTTGCGCCATCCCGGCCTGCCGTCCGATCCGTCCCACCAGCTCGCCACTCGGCAGATGCGCCCCGGCCGCTTTGGCTCCGTGGTGTCCTTCGTGCTGCCCGACAAGCCCTTCGCGGAGCGGTTCCTGGCCGCGCTGACCTTGGTGGACGAGGCGACCAGCTTCGGGGGCGTACGGTCCAGCGCGGAGCGGCGGGGCCGGTGGGGCGGGGATGCGGTGCCGGAGGGCTTTATCCGCTTCTCGGTCGGTGTCGAGGAGCCGGAGGATCTGGTCGCGGATGTCCTCCGGGCGCTGGACGTGGCCACACGCGCCTGACCGGGCAAACGGGATGAACCTCATCATCGACATGAAGAGAACAAGTGGTGCGCGCCGCCACGTCCGGCATAGCTGAAGACATAAGAACGGCCGGCAGGGCATCCCCCCTCGTCACCCTGCCGGCCTGCGGTTCCCCATGGCCCCGAGTCCACGTGTTTCACGTGAAACGAGATGTTCCACGTGAAACCAACCGCTCGAACAAGGCTAGTTGACCGAGCGTCAGTGTCCAATCACGCTAGCGACACAGCCCTATCGGCGAATTTATAGTTGGCCCGCGACCAGGCTCCGAGGGGCGCAGGAGGTACATGATGGATCTGGCTCTGCTGCGCACCTTTGTCACAGTGCACCGAGCCGGCTCCTTCACCCGCGCCGCGACCTTACTCGGCCTCTCCCAGCCTGCGGTGACCAGCCAAATCCGGGCGCTGGAACGCCAGTTGGGCCGTCCGCTCTTCCTCCGGTACGCCCGCGGAGTCACCCCCACCAGCGTCGGCGACGAACTCGCCTACAAGTGGCGCCGCACCTGGACGCGCTCACCGAGATCACAGAGGCGGGCCTGGACCGGGACTCCGTCACCCGCACCCTCCATCTCGCCGGTGCCCCGGAGTTCCTCACCGAACGCGCCCTCCCGGCGCTCACCCCGCTGATATCCCAGGGCCTGTCCATCCGCACCTCCTTCGGGTCCGCGGACGAGATGCTGACCGGTCTCGCGGCCGGTCACCACGATCTCGCCGTCACCACGACCCGGCCACGCGGCGGGCTGCTCACCGCCACCCCGCTGTGCGACGAGGAGCATGTGCTGATCGCCGCGCCGCGCTGGGCGGCGCAGCTGGGCGGCCCCGGGGTGCTGCGGGCCGGTGGCGTCCGTCTGCTGGACCCCGTACCGATCGTCGAGGTCCACGAAAGTCTGCCGCTGATCGCCCGCTACTGGTCCGCGGTCTTCGACGCCAAGCCCACGGCCTCCGCGGCCGTGATCGCCGGCGATCTGCGGGCGGTGCTGTCCTGCGTCGCGGCCGGCGCGGGGCTCGCCGTGCTGCCTCGCTATCTGTGCGCCGACGCGCTGGCCGACGGCACCGTCACCACCCTGCTCGACCCGCCGGTGCCCCCGCTGCGGACCTATTTCCTGGCCGTACGAACCGGGACGCTGGGCCTGCCGCATATCGCGCGGGCGCATGAATGGCTGCTGCGCACCGCTGTCGACTGGTGACCGAGAGGCGAGGGTTTCACCAGGCCGTGACTGCGGCATCTGTCCCCTATGAACGAACGGCCAGTCGTCAAACGCACCGCCCGCGCGATCCTGCTAGACGGCGCGGACCTCGTTCTGATCAAGCGCACCAAGCCGGGCCGGGCCCCGTACTGGATCACTCCCGGCGGTGGCGTCGAGCCCGAGGACGCCACGGTCATCGACGCCCTCCACCGTGAGCTGGACGAAGAACTGGGCGCGAAGATCAAGGACGTGGTGCCGGTCTTCGTGGACACCGTCGAGCACTTCAGCGACGGCGGGGTGGACGGCGTGAAGGTCCAGCACTTCTTCGTCTGCCGGCTCGATTCGATGGACCTCGCACGCCGGCACGGCCCCGAGGTCGAGGAGCCCTGCGGGGACTACGAAATCGTGCGGGTGCCCTTCACCCGCGTCGGCATCGCCTCCGTCGAGGTCGTACCGCTGTCGCTCCGCCACTACCTGGACGGCAACATCGAGGGCGTGCGGGCCATGCACGCCCCCGACCTGGGCTGAACGGTCCTCGAATCACCGCGGCGGCCGCTGCGGCAGGCGCCGTCTCAGCCGTCGCGCCGGTCGAACCATCCGCGGAAGTCGGCCTCGTCCTCCACGGGACGACGGGGCTGGGCGCGGGCGAGCACCCGCTCGACCCGGTCGAGGAACTCCGCGTTGAGCTCCTCCACGAAATCCCGCCGGCCGGCGGCCTCGGGCCCGGCGCCATGGACGGGCTCGGTGCGTGGGGCATGGGCCGTGCCGCCGGCTGCGGGGGCGCCCCCGGACACCGGAGCCGCGCCCTGATAGACCGCGTCGCCCGTGTCCTCGTGCAGTCCGCCCCGCAGATGCTCGTTACGGCGCACCGGGCGCCGGAACGGCGGCCGCTCGCTCGCCTCGGCCGCCGCGCCGAAGAAGTCGCCGCCCTTGCGCTTGGTGTCGTCGGTGCCCCATGCCCGCGCTCCACGCTCCTGCACCGGGACCTTCTGCAGCCGCGGAATGTGCTTGGAGCAGTGGATATACGCCTCTTCGACCTCGACCGTGACCCACAGCTGGGCACGCCGCCCGGGGACCGGATCGACCGGCAGATCGGCGTGCCGCGCCCGCATCTCCTCGTCCATGACGACCCGCGCACGGCCGTTGATGTGCAGGCCGATGCGGTCCCGGGTGAAGTCGATCATCAGGATGCCCAGGCGCGGGTTCTCCGAGATATTGCCGATGGACGCCATCACACCGTTGCCACGGTATTCCGGGTAGGCCAGCGTCCGGTCGTCGAGGACCTGCACGAAACCCGGCGGTCCGGCCCGGAACGTCGAGTCGCAATCGCCGTGCCGGTCGGCCGTGGCCAGGAAGAACATCTCCTGTCGGGCCACGAACTCCTGCATACGGACGTTGAGATGGTCCAGGACCTGATCCCCGTAGAAGCGGTCGGCGCGCTCGGTCGTCCCGAGCCTCTGCTGCACCAAGTGCTCGCCGTCGCTCCCGGGACGCTCCTGACTCGGCATACCGCACCACTCTCCTGTCGGACCCTCTGCGCCGCCCTACCCTGCCAAGAACTCAATCTCCTGCCCAGACCAGCTCTTCTACGGAGTCGTGACGTATGCGGTCGGTCGAGACTCCGACCCCCAGCAACGCGTCCACGCCGCTGCGGATCAGCCCCGGCGGCCCGGACAGATAGGCGTCGTATTCCCGGAATGGCCCGTATTGCCGCACCACGTCCGGAAGTTGCCCGGTTTCGCTGCTTGTCCCGCCACGCGCCGCAGGCCCGGTGGCGACGACCGGGCGGACGGAGAGCCAGCGGTGGGCCTGTTCCAGGCGCAGCATGGTGTCGAGGTCGTAGAGGTCCTGGTCGCTGCGGGCGCCGTAGAAGACCTCGACGGGGCGCCGGACACCGTGTTCCGCGACTTCCTCGATCAGGGCCTTGATGGGTGCGATGCCGGTGCCGCCGCCGACGCACAACAGACCGCTGCGCGTGGTGTGGTCGACGGTCATCGTTCCGCCGGGCGCACCGAGCCGGATGACATCGCCGGGGCGGGCGCGATGGACCAGCGCGTTGGAGACCCAGCCGGCCGGGACCGCCTTGACGTGGAAGGAGAGCAGACCGTCGGAGCGGGGCGCGGAGGCGAAGGAGTAGTGCCGCCAGATGCGCGGCCACCAGGGGGTTTCCACGCTGGTGTACTGCCCGGCGAGGAACGGGTACGGCTGGTCGGGGCGGACCGTGACCACCGCGATATCGGGCGTACGCAGCTCGTGCGAAACGACCTCGGCCTGCCACCAGGCGGGGGCCACGGCCTCGTCCGCGGCGGCCGCGTCGATCATGATCTGCGAGATCGTCGTGTAGGCACGCACCCAGGCGGCCTGGGTCTCCGGTCCCCAACTGGACGTCGCATAGCGTGCGAGCGCGTTGAGCAGACATTCGCCGACCGCCGGGTAGTGGTCGGGCTGGGTGCCGTACTTGCGGTGCCCGCGGCCGAGGTTCGAAAGGTACGCGGTGAGTACCTCGGCATCGTCGACGTGCTGGGCCGCGGTGAGCAGCGCCCTGAGGAGGCGGTCGCGCTGGGTGTCCATGGAGGCGGGGAACAGCACCCGCAGATCGGGGTACTGGACGAAGAGCAGCGCGTAGAAGTACGAGATGACCTTGTCGGCCACCGGCTCGATTTCCGCCATGGTGCGACGGATGAGAAGCGCGTCGGGGGAGGCCGGTGCCGAAGAGGACACCGAGGCGGTCACGGCGTCGAGCGTGGGCTCCGGTGCGGGAGTGGCGGGCGGCGTCCCGGGGGTGAAGACGGAGGGCGCGGGGGCCGCGCTCTGGGCGGGCGGTGCGGGGGCGGCGCCAGCCGTGGGCGCTCCCGTGGCGCGCGCGGATTCGTGTACGGGCTCGGGCTCCCGGCCGTGGACGGGCACGCGCTCCCAGGCCGGCTGACCGTCCTGGACCGGCTGACGGTCCCAGGAGCGCTCGGCCTCGCGGCGCGGCGGCCCGGGTGCCGGGGCGGCGTACCCGGAGGGGGCTGCGGACTGCTCGGTGTAGACGGGTGCGGTGGGCGCTCCGCCCGCCTCGCGCCGTGGGGGCTGCGACGGCTCCGGCTCGCGCACCCGCTCGGTGGCGGTGCCTACCGGCCGGATCGGATGGACCGGACGGCTGGGTATCTGTTCCCGGTCGTTCCGCTCGTCTCTCTCGATCCGCTCGTTGTGATCTCTGTGGTCACCGTGGTCGGGGTAGGCACTCCGGTCGCCCGGTTCGGCCCGGTCGTCATGGCCTTGTTGGCGGTCCTGGCTGTTTTGCCGCTCCTGCTGTTCTCCGGAGGACTTCTTAGCCGGCGGAGTGAACCAACCCCAATCTCCACTGCTCCCGCCGGAAGAGCCGTTATCGGCCGACGTAGTGGTCGGAGCGTCCATGGTCTGCCTCGCCTCGAACGTCTTTCAGTCGTCTTCGCACTTCCGCGGATCGGAACTGCCCGGAATTCCCCCGCCCCGCTCCGGAATTCTTCATCGACTCTAGCGATTCCGGCATCATCCTCCAAAGCGGACAAACCCTACCTCCCTGCGGCAAGGTGGAGCAGATGCCGCGTCAGCAGCATGCCACCCCGCTCACCGTAAGGGACAAATAGTCCGAAGTCCGGGTGCCGCAGGCCACTTCACCGCTAGACTGGCGAGCTTTGCCCGCTCTTCGCGTACCCGCGGAAGCCCTCACTCCGCCAAACCGGACTCGACCATACCGGCAGTAGTTGAATCCACAAGTCCTGATCTTGGAACACTCCACACGGCCCTTCCGATAACAGTGATCCTCCCCACAGAGTGCGTTTTCCGCGCACACAGCGGACGAATCCTCCGTGGAAAGCCGGGAATTACTCGCCAGTACGCACCAACGCGTATGCCTCGCGCAGATCACCTCCCGCATACGCATATGAGGCCAGGTCACTGACATGGTGATCCGCATTCACGGCAACGGACCGCGGAACTGACGCGAACAGTTCGGTATCCGACAGGGAGTCGCCGTACGCCACACAGTCGGCGCGGGTCAGCCCGTACCGCAGGCAGAGTTCATCCGCGATACGCACCTTCGCCGCCGAGGTGAGGATGCCGGCCGGCTCCACCGCCTGCCGGATCGGCACCGCCGGCCAGCGGGAACCGCGCGCCGCGTCGGCGCCCCAGGCCAGCAGCCGTTCGACAAAGAAGGCCGGGGACAGGGAAATCACCGCGCACCGTTCGCCACGTGCCCGGATATCCGCCCAGACCTCCCGGATACCGGTCAGCCATGGCGCACCGTCGAAGGCCGCGGCGACCTGGAGTTCGGTCAGCTCGGCGGACCACAGCTCACATGCCCGCTGCGCGAACTGCACAGGGGTCAGCTGACCCGCCGCAAATCCGCGTTCCAGCTCGCGGATCTCCCGGTCCAGCCCGAGCTGCCGGGAAATCTCGATCGCGGCTGCGGACCCGTAGAGCAGGGTCCCGTCCATATCAAACAGATGCAGCTTGCTCATGTGCCCGGAGCCTAGGGCTCCCGGTGGCGGGAGGCATGGCCAGGTGAGGGGGTAGGGGTGCAACCAGGTTTGTACGACCGTAAATCCGGCGAAGTGAGTGCCTCGCGACACTGCGGTGCGGGTCGTACTCAAGGCCGCGTATGCGCGGATACTCCCGCCGTCAGATGTACCGCGCGGCACGGGGCGGGACCGTGGCGGTATGCAGCAGCTCAACCGCCCCGTGCGCCGGGCCGTCCTCGTCCTGCACCTCGCCGTATCCGTCAGCTGGCTCGGTCTCACCCTCGGGCTGCTCGCGCTCGGCATCACCGGATACACCACCGGCTCCCCCGAGATGGCGACGGTCGCCTACCGGGCGATGAAGATCTTCGGTGACTGGCTGGTCCTCCCGCTCGCCCTTGCCTCGCTGGTCAGCGGGTTGGTGCTGTCCCTGGGCACCGCCTGGGGGCTGGCCCGGCACCGCTGGGTCGTCGCGAAGTTCTGGCTGACGCTCATCACCGTGCTGCTGTCGGCCTTCTCACTCCGGCCCGGCATCAACCAGGCCGCCGCCGAGGCCGCCGCGGGCACCCCGGCCCCCGACATCAGCCTCGTCGTCGCACCATCGGTCGCCACGGCCACCTATCTCTTCATCACCGCGATCTCCGTCCTCAAGCCCTGGGGGCTGACCGCACACGGCAGCCGGCTACGCGAGGCCACATCGGCCGAGGCCCACCCCGGCCGGGCACGAAGGAGCGGCATCAGGGGCGCGGGCGTCGGCTAGCGGACGGGGCCGGGTCAGGAGAGGTCGGCCTCCGCTATCGCTGCGGTGGCGATCCGGTGGTCCTGTTCGGGGGTGCCGCCGCCGAAGCCGAGCGCGCCGATCACCCGGCCGTCCCGGTGGAGCGGCACACCGCCGGCGATGAAGAGCAGCGGACGGTCCAGTGCCGTGGGCAGCGTGTGGAAGAGGCCGTCGGGGCGCACGAGATCGACCAGGTCGGCGGTCGGCGCGTCCAACTGCAGGGCGGTGTACGCCTTGCGGGTGCTGGTCTCCCCGGAGATCAGCACAGCTGTGTCATCCCGCCGGAAGCCGAGCAGATGACCTCCCGCATCGAGGACGCTGACGCTGCCCCGCACCCCGAGGCCCTCGGCGGCGCGAACGGCTGCCTGGGTCAGGGCGTCGGCGTCGCGGGTCGTGAGGGGGCGGACGGTGGGGGTGATGACAGTGGCGGTGGAGGTGCTCATGAGGAGGTCCTTGGGGTGCAGGGCGCAGGCCGCGCCGGTGGTGCGCGGGGCTCCGGTGGAGTGCGGAGCGCCGGTGATTCGGGGAGTGCGGCGCGGGACGGACGCGGGCGTCAGGCGTGTGCCGCGGATATGGGCTCGTCGGCGAGCACGCTGGGTCCGCCGGCGGCGACCACCTGGCCGCGGCCCGCGTGACGCCGCTCCAGGGCGGAGGCGAATATCGCCACTCCGAGCGCCGCGACGGTCATCAGCGCACCGACCCAGTTGGGCGCGGTGTAGCCCAGGCCGGCCGAGATGACGATCCCGCCGAGCCAAGCGGCCAGTGCGTTGCCGAAGTTGAAGGCCGCGATATTGCCGGCCGAGGCGAGGGTGGGCGCCGAGGCCGCCTGGTCCATCACCCGCTTCTGCAGCGGCGGCACGGTGGCGAAGCCGAAGATGCCGATCAGCGCCAGGGTGACGGTGGCGGCGATCTTGTCGTGCGCGGTGAAGGTGAACGCGGCCAGGGAGAGCGCCAGACCGGTCAGCGACACATACAGCATCGGCATCATGGCGCGGTCGGTGAAGCGGCCGGAGACCAGGTTTCCGCCGACCATGCCGAGACCGAAGAGGGCCGTCAGCCAGATCACGGAGGACGGTGCGAAGCCGGTGACCTCGGCCATCATCGAGGCGAGGTAGGTGACGGCCGCGAAGACCCCGCCGAATCCGAGGATCGTCATCAGCATCGCCAGGCCGACCTGCGGGTTGCGGAACACCGCGAGTTCGCTGCCCAGAGGGGAGGACGCCTTCGCCCGCTGTGCGGGGACCAGCTTGACGATGCCCAGCAGGCCGATCCCGCCGAGCGCGGTGATGGCGTAGAAGGTGGTGCGCCAGTCGACGTGCTGGCTGAGCATGGTGCCGGCCGGTACGCCCACGACGTTGGCGACGGTCAGACCGCTGAACATGAGCGAGAGGGCGGTGGCCCGCTTCTGGGGAGCGACGAGGTCCGCGGCCACCAGCGCGCCGATGCCGAAGAACGCGCCATGCGTGAACGCGGCCACGATCCGCCCGGCCAGCATGATCCCGAAGTTGGGCGCGACGGCCGTGAGCAGATTGCCCACGATGAACAGGCCCATCAGCAGCATCAGCATCTGCTTGCGCGTGAAGCGCGTACCGAGAGCGGTCATCAGCGGCGCCCCTATGACCACACCGAGGGCATAGAGGGTGGTCGCATACCCGGCTAGGGGGATGGAGACATCGAAGCCGGCCGCCATGTCGGGCAGCAGGCCCATGACTGCGAACTCGGTCGTTCCGATCCCGAAAGCACCGATGGCGAGAGCCAGGAGTGCGAGAGGCATGACGGATCCCTTCGGTCATTGCGTCCGTCCTTTACGAGCGTCCACAATAATTGCAGACGCGGGTTAATTGCAAGCGCCGTATATTTCGGAGGTGGCCTATCCTGGTTCGTGCGCCCCATGAGGAGGTCTTCGATGACGCAGCAGACACGGGAAACGCGGGAGACGCAGGAACCGGCGGTTCCGCAGCCGGCAGCGGCCGCGCCCGCCTGCCCCCCGGCGGAGCCCCCCGGGCTGGCGCAGGGCTGGTGCGCCCTGTCCGCACTGCACGGCCGTATCGAGTCGCACATCGAGCGCGCGCTGCAGACCGCGCACGACCTCAGCGTCCGGGAGTTCTCGGTCCTCAATGTGCTCAGCGAGCAGCACGACGGGCCGGGCGGTCATCTGCGGATGCACCAGGTCGCGGACTCCGTCGTCCTCAGCCAGAGCGCAACGACCCGTCTTGTCACCCGGCTTGAGGAGCGCGGACTGCTCTCGCGCTACCTGTGCCCCGACGACCGGCGCGGCATCTACACCAGCGTGACATCCGATGGCCTCGCGCTCCTGGTGGAGGCTCGGCCCACCCACGACGGCGCACTGCGCGAAGCACTCAAGGACGCCGCCCGGCGCCCCGAGCTGGCACCACTGGTCACCGCCGTCGAAACGCTCGCGCCGCCCCAGTGACACCGACGGCGGATGAGGGACGGACGGGCGGCAGGAGGGGCGGCTGGGTCGCCTGCCCGCCGCCCCGTGAGCGCACCGCATAAGGTCGCGCCCATGAGCGATATCGAGATACGCCGCGCGACCGAATCCGATCTTCCCGCCATCGTCGCGATGCTCGCCGACGACCCCCTGGGCGCCACCCGCGAGTCACCGGACGACCTGACTCCGTACCGCGCGGCATTCGAAGCGCTGGATTCCGACCCGCAGCAGCACCTGGTCGTCGCGGTCCGCGCAGGGCAGACGATCGGCACGCTCCAGCTCACCGTCATCCCCGGCCTCTCCCGGCGCGGCGCCACCCGCTCGATCATCGAGGGCGTACGCATCCACCGCGACGAGCGCGGCGGGGGCCTCGGCACCCAGCTCATCGAGTGGGCGGTCGCGGAATCCCGCACGCTCGGCTGCCAGATGGTGCAGCTGACCTCGGACGCAACCCGGATCGACGCGCACCGTTTCTACGAGCGTCTCGGCTTCGCGGCCTCGCACCTGGGCTTCAAGCTCCCGCTCTGAGGAACGGGCGGGCACCCGGCCCGCCGGGTCACGTCCGGCGCGTACGATCCCTCGCCCGGTGCGCCTTCTGCCGGCAGGCGCCACCGCAGTAGCGCGCGGGTCGGCCCGTGCGTGCCGCCGCGAACTCCGCACCGCACGCCCCACACCGCAATGCGTTACGTTTCACCGGCCCGGCATTGAGTTCCGTTACGGCGCGTTCCGTCCGCAGCGCATCACACATCAGGGTCGTCATCCGGCCCGGAGCCGCGTCCCCGGAACCGGCTCCCGAAGCGGCCCGCTCCATCGAAAGGCAGCCGACCAACAGCGCCCTGAGGTCCGCTATCCCGACGTCCTGCCGTACGGCGCCCGCCTCTTGGGCCCTCCTGAGCAGGACTTCCAGCGCTTCGTCGAAACTTTGCCCGACCCCTGGCGACGGCTCGAAACGGCCCGCACCGGCCTCCTCCAGCGCGTCACACAGCGCCTTGTTCTGTGACGCGAGCCGCACCACCGAGGAGAGGAAGCGAAAGAAGACCGGACCGGGGTCGGCGACATCGGCCAAGTCCCTTGCGGTATCGGTGAAAAGCTCGATCCGGTCCACGATCGTCGCCCTGAACAGGGCTTCCTTGGAAGGGAAGTGGCGATAGACCGTCCCGGCACCGACCCCCGCACGGCGCGCGATCTCCCCAAGCGGAACCCCCAACCCCTGCTCCTCGAAAGCGAATCGGGCCGCCTGGAGCACCAGCGCCCTGTTGCGCCGCGCATCCGCACGGGAGGGCGTCACACCACCGTCCGTCACTGCCGGACCTCCTGGGAAACGTTCGACACCGGGCCGGGCGCTCCATGATCTAACCGGGTCGCTCGTTCCGAATATACGGGACGACTTGAGCATGATCGTTAACGACTTCGCCGTCGCGGCAGTGACTGGATCCAGGGGCCGGCGGGACGGAGCTTGCGGACCGGGGCCAGCAGGGGCTGCGGCCGGCTGACTGTGCCCCGCCGGCTGCGGGAGAGGGCTGGGCCGGGCGCGCGCTCACCGGCGATCCGACGAGCCGCAGAGCACGTGCCCTGGCCAGGCGCTCGGGGCGGATGGACGAGCCGCCACCATGGCCGCCGCACATGGCGCGTCATACACAACTGCGCCTACATGCAGGGTGTTTCACGTGAAACGACGCCACGTCCCGGCATGCACATGGGGTCGTGTTTCACGTGAAACACGACCCCATGTCGACCCTTCGCCCAGCGCCGGGCGCTTGCTCGGCTCAGCCTGCGACCACCGCGTCCCACGCCGCGCCCGCCGCCTGAGCCGCGCCCTCGGCGTCCACGGACACGCCTGTCGCACGCAGCCCACCCGCCAGCGCCACCAGGGATGCCATCACGACCGACCGGTCGGCGGCGCGGCCATAGTGGTTCACCCGGATCATCTCCTTGGCCAGCGCGCCCGCCGCGTCCTGCACCGGCACCGCCGCATCGAGTGCGATCGCGGCGCTCACGATCTCCCGGGCATCCACTCCCTCAGGCGCCCGGAGCGTCGTGGCGGCCGGCGCCGCGTCCTCCTCACGCACGACATACGGAGTGAGCCCGCCCAGCGCCCGCACACCGGCCCTGGTCGCCGCGGCCGCCGCCCGGTGCCGGGTGAGGACCGCCTCCAGCCCCTCGGCTTCCAGACGGTCCGCGGCCTGCTCCAGCGCGAGCATCTCCAGCTGCGCCGGAGCGTGCGGAAGGGCGGTGCGCCCGCCGTCGATCCAGCGCTCCTTCCAGTCCAGCAACGAGAGGTACGAGCGCCGCGGAGCCTGCTCATTGGCGGCGATCCGCTCCCAGGCACGGGCGCTGACCGACGCCACCGATACCCCGGCCGGTCCGGCCATCGCCTTCTGCCCGCCGATCACACAGAGGTCCACACCCCACTCGTCGGTGAGCAGCGGCTCCGCGCCCACCGAAGCGACCGCGTCCAGCATCAGCAGCGCGCCGTGCTCCCGCACCACCGCGCCGATCTCGGCCACGGGGTTGGTGTTGCCGGTGGCCGCCTCGGCATGCACCAGGCTCACAAAGTCGATCTCGGGGTGCTCGCGCAACGCCTCCGCCACCTGCTGCGGGGTGACCGCACCCGTGAACGGCGCGGTGACGGTGACCACGTCGGCGCCACAGGAGCGAAGCCAGCCGCCGAAGGTCTCTCCGTACGGGCCGGTGATGATGTTGAGCGCGGTGCTGCCGGGCCGCACGGCCGAGCGGATACAGGCCTCCAGGGGCAGCAGCGCCTCGCCCTGCATCGCCACGACATCGCACCGGGTACGCATCAGGGCCGCGACCTTGTCCTCGATCCGCGCGAAGTGGGCCGCGGTGAGCGGCGGCAGGTCGAGCAGGTCCGGGGCGGCGGGGTTCGCGGTCGGGTCAGACACAGCAGTCACAGGGCCTTCCAGCGGTAGCGAGCCGACTGGGCGCGGCTCCTGACATCTGGATCGACTGTACGTCCGTGCGCCGGACCCCGCCGTACGGCCTCAGACCCGCCAGCCGTCCGGATCCACCCCACCGGGCACCGGCGCCGACGGCTCGTAGGGCCCGCGGGTGAACACGAAGGTGCCGAGATCCAGATGGCTCACCGCACCGTCCCCGTCCCGCCTCACCCGCAGCGTCTCGCCCGCGTAATAGCCGTCCAGCCCGGTCCATGTGCCGTCCTTCTCGGCCCGGAACCGCGAGGCGCGGCCCGCCCCGGACAGCGAGGTGAGCTCCAGCCCGCGCTCGGCCCGCAGCCGCAGGGCATGCGGGGTCGCGCCCCAGTACCAGGGCCCGGTCAGCGCCAGCAGCTCCGGATCCAGCGGACCGGGCAGCGGGCGCCAGGGCTCGGGGATCCGGGGCTCGTGCGCGATGAGGATCCCGGTGAGGTCGGTGGCGACGGCCCCGACCGCCGGTCCCGAGGTGCAGTTGGTGAGGACGACAGCGGCCACATCCTCCTCGGCATCCGCCCACAGCGCCGCCAGGAATCCGGGCATCGAGCCGTGGTGCCCGACCAGCAGCCGTCCCTCCCGCCGCAGGAGCTGCACCCCCAGCCCGTACCCCGCATCCCATGTGCCGCTCTCCGGCGGCACCGCCGGTGTCCGCAGCTCCGCCAGACTCTCCGCGCCGAGCACCCGCTCGTCGCCCCGGAGCAGGAACGCCGCCCAGCGGCACAGGTCCTGGAGCGTCGACCACAACTGCCCCGCCGGGCCCATCAGGCCGGTGTCCTCGGCCGGCTCCGGCAGCAGCGCGTCGGCCCACGGGTGCACCGCCCAGCCACTCGCGTACGGCCGCTCCGGCAGCAGCGTCGTACGGCCCATGCCGAGCGGTTCCAGCACCTCGCGCCGCAGCACCTCGCCCCACGGCACACCGCCCCGCAGCCGTTCGACCAGCGCGCCGAGCAGCGCATAGCCGACGTTGGAGTAATGGTGCCGCCGTCCGGCCGACAGCCGCTGCGGCTGCTCGTCGAAGAGGTCGGCCGGCTCGGGCCGCAGCGCGCCCGCCGTCCGCTCCCACCACGGCCCTCGCGGCTCGGCCGCCAACCCCGCGCTGTGGGACAGCAGTTGCGCGATCGTCGCGTCCGGCACCGGAGTGCCCTCCAGATGCCTGCCGACCGGGTCCGCCAGCCGCAGCAACCCCTCGTCCCGCAGCCTCAGCACCAGCACGGCGACGAAGGTCTTGGTGAGCGAGCCGATCCGGTACTGCAGATCACCGTGCGGCACCTCTCCTTCCACCGAGCCCCGGGCCCCGGTCCACACCGCTCGTCCATCGCGGACCACCGCGCCCACCATCGACGGTGCCCGCCCCTCGGCCTGCCCGACCGCCAGCCGGCGCAGCAACGCCCGACGGGTCTGCGGCAGCGGCTCCGTGAACTCCTCGGGCGTTCCGGCCGCGCCCGGCTCCTGGCGGACGGGCTCGGAAGGGGGAACCTCCGTGGACTGCGCGGTGGGCTGTGCGGTGGACTGTGCAAGAGTCATGGCGCTCCTCAGCGGCGGATCCGGCTCGGCCGACCCCCATCCTCGCCGCATCACCGGAGCCCTGTCGCCCGATCACTGCACCGAGTTCGGTCTGCTCCGCGAAAAAGCCCATGGTCAACAGCTGTCCGGTGTCGTCCCTGCACGCGAGGGTGGGGCTTCCACCAGCCCGAAGGTGAACGCCGGTGCGGCGGCCCCGAGCTGTGCAAGCGGGCCCCGGTTGGGCGGCGCTTCAGGCGGTCAGCTCGGCGGTGCTGCGGAACGTCCGGCGGTAGGCCAGTGGTGCCACGCCCACCGCGCTGTGGAGATGCTGGCGCAGGGAGGTGCCCGTGCCGAAGCCCGCGTGATGGGCGACGAGATCGATCGGCCAGTCCGTGGTCTCCAGCAGGTGCCGGGCGCGTTCGATGCGTTGTCCGGCGAGCCACTGACCGGGGCTCATCCCGACCTCGTCGCGGAACCGCCGGGTGAGGGTGCGCACGCTGACCCGGGCGTGCGCGGCGAGCTCGGTCAGGGTGAGGGGCTCAGCGAGACGCTCCAGGGCCCAGGCGCGGGTGGCGGCGGTGCCGCTCGCCGTCGAGGGTTCCGGCACGGGCTGCCGGATGAACTGGGCCTGTCCGCCGTCCCGCCAGGGCGGCACCACACACAAGCGGGCGACCTCGTTGGCGACGGCGCTGCCGTGGTCACGGCGCACCAGGTGCACACACAGGTCCACCCCGGCGGCCGCACCGGCCGAGGTGAGGACATCGCCGTCGTCGACGAACAGCACATTGGGGTCGACGCGGACGGTGGTGAAGAGGCGTTGCAGCTGGTGGGCCTCCTGCCAGTGCGTGGTGGCCGGCCGGTGATCGAGCATTCCGGCCGCGGCCAGCACGAAGGCACCGGTGCAAATGGCCACCATTCTGGTGCCGGGCCGGATCCGCGCCAGCGCCGCCCGCAGTTCCTCGGGCAGCCGGCCGTCCTCCCGGACCATCGCCTGCCCGTGGGACGGCGGGATGACGACGGTATCGACGTGCGCGAGTACGGATGCGTCCTCGGAGACCGCGATGTCGTAGTCGGCATCGGCGCGCACCGTGCGTCCGTCCAGGCTGCAGGTGACGACGGAGTAGAGCGGTTCACCAGCGGCACCACGCGCGGCGCCGAAGATCCGCGCGGGGATCCCCAGCTCGAAGGGGACGACCCCGTCCAGGGCGAGAACACCGACGCGATGCATGACCCGATTCTTTCAAACGTTGGCCATCAGGACACCGCCGGGCTCCCGGCCGCCGCGGAAAGCTGGCGGCACCTCGGGAAACGCGGCCGCCAGGCGGCGCATTCGCCCGACCCCAGCCATGGGCACGTACGAAGGAGACACCATGTCCGAGACCGGGATCCCGCAGATGCGGGCCGTCAGCCAGGACACCGCCGGAGGCCCTGAGGTCCTCAAGGTGATCACGACCGACCGGCCGGTGCCCGGCCCCACGGAGATCCTGGTCCGGGTGCACGCCGCGGGCGTCAACCCGACCGACTGGAAGACGCGGGCCGGCGGCCGGTTCCTGTCCGGCAGCGAGCCGCCGTTCGTCCTGGGCTTCGATGTGTCCGGTGTGGTCGAGGCGGTCGGCCTCGGCGTCACCCTCTTCGCACCGGGCGACAAGGTCTTCGGCATGCCGCGCTTCCCGCACCCCGCCGGGGCCTACGCCGAGTACGTCGCCGCCCCCGCGCGGCACTTCGCCCACCTTCCCGCGGACCTGGACCACGTCCGGGGCGCCGCTCTCCCGCTGGCGGCACTGACCGCCTGGCAGGCCCTGGTCGACACCGCGAAGGTGTGGCCCGGCGCCCGGGTGCTGATCCATGCCGCGGCGGGCGGGGTCGGTCATCTCGCGGTGCAGATCGCCAAGTCCCGTGGCGCGTATGTGATCGGCACCGCCCGGCGGGCCAAGCATGACTTCCTGCGCGGGCTGGGCGCCGATGAGCTCATCGACTACACGGAACAGGACTTCGCGACGGCGGTGCGCGATATCGACATCGTGCTCGACACCATCGGCGGCGACTACGGCGCCCGCTCCCTGCGCACCCTGCGTCCGGGCGGCTCGCTGGTCTCGATCCTGCCGCTGGACGACGCCTTCCCCGCTGACCGGGCGCGCGAGGCGCGGGTACGCGCGGGATTCCTCCTCGTCGAGCCCGACCGGGCCGGCCTGGAAGCCGTCGCCGACCTGGTGAACAGCGGGAAGCTCCAGGTCAACGTCGACAAGGTGGTGCCGCTGGAGGACGCCGCCCAGGCCCACGCCCTGGGCGAGACCGGCCGCACCACCGGCAAGATCGTCCTGACGGTCGCGCCCTGACGGCGTTCGGCGCCCCGAGGCCCGTCCCCGTCCTCGTCCCCGGCATGGCGTGTTCTACGACTGCGGATCTCGCGCCGTCTGCCGCCGAGTGGCATTGAGGGCGCCGAGCAGGGACAGCGCCTCGGCACTGGGGCTGCCGGGCTCGGCGTGGTAGATGACGAGTTGCTGGCCGGGTGCGTCGCGGACGTCGAACGCCTGGTAGGTGAGGGTGAGCGGCCCGACGTCGGGGTGGTTGAGCAGTTTGGCGTCCCGGGTCTTGCCGCGCACGGTGTGGGCCTGCCACAGGGTCGTGAAGGCGGGGCTCTGCTCGGTCAGTGTGTTGACGAGCGCGGTCAGCCGGGGGTTGTCGGGGTCACCACCGGCCGCCTGACGAAGGTTGGCCACGGTGGCCTGGGCGGTCCAGTCCCAGCGGGTGTAGAAGTCCCGCGCGGCCGGGTCGAGGAAAGCCATCCGGGCGAGATTGTCCGCGGGGTCGAAGGGCGAATACAACGCGTCGGCCAGGGCGTTGGCGGCGAGGATGTCCAGGGCGCCGTTGACCACGAAGGCCGGGGTGTGCGGGTAGCCGTCCATGAGCTGGCGCAGCGCCGGGCTGACCACGTTCCGCTGCGGCACCGGGCGGTCGTTCGGTGCGATACCGGCCAGCCGGTGGAGGTGGGCACGGGCGTCGGTGTCGAGCTGGAGGGCCCGGCTGAGGGCGTCGAGGACCTGCGACGAGGGGTGGCGTTCCCGGCCTTGTTCCAGGCGGGTGTAGTAGTCGACGTTCACCCCGGCCAGCACCGCGACCTCCTCACGGCGCAGCCCGGCGACTCTGCGTACGCCGTAGCTCGCCATACCGACGTCTTCGGGCCGCAGGCCGGAGCGCCGGGCACGGAGGAAATCTCCCAGGGTGTTGTCGGACATCTCCTCAGGTTAGGCAGGAGGCCGGTGCGCTGCCTGGGTGTGTGCCACCCAGGCAGCAGGCGTCCTGGCCGCCGGCCTCCGGGGCGTCCACGCTCGGTGGCCCGGTGCCCCGCCCGAGGCACCCGGGACACCCGAGAATTCCGAGGAAGAGGACGCCCCCATGACTGGCCCACTGACTGGCCCACGACTCGACGGCAAGGTCGCACTGATCACCGGTGCGTCCGGAGGAATCGGTGCGGCGACCGCCCGGCTGTTCGCCCGCGAGGGCGCGCGGCTGATCGTCACCGACATCCGCCGGAACCGCCTCACGGCACTTACGGAGGAGATCGCCGAGGAGACCGGCGCGGAGATCGTCTCCGCCTGCCTGGATGTCTCCTCCGCCGGGCAATGGGACGAGGTGATCACCACCGTCCGCGAGCGGTTCGGCGCGCTGCACGTCCTGGTGAACGTCGCGGGCCTCCTGGACTGGCCGGGCATCGAGGACACCCGGGAAGACAGGTGGAACCGCATCATCGACGTGAACCAGAAGGGCACCTGGCTGGGGATGAAGGCCGCCATGCCCCTGCTGCGCGCCACCGGCAACGCCTCGGTGATCAATACCTCGTCCGTCCTGGGACTCGTCGGAAGCGGCGCGGCCGCGGCCTACCAGGCGTCCAAGGGCGCGATACGCCTGCTCAGCAAGACCGCCGCCGTCGAGTACGCGCGTCAGGGAGTACGCGTCAACTCCCTCCACCCCGGGGTCATCGCCACCCCGATGATCCAGGATCTCCTGGACGAGCAGGGCGACCAGCAGCCCGACATCGTCCGCACCCCGATGCGCCGCGCGGGCCACCCCGACGAGATCGCCTCGGCCGCGCTCTTCCTGGCCGCCGACGAGTCCTCCTACGTCACCGGCACCGAACTCGTGGTCGACGGCGGCCTCACGGCCCACTGACGCCGCGCCGGCACGCTCCGCCTCCCACCGCCGCTCACCGGCCGTTGCGGAGTCCCTGCCGGTCGACGGAGAACAACGCCTGAGCTGCGCCGAACTCGACGAAGCTGTCGATATGGCGCATGCCGATGGCTTCCAGGAGGCGGCACGAGCGGGCATTGGCCTCCTGGGTGACCGCGATGACCGAGGGGTCGTCCGAGGGAACGTGCGCAAAGGCCCACTCCACAACGGCGGCCACGGCTTCCCTGGCGTAGCCCTGGCCCCAGTGTTCGGGCAGGAGCCCATAGGACACCTCCCGCCGGTCGTCGAAGCGAGGCGCCGGATCGATCAGCACGGAACCCACGACGGTCCTCTCCGCCCGCGTGGTGACGGCGAACGCGTTGCGGCGGCCCGCGAAATGCCGCTGGTAGAGGGGCAGTTCCTGCTCGGCAACCGGCCCGCCGAGGAAGCGCCGGACCTCGGGGTCCGTCCAGAGCCGGGTGAATTCCTTGACGTCGGTGGCCTCGGCAGGACGCAGCAGGAGCCGGGCCGTGCTGAGGGTGGTGGGCCAGGGGGACTCAGCAGGCGTCGAAGACATGACCCGAGCATCACAGCAACGGCCCCCGTCCGCTCCTTGTGGTGGCTCTTTCTCGCCACGGGACGTCCTGCCGGTCGACGGAGGACAGCGCCACAGCGGACACCCATCATCGCGCCAAGGCGAAGCCTCCCCGCGGTAATTCAGTTGCCCCGGCCACCGGCCGACGTTGCACTGTGGCGACGCACCACGAGTCGTGGTGGCGGTATCCCGGGAAGGCAACGGCAGCAATGGAAATCCGTCCCACGACCGACCAGGACCTCGACGTCTTCGTCGACACACTCCATGGCGCGTTCGGGCGCTTCCCGGAAACCCCGACAGCCGGCGGCGGGCGCTGGTGGTCGGCGCTCGAAATGGACCGCAACCTGCTGGCCATGGCGGCGGACGGGCGGCCCGTCGGCACCGCGGGGGCGTACTCCTTCGAACTCACCCTGCCCGGTGACACCATCGCCCCGGCCGCCGGGGTGACCGCCGTCGGCGTCCTGCCCTCGCACCGTCGCCAGGGCGTGCTCCGCGCGATGATGCGGCATCAGCTCACCGAGCTGCGGGCCCGCGGGGAGTTCCTCTCCGTACTGCTGGCCTCTGAGGCGATGATCTACCGCAGGTTCGGCTACGGACCGGCGACCTACACGCAGCGGCTGACGGTGCCGCGCCACCGGGCCGCCCTCGCCCTCCCCCGGGCGCGCGGATCAGCCGACAACCCGGCGACCGGCTCCGACACCGGCCCGGACACCGGCTCCATCGAGCTGCTGCGGCGTGCCGAATGCGGCGACATCCTGGAGGAGATCTACGACCGCTACCGCCGCGCCCAGCCCGGCGCGCTGTCCCGGCCGCACCGCTGGTGGGCCCAGCGCGCGGGGCAGCCCCCGCTCTCACCGGCACCGCGCTACATCGCCGTCCACCGTGACGCCGACGGCCTCCCTGACGGCTACGCCAGCTACTCGCTCGGCGAGCACGAGACCCTGACGGTCGACGAGACCATCACCACCGACGACGCCGTCTTCACCGCCCTGGCCCGGTTCGTGCTCGGACACGACCTGGTCCGTCAGGTCGTGTTCAAGCACGTCCCGCCCGATCACCCGCTGCGCTGGCAGCTCGCGGACTTCCGCGCCGGCGAGGTGAGCGACGACACCGACTGGCTCTGGGTACGGCTGCTGGACGTACCGCGTGCGCTGACCGCCCGCAGCTGGTTCATGGACGGCGAACTCGTCCTCGACGTCGACGACCCCTTCCTCGGCGAGCACGGCCGCTACCTGCTGACCATCCGGGACGGCAAGGCCGACTGCCACCCGACGGACCGGGAGCCCGACCTGTCCCTGGACATCAGCGACTTGGGCTCGGTCTACCTGGGCGGCACCGCCCCGAGCACCCTCATACGTGCCGGACACATCCGCGCCCACCATCCTGGCGCGGCCCCCCTCGCCGACGCCCTCTTCCGCACCGGCCGCTCCCCGCACTGCCTGCACTGGTTCTGACCGCGAGCCGGCCGCCGCTGCACCACTCCCGAGCGTCCCCGGCCGTCCTGCACGGCCGGGGCATGCCGGACCGGGCAACCGCGGGGAAACGGCTCAGACGACCACGACCCGCCGCCCGCGCGTGTGACCGGCTCGGCTGTCGATGTGCGCCGCCGCGGCCTCGGCGAGCGTGTACGACTTCTCGACCGGGATGTGGAGCCTGCCCCGCGAGATGAGCCCGACGGTTTCGGCGAGCGCGTCCGGCATGCTCCCGGCCACGCCGGAGAAGCGGACACCGAGCTCCGGCGCCGCGAGATCGGCGATGGAGATCACCTTCTGCGGATCCCCGGTCAGCTCGACGAGCTCGCGGATCACGCCCGAACCGGCCAGATCGAGAGCCGCGTCGACCCGGCCGAGCTGCCGCACCCGCTCGACCCAGCCCTCGCCGTACGTCGTGGCGAGGGCGCCCAGGCCGCGCAGATAGTCCTGGTTCGCGGCCCCGGCCGTGCCGATCACCGTGATACCGCGATCCCGGGCGATCTGGAGCACCGCCGATCCGACTCCGCCGGACGCACCGCTGACCAGCAGCGTCTGCCCGGACCGCACACCGACCTGGTGGATGATGCGCAGCGCGGTCTCCACTACGGAGGGGTACCCGGCCGCCTCTTCGAACGTCAGCCCCTCAGGCATACGGGCCCAGGCCGACAGCACGGCGAACTCGGCATAGGTGCTCGCACCCTCGCCGAACACGGGGTCGCCGATCTCGACCCCGTCGACGCCCTCGCCGACCTCGTCCACCACCCCGGAGGCGTCCTGTCCCACTCCGGCGGGCAACTCGACCGGATGGGCCGCCAGCATCTGGCCTTCACGGACCCTCCAGTCGAAGGGGTTCACGCCCGCCGCCCGCACGGCGATGCGTACCTGGCCGGGGCCCGCATGGGGCTCCTCGGCGTCTATGAGGTGCAGAACGTCCGGACCGCCGAACTCGGCGAAGCTCACTTTCTTCATGCCGGGGACCGTAACACTAACCGTTAGGATTTAAGAACAGTTGCGCTTTCGTACCTGATAGTGTCGCGCCATGACCGAGCCGTCCGGACGCCGTGAGCGCAAGAAGGCCGCGACCCGCCAGAAGATCGCTGACACCGCGCTGCGGCTCTTCCTGGAACGCGGCTACGACGCGGTGGGCATCCGTGACGTGGCCGCCGAGGCCGACGTAGCCGTCACCACGGTCTTCTCCCACTTCGCCTCGAAAGAGGCCCTGGTGTTCGAGCAGGACGAGGACTTCGAACAACGCCTCGCGCGGGCGGTCACCGGCCGGACGCCGCACGAGCCGCTCATCCCCGCGCTGCGCCGCGAAATCCAGGCCCTGGTGCGACATTGCACGGCCGACAGCGCCGCCCCGATCTGGCACATGATCGACGCCTCACCCGCCCTGCGGGAGTACGAGGAGTCGATGCGGCTGCGCCACGCCGAGTCGCTGGCCACGACCCTCGCCGCCGCTCCCGACCTGCCACAGACCACAACGGCCTGCCGGACGATCGCAAGGTTCGTGATCGACGCCTACTCGCTGGCCCGCGATACGGCCGATCCGGAGGCCGCGGTGGACGAGATCTTCCGGATGATCGAGGCGGCCTGGGAGGTCGCCTGCCATTCCCGACCTGCGTGAGGAACTGATCCTTCAGACAGGCTCTTCAGGCAGGCTCTTCAGGCAGGGCAACGGCCGACGGTCCGGCAGCCATCCGTTCCACCCACTCGCGCTGGGTCACTGCTCGCTCGATGCGGCTGACGATGTCCTTCTTGGACGCCGTGTCCAAGGTCTCCGGAAGTTTGTCGAAGGTGTCAGGAAGGACGTCGAGCAGACCCTGGATCTGTTCACCGGTCCTGACTGTCAGAAGCTGCTGGCACCTCCACTGCAGCGGCACCTCGGGACGGTGCCTGAGCCGCTGCACGAGCCTAGGGAACAGGTAGTGCGTCGCCTCTGCCGCAAGGTGCTCTTGGAGCCAGTCAACCGGGAGCCGCTGGCTGAAGCCGTGCATGGCGGCCTCTTGGGCCAGGTCCAGTAGCTGAGCGGTGCCGACAGCTCGAACCGTGCGGGGAAGGGGTGGGGCCATGTCGAGATGATGCCAAGAAGCCTCCGCGCGGCCGAGAGGTCAGCGGCTGCAGATGCCGGAGAGCACTCAAGGGGCTCTGCGGCTGTTCATGACCTGTCCGGCTTGACCAGCGGCTTGCTTTCGCTCGCGCGCGCTTTCTCTGTGCCGAGAGCGACGGATGTTTGCGCCACCGAGGGGAGTCGCCTGTTCGTCGCCCACACGGCCATCGCGCAGACCGCGAATCCTGCCCCGAGGAGACTGGAGCCCGCCCAGCCGTGAAGGGTGTAGATGGCGGTGGTTGCGGCTGCACCGAGGGCGGAGCCGAGCGAATAGAAGACCATGTAGCCGCCGATGACGCTGCTGGTGCGCTCCGGATGCGCGGTGGTGAGCAGGTGCTGGTTGCTCACATGTACGGCCTGGACCGCGAAGTCAAGGGCCACGATTCCGACGGTGAGGAGCCCCAGTGTCCACGGCAGCTGCTCGATCGCTGCCCACGAGAGGACGAGCAGGGTGAGCGCGAGGCCGGCGACCTGAGTCGTCCGTCCTGCATCCGCCCACCGTCCCGCGCGTGCCGCGCCGAGGGCGCCGGCGAGTCCCGCGATGCCGAACAATCCGATCTGGCTTTCGCTCAGGTGCCACGGTGCGTCCGCAAGCGGCAGGGACAGCCCGCTCCACAGCGTTCCGAAGGATGCGAACAAGAAGAACGCGATGAGCCCCCGCGTCAGCAAGAGGCGCTGACCGAAGAGTCCGCCAAGTGAAGCGACGGCCCGCCTGTACCCCTCAGGCCGGCTGGGACGTTCCTCTGGCGGCAGAGCGACGAGAACGAGAGCCGCGAGCCCGAGCGAGAGCACCGCCAGCACGGCATAGATGCTCCGCCAGCCCCATACATCGGCGAGCGTGCCGGTGACGACCCGCGCGCCCAGGATGCCGACCACAACACCCGAGGTCACGACGCCAATATTTCGTCCGCGCTCGGCAGGCGGCGAGACCGATGCGGCGTAGGCCACCGTGGTCTGTACGACGACCGCGAACAGACCGGCCACCGCGAGCCCCGCGAACGCCATCCATGCGGCTGACGCCGAGGCCGTAAGGATCATGCCCGTTGCGGTGATCGCCAGGTGCACGGCGATGAGCCGGCGCCTGTTGACGACCACATCGCCAAGCGGCACCAGCAGCACCAGCCCTGCCAGGTAGCCGAACTGACCGATCGCAACGATCCACCCCGTGTGTGCTGCCGGCACACCGAGATCCCGTCCCATCGGCTCCAGAACCGGCTGCGCGGCATAGATGCCGGCCACAGCGACGCCACACACCGCCGCGAGCAGAAGTCGCCGCCACACGTCCATCGCACCCCAACCCAATCAGTAGCGAATTGCAACCGTTTTGACGTTAGGGCATGCTGGTTTCAATCCGCAACTCATTGGGAGGTGTCATGTCGCGCACCACCATGCGCGCCCCGAAGCCTGACTGGACCGACCCCGACTGCCCCGTCGCCCGCACACTCGACCTCGTCGGCGACAGGTGGAGCCTTCTTGTCATCCGCGACGCGATGGACGGGGCGCGATCGTTCACCGAGTTCCAGCGACGTACCGGTATCGCCCGCAACATCCTCACTGAGCGCCTGCGCAAGCTCACCGCTTACGGGCTCCTCGCCCAGCGCACCGCGCCGTCGGGCCGGCGTCAGGAATACGTGCTCACCGACGCCGGCCGCGACCTCTTCTCAGTCATCCTCACTCTGCGGCAGTGGGGGGAGCGCCACGCCTTCGCCCCCGGCGAAGCGCACTCCACCCTGGTCGATGAGCACGGCACCCCTGTACCGGAAATCGTCCCGACCAGCGCCGACGGCACCCCCCTTGATACCGCGACCACCCACGTTCAGAAGACCCGATAGAAGGTGAGTCCTCGGGCATCTTCAGAGCACAGGCACCAGACGGATCCAGCAGTCGATGAGGGCCTGCCGTCGGTCCGAGGGCCGTATCCGATGAGTTCAGCGAGCTGATGGAGGGATCGTTGCCTGACAGTTAGCGGCGGCACTTCTTCCTCGGCTTGGCTTCTTCGGGGGTAATGCCGAGTCGCTTCACGGCGGCGGGTACCCCTGAGAACCTGTAACCGCTGTAGGTTCTCGCCACCCGTGTCATAGAGGATCCCGCTGACCTGGCACGATCCGACCAGTCTCAACAGCTGTCGGGACTGACGAGTCTCACGGCCGTGGCGGATTCCTAGCGCGGCCTCAGGCGGTCCCACCGCAGCTCGATGCGGATCACCGGCGCCATGCACCCAGAAGCCGGCGCACCCTGGACATCCGCCCCGGCCCAGGTCTCACCTTGCTCACGCGCGAGCTCGTACCGATCGCGTTCACTGTTCTCGGCAACCTCGTCCGGCGAGTAACGGCGACCCCACTGCACCTTGGCCTTGCGGATCCAGTAGTGCGATTGGCACAGCAAAGCCCAATTTGCCGACTGAGGGGGCGAGAGAAACGTTCTCCTCGTTGGAGATCTCATTTGTGATCAACGAGTAGGTGTCTGACGCCTCCGACCACGACTGTCGGTCCCAGGTACTACGGTTCGCGGATGAATCGTCAGAGCTATATCCCTCCCGCAGCAAAAAAGAAGTGCGAGGCGTGTGGGAAGCCCTACTCACCTCTGCGCCGTGGCAAGTGCCAACCTTGCTACCGGCGGGAGACGCGTTACGGCTCGACCGAGTACATGCGTAAGGAGGTCGAAGGCACCTCGCTCGACTTCGTGCTCGGGCACTGCACCGAGTCAGGGGCGTGCCTGGTATGGACTGGCACGGTGAGCAAAGAAGGACGGCCCCAGACCACGGACCGCAAACACTGGCGAGAAGAGGGGAAGGCGCGGCAGATCCTCTTGCACCGCTGGATGTACGAGCACCATACGGGTCAGACCTTGCGCAAGGGGCAGCACGTCAAGCAGACGTGCGGGAACAAGCTCTGCTTGTCGCCGGCGCACCTCTCCACCTCCCAACCCCGTCCAGGGCGCACGCCCCTCGGTGAAGCGGGGCGGTACAAGGGCAAGGAACGGCGGAAGGATCACCTCGAACGCTGTGCGCACGGGCACAAGTGGACTGACGAGAGCCTGTACATCGACCCGAAGGGCCGTCGAATCTGTCGCATCTGCCAGGCTGCGTCGACCATGCGGCGGCAGGGGAAAGACCCTAGCGACCACGAGTGGAAGCGCCGTAAGGCGTGGGATGACACCCCTGAGTGTTCGAACGGTCACGTGTACGCGGAGGTCGGTTGGTACTTCAACGGGGAAGCACGTGTCTGTCGGAAATGCTTCGCGGAGAAGGAGCGCAAGCGGTGGCTACGGGTGAGCTACGGGATGGCTCTGGAGGACTTCGAGACCCTGCTGGTAACACAGAACTTCGCCTGTGGCATCTGCACCGTGCCCTTCGATCTGGACGTACGGGAATTCACCCCCTGCGTCGACCACTCCCACTCAAGCGGGCAGGTCAGGGGGCTGCTCTGCCACGCGTGCAATCTCGGCATCGGGCACTTCAAGGACGACCTTGAACGGTTGCACTCCGCAATCAAGTACCTAGAGATGGCAGGATCGGCAGCAGTCCGGTGAGACAGTCAGAAGCAGCCCGTCACCAGCGGGCGGCGGGAGCCGCCTGGAGCGGGCGAGCATCGGTGACAGCGCCGTGCAGGCCGTCAAGGGGATGCGTGTCCTGATCCTCACAGGCATTTATGCCAATGCCCTGGAGGCTGGCCTGATGTCTACGCGTCGCATCCCCACCTCAGAATCGCACGAGGACTGGCTGTCATACAGCCGTTTCATCCTCGGGGGTTGCCGCTCTCCACTCATCTCATCAGATTCGCCGCGGAGCGGGCCTGAGTCTGTTTGGGTTCTCGCGTCCGCCCGGTACACGCACAACGACCACGAGGCATGGCTCGAGCTCTCCGGTCCGTTGAACCTCCTCGATCCAGATGCTGTCGAACAAATTGATGGCACCCTCCGCGCCGACGGTCTTGTCCAAGGCCAGGAGGATCGCGAAGGAAGGGCCGGCGTTCTGGTACTCAGCCGCCTGGGCGACGTACGTGCGCAGACCGTCCTTACTCGCGTCCTCTTCCTCGATCTTGCATTCGACGTTGAAATAAGCAGCAGGGAAGGTGACCAAGACGTCGGCGCGGCCACCACCCTTATCGATCACCTCGAAGTGCGCGACCCGGAACAGAGCAGTGACGGCGAGAAACTCCCGGTAATGCTGATGGAACAGGGCTTCGTCGACCTTCTGCTTCTTGCCGTCCTTGTCGCGCCCGCGCAGGTACTCGGTATAGCTGCCACCCGTCGTGCGGCCCACGTCGTAGCACAGGAACGCGAAGCGGACGGTCGCCTCCAGCAAGACTTGGAAGGGCTCGGCAACTGTGGCAATCCAGTCGCGGGACTTCTCCAGTCTCACCACCAGCGTGTCCATCAGCCGGCTGTACTTGGCATCGGTCACCGAGAGAAGGAAGTCATCACTGTCGCGCAAAGCCAACTCCAGCCTGTCCAACACCTTGTCGCTGTTCTGGTCAGTAAAGACAGCGAAGTCTTCGGGAAACTGGCGCGCCAACTGCGGCCAGCGCCGTGTCTTTCCCGGGTCAACCTCCGCCCCGGGATCAAGGAGGGCAGAGCTACGCAGGCGGGCGCTGAGGGAGGCGTGCAGGCGTTGCGCGGCCCCGTCGTCGCGAAAATCCTCGTCGTGGGTCAGTGCGTGCTCAAGGATGCGGAACCGGTTCTCGCTCCGGAGGAAAGCATCCTCAATGACCGGGGCGACCAGAGTTTCCACAACCTGCTCCGCCGGAGTGTCGGTCAGTACCTTCACGGTGTGGTGCGCTGTGTAGGCGCGCAGGAGCGCGGTGAGGATCCCGTGGCCGTGGGCGTACCACGGGTCATCGTCGCCCATGTGCTGGGCCGCGTAGTCCAGGAGGACAGTAAGTTCGCACCAGGCGGTGATGTCGTCTTGGCGGCCCTTCGCCCATGCGGGTGTGCTGGTACGCATGCGCCAGGCTCGGTAGTTCTGCACTCGATCGTGCAGCGCCTGGGCTGCTGCGGCCACGCGGACGGGGGCGTCGGGCGCAGATAGACCGAGCAGGCCATCGATCCCTGCCAGGTAGATCTGGGCGTCAAGGCGATCGGGATCGACGGCTGCCAGCTCGTCGAGACGCCGCCTGCTTATCGAAAGCTGCTCGACCATCGCCTGGTAATTGTCCTGTTCCAGAGCGGTGCGGACGTCGCCCAGGGCTAGTTCGAAGGCCGCGTCCCGAAAGGTGTGCTCCGGGATGAGGCAGCGTTCCAGGGCCTCTCGCAGGCCGGCACCAGGATGGTGCGCGTCCAGGACGCCCAGCAGGCGGGGAAGGCGTGCTGCGAACGCAGTCGGCAGAGCAGCTGTGTCCTCGGTGACCATGTCCATCGCACCCAACAGCTGAGCCGGGGTGGCGACACCTGCCAGGGTGAACTGCACGAGGCACTCAGCGGCTTCGGCACCAATGAGTGCGGATGCTGGGTCGTCCCCAGCGTCCTGGGCTTCGGTGAGCCGGCGTAGCAGCGTCCGGGTGGCTTTCGTTCCCAGGACGCCGACCAGTCGCGGATGGGTGGCTAGCGTGTCGACGGCTTCCGCGAAAGCGAGGTGCCGGGTCGAGGACGCCAGGCCCTTGATAATCGCATCGCCCAACGCAGACGGGAAAGTGGCTTGCGGCTCGTTCGCGGCAGCACTGACAAGGAAACCAAGGAGCGGGCCACTCGTGAAATAGTCCGTATGTGTGAGGACCTCGTCTAACCCGCCCAAATCATCCAGGGTCGGTCCGGCACGGCGTTGGTCGGGAGTGGCCGTACACGCCCACGCGGAGATCCGCTCATCGATGACGTGCACAACTGCTTTCCCCCAGCGTCGGTTGAAGCCTCGCGGTGCCCCTTTTGCCTATCAGAACAGTTCGCGGCCGTCGACTCCCGTCACAATACGGTCCTTCGGATAGATATCCCAGACGGCGTCCTCGATCGAAGTAATGATCATCTGCAGGCCGGGCACCGTGTTACCGGTGCGATACAGGGTGTCCAACACCTGGTGGGTCGCCTGCGAGGTTAGTTCCTCGGCTGTGGGCGCGTCGATCAGCAGCAGGCCGGGGTGAGACATGATGCCCCTGCGACGGCTGACCTTGATCATGCCAACGACGACCGCAATCCTCATCCGTAGCCGGTCGACGGGGCTGAAGGCGGAGAACCTGTGCTTGGCACCGGATTTGACGGCGTTGAGCTGACCCCCGAGTGAGAGGTTCACGCTCGTCAGGTTCGTGACGCCCAGGTCGTGGGCGATCTGGACGATCTCGTCGTTGAGTTCAGAGAACAGCGCACGGCTGTGCCGATCCACGACGTCCTTGAGCGCCTCAGCTGCTGCGGCCAGCACCGTCTCGTAGCCTGACCCCTGCTCGACCGAGTTCTCCTGAACCGGCTTCGCCGCGGCCAGGGCCGCCGCAAGCGCCGGCGGGGTGTCTTCGCACTTGCCGCCGGTGGCCAGGGTCAGTGCACCTCGCATCTGGTCGACTTCGCGTTGGGACTTGTCGAAGAGAACGAACCAGTCGCTTGAGCGGACCTTCGCCAGCTGTGCAGCGGACTCATCGTAGGCTGCCCGTGCGGCCGCAAGTCGCTCTGCGGTGGCAGCGAGCGTGGCCGCGCAACTGTCCTCAGCTACCTTCGAGGCAGCCAGACGGGTGTCGATACGAGCGAGGGCCTCCGCCTGGGCCTGAGGGTCCTCCAGAACGCTAGGCAGTGGACGCGCGCATACGGCGCACTGGTGCTCGTCGTTCTCAGCCGCGCGGCGCGCATCGTCGATCTCGTGGTCGCACCGCGGACACACCTCCGGGTCCAGCGCGCCCAGCAGCAACCGGGCGGCGCTGCTCTGCTTGGCCCGGCGCTCCGCTCGCTGGTCTGACTGACGGGCCTTCCTCGCGGCCCGGTGCTGCTCGCTGGCCTCCTGATGTGCCGTCTGCTGTGCGGCAAGTTCGGCGGCGGCCTGGTCCACCGCGGCAACGAGGCCCCCAACGTCCGGCCTGGCGGCCTCCATTCTCCTAAGACGCTGCTGGGCTTCCTCAAGGGCCTCGCGAAGCGGGGCGACCTGCTCGTCGCGGGCACGCGCGTCTTCCTTGGCACGACGCGCAACCCGGCTGACCTCCTGCGTCTCCGCCTTACGCAGCGTAGACAAGCGGGACAACTCCGCCGCATACGGGACGTCCAGGAACAGCTGCATCAGCTTGACCGGAAGCTGTCCGACGAGGGTCGGCCCGAGGAGGAGGCTGTCGCTGGCCGAGTTCAACGCGATGGCGTAAAAGAAGCTGGCCCAGCCGTGGACCTGCTCGGCGCTGTCACGGTTGCCGTTCTCGTCCTTCGGGGCGTTCGACTCTGCTGCCCACACCGATACCGACTGCAGGCCGAGGCGCTCCATCATGAACCGGCCAATCAAGCCCTTCACGCCGCTGGGCTCAGCCGTGGCAGCCAGGCGCACACCCATTCGGCCTTCTGACTGGCCTTCCAGCGCAAGCAGATCGTCGATCGCGTCAGCAGTCAGTAACCGGGTACTGGGATGCCCAGGCTTGTCGAAGAACAGACGGACCGACGCGGCCGCCCCGCCGACCTCAATGTCAACGCGCACGAAGCGGAACCAGCCCACGGTCTCGGGACGGCAGAACGCATCGAACCCCTCGCCTCGTAGCGCGAAACTCAGCGCCCAAAGCAAGCTCGACTTGCCAGCCGAGTTGATGCTGCTGGAGATCGCCCAGGGGCCACGCCCCAGCCTGATGTCAACCGTGAAGGGGCCGTCATTGCCTGTGGTACCGGTCTTACGGCCCTCGCAGTACAAGCGGTGCACCACTAACTCGCGCTTCGCGGGCAGCGACCCCGTCAGCTCCAGCCCGTGGGACGCCAACACCTCGGCTATCTGCTCCGGCTCGATACCAACCCGGTCGGCGATGCGCTCGTAAAGCTCGCCCTCTGATGGAACCGGCAAGTCGGCTTTCATGCAGCGTTCCCTCCCAACGCGGCCACCCGAAGGCACCCCAGCCTCTCCCGCGTCCGGTCCGCAATCGACGGAATGATGGCGCCCAGCGGCGTCTGCGCGTAATCCCGCTGCAGATACTGGCGCTTACGCAGAGCCAATGCCGTATGCCCAGTGGCCTCCGCCAACGCCCGGACCAACACCGCCCGCTCGGTGTACCACGCCAGCTCGGGAAATTGCGCCGTGGCATGCTCGGCGACATCCCGACCCTTCTGCGTCAGGTAGTAGCTATCCTTGATCACTTGTCCGCTCGCTCCGCGCTGGCTGGACACCACTAGCAACCGGGGCGCCACCAGCACACTCAACGCACGATCCAGGTGTTCGAACGCGCCGAAAAGGTAGCGGACCATCGGGATCGCACAGATCTCTGGCTCCTCCGAGTCCAGGATCCGGCCCGCCAGGTCCAGCAATAGTGGATCCGGCTGACGCTCGTAGTCGTTGAGCAGCTCATCTGCAAGGTAATCAGGGTTACGCAGCCAGAAGTCCAGCTTCTGCAAGCGGCTCTCCGCGTGAATTACCGCGACCGCGTTGGTCGGCGCTGCGCGCATGGCAAGCTCGTCGAGTGAGTCAGCGGTCGCTGCTATGAGAAGCAAAAGCCGGATCGCGTCCGCGAACCGGTCACCCCCATCGTCCACAGGCATTGCGACACCGTAGCGACACGCACCGTAGGCATTCAACCCCTCTACGCTACGAAAGGTTCGCAATATCGTCACAGTTCTTCCCATGATGGCCGTTGGCGCCAGAACAGGTCTCGCAGAACGGGAGCCCAAGTGGGAGGTCGCTACAGGTGTTGGTGGATCGCTGCGAGGAGACACTCGCCAAGCGGGGTGAGCGCCATGGGGCGCTTCCGGTTGGCCCGATGGAACAGTGGCCCGCCGAGTTCTCGTTCGAGGCGGTTAATTTGCAGGACGAGGGCGGAGGAGCACACGTCGAGCTCGTGAGCTGCGACCTGCATGGAGCGGTAGTCGGCTGCGGCGGCGAAGCGTCGGAGGCGCTCGTGGGCTCCGGTGCCGGTCAGCACCTTCCGCAAGATGGGCGGGGCGGCCTTGGCCTGGGCCCGGACAGTGAGAGCGCTGGCGTGGCTCGGACCACCGCTAGAGCGCAACGGGATGCCGAGCTGGCGTGCCCGGCGCAGGAGGTTGGTGTCGCTCATGCCGAGCTCGGCCGCGATCTGGCCAAGGGTCCGCTGCTGGACCACGTACTGGTAATGCAGCCAGTCGCGGTCGACGGAGATAGGGATGGGACCGCCGAACTGGCGCGTGACGATGCCGTATTCACGGCCGAGGGCGGTGATGACCTTGAGGCCGATGCCGTACTTGTCAGCGATCTTCCGCAGGGAGAGTTGCTGGTCGTGGTAGAGGCGGGCGAATTCCTCTTTGGGTAGGACAGTGCGGGCCCAACGGCGCATGTCTCCAGTGGCACGGGCTTGTGCGAGGGTCTTCGGTAGCGGGGGTGCGGGCTGCTCGGAGAGTACGTGCCGGACGGTCTCGATGGTGGTGCCGAGGGCTTGGGCGACGCGTCCGACGCTGGCGTCAGGTCTACGGACCAGCTCATGGAGATGCTTTACCTCCACGGCGTCGGGGTCAGTACCGGGCAGCACGAGGCCGGCCAGGAGGTTCTTGGGCGGCTGCCAGGTGGTCGGCTCGGCGATGCCGTGGGAACGGAGGAAGTCCTGTGCCACGAGATCTAGTTCAGCGGCGAGGTCGGGGGTGAGGTCTGCGATGAAGCCGGCCAGGAGGGAACGTTCGGGGGCAGTGTTGGTACGGAAGTGCGTGGGTGCCAAGTCAGTCGGCATTCCGCTCAAGCGCTCGAACAGGAAAGCGCGGGCGAGCTTGCTGCGGACCTGCCGGCCAGGCAGGATCCCCGCGTTCCGGCTGATGGTGTCCCACACTTCCCTGGGTAGCAGGTCCGTGTAGTCGAGTTTCCGTCGGCGCTGGTAGTCGATCGGGGCGGGGTGTGCGTCGAGGTGGTCGGCCAGCCGCACGAGGGCGGTGGAGATGGTTCGCCACTGTGGGTCGTTGAACACCTGCTGGATGATGTGACGGGCGTTGCTCCGGTCGCGATCGGCGAGGAGCCGGGCGGCTTCGGCGTACTCCAGGCGGCTGCCGACGAACAGGAGTGCGGCGGACAGGGCTGGCCGCATGACGCGCGGCAGCAGGCCGGTGCCGGGCTGCAACAGCAGGGACCAGGTGGGCCAGAACATCGTGGGGACGAAGCGGTATCGCTCGGAGACGCGATCGGTGGAGGTGTGCTGTCCGGGGAAGGGTGAGGCGACCCGGTAGCGCAGCTGGTCGGTGGGCCGCAGCAGCGGGCCCACCGCCGCGAGGCGTACAGCTTTGATGACCGGACTGCAGGCGTGTCCCCATCGGTCGATACTGGTGGGGCTGAGCTGGCCGTGGAATTTCCGGGCGGCGGGGAAAAATTGCCGCAGGGTCTCGGCCGCGTCCTGAACGTCGTTCGTAGCCAGGACGCGCACGGCAGCGGTGAGGCTCACTGCGGTCGTGATCGCGCTCGGAGGAGTCATGAAGCCCAGGCGTTTGGGCGGGTTGGCGATGGCGCTCTGTCCGGGCTTCAGTGCCCGCACACCCTCGTAGGCGTCGAGGAGATCGGCGGGCACGAAGCTGACGAGGTTGCTGAGGCTGGGTGCGTTCAGGGCTCGTACTGCGACGGAGTGCATGTCGGCCAGGACGGTCCGTACCGGCTGTGGCCTGCCGGTATAGATGCCGGAGCCGATGGTGACGGAGGCGATGATCTCGTCGAGGGCGAGCTGAGCGAGTAGGGCTGGATGGTCGGGGCCCAGGTGCCGGCTCTCGGCGTCGGTGAGGGGTGTGTGGCAGCGGGCGCTCGTGGACCGTCTGCCGTTGGTGGCAAGCGGGGCTGCGCAGAGCCCCTGCTGGGGGATCACGTGCACGGGGTGGGAGCTCTGGCGGGGGATGTGCCCGCAGTGCGGGCACAGGTCGGCCAGCAGGCGCTGGTGGGTGGTGCAGGCGAAGGTCCAGCCCAGGCGCCAGGACAGGGGCCAGCGGCCGCCGTTGTCACGCAGGCAGTCGGGGCAGAAGCGGGAGCCGCGGGCGCGTCCCCACAGAACCTGGCGCATCACCTGCCGGGTGGCGGTGTCGATTTCTACCGCGCGGTGGTTGTACTGCTCCAAGGTCATGGCCGCCAGCCGGTCGGGGGCGGTGCCGGTGGCGGCGACCGCATCGGCCTCGGCAGGTCGGAGCAGGACGGTCCAGTTGATCGGGATGTCTACGGTGCGGTTACTGCGTGACCGCCGGGGTGACAAGCCGAGTTGAGGCAGGAGGTGGGTCAGGGGCGTGTGCAGGCGGTGGGCAGTAGCCTCGAACCAGGAGTCTAGGGCCTCGCCGGGCAGCGGGGCGAGGCGGATCGGCAGGGTTCGCCGACTCATCAGGCAGCGTTCTTGCGGGGCTGGCTGCGGAGCTTTCCCTTCTCGAAGGCCAGGCGGAGTTCGCGTTGTCCCTTCTCGGCGGCTGCGTCGTTCTTGACCTGGTCGAGCAGGGCGATATCCAGGTGTTCAGCTCCGGTGCGAATGGCGCGCTGGCAACCTCGATTGATCAGTGTCATCAGGGAGCCGATGTGTCCGGTGCTGCGGGCGAAGAGGTAGTCGGACAAGTCGTCAGCGATCATGCCAGGTCGGCACTGTGCGAGGACGACGCGCTGTTCGATCGCGAGCAGGGTATTGCGCCAGTCGCGGCGGCCCAGCTCGGTGGCGACGGAGAAGGAAGTCATGTCCAGGCGGGTGGTGCGGCGGCCGGTCTGGGCCAGGACCCCGTCTTCGTAGCTGGTCCCCTCGTCGAAGAGTCCCCGGGCCTCCAGGCCCACCCCGACCAGCAACAGCGTGACGGGGAATTCGTTGGCGATGTACTTGAAGTGGTTGCTGACCTCGATGCCGTTGGTGTTGCGCCACTTGAGGAAGTGCAGGTCGTCGACGATCAACAGCTTCGTCTCGCAAGACAGGACGCAGTCCAGGGCGCGAAACCCGAAGTCGGTGGCGGTGCCGCGGTGGCGGCCGGGGTGGCCGTAGTACTCCAGGATGCCGCGGTTGAAATCGCGCATGCTGGTGTTGCTGGTCAGGCCGACCCGGCAGACCGGCCAGCGCTCGTGGCCGTCGTCTGTGAGCCGCCCGTGTTCGGCGATCTCGCGGCGGTGGAACTGCTTGGCGAATGCGAGGACCGCGGTGGTCTTGCCCAGGCCCGGGAAGGCGTCGATGGCGATGCCGCCCTTGACCTTGTCGCCGTCCTGGTCGTTGCTATCCACGATGTCCCACAGGTCCTCGTGCAGGTCGGCCATCTGCCGGGTCTGCAGCGGGCCCAGGTTGGCATGCCACTTGCGGCGGGCCCGGTCGTACTCGGCTCGGGCGGCTTCCCCGAGCGCGGCCAGCTGGGTACGGGTCAGCGGTTCGGGCTGTGTCCGGGCAGGGGCCTCGGCCAGCTTCTTGAAGCCCTCCTTGCGGGAAAGGGTCAGATGGTCCAGCCGCTGCCGCAGCCTCTCCTGCGAATCCTTGACCGTCGGGCTCCTGCGGGTGTGCGGTGCGGTCATTCCACGTCCTTCAGTGCGGTGGCGTAGAAGTCGATGTCGTCGAGCAGGTCGTCATCGTCGTCCGTGTCGTCGACGACGTCCGCCTGCACAGCCACGTCCTCGTCGGTCGCTTGGGGCTGTGTGGGCAGGGCGAGTACCCGGGACACTGACGGCAACATCGTGATCTCAGGATCCTCGGACGACGTGGGCGGCAGCGGAAGCGTCTGCTCGCGGGACAGACGCAGAGCGATGCGGCGCTCGGCGAGCGAGGTGCCCAGCCCCAGCTGCCAGCGCTTGAGCAGCAGCGCGATGGCGAGGCGATCGTCAGGGTGCTGGTAGTTCTGCTTGGCCAGACGGCGGGCGAAGGTGAGCGCTTCGGCACTCAGCGGCATGTCGACGGCCGGGGCGTGCTCCCACCGCAGGGTGTGCCAGGTGCGGTCGCGTGGGTCACGGAAGTAGACGCGGGTGATGTCGCCGGGGTCAACGGCAAATGGCTTGCGGCGGGTGGCCAGGCCCGTGCGGGAGCTGCCCATGTCACGGAAGTCGTCGATGCCAGGCCCGTTGTAGCGGCGTCCGTCGATCTCGACGCCGTAGTGCTGGACTGTGCGCATCTTCACCGGCAAGAACTCGTACGCCAGGTCCGGATCGCGGGGCACCTCCACGTATCCGGACCTGGCCAGCCCGTGCTCGAACATCTGCACCGGCGACAGGCGGAGCTTCGGGACCAGCGGGTCAACCAGTCCCTTGTGCGGACGCCGGTGGTACACAGTGGCCACCCACTCGCGGATGATCTCTTCGAGTTCATGGTGGAAGAAGAACGCGTCACCCTCCGGGTTCTTCCCGCGTCCGTGCACGTCAGGGCCCTTGTAGCCGGGCAGCGCCTGCAGTAGGTCCTCACGCATCGTCCGGAAGAATCTCTCGATCGGCCCCTTATCGCGGCCGGTACGTAGTCGCGCGGGCTGCACCGAGATCCCCATCCGGCGGCACACGCTGGTCAGGTGCTCCGACAGGTAGACCTTGCCGTGGTCCACCACTAGCGTCTCCGGCGCGAGCGCCGGGCCGGCCGCCTGGGCCAATGGCCCATCCACCGCCTGCCAGTCCACAAGTAGCTTGCGTGGGATCCCGTGGTCCGGCCACACAGCGCCCTCCGGCCAGGACTCACCGACCGGCCTCGGGCGGAAGGTTTGGAACAGAACCCCGGCCACGTCTGCTGCGGTCGTGGACACCGGGGTCACCGCGAGGCCGGTGATGCAACGCGTGTACCAGTCCATCGCGACGGTCACCTCGGCCTGCATCCACTGCAGAGTCAGTGCATCAAGCGCGAATACGTCCAGGCGGGTGGTGTCCATCAGCAGGTACTCGCCCGGCCGGGTCGGCCGCAGCTTCCCGTAGGCTCCCTTGGGCCGCGCGGCGATCTCGGCGTTGCGCTTACTGCTCTGACGGAACGTGGGTCGCTTCAGCTCCAGTTGCTCCAGCCACTGGTATCCCGTCGAGCGGCTCGGGAGTTTCACCGTGCAGGCCCCGTGCTGTTCCACCAGACGCGCGGCGACCTGTTCCAGCACGAGCTTCTTGCCCGGCCGGGACTTTTCGGTGTACTCGCCCATCACCTCAAGCGCCATCTCCACCCAACGGGGGTCGGCCCGGCCCACCTTGTTCCAGGGCTCGTGAACCTTCCGGGGTAGCAGCCCGGCCTCGCCGAACTCCTGGAAGTCGGCTGCCCAGCGCTCCACTGAGCGGACGCCAACCCCGAGTTCGGCCGCCTTGGCCGCATACCGCCGACCAAGCGGCACCCCGGTCGCGTACTGCGGTCGTGGCTCACCCGGCGCGGCCAGGTCCGCCGAGCCGGAGCGGTAGCCGTACAGCACCTCCCGCACGTGAGCGGCGCGTTCAAGCACCTCGTCGCGCTCCTCGGCGCTCGCCCTGGCGAAGAGCACGGCCGCGGTCTCCTGCTCGTCGGTGGACGCCGGGCCTGGACCTTGGGGAATGACCTCGGCCCGGCCGGAGGTCATCAGCTCACGGACTGACATTCGCGACAGCCGGTCGCGCCCGTCCCTCAGCAGCACCTCCATGCCGCCAGGCAGAGCGATGACCTCGACGACTTCGGCAGTCTCCCCGTCCACCCGCAGGCGCGTCCCCACACCCACCCGCACGGCCACCGGCGTCATGCGGCCCTCCTCACCGAGTGTCCAGGGCTGAGCGGACGGCTCAGGTCGCAGACCAGGCGGCCTACCCAGAGCAGATGCAACACCGTGGACTTCACCAGCGGCCGGGGCTGATCCGGCAGTACCAGGAAGCAGTCCCCCAAGGACATCCCGTCCGCCACCTGCCCGGCCACCTCATCCACCAGGCTCTGGTCGAACAGCCCACTCCTGCGGTACCCCGCCAGGAAACGCACGTTCTCCAGCTCGGCGGCCGGCGGCTCGCTGAACACCTCGTACGCCCAGCCGCGTGACTCGACCACTTGCCGCGTCCACGCGAAGGCCAGCGCGACCTTCGGGTCCTCCAGCCGATGCCTCGGCTTGACGTCCACCACCACCGGACCGTCATCCGTGACCAGGAGGTAGTCAGGAATGTGACGTCGCCGCTTTCCCTCGATCCACGTCGTGAGGAGAAACGGCTGCGCGACGATGGCGCTCACGCGGGCGTCGAAGTCGGCCAGCAGCAGGCGGCTGAGTTCCAACCGCGACTCGTACACAACGTGGTCGCCCACCGTCGCAGACCAGTACACCCCCGAGTAGTGCCTCTGTCCCAGGTACCAGCGGAACGTCCGATACGGAGAGGCAGCAGTCAAAGCGTCGAGAAGAACCGAGGCCCAGTCACATTCCGCGGTCACATCCCCGCCGGTGCCTCTCAGGCTCACGAGCACCGGCTCCACAGGCGCAGTAGTCGTCATGCTCCCTCAATCTCGCTTCTGTGAAAGCGACTTGATCAGTCACTGGGAGCAGGGTGCCCACCGCGGACACCGCCATGAGAAACGCGCCTCAGCTGCACACAATGTGTGGAATCTTCAGCAAGAAGGCATGAAATCCGCATCCGCTGGCGGACCCGCCACGGCGCCGCCGGCTGAATCCGGAATCCGCCAGCGAAATCGGAACCTACAACCGTGTAGGGTCTCCCGGCTCGTGTCAGAGGGCAGCGCACTGACCTGCCGCTCTGCGGGCAGTCTCACCACGTGACCGACATGATCAGTCTCACGGCGACGGCGAATTCCTCAGAGTCGAGATGTGGTTAGAGCTGTTCGGAAGAGCCAGCTGCTCTGGCCAGACACCGGCTGCGTACTCGGGCTCTGCGGGCCTCCTGCGCTAGACGCACAAGCTCAAGAAGAAGCTCGGCTGCCTGTTCTTCCTCAGAAACTAGGGCCAGGAGCGAGTTGATGGTGTCGTCCTCTGGAATGACTGCGCCTGCGAGATACCGCTGGATGCTGTGACCACTCACGCCGGTGACCCAACACTCGTATTCATTCGTGGAATCGCCGGTGCCGTCGGCAGCGCCATCGTCGGCGGGTCCGTCTGGTGGCTTCAGCAGCGATAGGGGGAACGCCGGATTGTCTTTTGCTGTAAAGCGGCGTTGAGGATCGAGCGGCTGGGCTACTGGCCGATTCCTCCCGCACGAACGAGATCCCTGACAGCATCTGCCAGGGATCTCGTTCGGGGGCGCACCCCAGGTACTTGCCGCCGGGGCATGTACCCGCCGGCAGCTTCACGAGGGCCGGGCCGTGTAGTCCACACCCGCGACGCAGCTACTCGCGTCGCGGGAGGAGATCCCCAAGACCGTCAACGAGTTGGCTGACCTCTTCGGGAAACTCTTCAGCCCACGTGGCCAGGAAGGCGCCTGCCACGATGCTGCCCGCAAGAAAGTCAAGATCTGCGCCGATCTGCTCCCAGATGACGTGTCGGTCCCAATTGGTCAGGGCGCGGGTTCTTACTACATCTTTGACCCATTCCTGCTGATGCACGGTCAGCTGCAAGCGGAGAGCGAGCTTGGCTGCAACTGTGTCGAGGCGTTCCAGGATGCGGCCAATAACGTGTGCCTCTGGTGAGCTGTCTCCCGGGAGAAGGAAGATCAGATCGCTCGTACTCTCACGCCCCGCTTGATCACCATCGAGGATGCACACCGATGTGAACTGCCTGGTCGGGTCTATGTTGTGCTGGTGGTTGACCTTGATCGCTGGGTCGGCTCCGCCCATGCCGTGCACCTTCACGGCGTCTAGCTCGACTCCGCCATGAACACGCAGAGCCGTGGTGACCATCATCTCTGCAAAGTTGTCCTCGACGAAGATCGCGAGCTTGGCATGAATCTGGCCCGTGATTGTGCGCAGGGCGCGGACATCGAGCTTCCCCTGGAGCACGTCTCCGTTGTAGGCCGCCCAGATGGCCTTCGACGGCAGTGGCGCAAGCGCGTCGTTGGAATGGGTCGTGAAGATGACCTGGCAACCCTTGCGCTTCGCGACGCCGATGAGGTACTCAACCATGCGCCGCGTGGCTACTGGGTGGAGGCCATTCTCAATCTCCTCGATCAGGATCATTGAGCCGTCCTGGGCGGACTCGACCTCGGCAACCATCCGGATCACACTGGCCTCACCCGCACCGAAATGGAACTCGGAGTACTCGACGTCCTTGTGTGTACGGCCAGAGAACAGAGTGACGCTGCCAGCCGCATCAATGTAGAGCTGCTGGAATCCTTCAATCGGCTTGCCTAGGATCCTCGCGACGTGCGCCGTAACCTCTGGAGGCAGCGCTACCTCCTTGAGTGCGGCGAACGCCGAGGTCGCGGCCTTCTTGAACTTCGCTCGCTCAGCGGCCGGGACGGTGCGATCAACCCCAAAGACCCTGACCTCGCGGTCAAGTACGGAGTCCCGACTCCACCTGTAGGTCTTAAAACGTGCGGTGCGCGATATCGGGCCCCGGGTACTCAGTGACTTGTCGATGATCTCGTACTCAATCGACCAGTTCTGCATGCTTGCGTCGTGCTTGCCACTCTTGGCAAAGAACCGCCCGGGCAGAACGCTCTTGTAGGCCAGCGCAGCGGCACCGAGTACCGTGCTCTTGCCTCCCCCGTTCGGCCCGACCACAGCAGTGACGGGGAAGTCGAAGGTTACAGTGCGGTCGGTGAAGCCGCGGACCGTCCGCAAGGTAAGCCTCTTTAGGTACCTGCCGTAGTTGCCCTTCGAGACCTTTTCCTCCAGCCCGGTGATCACGCTCGGGCTGATCTCGCTCTGGTAATTGCCCACATGCTCTCCTTTCGAACTGCGGAGACTCCGCAACACTGATCGGGTCATTCTTTGATGAGCTGAGCAGCTGCGGCTACGCGTTTCCCGAATCGGGTCAGCTTCATAGCCCTGCCGCGCTCTGCTCGCTCGAAGAGAGGCTGTCCCAGGTCATCTTCGAGACGGTTGATCTGGGCCACCAGAGCGGACTGGTGGATGCCGAGGTCTTGGGCTGCTTCAGTGAGGGTTGGATAGGGCTGGACTGCCAGGAACCGCGCGAGTCGTTGCCGTGCGTATGGGCCGGTGAGAGCTTTGCGAAGGACAGCGGGAAGAGCCTCTGCTTCGTCGGCGGTGCGAAGAGTGCTGTGGTGGCTAGCTCCGCCGCGGGGGCGGAGGGGGATGTTGTGGATGTGAGCCCAGCGGGCCATGTTCGCGGGACTCATCCCGGTTTCGCGAGCGAGGTCGGGCAGGGTCCGGCGGCGACGGACGTATTGCTCGATGAGCCAGTCCCGTTCGATGGTGCCGCGGCGCTTGTGGTCCTGGGGCCCGCGGAGCGGGATGCGGTACTCCTTGGCGAGGTCGGTCAGCACTCTGCGGGAGAAGCCGGTGAGGGTGGCGATCTGCTGGAGGGACCGCCGTTCGTCGAGGTAGAGCTGGGTGAAGCGTTCTGCCGGAATGGCTTGCCGGGCTTGCTGCCGGATGCGGCCAGTGGCTCTGGCGGCGTTCTTTGTCAGCGGGGGTGCGGGGGCTGGATGTTCGTCGAGAGCATGTCGGATGGCCTCGACGGTCGTGCCCAGGACCTGGGCTGCGTGCTGAACGGGGTGCTGACGTTCTCGGACGAGCTGGTGCAGGCGGGGTAGGTCGACGTGCGCCGGGTCGGGGCCGGGAAGGGAGAGCCCTGCCAGCAAGGTAGTGGGAGGTTGCCAGGTAACGGGCTCGTTGTGGATGTGGTGCGAGGCCAGGAAGGCGAGAGCTTCCTGCCGGAGGGCGTGCACAAGTTCGGAGGTCTGAAGCGCGTTGAACCGCAAGGCCGTTGCCCGGAACTCTGCGCTGTCGAGTCCACCCAGGGCGTCGGGGACAGACTCGGCGGGCAGGCCGCTGAGACGTTGGAAGAGCTGGCTGCGTGCGATGCGTTCGCGCCGTCCGGTTCCCGGTGGTGTTCCGGTGTAGCGGCAGATCTCCAGCCAGCGGGCATGAGGAAGCAGGCCGGTGTAGTCCAGGAGTCGGCGCCGGCCGTAGTGGATGGGGGTGCTGTTGGCATCGAGGTGGCCGGTGAGCCGGTCCAGGGCGGTGACGATGTCCGGCCATTGCGGAAGGGCGTTGAGTTCCTGAAGGAGACGTGAGACCTCGATGCCGTCGATGGTGTCGCCGATCAGCTCGGCAGCCTGGTCCAGGGATGTGCGGCTGTCGGGAATCAGCAGCAGGGCGGCGAGAACGGGGGCCAGAGCCCGCGCATGGATTCCTTCAGGTGGTGTGAGCCGGACCGTCCAGGACGGCCAGAACATCGTGGGGATCTTCCTGGCTCGCTGCTCGATGCCCTGAGTGGTCCTGGTCGGCCGGCGGGGGGTCTCGGTCGTGATGCGGTAGCGGACGTATTCGCTGGGGCGGAGGGAAGGGGCGAGGGCGGCCAGGTGCACGGACTGCAGCGCCGGGCTGATTCCCCTGCCCCAGCTGTCAATGCTGGTCGCCGAGATCTGCGTGAGTTCCTCGCGTACTGCTTCCAGCAGGCCCCGCAGGGCCTCGCCGGCCGGGTGGATTCCTGGTTGCTCCAGGATGCTCAGGGCCATGGTGACCGCGACGGATGTGTCCGCGGCTCGGGGCGGGGCCATGAACCCCGGACGTTCCGTCGCCTGTCCCGTGTGCGGGGAGACCGGATCGGTGCTGAGGTGCGCTTCTGCGATATCAGCCGGGATCCGTTCCCGTAAGACAGCCGCGGGCAGGTCGCTCAGGACGCGGATGCCCAGGGCCCGGATGTCCGCCAGTACCGCCGATGCCGGCTGGGGAGAGGTCCGGTATGGGCCGAAGGCAGCTGTTGCCCCGTCGATGATCTCTATCACTCGGTCCTGCGCCGTGAGAACAGGATGGCCAGGAGGCAGGAGAAGCGTCGAAGCGCGGGTCAGATCGGTGCCGCAGCCAGCCGAGAACGGGCGGGCGGGGCGGGTCGGTGGATTGCCGCAGAGTTCAGGCCGGGGGACGGACCGGCCGGAACGGGGCCGCTGGCGCGGCACCCTCCCGCAGTGCGGGCAGCAGTCCGCCAGTAGTCTGCGGTGCTGGGTGCAGGCAAAGGAGAACCCGAGCCTCCAGGACAATTGCCATCGCCCGCCACTGGCAAGAAGGCACTCCGGGCAGAACCGGGATCCCCCTCCGCGGCCCCAAAGGACGTGCCGTGACACGGCCCGGCCTCCGGTACTCATGTGGAGGGCCCGTCCGTCGTAGTGCGCCAGGGTCAGGGCAGCGACTGCTTCCGGGGGCGTCCCGGTGGCGCGCGCGAGGGCATTGATCTGCTGTTCGTCGAGGACGATCGTCCAGTCTGCCGGGATGCCCTTGAACTGGTTTCCGGCCCGGTGCCTGACCGGGAAGCCGAAGTGCAGTAGGACATCACCGAGTGCGGTGTCCATCCGTCTGGCCGTCGCCTCCAGCCATGAGTCCAGGGCCTCGCCGGGCAGTGGAGGCAGCCGGATCGGCAGGGTGCGGGCAGGCGTTCTCATGCGGGTCGTCGGGTCCGGGGCCGCGGGCGGCTGGTCAGCCGTTTCTTCTCCAGCGCGGCCTGAAGTTCGAGGCGGGCAGCCTCGGATGCCTCGTCGTTCTTCACCCGGTCCATGAGCTCCTGGTCAAGACGTTCGGCGCCGGTGCGGACCGCCCGCTGGCAGCTGCGGTTGATCAGCGTCATCAGCGAGCCGATGTGTCCGGTGCTGCGGGCGAAGAGGTAGCCCGACAGATCGTCCGCGAGCATGCCGGGATGCTTGTCGGTGAGCACGACGCGCTGTTCGAGGGCCAGCAGCATCTGCCGCCATTCCCGACGGCCGGCCTCCGCATCAATGGTGAACGGACGAAGCCCGAGGCGGGTGGTGCGGCGGCCGGTCTGGGCCAGAGCGGTGTCGCGCCCGTTTGTTCCTTCGCCGAACAGCCCCTTCTTCGCGAGCTCGACCCCCACCATCAGCAACGTCACCGGGAACTCGTTGGCGATCCACTTCAGGTGATTGCTCACCTCGATGCCGCTCTTCTGTCCCCATTTCAAAAAGTGCAGATCATCCAGAACCACCAGACGGACATCGCAGGACAACACGCAGTCCAGCACCCGCCGTCCGAACTGGGCGGTGGTGCCCCGCATCTGTCCGGGGTGGCCGAAGAACTCCAGCATGGCCCGGTTGAGATCCTTCATTCCGGTGTTCCCGGTCAGTCCGACCCGGCAGACGGGGATCCGCTCGTGCCCTTGGCTCGTGAACGTGCCTGATTCCTCGATCTCACGCTGGTGGAAGTCCCGTGCGAAGGCCAGCACGGAGGTCGTCTTGCCCAGCCCCGGGAACGCGTCGATGGCCACCGCCCCTTTGGCCTTGTCGCCATCCTGCTCGTTGCTGTCGACGATGTCCCATAGGTCTTCATGGAGCTCTGTCAGTTGCGGGGTTTTGACCGGGCCGATGTTCGCGTGCCACTGCCGGCGCTGGCGGTCGTAGTCCTCCCGCGCCTGCGTGGGCAGGGACTTCAGCTGTTTTCGGGTCAGTAGGTCGGGCCGGCTGCGGCGAGGGCTCTCGGCGAACGCCTTGAAGTCTTCCTTCCGGGACAAGGCAAGATTGCCCGGATGCGGAACGCTGCCGTCGTTCACACGTCCTCCAGTGCATCGGCGTAGAAGTCGTCCTCCTTGGCGAGATCCTCCAGATCAGCCTCGTCGTCATCCCCCGTCTCCGTCACCGCGTCGGGCTCCCGCAGTTCCGCCGTCTGCTCGTAGTGGCCGAGGGCCTTGCGTACGGACGGAAGCGAGACGACCGTCTCCGACTCGCTCTCCGGAAGCTCGATAGCGGCCTGCTCCCGCGAGAGCCGCAGCGCCATGCGCCGCTCGGCGATCGTGGTGCCCAGGCCGAGATTCCACCGCTCCAACAAATCAGCGACGGCAAGCCGGTCATCGGGAAAGCGATACTTCGAGGCCGCCAGCTGCCGGGCGAACGCCAACGCGTCCTCGCTCAGCGGCATCTCGGCCGACGGCGCATGCTCCCAGACCAGCGTGTGCCAGGCCCGCGTAGCCGGATCACGGAAGTAGATCCGGGTGATGTCGTCGGGGTCCACCTGGAAAGGCCAGCCATTCTTGACCGGACTGTCGTAGGGGCTGCGGACTCCCGGCTCGGGCAGACCGGGGCCGCTGTAGCGGCGGCGGCCGATCTCGACCCCGTAGTGCTGGACCGTGCGCCACTTCGTCTGCAAGAACTCGAACGCGAGATCGCGATCCCGGGGGACCTCGATGTATCCGGCGCGGGACATGCCGTGCTCGAACATCTTCGCCGGGGACATCCGCAGTCCCGGAAGGCCCGGATCGACCAGGCTGGAGTGCGGCCGGCAGTGATAGACCGTCGCGGTCCACTCCCGGATGATCGCCTCAAGCTCGTCGAGGAAGAAGAACGCGTCGTCCTCCGGGCTCTCGCCTCGCGAGTGGATGTCGGGTCCCTTGTAGCCGGGCAGCACCTGCAGCAGCCCTTCCCGAAGTGTCCGGAAGTAGCGCTCGACCGGCCCCTTGTCGCGGCCCGTCCGCAGTCGGGCCGGCTGGATGGAGATGCCCATCCGTCGGCAGACACTGGTCAGATGCTCCGAGACGTAGACCTTGCCGTGGTCGACGACCAGCGTCTCGGGAACCAGTGGAGGCGAGGCCAGCCCTGGTCCGGTGGCACCCTCGACGTCGACCAGGACGGTGCGGGGGATGCCGTGCTCGGGCCAGACCGCGTGCCGCGGCCAGTCCCGCCCCGCCGGCCGCGGCCGAAACGACTGGAACAGCACCGCGCTGACATCCACCGCTTTCGTCGAGACCGGCGTCAGCCGGATCCCCGTGATGCAGCGGGAGTACCAGTCCATCCCGACACTCAACTCGGCCTGCACCCACTTCAGCGTCAGCGGGTCGAACGCGAAGACGTCCAAGCGGGTGGAGTCCATCAGCAGGTACTCACCCGGCCGCGTCGGCCGCAGCTTGCCATACGGACCCTCCGGCCGATCCGCAATATCTCGGTTCCGCTTCGTACTCAGCCGGAACAGCGGATGGCGTCGCTCCAGCTCCTCCAGAAGGCGGAACGCCGTCGCCCGACTCGGCTGCGGCACCACCCCCTCGCCGAACCGCGCGATCACCCGAGCCCGGGTCCGCTCGATCACCATCGTCCGCGACGGGCGCGACTGGTCGGTGTGCTCGACCATCACTTCCACCGCGGTCTCCACCCAACGATCATCAACTCCTGAGTGGGGTCTTTCTGTTGTCTTCTTCGGCGCAAGCCCGGCCTCTCCGTCACGACGAAAATCAGAGACCCACTGCTTCACGGCACGAGGTGATACCCCCAGCTCAGCAGCCTTTGCCGTGTATCGCGCCTCCCACGGTCGCTCTGGGCGATAGTCCGGTCGGGGCTCACCATCGCGTGCCAGTTCCGGAGTTCCAGACCGGTATCCCGTCAGAACCTCCCGGACGTGCTCAGCGCGTTCAAGGACTTTCGCCCGTGCAGAGCTGTCGAGCTGCCCAAGTACGACCGAAGCGATCTCCTCGTCGTCGTCAGCTGACGGTCCCGAGCCGTCTGGACTGACGGCGGCACGGTCCGAGAACAGAAGTTCCTTGATTGACAGCCGCAGCAATCGCCCCCGGCCATCCTTCAGGACCACTTCGTTGCCTGCCGTGGTCGCGGCCATCTCCACCACCTCGACGGATTCCCCGTCGTAGTGGAAGCGCGTACCGACCCCGACCCGAGCCCCTGCTCTACTCATGCCACCCACCTCAGAACGTGTGAAGGGCCGAGCGGCCGATTGAGGTCGGTAACGAGAGACTGCTTCCAGAGCAAATGACGGATGGCGGAGCAGACTTGGGACTCCGGACGATCCGGTAGACAGCGCGCGGCCTGCCTCAGAGAGACACCATCGAGCTCGACTCCCCGAAGGTCTTCCAGGACCTCGGGGCTGAACAGCCAGTCCCGTCGGTAGCCCGCCAGGAACCGGATGTTCTCCAGCTCCACGGCCGGAGGCTCGCTCCAAACCTCGTACTTCCATCCCCGCAACTCCACCGCCTGCCGGGTCCAATCGAAGGTGATCGCCACCTCTGGTTTGGACAACCGATGCAGCGGCTTGACGTCGACGACGACCGGTACCTGCTCGGTGAGGAGGAGATAGTCCGGTATGTGCCGACGGCCCCTCCCCTCCAACACCGTCTTCAGCAAGAAGGGCTGGGCCACGATGCCGCGTACGGCAGGGTCGAAATCGGCGAAGAGCAACCGCGACAGCTCCAGTCGCGACTCGTAGATCACGTGATCGCGCATCGTCGCCGACCAGTAAGTGCCTGAGTAGTGCTTCTGGCCCTTGTGCCAGCGGAACGTCCGCCACGGACAAGCCGACTGTAGGAGGTCGGCAGGCACCGTACGCCAGTCTCGGTCCTCTAAGAGAGCACCACGTTGATGACGGATACTCACCGTCGCAGCGACGTCCACCACACCCCCAAGCCCACGAGTGTCTGCCCGCGTAGCCAAGGTGTCAGCGTTCGCTCCCCGCATGGAGAGGTCGCCCCTCACGCCACCCGGAAGAGTGAACGCTCCGAGCTGCGAGTCTCATGATGGCTGCATAAATGCCATCCATATGCAGCTGGCGCTGAGATTATGAAGCTGGATTTGAGACCCTACAAACCGCCCGCTTACGTCTGCGCCATATCCACAAACCGCGAGTAGTGGCCCTGGAAGGCCACCGTGATCGTGGCCGTGGGGCCGTTACGGTGCTTGGCCACGATCAGGTCGGCCTCACCGGCGCGCGGGGACTCCTTCTCGTAGGCGTCCTCGCGGTGCAGCAGGATGACCATGTCCGCGTCCTGCTCGATCGACCCGGATTCACGGAGGTCGGAGACCATCGGCTTCTTGTCCGTGCGCTGCTCGGGGCCACGGTTCAGCTGGGAGAGCGCGATGACGGGGAGCTCCAGCTCCTTCGCCAGCAGCTTGAGATTTCGGGACATGTCCGAGACCTCCTGCTGACGGCTCTCGGCGCGCTTCGAGCCGCCGGACTGCATCAGCTGGAGATAGTCGATGACGACCAGCTTGAGCTCATTGCGCTGCTTGAGCCGGCGGCACTTCGCGCGGATCTCCATCATCGACAGGTTCGGCGAATCGTCGATGTACAGGGGCGCGGCGGAGACATCCGGCATCCGGCGCGCCAGCCGCGTCCAGTCCTCGTCCGTCATGCTGCCGGAGCGCATGTGATGCAGCGCGACCCGCGCCTCGGCGGACAGCAGACGCATCGCGATCTCGTTGCGCCCCATTTCCAGCGAGAAGATCACGCTCGGCAGATTGCTCTTGATCGAGCAGGCCCGCGCGAAGTCCAGCGCGAGGGTCGACTTACCCATGGCGGGACGGGCCGCGATCACGATCATCTGGCCCGGGTGCAGGCCGTTGGTCAGGGAATCCAGGTCGGTGAAGCCCGTCGGCACACCCGTCATCTGTCCCTGGCGGGAGCCGATCGCCTCGATCTCGTCGAGGGCGCCTTCCATGATGTCGCCGAGCGGGAGGTAGTCCTCGCTGGTCCGCTGCTCCGTGACGGCGTAGATCTCCGCCTGGGCGCTGTTGACGATCTCGTCGACATCGCCGTCCGCGGCGTATCCCATCTGCGTGATACGGGTGCCGGCCTCGACCAGGCGGCGCAGCACGGCACGCTCATGGACGATCTCGGCGTAATACTCGGCGTTCGCGGCGGTCGGTACGGACTGCACGAGGGTGTGCAGATACGAGGCGCCGCCGACCCGCGCGATCTCGCCGCGCTTGGTGAGCTCCGCGGCGATGGTGATCGGGTCGGCCGGCTCGCCCTTGGCGTAGAGGTCGAGGATCGCCTGGTAGACCAGCTCATGGGCGGGGCGGTAGAAATCTTCGCCCTTGAGGACCTCGACGACGTCCGCGATGGCGTCCTTGGACAGCAGCATGCCGCCGAGCACGGACTGCTCGGCGTCCAGGTCCTGCGGAGGGACGCGCTCGAAGCCGCCGTTCCAGGAGCCGCCGCCACCGTCGTCGTCGCGGTCCTGCCGGTCGCCGCGGCCGCGGCCCTTGCCCTCGCCCCGCCGGGAGCGGGCGGCCGGCAGCAGGTCGCTGGGACCGGAGTCCGCCCAGGGGTCTTCCATGGGCTCGGGAATGCTCACCCCGGCACCTCCTCCCGTCCGCGGCGCGGACCTTGCTGTGCTGTTCTTTCTTACGGCACAGCTCTGACAATCGAGACGCCCGACTCCGGTTACGGCGCGTCGAGTTCGGACGATTTCTCAGGCCGGAACAGGCGGCGGGTGCCGGACCACGGTAGGCCCGTGGGCACCGTCCGCCAATCTGGTTATCCACAGGCCATGTGGATGACCGCCCCTCAGCTGTGGAGAACTCCCCGGATCCTGTGCACGGCCCGGGGGAAACTTCTGTGGACAAGCACACAATCACCCCACCACCAAGCCTCTGACCTGCGCTTTCCTCATCCATAGCCTGTGGGGAAGAAAAACTTCCGCCAGCCGTTCAAGATCACGACAAACGGCACAGGGGAGACGACTCCACACAGCGGAAAGTAAGGACTGCACAGGGTTTGCATCTCTTACCTGTGGAAGATTAGATTGCGCGCATGACCCAGGCCCCCGCGCCGGCACGCCGCACCGGCCGCCGCCATGACCGCGAGATCATCGCCCTCGCGCTGCCCGCCTTCGGCTCGCTGGTCGCGGAGCCGCTCTTCGTCATGGTCGACAGCGCCGTCATCGGCCACCTCGGCACGCCCCAGCTCGCCGGCCTCGGTGTCGCGGCCGCCCTGCTGACCACCGCCGTCTCCGTCTTCGTTTTCCTCGCCTACGCCACCACCGCCGCGGTCGCCCGCCGGGTCGGCGCCGGCGACCTGCCCGCCGCCATCCGCCAGGGCATGGACGGCATCTGGCTCGCCCTGCTGCTCGGCGCCGCGGTCATCGCGGCGGTGCTGCCCACCGCCCCCTGGCTCGTCGAGACCTTCGGCGCTTCCGGCACCGCCGCACCGTACGCCACGACCTACCTCCGCATCAGCGCACTCGGCATCCCCGCGATGCTCGTCGTGCTCGCCGCCACCGGCGTGCTCCGCGGCCTCCAGGACACCCGGACCCCGCTCTATGTCGCCGTCGGCGGCTTCTCCGCCAACGCCGCACTCAACATCGGCCTGGTCTACGGCGCCGGCCTCGGCATCGCCGGCTCCGCCTGGGGCACGGTCCTCGCCCAGTGCGGGATGGCCGCGGCCTACCTCGTCGTGGTCGTCCGCGGCGCCCGACGGCACGGGGCCACACTGCGTCCCGACGCCGCGGGCATCCGGGCCTCCGCCCAGGCGGGCGTGCCGCTGCTGGTCCGTACGCTCTCGCTGCGCGCGGTGCTGATGATCGCCACCGCCGTCGCCGCCCGGCTCGGCGACGCGGAGATCGCCGCCCACCAGATCGTCCTCACGCTGTGGTCCCTGCTGGCCTTCGCGATGGACGCGATCGCCATCGCCGGGCAGGCCATCATAGGCCGCTACCTCGGCGCGGGGGACCGCGAGGGCGCCAGGGCCGCCTGCCGTCGCATGGTCCAGTGGGGCGTCGCCGCGGGCCTGGTCCTCGGTGTGCTGGTCGCGCTCGCCCGCCCGCTGTTCATCCCGCTGTTCACCGCCGACCCGGCCGTGCAGGGCCCGCTGCTGACCACGCTCCTGGTCGTGGCCGTGACCCAGCCGGTCTCCGGCATCGTCTTCATCCTCGACGGCGTGCTGATGGGGGCGGGGGACGGCCGCTATCTCGCCTGGGCCATGGTCGTGACGCTGGCCCTGTTCGCACCGGTGGCGCTGGCCGTCCCGCTGCTCGGCGGCGGACTGGTCGCCCTGTGGTGGGCGATGGCCCTGATGATGACGGTGCGGATGCTGACCCTGTGGCTGCGCACGCGTTCAGGCCGGTGGATTGTGACCGGAGCCTCGCGTTGAAGTATCTCCCGTAACACGCACCGCGTGTCGATAATGACCCTGTGCGCTCGCTTGCCAGGAATTCCGTGCTGCCCCTGACGTTTGTCGTCACCGTGGCTGCTGCTGTGGTGGGCTACGACACGGAGGAAACCCACTGGGACAGCAGCGGCAGCGGTGGCCGCAGCAGCTTCGGCAAGTCCGGCGAGGCGGGCCAGGACCCCCAGGACCAGGACCCCGCCGCGACCGCCCCGGCCGATGACGGCAGTGCGTACACCCCGCGCCGGACCGAGCAGAACGCCCGGGTCGGTGCGGTCTTCGAGAAGGACGACACCGGCGACCACTTCTGCACGGCGAGCGTGGTGCAGAGTCCGGGCCGGAACATGCTCATCACCGCGGCGCACTGTGCCTTCGACAGCGACGGCAAAACCCCGGTGAACGACCTGGTCTTCGCTCCCGACTACCGCAACGGCGATGAGCCCACCGGCCTGTGGAAGGTCAGGAAGGTGGTCCTCGACAACCGCTGGGCCGAGTCCAACGACGAAGATCTCGACGTCGCCTTCCTCGTCCTCGACAAGAAAGAGGGCAAGCAGATCCAGGACGTCCTGGGCGGAAACACCCTCGGGATCGACCGCGGCTACCACAACGAGGTCAAGATCACCGGCTACCCCACCAGCCGCGAGACCCCGATCTCCTGCCAGAACCGCACCACGAAGTTCAGCAACACCCAGCTGCGCATCCGGTGCACCGACTTCGAGGGCGGTACGAGCGGCAGCCCCTGGCTCGCCGACTACGACCCCAAGAGCCACACCGGCACGGTCATCGGCGTCCTGGGCGGCCACGAAGGCGGCGGCGACGAGGACGATGTCTCCTATGCCGCCTACTTCGACGACGACATCGCCGCACTCTACAAACGCGCCCAGGACGAGGACTGACGCGGTCCGTCCGCACTCCGCACACGGCGAAGGGCCGCACCCCGGTGACGGGATGCGGCCCTTCGGCTGGGTACTGCGATTACGCGGCGATGACCTCGACGCCGAGCTTCGCGACGACCTCGGCGTGCAGACGCACGGAGATCTGGTGCGCGCCCAGGCTCTTGATCGGCGAACCGAGCTCGACCCGACGCTTGTCGACGTCCGGACCACCGGCAGCCTTGATCGCCGAGGCGATGTCGGCCGGGGTGACGGAGCCGAACAGGCGACCCGCGTCGCCGGCACGGACGGCCAGCTTCACGTTGACGCCCTCAAGCCGGCCCTTGATCTCGTTGGCCTGCTCGATCGTGGCGATCTCGCGGATCTTGCGACCGCGACGGATCTGCTCGACGTCCTTCTCGCCACCCTTGGTCCAGCGGATCGCGAAACCACGCGGGACCAGGTAGTTACGGGCGTACCCGTCCTTGACGTCAACGACGTCGCCGGCGGTGCCGAGGCCGGAGACCTCGTGGGTGAGGATGATCTTCATGATTCGGTCACCCTTCCCTTATCGCGCGGTGGACGTGTAGGGCAGCAGCGCCATCTCACGGCTGTTCTTCACGGCCGTGGCGACGTCACGCTGGTGCTGAGTGCAGTTGCCGGTGACCCGGCGGGCACGGATCTTGCCGCGGTCGGAGATGAACTTCCGCAGCAGGTTCGTGTCCTTGTAGTCGACGTAGGAGATCTTCTCCTTGCAGAACACGCAAACCTTCTTCTTAGGCTTGCGAGCAGGCGGCTTCGCCATTATCTCTCTCCAATGAGTTCAAGAAGTTTGTGCTGACGCCCTCAAGGCCGCCGGCCGTGGCGCGGCGCTGTTTCACGTGAAACGAGCGCGCGGCCGGACCGGCTGTACGACCTAGAAGGGCGGCTCGTCCGAGTAGCCACCGCCGGAGCTACCGCCCCAGCCACCGCCGCCGCCACCCTGCTGGCCACCGCCGGCCGGACCGCCGGTCGCCCACGGGTCGTCGGCAGGAGCACCGCCGCCCTGCTGGCCGCCGCCGGGGCCGCCGCCCCAGCCGCCGCCACCCTGGCCGCCGCCCTGCTGACCGCCGCCGAAGCCGCCGCCGCCCTGGCCACCACGACCGCTGGTCTTGGTGATCTTGGCCGTGGCGTTCTTGAGGCTCGCGCCCACTTCCTCGACGTCGAGCTCGTAGACCGTGCGCTTCACGCCCTCGCGGTCCTCGTACGACCGCTGCTTGAGGCGGCCCTGGACGACCACGCGGGTACCCCGCGTCAGGGACTCGGCGACGTTCTCCGCCGCCTGACGCCACACCGAGCAGGTCAGGAACAGGCTCTCGCCGTCCTTCCACTCATTGGTCTGACGGTCGAAAGTGCGGGGAGTGGACGCGACGCGGAACTTCGCGACCGCCGCACCGGACGGGGTGAAGCGCAGCTCGGGGTCGTCGACAAGATTGCCGACAACCGTGATGACGGTCTCGCCTGCCATTAGGGGAACCTCTCGGCGGGTGTGCTGCTGGCTGCTGGTGTTGCTGCTACTCGAACCCGGTTACCGCTGGACGCTGACGCGTTCAGTGGGTCTCGGGACGGAGGACCTTGGTCCGGAGGACCGACTCATTCAGGTTCATCTGACGGTCGAGCTCCTTGACGACCGCAGGCTCGGCCTGCAGGTCGATGACCGAGTAGATGCCCTCGGGCTTCTTCTTGATCTCGTAAGAGAGACGACGACGGCCCCAGGTGTCGACCTTCTCGACCTTTCCGTTGCCCTCACGGACGACGGAGAGGAAGTTCTCGATCAGCGGGGAGACAGCGCGCTCCTCGAGATCGGGGTCGAGGATGACCATCACCTCGTAGTGACGCATGTAGAACCCACCTCCTTTGGACTCAGCGGCCACGGTCGTTCCGTGGCAGGAGGGTCGTATGCGTTCCGCACCCGGCCCGTCCGGTGCTCCGGACAGACATAGGCGCAGACCGTACAGAGTACCTGCCTGAGGCCTTCCGGTTGAAATCCGACCGCTCCACCCCGCAATCTGGAACACAACGGGTGTGAGCGGCGTTACAGTGCGCCGCCTTGTCATCGGAGGTGCCGCATGGCACAGGCACGGACCCAGCGCAGTCTGCTCTCGCTTCTCAACAGCGACGGCAAGGACCATCCCGTCGAGAACACCTTCGCCATTGTGACCGTGGTACTCGGCGCGATCGCCATCTTCACCTCGCTCTCTCCCAGCCTGCACCTGATCAGTTCCTGGGTCGGTCTGATCGGCATCGGTACCGGCCTATGGGGCCAGTTCATCTCGTCGACAACCGGCGAACGTTTTCTGCTGATCATCGGCCTCGGGGCGGCGGCCGTGGGCTTCTACCTCGGCCTGGCACACGGCGGCCTCTTCGGCGGTCTCATCGGCTAGCCGAGCGCCATACGGGGCCCCAGCCCGTATGGCCCAGACGGGGCGCTCCACGGTCACAGTAGGCTTCGGCGCGAGAGCCGGAGCCCCGACCATGGGGACACACCTGCCGAGGAGCGCCCCGCATGAGCCTGACCCTGAGGACCATCAGCCGAGAGCAGCATCTGGCATATATCCAGAGTCTGCCCTCGGCCAGCCACATGCAGGTCCCTGCCTGGGCGGACGTGAAGGCCGAATGGCGTTCGGAGAGCCTGGGCTGGTTCGACCCCAGCGGCGACATGGTCGGCGCCGGACTGGTCCTTTACCGCCAGGTACCCAAGGTCAAGCGCTACCTGGCGTACCTCCCCGAGGGCCCGGTCATCAACTGGTACGCGCCGAATCTGGAGGACTGGCTGCAGCCGATGCTCGCGCATCTCAAGCAGCAGGGCGCCTTCACCGTGAAGATGGGCCCGCCGGTCATCATCCGCCGCTGGGACGCCCCGGCGATCAAGGCCGGCATCCAGAACCCGGACGTCAAGCGGCTGCGGGACGTCGAGGCGACCCACATCGAGCCGCGCGCCTTCGAGGTGGCCGACAAGCTGCGCCGTATGGGCTGGCAGCAGGGCGAGGACGGCGGCGCGGGCTTCGCCGATGTGCAGCCCCGCTATGTCTTCCAGGTGCCGCTGGCCGACCGTTCGCTGGAAGAGGTTCACAAGGGCTTCAACCAGCTGTGGCGCCGCAACATCAAGAAGGCCGAGAAGGCCGGTGTCGAGGTGGTCCAGGGCGGCTACGACGACCTGGCCGAGTGGCAGCGTCTCTACGAGATCACCGCGGTGCGTGACCAGTTCCGGCCGCGTCCGCTCGGCTACTTCCAGCGCATGTGGAACGCCCTCAACGCCGAGGACGCCGGCCGTATGCGGCTGTACTTCGCCCGCCATAACGGCGTGAACCTGTCGGCCGCCACGATGCTCGTCGTCGGCGGGCACGTCTGGTACTCCTACGGCGCCTCGGACAACATCGGCCGTGAGGTCCGGCCCTCCAACGCGATGCAGTGGAAGATGCTGCAGGACGCCTACGCGATCGGCGCCACGGTCTACGACCTCCGCGGCATCAGCGACTCGCTCGACGAGAGCGACCACCTCTTCGGCCTGATCCAGTTCAAGGTCGGCACGGGCGGGCAGGCGGCGGAGTACCTCGGTGAGTGGGACTTCCCGCTCAACAAGCTTCTGCACAAGGCGTTCGACCTCTACATGGCGCGCCGCTGACGCTCCACCGCACGTTCGTCCCCTGAGACACCAGTAACGAGAAAGGTTCCGGGCTCGGCCATGGCGCTCACCCTCTACGTCGACACCGCGCGCTGGCGGGCGCATCAGCAGAGCGTTCTCCAGCAGTTCCCCGGGTTGGTCCCGGTCTGCAAAGGCAACGGCTACGGCTTCGGCCATGAGCGCCTCGCCGACGAGGCCGCCCGCCTCGGTGCCGACATCCTCGCGGTCGGAACGACCTACGAGGCGGCCCGCATCAAGGACTTCTTCAGCGGCGATCTGCTCGTTCTGACGCCGTTCCGCCACGGCGAGGAGCCGGTACCGCTGCCGGACCGGGCGATCCGCTCGGTGTCGTCGGTCGAGGGCGTGGGCGGACTGGTCGGGGCGCGGGTCGTCATCGAGGTCATGAGCAGCATGAAGCGCCATGGCGTCAAGCCGGAAGACCTGCCGAAGCTGGCCACGGCCATCGAGGACGTCCGGCTCGAAGGCTTCGCGATCCATCTGCCGCTGGACCGCGCCGACGGGTCCGACGCGGTCGATGAGGTCATCGGCTGGATGGACCAGCTCCGCGCCGCCCGCCTCCCGCTGCACACGATGTTCGTCAGCCACCTCAAGGCCGATGAGCTCGCCCGTCTCCAGCAGCAGTTTCCCCAGACGCGCTTTCGCGCGCGGATCGGTACCCGGCTGTGGCTCGGTGACCATGACGCCACCGAGTACCGCGGTTCGGTGCTCGATGTCACCCGGGTCGCCAAGGGCGAGCGCTTCGGCTACCGCCAGCAGAAGGCGGCCTCCGACGGGTACTTGGTCGTGGTCGCGGGCGGCACCTCGCACGGCGTCGGGCTGGAGTCGCCCAAGGCGCTGCACGGGGTGATGCCGCGCGCCAAGGGCGTGGCGCGGGCCGGGCTGGCCACCGTGAACCGCAATCTCGCGCCCTATGTGTGGGCCGGGAAGCAGCGCTGGTTCGCGGAGCCCCCGCATATGCAGGTGTCGATCCTGTTCGTGCCGGGAGATGCCCCGCAGCCGCAGGTCGGCGAGGAGCTGGTGGCCCATCTGCGGCACACCACCACGCAGTTCGACCGCCTCGTGGACCGCTGAGCCGGCCGAGCCACGGCGTAGACACACCAAGGGCCCGGTGCCGCAGACCTCCTCTGCGGCACCGGGCCCGGTGCATTGCCGACGCGGGCGGCTCAGTCCCGTACGCCGCCCCAGCGCACCTGCGGCGTCGCCTGGAACTGCACCGCGTGCCGGGGCCGTTGGTGGGCCCGTCCGAGCACGAACACATCGGGGCTGCGGTCCAGGACTCCGCCCGAGGGATCGTCGTCCCCGTCCCTGCGGACCACATCGCGCTCCGGCAGCAGAGTGTCCCGGACGACCAGTGCGCACAGGTAGAGAGTGCCCAAGAGGTGCAGCGCGATGGCGAGTTGGTAGCCCTCCGTCGGCAGTCCTTGGTGCTTGTCGCCACTCCCGGTGTAGGCGAGGTACTGCCAGATCCCGAGGAAGTACATGACCTCGCAGGCCTGCCAGATCAGGAAGTCCCGCCAGCGCGGCCGGGCCAGCGCGGCGAGCGGGGTCAGCCACAGCACGTACTGCGGCGAGTAGACCTTGTTGGTGAGGATGAACAGCGCGACGACGAGGAACGCGAGCTGCGCGAAACGCGGCCGGCGCGGTGCGTAGAGCGCCAGCAGGCCGATGGCGCCACAGCCCACGATCATCAGCAGCGTGGCGTAGGTATTGGCGTTCTCCAGGGAGTTCCCGGTGCGCTGCGAGATCAGGAGCCAGATCGAACCGAAGTCGATGGGCCGCTCCTGGCTGAAGGTGTAGAACTTCGCCCAGCCCTCCCGGATGTGGAAGCCCGCGGCATCGTGCGTGATCATCACCGGCAGGTTCACTACGAGCCAGGACACGACGGCACCGGTCAGCGCCCTCCGGTACGCGCGCCAGGCGCCGGCACGCCAGCACAGCACCAGCAGCGGGCCCAGCAGCAGCACCGGGTACAGCTTCGCCGCGGTGGCCAGTCCGATGAGGATGCCGGCCGCCAGCGGGCGGCTGCGTGACCACATCAGCATCCCGGCGGCCGTCAGGGCGATCGCCAGCAGATCCCAGTTGATGGTGGCGGTGAGAGCGCACGCGGGGGCCAGGGCGACCAGGAGGCCGTCCCAGGGGCGGCGGCGGTGGGTGCGGGCCACACACACCGCCACGACAGCGGCGCAGATCATCAGCAGGCCGGCGTTGACCAGCCAGTAGATCTGTTCGCGGTGCTGGATTCCCCCGCCGTGCGGAGTCGTCCAGGAGGCGACCTCCATGAAGACACCGGTGAGCACGGGGTATTCGAGATACTCCATGTCGCCGGGCAGTCGGTCGAAATACGGGATCAGGCCATCGGCGAAGCCCCGCCCGGCATAGAGGTGGGGGATATCGGAGTAGCAGGCGTGCGTGTACTGACTCGTGGCGCCGAAGAACCAGCCGCCGTTGTAGCAGGGCAGCTTCTGCACCATGCCGAGCGCGAACATGCCGATGGCGACGAGCGCGATGATCCGCACCGGCGTCAGCCAGTGCGTCCCGAGCAGTGCGTGTCGGCCGATCGGCCCACCGATCAGCTCGCTGCCGGCCGCCGCCACCTCATCCCGCTTCGTCGGCCGTACCGGATCGTCCCGTCGCACGCTCGTCATGGCCCCATCCTGCCGTACGGCCGTGGGAGGAAGACGGCGAAGCCCCCGCCCGGATGATCCGGGCGGGGGCTTCGTTGCTCCACGTTTCACGTGAAACTCTCAGCGGGTTTCACGTGAAACGGTCAGCCAGTCGGGCCGCCGAGCCAGCCTCCACCGTCTGTCGGATCCGGCGTCTCAGGCGACGGACTCGTGCCTCCGGGGCCGCCGCCGGGACCACCGGCACCGCCGCCATTTCCATTGCCCCCGCCGTTGCCGGCCCCGCCGTTGTTCCGGCAGTTCAGATCCCAGGGGGAGCAGCTGTCCGTCGGGGTCGGGCTCGGAGAGTTGGTCGGGGGAGCGGACTGGCTGGGGGACTGCGACGGCTTCTCCGACGGCTTCTCCGACGGCGTGGGAGTCGGCGTCGGCGTCGGCATGCCTTCCTGGTCAAACCGCTGCCCGATGGGCGTGGCCGGCGGGAAGGACTCCGGGGTGACGCCCTTCATCGCCTGCAGCATGTACTCGGTCCACACCTCGGTGGGCAGCGCACCACCATGGATCGAGTCAAAGCCACCGACACCGTTCATCGACAGCTGGCGGGGATTCCCGGCATCCTCACGGAACATCGTGATGGCCGTCGACAGCTGCTTGGTGTAGCCGACGAACCAGGCCGACTTGTTCTCGTCGGTGGTACCGGTCTTGCCCGCCGCCGGCATGTTCAGCCGCTTGGCGTCCTTCGCCGTGCCGTTCTCGATGACGTTCTGCAGCACCTTGGTCACGTTGTTGGCGATGTTGGGACTCATCGCCGTCTCAGTCGTGGGCTTCTCGAAGCCCTGCATGTCCTCGCCCCTGAACGTCACCTTGGTCACCGAATACGGCTCCACCTTCGTCCCGGACTGGGCGAACGTGGCATAGGCATCGGCCATACGAATCGCGCTCGGTGTGGAGGTGCCCAGCGCGAAGGACGGGTTCAGGTTCTTGTCGAAACTGTCCTTCGAGATGCCCGCGGCCTCCGCCATGTCCCGCACCTTTGACATCCCGACATCCATGCCGAGCTGCACGAACGGAGTGTTGACGGACTGCTCCATCGCCTTGGTCAACGGGATGTAGCCCCATGGGTGGTTGCTCTCGTTCTCCTGATAGAAGAACGAATTGTCCCGCCTCTTGACGAAAGCTCCCTCGGCGTCCTTCACCCTGAGGTGATCGTCACCGTTGTACCGGCTGTCCTGGCTGACCGGCACCCCATTGCTCTTGGCCGTTCCGTACTTCATCGCCGCCGCGAGCACGAACGGCTTCCAGGTCGAACCGACCGGCACACCGAGGGTGTCCGCGTTGTTGCTGAAGTGACCCTTGTCGTAGCCCTCACCGCCATACAGGGCGACGATCTTGCCGTCTCCCGGCACCACGGAGGCACCGCCGAACTGGACGAATTTATCCTTCGCCCGCTTTTCGGGGTCGATGTACTCCTTGTTGACCCTCTTGACCGACCTCTCCAGCTGGCTGGTCTTCTTCGAGTTGAAGGTCGTGTGGATCGTGTAGCCGCCCTTGTCGAACTGGGCTTGGGTGAGACCCGAGCGCTTCAGCACGTACTTCTTCGCGGTGTCCATCATGTAGCCGATCTGACCGCTCTTGCTGGCCACCGGCTTCGGCTGTTGCGGCATGGGGAAGTGCCCGCGGTACTTCTCCCGTTGCGCCTTGGACATGAGGTGGTTCTCGACCTCCCGGTCGAGAATCCAGGACCACCGCCCCTTGACGCGCTTGGTGTTCGCCGCCCGCGTCGCTCCCGGGCTGGTACCGCCCGCGGGGTCGTACAGGTCGGCGCCCTTGAGCAAGCTGGCCAGGAAGGCGCTCTGGTTCGCGTTGAGCTTTTCGGCGTCGATTCCGTAGTACGCCTGAGCCGCTGCCTGGATCCCGTACGCGCCACGGCCGTAGTAACTGGTGTTCAGATACCCCTGGAGGATCTGGGGCTTGCTCTTCGTCCAGCCGACCTTGATCGCGATGAACAGCTCCTTGAACTTGCGGTCAAGGGTCTGCTCCTGGGAGAGCATCGCGTTCTTCACGTACTGCTGAGTGATGGTCGATCCGCCCTGCGTCTCGCCACCCAGGGCCATCTTGCCCAGGGCACGCGCGATGCCGATCGGGTCCACACCCTTGTCCGTCCGGAAATCCGCGTTCTCCGCGGCGATCGCCGCGTTCTGCATCTCGCGCGGAATCTCGTCGATCGTGACGTTCTGCCGGTTCGTCTCACCGTCACGCGCCATGACCTTGCCGTCAGACCACAGGTAGACGTTGTTCTGCGACTTGGCGGCGTCACTCTCGCTGGGCACGTTCACCACGGCCAGCGCGACACCGGAGACACCGACGATCAACCCTATGAATCCGACGCACAGGGTGGTGACCTGCTTCCACGACGGCACAAAGCGCCGCCAGCCCACGCGGCCGGCCCGCGGGTAGTCGATGAACCGCTTCTTGTCAGGCTTCCCGCCACCGCGGCCACGGCCGCGGCCTCCCTCGGGACCACCGCCGCCACCGCCTCGACGGCCACCGCCACCACGGCCCCCGGCGCCGTCACCCGAGGCCATCGCGGCATCGGACGACCGCCGGCGGCCACCTCGCTGGGCGGCTCTGCGGGCGTCGGCACGCCCACCCTGCCGCGGCTCGTGGCCGGGCGGCTCGGAGTGAGAGGCAGGACCGGCAGCGGAGCCACGGGAAGGGGCGGCACGGCGCCCCGGTGGCTGCTGTGCGGCGCGTCGGGCCGCGGCACGTCCGCCACTCTGCGGCTGTGGCGGTTTGCGACGGTGCTCGCTCATGGAACGAATACTCCTCGGGCAGGCGCGCTTTCTCGTCGCCTGAAGGCGGCAGTTGTCTTCAGGTCCCCCCGATGCACGACCCGCTCCTGAGGCGCGGGCCGCACTACACCGAGGACGAGGACGCCAGATATCGGCCCACGGTTCCCGGCAGTCTGCATGCCGCACAGACTACGCAGGGCCAAAACCTGCCCAGTGTCGAAATTCACTCCAAATCAGTCAGGTTGATGAGAACGATTCGGTGATGTGATGCCGTTCACCGTGCCCCCTCTTGTTCCGTCCAGGTGGCCGTTCTATCGTCTGGATGTATCGAGTCGATACATCAGCACGACATAAAGAGCGCACCGGACCAAGGAGGCGGAGGATGAGCCGACGTTCCGGCATCCTCGAATTCGCCGTCCTCGGTCTGCTCCGCGAGTCCCCGATGCACGGCTATGAGCTGCGCAAACGGCTCAACACCTCGCTCGGGGTCTTCCGTGCGTTCAGCTACGGCACCCTCTACCCCTGCCTCAAGGCGCTGGTCGCGAGCGGCTGGCTGATCGAGGAGACGGACGGCGCCCCGGAGGGCGTACCCGCCGCGGCTCTGACAGGGCGCCGAGCCAAGATCGTTTACCGATTGACACCTGCCGGCAAAGAACACTTCGAGGAGCTGCTCGCCCACTCCGGGCCGGATGCGTGGGAGGACGAGCACTTCGGTGTCCGCTTCGCCTTCTTCGGCCAGACCTCGCGGGACGTACGGATGCGCGTGCTGGAAGGCCGCCGCAGTCGGCTGGAGGAGCGCCTGGAGAGGATGCGTACCTCCCTGGCCAGGTCCCGCGAGCGGCTGGACGACTACACCCTCGAACTGCAGCGGCACGGTATGGAATCCGTGGAGCGCGAAGTCCGTTGGCTGAACGAACTCATCGAGAGTGAGCGCGCCGGGCGCGATCAGCGCCCCGCGGGTTCCACAGCGCAGGACAAGAAGAACCAGTCAGGAGATACGGGCGGCCTGCCCCGGCACCGGGGTGGTTCCCGGCCGGACCCGTCCGATGACACCACCACATGAGGCTCTGCCCTGCAGAGCCTCATCGAGAACACAGGGAGCAACCGGAATGGGTTCGGTTCGCGTAGCCATCGTCGGCGTGGGCAACTGCGCCGCCTCGCTGGTACAGGGCGTCGAGTACTACAAGGACGCCGACCCGAAGAGCCGTGTGCCCGGCCTCATGCACGTGCAGTTCGGCGACTACCACGTGCGTGACATCGAGTTCGTGGCGGCCTTCGACGTCGACGCCAAGAAGGTCGGGCTCGACCTCGCGGATGCCATCGGCGCCAGCGAGAACAACACCATCAAGATCTGCGACGTGCCGAACGCCGGCGTGCAGGTCCAGCGCGGTCACACCCACGACGGCCTGGGCAAGTACTACCGCCAGACCATCGAGGAGTCCCCCGAGACCCCGGTCGACGTCGTCCAGGTCCTCAAGGACACCCAGGCCGATGTGCTGGTCTGCTACCTCCCGGTCGGCTCCGAGGACGCCGCGAAGTACTACGCCCAGTGCGCCATCGACGCCAAGGTCGCGTTCGTCAACGCCCTCCCGGTCTTCATCGCCGGCACCAAGGAGTGGGCGGACAAGTTCGCCGAGGCCGGTGTCCCGATCGTCGGTGACGACATCAAGTCGCAGGTCGGCGCCACCATCACGCACCGTGTGATGGCCAAGCTCTTCGAGGACCGGGGCGTCATCCTGGACCGCACGATGCAGCTCAACGTCGGCGGCAACATGGACTTCAAGAACATGCTGGAGCGCGAGCGCCTGGAGTCCAAGAAGATCTCCAAGACCCAGGCCGTCACCTCCCAGATCCGGGACCGTGAGCTGGGTGAGGACAACGTCCACATCGGCCCCTCGGACTTCGTGGCCTGGCTGGACGACCGCAAGTGGGCCTATGTCCGCCTTGAGGGCCGCGCCTTCGGTGACGTCCCGCTGAACCTGGAGTACAAGCTGGAGGTCTGGGACTCCCCGAACTCCGCGGGTGTCATCATCGACGCCCTGCGCGCCGCGAAGATCGCCAAGGACCGCGGCATCGGTGGCCCGATCCTCTCCGCCTCCTCGTACTTCATGAAGTCGCCGCCGGTGCAGTACTTCGACGACGAGGCACGGGTGAACGTCGAGAAGTTCATCAACGGCGACGTCGAGCGCTGAGCCGCTCGACGCACGCCCCTTCCGCAGGCCCCCGGGTGTTCCGCCCGGGGGCCTGCGGGCTGTGTGAGGCTGTGCCTCATGCATGCTGTGCGCGCCCTTCGCGTATTACTCCGGCTACGCGACTTCCGTTCGCTCCTCGCCGCACGGCTCCTGTCCCAGGCGGCCGACGGAGTGTTCCAGGTCGCGCTCGCCGCCTTCGTCGTCTTCTCGCCCGAGAAGCAGACATCGCCCGCGGCCATCGCCTCCGCCATGGCGGTCCTGCTGCTGCCGTACTCCCTCCTCGGACCGTTCACCGGCGTGCTGCTCGACCGCTGGCGGCGCCGTCAGGTCCTGCTGTACGGCAATCTGCTGCGCGCCCTGCTGTCCCTGGCCACCGCGACGCTGATCGTGTCGCAGGCCCCCGACTGGCTCTTCTATGCCTCGGCGCTCTCCGTGACCGCCGTGAACCGCTTCGTCCTGGCCGGGCTCTCGGCCGCCCTCCCGCGCGTGGTCGACGGTCAGGAGCAGCTGGTCATGGCCAACTCCCTTACCCCTACCGCCGGCACGCTCGCCGCGACGGCGGGCGGCGGGCTCGCCTTCGCGGTCCGGCTGGCCGGTTCGGATGTGGACGCCTTCGTCGTGCTGCTCGCCGCGGGCTTCTACTTCTGTTCGGCCCTGACCGCTCTGCGGATGGGCCCACAGCTGCTCGGCCCCGACCCCGCACGCCTCCAACCCCACCTGCGAGAAGCCCTGTTGAGCACCGTGCGCGGGCTGCGGGAAGGGCTGCGCCATCTCGCCGAGCGGCGCACCCCGGCCCACGCACTCATCGCGATGGCCTTGATGCGTTTCTGCTACGGGGCGCTGACGGTGATGGTGCTGATGTTGTGCCGGTACTCCTGGGCCGAGACCGAGTCCGAGGGCCTGGCGCTGCTCGGGATCACCGTCGGAGTCTCCGGAGCGGGGTTCTTCTCGGCCGCCCTCGTCACTCCCTGGGCGGTCGCGCGATTCACCGCGTTCGGCTGGATCGCGGGCTGTGCGGCACTGAGCGCGGTGCTGCTGCCTTCCCTCGGGCTGTTCTTCACGCCGGGTCCCATGCTGGCCGCCGCGTTCGTACTCGGTCTCAGCACCCAAGGCACCAAGATCTCCACCGACACGATCGTCCAGTCGACGGTCGATGACGCCTTCCGCGGCCGGTCCTTCGCCCTCTACGACGTGCTCTTCAATGTCGCCTTCGTGGGAGCTGCCGCGGTCGCGGCCCTCATGCTGCCTCCTGACGGACGGTCCGCCACCCTGCTCGGCGTGGTGACCGTGCTCTACGCGCTGATCGCCATGGCCGCGGTCCGCTCGGCGCGCGGTTAGGCGACGTCCCCTCGCCGCGGAGCACCCCTGGTCCCTGCGGCGGGGCGTACGGGGACCGGGTACCTTACGGGCGTTCAGCACGAGCCTGTACACATCAATATCGGGGGAACCCATGACCACGCCTCAGGGCCAGAATCCGTACGGCCAGGCACCTTACGCACCACCGCCCTACGGGCAAGCGCCCTACGGACAGCCGTCGTACGGCCAGGGTCCGTATCCGCAGCCGCCGCAAGCACCGCAGGCCCCCTATGGCCAGCCCCAGGGCTACGCCTACCCGCCGCAGCCGCAGGCTCCGTACGGACAGCAGCCGCCGCCGGGTTACCCGATGGCTCCCCAGCCGCAGCAGCCCGCCATGCACGGCGGGGCTCCCATGCCTCCGCCGCAGCCGGCCAAACGCCGATCCCCCAAGGCGGTCCTGAAGGCCATCGGGCTCGTCATCGCGGTGATCGTCTTCGCGGTCTTCTGGATCACCAGCCTGGACGATGCGGAGAACGCCGAGGCCGGCGACTGTGTGCAGAAGTCCAGCAGCTCACTCGACGACGGCCTCAAGGTGGTGGACTGCGGTGCCTCGGAAGCCCAGTACAAGGTGAGCACCGTGCACAACGACACCTCGGACCCGACGGTGTGCTCCCAGGGAGAGTCGGCCTACGTCAAGAGCGTGCACCGCCGGAAGCGTGCCGACACCAACATGGTGCTCTGCCTGACCCCGGTGAAGTAGCGCACGCCCCGGAAGACAAAGGAGCGGTGTTTCACGTGAAACACCGCTCCTTGTTTCACGTGAAACACCGCCGGTTTCTCGCTCAGCTCTGAGCGGCCCACCATTCCTTCAGCGCAGCGACCGCCGCCTCCCGCTCCATGGGCCCGTGCTCCAGCCGGATCTCCAGCATCTGCTGGTACGCCTTGCCGACCTCGGGCCCCGGGCGAATGCCCAGAATCTGCATGATGTCGTTGCCGTCCAGGTCCGGGCGGATCGCTTCCAGCTCTTCCTGTTCCTGCAGCCGCGCGATGCGCTCCTCAAGCCCGTCATAAGCGCGCGACAGGGCACCGGCCTTGCGCTTGTTGCGGGTGGTGCAGTCCGAGCGCGTCAGCTTGTGCAGCCGCTCCAGCTGCGGACCGGCGTCCCGCACATACCGACGGACCGCGGAGTCCGTCCACTCTCCGGTCCCATAGCCATGGAAGCGCAGATGCAGCTCCACCAGCCGTGAGACGTCTTTGACCAAGTCATTGGAGTACTTCAGAGCGGTCATCCGCTTCTTGGTCATCTTCGCGCCCACCACCTCGTGGTGGTGGAAGGAGACCCGGCCGTCCTGCTCGAAGCGCCGCGTGCGGGGCTTGCCGATGTCGTGGAGGAGGGCCGCCAGCCGCAGCACGAGATCGGGCCCGTTCTCCTCAAGGTCGATCGCCTGCTCCAGCACCGTCAGCGAGTGCTCGTAGACGTCCTTGTGGCGGTGATGCTCGTCACTTTCCAGCCGCAGTGCGGGCAGCTCGGGCAGCACATGGCCGGCCAGGCCCGATTCGACGAGCAGCCGCAGCCCCTCGCGCGGGTGCGGTGCCAGGATCAGCTTGTTCAGCTCGTCCCGTACGCGCTCCGCGGAGACGATCTCGATGCGGTCCGACATCGCCTTCATCGCGGCGAAGACCTCAGGGTCCACCTCGAAGTCCAGCTGGGCGGCGAAACGGGCTGCGCGCATCATCCGCAGCGGATCATCGGAGAACGACTCCTCCGGCGTCCCCGGGGTCCGCAGCACCCGCGCCGCCAGGTCCTCCAGACCGTCGTGCGGGTCGACGAACTCCTTCTGCGGGAGCAGCACGGCCATGGCGTTCACCGTGAAGTCCCGGCGCACCAGATCCTGCTCGATGGAGTCGCCGTACGACACCTCGGGCTTGCGGGAGGTGCGGTCGTACGCCTCGGACCGGTAGGTCGTGACCTCGATGTCGAAGGAGTCCTTCTTGCAGCCGACCGTGCCGAAGGCGATGCCGACCTCCCAGACCGCGTCCGCCCACGGCCGGACGATCTTCAGAACGTCCTCGGGGCGGGCATCGGTGGTGAAGTCCAGGTCATTGCCGAGCCGCCCCAGCAGCGCATCCCGGACCGAGCCGCCGACCAGGGCAAGTGTGAACCCGGCCTCCTGGAATCGACGGGCCAGGTCATCCGCGACGGGGGACACCCGCAGCAGCTCGCTCACGGCGCGGCGCTGGACATGGTTCAGCTCGTTCGTCGACTGCGGGGTCCGCTCGGCGATCGGGGCGGGGAGGTCATTGTTGGCGTTCGGCACAACAAAACAGGGTACGTGGCCGCGCAGCGCGAGGCGTCACGTAATAAAGGGGTCAGGCCGGGCGCCCGGCTCTCCGCACCGCGATCATGTGGAGCAGTCCGAGGCACTCCGGCACGCCGGGCCTCGTTACCATTCGTGGACGCACATTCCGACGACCGCTGACGACGAAGAGGGACGGACGAGCGCGTGGCCGAGGCGGCAGGGTTCCAGGGGACTGAACGGCCGCGTGGTCGATGGCTGCGAAGGACCGTGACACTGCTCACCGGAGTGCTCCTGCTCGTGGGGCTGCTCCAGGCTCCGCACGCATCCACCGCCCAGGCGGCCCCGACCGGCTCCCGCACGGTCGATGTGACCATCGACTCGATGTCCCCGTCCGCTCCCTCCAAGGGCGGCTCGGTCACCGTCTCCGGGACGCTGACCAACGACGGCCGCAGCACGATCACCGACGCGCATGTCGGAATGCACCGCGGGGACGCGCTCGGCGGCCGTAGCTCCATCGACAATGTGTCCCGTCGCACCGGCTACCTGCCCGGCGCGGACGGCGAGGAGATCAAGGGGAGCGCGAAGAAGGTCGGCAAGCTGGAGCCCGGCGTCAGCCGCCCCTTCACCCTCAGCGTGCCGGTCAAGGATCTCGATCTCGATGAGAACGGGGTGTACCAGCTCGGTGTCTCCGTGTCGGGGCGCTCACCGGCCTCGTCCTACAGCCAGGTCCTCGGATTCGACCGGACGCTGCTGCCCTGGCAGGAAGCCGATGCCACGAAGAAGACGCAGCTCACGTACATGTGGCCGCTGATCTCCTCCACCCATCTCACTGCCGAGACCGACGCCGACGCCCAGCAGACCCCGGTCTTCCGCAACGACGACCTCGCGGCCGAGCTCGCGCCGGGCGGCCGGCTGCAGCAGATGGTGTCGCTCTCCAAGAACCTGCCGGTGACCTTTGTCATCGACCCCGACCTGCTCGCGACCGTCGACGCGATGACCAAGTCGTACCGGGTCAACGGCCCGGACGGGCCCATGGGCAAGAACCAGGCGGTCGCCAAGCAGTGGCTGCACGAACTCGAAGAGGCGGCCCAGACGCATGAGGTCGTCGCGCTGCCCTTCGCCGACCCCGACCTCGCATCGCTCGCCCACCACGGCAAGCACGTGCCCAGCGCGCTCAGCCACCTCGGCCCGGCCACCGAGCTGGCCGAGACGACCGTGGACACGATCCTCGGCGTGAAGCCGCGCACGGACTTCGCCTGGCCGGTCGACGGTGCGATCGACTCCTCCGTCGTGGATGTCGCGACCTCGGCCGGTGCGCACAAGGTGATCACCCGCAGCGACAGCCTGCGGGAGACCGGGGGGCTGTCCTACACCCCGACGGCGGCCCGCCCCATCGGCGGCGGCAACACCGCCGTCGTCGCGGATGCGCAGCTCTCCCGGGCCTTCGAAGGCGATATGTCGAAGGCCGGAAAATCGGCCCACGCGGTCCAGGACTTCCTCGCCCAGACCCAGATGATCAACCTGGAGGACCCCGGCCGCCAGCGCAGCATCGTCGTGGCACCCCAGCGCATGCCGTCGGTCAGCCAGGCCCACGCCATGGCCACCGCGCTGCGGACACTGGAGGACTCCGGGCGCTGGAGCCAGCCGCTGACCCTCGGCAGGGCGGCCAAGGCCAAGCCCGACCGCTCGGCCACCCGCCGGGTCCCGAGCGGCGCCGCCTACCCGTCCTCGCTGCGCCGGCAGGAGCTCCCCACCACCGCCTTCCGGCAGATCCAGGGCACCCAGGCCGCACTGGACGACTACCAGGTGATCCTGGCCCAGCCGGAGCGGGTCGTGACCCCGTTCGGCAGCGCCATAATGCGGGAGATGTCGACGGAGTGGCGTGGCAATGCCGCCGGTGCCGCGGGGTTCCGGCACTCCGTACGCAGCTACCTCGACGGTCTGACCAAGAAGGTGCGCCTGATCCAGAAGTCGGGGGCGACGCTCTCCGGGCGCAGCGCCACGATTCCGGTGACGGTCCAGAACAACCTGGTCCAGGGCGTCAAGGACATGACGCTGAAGCTGACCTCGTCCCAGCCCAACCGTCTGGACGCGGGCAAGGCGCAGCAGATCACGGTGGACGGCGGCCACAGCCAGTCGTTCAAGTTCACCACCACGGCGAACGCCAACGGCCGGGCCTGGGTGACCGCCCAGCTCTACACGGCGGACGGAAAGCCCTACGGTGACCCCATGACGTTCCAGGTGAACGTCACGGAGATCACCGCCACCGTGATGCTGGTCATCGCCGGCGGTGTGCTGCTGCTCGTCCTCGCCGGGGTGCGGATCTATCTCCAGCGGAAGCGGGCTGCCGACCGGCGCGAGGAGAACGGCTCCGACGGCGACGGGCCCGATGACGACACAGGTACGGACGGCGGCAACGGCGGCACGGACGGCGACGAGCCCGAGCAGCCGAGTGACCCCACGCCGGACACCGGATCGGAAAGCTCCGACCCGTCCGGCTCAGGTGAGAAAGTGGACCGTTGATAGATGGCGGGGCCGGACGGCCGGCGACGGATGAGGTGGGGCAGCGATGAATGCGCCGTATGACGGTGACCGGGGCCGGGGCGCCAGTGGCGACCCCACGGGCCCGGTCCCTCCGACGCCCCCGTCGCCGGAACCGCAGGGGCCGGCCCACCACGCCCCGTACAGCGACTCCGACACGGCGACCCTGTTCCTGGGCCTCAACAGCCTGATGACCCAGGCCGCCGGCGAACGCCCGGAGTCCGATGCCTTCGCGCATCTCTACCGGGACCAGCGGCATTACGAGCCCCAGCAGTCCGCTCCGGTGCCTCCGGGTCCCGCGACGGCCGGTGCGGCGCCCGGCGCGGACGCCGTGCCGCAACAGCCCGCGCCGGCGCCGGAGCCCGCCCCCGTGGCGGCGGCCGGCAAGCCCTCCGGTGGCCGGGGCGGCGGCCTGTTCAAGTCCAGCGCGGTGATGGCCGCCGGCACGATGGTGTCGCGTCTCACGGGCTTCGTCCGCTCGGCACTGATCGTCGCGGCGCTCGGCGGTGCGGTGCTCGGTGACTCCTGGCAGGTCGCCTACCAACTTCCGACGATGATCTTCATCCTGACCATCGGCGGCGGCCTGAACTCCGTCTTCGTCCCGCAGCTGGTCCGCGCGATGAAGGAGGACGACGACGGCGGCGAGGCCTACGCCAACCGGCTGCTGACCCTGGTCATGGTGGTCCTCGGCGTGCTGACGATCCTGTCGGTCGTCGCGGCGCCACTGCTGGTGAAGCTGGTCTCCTTCGACATCTCCCGCGACCCGGCGGCCAACGAAGTCGCCGTCGCGTTCACCCGCTATTGCGTACCCACGATCTTCTTCATGGGTCTGCATGTCGTGATGGGGCAGATCCTCAACGCCCGCGGCCGCTTCGGCGCGATGATGTGGACCCCGGTCCTCAACAACATCGTCATGATCGCCACCTTCGGCCTGTTCATCTGGGTCTACGGCACGGCGGAGACCTCGCACATCGGCGTCACCACCATCCCCGACGAGGGCATCCGGCTCCTGGGCATCGGCACCCTCCTCGGGCTCGTCGTCCAGGCGCTGGCGATGATCCCCTACCTGCGCGACGCCGACTTCAGGCTCCGGCCCCGCTTCGACTGGCGCGGCCACGGCCTGGGCAAGGCCGCCAAGCTCGCCAAGTGGACGGTGCTGTTCGTACTCGCCAACCAGGCGGGCGTCCTCGTCGTCACCCAGCTCTCCACCTGGGCCGGCAACACCGCCAACGACCAGGGACACCCGGGCACCGGCTTCATCTCGTACGCCAGCGCACAGCTGATCTGGAACATGCCGCAGGCGATCATCACCGTCTCCGTGATGGCGGCGCTGCTGCCGCGGCTGGCGCGGTCCGCCCACGACGGTGACACCGGAGCCGTCCGCGACGACATCTCGCAGGGCCTGCGCACCTCCGCCGTCGCCATCGTCCCGATCTCGTTCGGCTTTCTCTCCCTCGGCATCCCGCTGTGCACGCTGGTCTACGGCTCGTCCGGCGCCGGCATCCCGATGGGCTACATGCTGATGGCCTTCGGTGTGGGCCTGATCCCGTTCTCGGTGCAGTACGTCGTCCTGCGCGCCTTCTACGCGTACGAGGACACCCGCACGCCCTTCTACAACACGGTGATCGTCGCCGCCGTCAACGCCGCGGCCTCCGGCCTCTGCTTCCTGGTGCTGCCCGCCCGCTGGGCCGTGGTCGGCATGGCGGCCTCCTACGGCCTGGCGTACATCATCGGCGTCGGGGTGGCCTGGCGCCGGCTGAGCAGGCGCATGGACGGCGATCTCGACACCGCCCATGTCGTCCGGACCTACGCACGGCTGGCCGGCGCCAGCATCCCGGCGACGATTGTCTCGGGGGCGGCGGTGTACGGGATCATGCAGACGCTCGGCAGCGGGTTCCTCGGGTCGATCACCGCGCTGATCGCCGGTATTGCCGCACTTCTGGCCGTGTTCTACGTGGCCGCACGCAAAATGCGCATCCAGGAACTGAACGCCCTGGTCGGCATGGTCCGGTCGAAGCTTGGACGTTAGTTGAGCACAACCATCGACTGCCACCGTGTGTCGTGCATAGTGGCGGACTGTGGGCACAATTGTCTTGGCTCAGTGAGCCTGCAACGGATGGGGAGGCAGGAACGACGGTGGCGGAACGGAGCACGGCTGCCGTCGACGTGGCTGACACGAGCGGTGAGGAACCGCTGACCGCCAAGGCGGGTAAGGCCACGGACGACGGTGCTAAGGCCGAGAAGGTATCCGGCAGGGAAGAGAACGCCGCAGGCACCGAAGAGGAGCGTGCCGAGGCGATCGAAGCCCAGCCACCGGAGCTACACAGCGGCCACAAGCTTGCCAGACGCTACCGCCTCGAAGAGTGCGTCACCCGTCTGGACGGATTCAGCAGCTGGCGTGCGGTCGACGAGAAGCTGCGCCGCGCCGTCGGCGTGCACATCCTGCCCGCCGACCACCCCAGAGCCCGGCCGGTGCTGTCGGCCGCCCGCTCATCGGCGCTGCTCGGCGACCCCCGGTTCGTCCAGGTCCTGGACGCCGTCGAGGAGAACGACCTCGTCTACGTCGTCCACGAGTGGCTGCCGGACGCCACCGAGCTCACCACGGTCCTCGCCAACGGTCCGCTGGAGCCGCACGACGCCTACCAGCTCGTCAGCCAGGTCTCCCAGGCCATGGCCGCCGCGCACCGCGAGGGTCTCTCGCATCTGCGGATCACGCCCGGCTCGGTGCTGCGTACGGAGTCCGGGCAGTACCGGATCCGCGGCCTGGCCGTCATGGCGGCGCTGCGCGGTATCACCTGCGAATCCCCGCAGCGCGCGGATACCGAGGCGATCGGTGCGCTGCTCTACGCCGCGCTCACCCAGCGCTGGCCGTACGAGAACGACGCCCACGGCCTCACCGGCCTGCCCAAGGGCGTCGGGCTGATCGCGCCCGACCAGGTGCGGGCCGGCGTTCATCGGGGGCTGTCCGAGCTGGCCATGCGCGCGCTGATCAACGATGGCGCCACGGCCTCCCGGCAGGAGCAGCCGTGCACCACCCCGGAGGAGCTGGCCAAGGCTGTCGCGGCCATGCCCCGTATCCGGCCGCCGGAGACCGCCTTCTCCACGCCTCCGCCGTACCAGCGCACGGGCTTCCAGCAGGGCAGCTACCGGCAGCCCTCGGCACACAGCGCACAGGCGGGCCTGGCGACGCAGGCCGTCCCCACTCCGCCGCCCCCGCTGCAGAGCCGTACCGGCCGGGCCCTGAAGTGGTCCGTCTCCGCGCTGCTCATCGCGGCGCTGGGGCTGGGCAGCTGGCAGCTGGCGGACACCCTGCTGAAGCGGGAGAGCGACCAGGACGCCCCGGGGAACTCACACTCAGCCGGCGGTCCGAAGAAGCCCACAGGAAAGGCCCTCTCGCTCAAGGGCGCCACCGAGTTCTCGCCCCTGGCCAAGCCTTTCTCGGAGGATCAAGCTCACAATGTCACGGACGGCGATCCGAGTACTGCCTGGGTGACCGGACGGTTCAAGGGCTGGCCCAACTTCGGAAACCTGCCGCCGCGCGCAGATGGCAGCGGAATCATCATTGATCTCGGGAGCGCCAAGGACATCTCCGGGATACAGGTCACCATGTATCGGCCGGACCAGACCGTAGAAGTCCGCGCAGCGGCGTCCTCCGCAGCGAATCCGACGACGCTCGATGATTTCTCACAGCGCCTTTCCAAGCCGGAAAGGGCCGGCGACAAGCTGGATGTGAAGCTCGATCAGTCGGTGAAGTCTCGTTATGTCCTGGTCCACATCACAAAGCTCTCCTCTGATGGAGAATCGGATTGGTACCGGGGCGGCATTTCCGACATCAAAATCTTCGGCTGACACCTCAGCATGAACTCAGCGCACCGGGCACCCGTAGGGGACCGGCCGCAGGACGTGGAGGTTCGGCGGCGACTGCGGCAAGTACGTCGTCGCCCAGCACACTGAGGGGCGCAAGTAGCCCATAAGGCGCGATGGCCTGCTGACGAATCAGCAGGCCATCGCGCCTCTTTCGGACAACTCCAGCCTTTTCGCGGCGCAACTCGGCCCGGCCAAGCGATCACACCCGTCGGCGGCCAACCCACTCTCAAGGTCACAGCGACACCTGTGCAGCGCTTCCCTGAGAAGCAACAGCATCGACGCATCATTTGGCGTTCTCGGGCAAGAAGGTCATGCGTCTGCGAGTCGATGAGCTCCTAGTGGCTCTCGACACACCTGCCTACGATGAACAGTGACGCACTGTTGCTGCGAGTCAGGAGACACGTACGTCAAGTAGCAGCAGGTTGTTGATCTTTACGCCGATGTCCTGCAGGGGGCAAGATTTCCAGGAGTCGGCGCTAAGTGAGGGGGTATGGGTGGGTCCGCTAGAGGCTTCTAGTGATCAAGACCTCATCGCTCGCCATGTCGATGGTGACCCCGAGGCGTTCGGGGAGATCGTCCGGCGGCACCGCGACCGGCTCTGGGCGGTGGCCCTGCGCACCCTCGGTGATCGCGAGGAAGCCGCCGATGCCGTGCAGGACGCCCTGGTCTCGGCCTATCGCGCCGCCCATACCTTCCGTGGCCAGTCCGCCGTGACCACCTGGCTGCACCGCATCACGGTCAATGCCTGTCTGGACCGAGCCCGCAAAGCCGCTTCCCGGCGCACCTCGCCCGTCGCCGAGACCGAACGACTGGAGCAGCTGCTCGAACCCGAGGAGTCCGCCGAAGCGCCCGCCGAGCGCCAGGATCTGCACCGGGAGCTGCTCAGCGCCCTGCGCACCCTTCCCGAGGAACAGCGTGCCGCGCTCGTCCTCGTCGATATGCAGGGCTACCCCGTCGCGGAGGCCGCGTCGATCCTCGATGTCCCGACCGGAACGGTGAAAAGCCGCTGTGCACGGGGCCGGGCACGGCTCCTCCCCTTGGTCACCCATCTGCGCGCCGACAACGGGGATAGCAATCCCGTGAGCGGGGGAAGGAACCGGGCGCAGGGGACATCCGTCCCACCGACGGCAGGACCGAAGGACACAGGTGCCGTGAAGGGCGGAGGTGGGCGAACGTGACGTCGACGACCGGCACGGGTGAGCACCCCACAGGTGAGCACCCGGAGGTCTCCGAGATCTCCGAACTCACGGACGGGCTGCTTTCCCCCTCGCGCTCCGCGGAACTGCGCGACCATCTCGCCACCTGCGCACTGTGTGACGACGTGTACGCGTCCCTGGAGGAAATCCGGTCACTGCTCGGCACGCTCCCCGGCCCGCTGCGGATGCCGGCCGATGTCGCCGGTCGCATCGATGCCGCCCTCGCCGCCGAAGCGCTGCTGAACTCCACCACTCCTGTCGCCACGGCTCATGTTTCACGTGAAACAGCCACCGTCCCTGTCGTCGTTTCACGTGAATCCGACGAAGAGGCGTCCCGTCGAGGGACACCGCCCACCCGGCCCGCCGGACGCCCCCGGGGCTCCTCGGGACCGGGACGCCAGACGCCTGGTGGCCGCGCGTCCCGTGCCCGGCGCTGGCCGCGGATTCTGCTCGGCACCGCGGCGGCCGCGGCGGTCTTCAGCCTCGGCGGCCTGCTCATCCAGAACGCCACCTTCGATGGCGGCCAGTCGAACCATCAGGACCGAGCCACCGCCACCCCCGAGAAGAAGACGGGCGGTGCGGACACCCTGACCGCAGCCAGCCTCGCCTCACATGTCCACGATCTGCTGGCGTCCAAGGGGTCGCACAAGTCCCCCGACATCGGCACTCGCAGCTCCCCCGACACTCCGCTGCGCGGCAGCGCGGACACCCTTCCGTCCTGCGTCCGCAATGGCATCGCACGTCCGGAGCGCCCGCTGGCGACCAGCCACACCCGCTACCAGGGCAAGGACGCCTATCTCGTGGTGCTGCCGGATCCGGCCGATCCCCAGCGCGTCACTGCGTATGTCATCGCTTCCTCGTGTGTCTCCGCCACACCGCCGGCTCCCGGAAAGGTTCTGCTGTCGCACTCGTTCCAGCGAGACTGAGCGACGAGAAGTGCGCTGTGCCACTCCGGGAATGCTGGCCCCTTAGGATCCGTTGGGTGGGGTGAGAGAACCGAGAGCCCCAGCAAGCAGTCGGCAGAGACAAGGAAGACACCCGTGAGCGACGTCCGCAACGTGATCATCATCGGCTCCGGGCCCGCGGGCTACACCGCAGCGCTCTACACGGCCCGCGCGTCCCTGAAGCCGCTGGTCTTCGAAGGTGCCGTCACCGCCGGAGGCGCACTGATGAACACCACCGACGTGGAGAACTTCCCCGGTTTCCGCGACGGCATCATGGGGCCGGACCTCATGGACAACATGCGCGCCCAGGCGGAGCGCTTCGGCGCCGAGCTGGTGCCGGACGACATTGTCGCGGTCGATCTCTCCGACGAGATCAAGACCGTCACCGACACCGCCGGCAATGTGCACCGGGCGAAGACCGTGATCGTCAGCACCGGCTCCCAGCACCGCAAGCTCGGCCTGCCCCGTGAGGACGAGCTCTCCGGTCGTGGCGTCTCCTGGTGCGCCACCTGCGACGGGTTCTTCTTCAAGGACCAGGACATTGCCGTCATCGGCGGAGGCGACACCGCGATGGAGGAGGCCACGTTCCTCTCCCGCTTCGCCAAGTCGGTCACGGTCGTCCACCGCCGTGACACCCTGCGGGCCAGCAAGGCGATGCAGGAGCGTGCGTTCGCCGACCCGAAGATCAAGTTTGTGTGGGACAGCGAGGTCGCCGAGATCCATGGCGAGAGCAAGCTCTCGGGTCTGACCCTGCGCAACCTCAAGACCGGCGAGACCTCCGAGCTCCCCGTCACCGGCCTCTTCATCGCGATCGGCCACGACCCGCGGACCGAGCTGTTCAAGGGCCAGCTGGCCCTCGACGACGACGGCTACCTCAAGGTCGACGCCCCCAGCACGCGTACCAACCTGAGCGGTGTCTTCGCCGCCGGCGATGTCGTCGACCACACCTACCGTCAGGCGATCACCGCGGCCGGCACGGGCTGCTCGTCCGCCCTCGACGCCGAGCGGTTCCTCGCTTCGCTGTCGGACGGCGAGTCGACGGCCGAGCCCGAGAAGACTCCCGCCGCCTGACCCGCGCACCCAGCTTTCCCACCACCCACCCAGTAAGGAGAATCCCATGGCCGGCGCCACGGTGACCGTCACGGACGACAACTTCGAAGAGGTCGTCCTCAAGAGCGACAAGCCCGTACTCGTGGACTTCTGGGCCACCTGGTGCGGCCCGTGCCGCCAGGTTGCCCCGTCCCTGGAGGCGATCGCCGCCGAGAACGACGGGATCGTCATCGCCAAGCTGAACACCGACGAGAACCCGGCCACCACCGCCAAGTACGGCGTCATGTCGATCCCGACCATGAACGTCTACCAGGGCGGCGAGGTCGTGAAGACCATCGTCGGTGCCAAGCCGAAGGCCGCGATCGAGCGCGACCTGGAAGACTTCCTCGGCTGAGTCCTCCCGCCACGTTTCACGGGAAACGGGCCCGCCCCCTCGTGGGGACGGGCCCGTTCTCTGTTTCACGGGAAACATCGGCTCTACAGCGGCCGCAGTGCGGGCTCCTTCTGGACGGCTCCCAGCAAGCGGTCGAGTGCCAGCTCCACATCTTCCTTCCACGAGATCGTGGTACGCAGCTCAAGGCGCAGCCGAGGAAAACGGGGGTGGGGACGCACGGTCTTGAAGCCCACCGCGAGCAGATGATCGGCGGGCAGCACACAGGCCGGCTCGCTCCAGCGGGCGTCTCCGAAGGCCTCGATGGCTTTGAAGCCACGCTGGATGAGGTCCTTGGCGACCGTCTGGACCATCACCCGCCCCAGCCCCTGACCTTGGTAGCCGGGAATCAGCCAGGCCGTCAGCAGCTGCACCGCATCTGGCGAGACCGGGCTGGTGGGGAACGCGGTGGAGCGTGGCACATACGCCGGCGGGGCGTACATCACAAACCCGACCGGCACCTCATCGACATAGACCACCCGCCCACAGGACCCCCACTCCAGCAGTACTGCCGAGATCCAGGCTTCCTTCTCCAGCTCAGGGCGACCCGCTTTTACCGCGGCCTCGCCGCTGACGGGGTCGAGCTCCCAGAAGACACAGGAGCGGCAGCGCTTGGGGAGGTCCGGAAGGTTGTCCAGCGTGAGCGGTACGAGCCGACGGCCCATGAACCCAGGTCCTCGCTTTCCTCGCCTGCCACACCTCGAAGCGCCGTCAGCGCCACCTGCTCTCTGAGCAGACCACCAACGAACCCTCCGACGGCTGCGAGACCGAATCCCGCTGCCAGCAGTCCGGTGCGGCTCACCGATCGCATGGCCCTCTCCTCGGTGTGAGATGTCTCCACATGGATGCGTGCCATACCCGAACGCATCGTATCCACCCTTTACGGGCGCGGGTACCGCAAGAGCGCAAAGGGCGGACCGTGTTCCGGTATGGGCTCCGGAACACGGCCCGCCCAGGAGCCGAGAGCGTCAGCTCACTCCTCTTCGTCGCTCTCCTCGGCCAGCGACTGGCCCAGGACGCGCCCCTCACCCGGGGCGAGCGTGCCGAGAATGCGCTCCAGATCGTCCATCGAGGCGAACTCAACGACGATCTTTCCCTTCTTCTGTCCCAGGTCGACCTTCACCCGGGTCTCGAAGCGGTCGGACAGCCGGGAGGCGAGACCCGTGAGCGCGGGGGACACCCGGGTGCCGGCACGGGGCCCCTTGGCCTTGCTCGCGCTCTGGGGGCTCGACCCCATGAGCGTCACAATCTCCTCGACGGAACGGACCGAGAGCCCCTCCGCCACGATCCGGCGCGCCAGGTGGTCCTGCTCTTCCGAGTCCTCCACGGAGAGCAGAGCACGAGCGTGTCCCGCGGAGAGCACCCCCGCGGCAAGCCGCTTCTGCACGGACGGCGAGAGCTTCAGCAGCCGCAACGTGTTGGAGACCTGCGGGCGCGAACGCCCGATGCGGTCGGCCAGCTCGTCATGCGTGCACTTGAAGTCCTTCAGCAACTGGTCGTAGGCGGCTGCCTCTTCCAGCGGGTTGAGCTGGGCCCGGTGGAGATTCTCCAGCAGCGCATCGAGCAGCAGCTTCTCATCGTCCGTGGCCCGCACGATCGCGGGAATCTTCTCCAGCCCGGCCTCACGGCATGCCCGCCAGCGGCGCTCACCCATGATGAGCTCATACCGCCCCGGACCCGTCTGGCGGACCACCACCGGCTGGAGCAGGCCCACCTCCTTGATGGAGGTGACCAGCTCGGCAAGCGCGTCCTCGTCGAAGACCTCGCGCGGCTGTCGCGGATTCGGCTTGATCGCGTCCAGCGGCACCTCGGCGAAGTGCGCGCCGGACACCTCCGAGACGCCCGCCGCCGATGCGTCCGTCGCGGCCGGTGCTTCCGTTTCACGTGAAACACCGTGCGTCGGCAGCGACGCCACCTTGGCGGCGGCCACTCCGCGCTCCGGGGCCAGGACCGGTACGGACGACGGTGACGTCGCTCCTTGTCCTGCCGGCCCGGCATGATCCGTGCTCTGCGGTGCCGCGGGGATCAGCGCACCGAGCCCACGGCCCAGGCCTCTACGTCGTTCACTCACTGATTCCCCTCCGAGATGCTGTGCTGTGCTTCATAGTTGACGCTGAGGCCCTGGCCCCCGGTCTGCGGGGCCCCACGCAAGGCGATCTCCCGGGCCGCTTCGAGATAGGAAAGCGAGCCGCTGGATCCCGGGTCATAGGTGAGCACCGTCTGCCCATAGCTGGGTGCCTCGGAGATGCGCACCGAGCGGGGGATGCTCGTACGGAGCACCTCATGGCCGAAGTGGCTGCGCACCTCATCGGCGACCTGGGATGCCAGCCGGGTGCGTCCGTCGTACATGGTGAGCAGAATCGTCGAGACATGGAGCTTGGGGTTGAGATGGCCCCGCACCAGATCGACGTTCCGGAGCAGCTGTCCCAGCCCCTCCAGCGCGTAGTACTCACACTGAATCGGGATCAGCACCTCGGCGCCGGCGACCAAAGCGTTGACCGTCAGCAGGCCAAGGGACGGCGGACAGTCGATGAAGATGTAGTCCAGCGGCTGTTCGTACGCCTTGATGGCACGGTCCAGTCGGCTCTCTCGTGCCACCAGCGAGACCAGCTCGATCTCGGCACCGGCCAGATCGATCGTGGCGGGCGCACAGAACAGGCCCTCCACATCCACGACCGGCTGCACCACATCGGAGAGCGGCTTGCTGTCCACCAGCACGTCGTAGATGGACGGCACTTCGGAATGATGGTCGATCCCCAGCGCCGTGGACGCATTGCCCTGGGGGTCGAGGTCGACCACCAGAACCCGGGCCCCGTGCAGGGCCAATGAGGCCGCCAGGTTCACCGTGGTCGTGGTCTTGCCGACCCCGCCCTTCTGGTTGGCAACCACCATGACCCGAGTCTGTTCAGGCCGGGGCAGCCCCTCACCCGCGCGGCCAAGTGCCTCCACCGCAAGCTGAGCTGCACGACCGATCGGGGTGTCGTCCATCGGGGGCGGCGTTTCACGTGAAACGTCGTCCCCGTACGACTCGCTACGGGGACCGGGGACCGGATCGGTCATCGGTCCCGCGATGTTGGCGTCGGACCGCAAGGATTCACTCTCCTCGACATCAGGCTCGCAATGTTCAGAGCCTGCCATGCTTTCGGTGCCGTGAACCAGTGAGGTCCGTTCTCCTGTGGACGAATCCACTTCTGTGGATACTTCGCTGACCCTTGTGGGTCTAGGGTCGCGCGGCGCGGCGGCCGCACGACCACGGTCGATGATCCCTTGCAGCAGAGAACGACGTTTCACGTGAAACACGATGCCAGCGTCGCGCCTGAATGAGCCGCGACACTCCGTCTTGTCTCGTTTTGATGGCATTTACGGAATTCGCTCGTCCCGCATTTCGCGGAACGGCATGCCCTCATCTCACTGCCGGCCGCTCTCGCACCGGCAGTAGAGCATCAGCGTCGGCGCCCCCTCGACGCACGGCTCACCCGGGCCGCCTTCGCCCGCTTGGCCGCAAAGCGCACACCGCCGGGGCTCTCGCCGACCTCGACCCGCACCACGGTCGACGGCGGATCCACCACGCCCTCGCCCACATGCACCACCGAGGTCTCCACCACGCCGAGCTTGCTCAGCGCCGCCCGAGCCCCCTTGAGCTCCTCCTCCGCGGCATCGCCCTTGAGCGCCAGCATCTCGCCGTAGGGACGCAACAGCGGCACACCCCAGCCGGCCAGCCGGTCGAGCGGAGCAACGGCACGCGCCGTGACCACATGCACCTGAGGGAGCTTGCCCATGACCTCTTCGGCCCGGCCACGCACAACGGTGACATGGTCCAGCCCGAGCAGCTCGACGACCTCCTGAAGGAAGTTCGTACGCCGCAGCAGCGGTTCCAGCAGCGTGATCCTCAGGTCCGGGCGCACCAGAGCCAGCGGGATTCCGGGCAGCCCCGCACCCGAGCCCACGTCACAGACCGAGACGCCCTCGGGCACCACCTCGGAGAGCACCGCGCAGTTCAGCAGATGCCGCTCCCACAGCCGCGGCACCTCGCGCGGGCCGATGAGCCCACGCCTCACCCCGGCGTCGGCGAGCAGTTCGCCGTACCTCACGGCTTCCGGAAAGCGCTCACCGAATACCTCCTCCGCCGCCTTCGGCGCAGGAGGGAGCTCCGCTGCTTCCTCCGTCACGGGAACCGCCCTTCCTCTGGACTGCTATCTCTGCCGGGAACCCGGGCTATGCCCCGGGATAACACAGAACGCTGACAACTTTTGGCCCCGCCTGCGAGCAGACGGGGCCAAAGAAAAACGGGAGCGCTGACCGGTCAGGCCGGGAGAACGACCACTCGACGCTGCGGCTCCTCGCCCTCGGACTCGCTCCGGAGTCCGGCGGCCGCCACCGCGTCGTGGACGACCTTGCGCTCGAACGGCGTCATCGGGTCGAGCTTCACCGGCTGTCCGGTGCCCTTGGCCTCCTCCGCCGCCTTCGCGCCGAGCTCCGAGAGCTCCTCACGCTTACGCGCCCGGAAGCCGGCGATGTCCAGCATCAGACGGCTGCGGTCACCGGTTTCACGGTGCACGGCCAGCCGGGTCAGCTCCTGCAGCGCCTCCAGCACTTCACCCTCCCGGCCCACCAGCTTCTGCAGGTCACGGCTGGTCGAGTCGCTGATGATCGACACCGCCGCGCGGTCGGCCTCGACATCCATGTCGATGTCACCGTCGAGGTCGGCGATGTCCAGCAGACCCTCAAGGTAGTCGGCCGCGATCTCGCCTTCCTGCTCCAGGCGGGTCAGGGTGTCGGTGCCCTCGGTGGCAGGGGTCGTGTCCGTCACGAAAGGACTCCTTCTTACTTCTTGGTCGGGTGCTTGGGGCGCTGCTGGCCCTTGCGCTGTCCGGACTTGGTGGTGCGGGACGCGGAGGCGCCGTCCTTGCCCTTGCCGTCCTGCGTGTCCTTCTTCTCCAGCGACTGCTTCTTCGCAGCACCCTGACCGGAGCCCGAGCCACCCGATGCCGATCCGGCACGCGTACGGTTCTGCGCGCCACCGGCCGGAGCACCGCCGGTCTGCCGCTTGCTCTTCGTCTGGCGCTTGGGCTGCTGGCGGTTCTGGCGCGCTTCCTCGGCGGCCTGCTTCGCGGCGATCTCGGCCGGGGCCTCGACGATCTTGCCCGCGGCCCGCAGCCGCTCCTGGCGCTCCTCGAAGGCCTTGCTGCCGGGGGTCGGGTTACGACGGATGACGAACATCTGCTGGCCCATGGTCCACACGTTGGTGGTCAGCCAGTAGACGAGAACACCGACGGGGAAGTTGATGCCGAAGACGGCGAACATGATGGGGAAGACGTACATCAGCATCTTCTGCTGCTGCATGAACGGTGTCTTCACCGTGAGGTCGACGTTCTTGGTCATCAGCTGGCGCTGCGTGTAGAACTGCGACGCCGACATCAGGACGATCATGATGATCGTGACCACACGGACGTCGACCACGGAAGCGCCCAGGCTCTGGATCTTCTCCGCGCTGTCCATGAACTTCGCCGCCAGCGGGGCACCGAAGATATGGGCCTTCTGCGCGCTCTCCAGAAGCGGCTGGTCGATGACGCCGACCACCTTGTTCTGGGCGATGTGGTTCAGAACCTGATACAGGGAGATGAAGAACGGCGACTGGGCCAGAATCGGGAGACAGCTCGAGAGCGGGTTGGTGCCCGTCTCCTTGTAGAGCTTCATCATCTCTTCGGACTGGCGCTGCTTGTCGTTCTTGTAGCGCTCCTGGATCGCCTTCATCTTCGGCTGGAGCGCCTGCATGTTCCGCGTCGACTTGATCTGCTTCACAAAGAGCGGGATCAGGCAGATACGGATCAGCACCACCAGCGAGACGATGGACAGACCCCACGCCGCGCCACTGTCCTTGTCAAAGATCAGGCTGTAGAACGAGTGGAACTGGACGATGATCCAGGAAACAGCGATATAGAGGGGACTGAGGATCGTGTCCACGAATCAGGCTCCTTGGGCGTTGGGCTGAGTCTCGGGCTGGGCGACAGGCTCAGGGACGGTGGGCCCGCCCAGGCGGCTCCTCAGCCGCTGATGCCAAACCGGACGCTTCCGGGGAGGGACGTGGTCGACGCCACCGAGCGACCACGGATTGCATCGCAGGATGCGCCAGGCTGTCAGCGCGGTCCCTTTCACCGCGCCGTGCCGGTCGATGGCCGTGTAGCCATAGTGCGAGCACGACGGGTAGTACTTGCAGACCGGTCCCAGCAGGGGGCTGATGGTCCACTGATAGATCTTGATCAACAGCAGCAGCGGGTACTTCACTGAGCGCTCCCTCCCGGGTCCCGTCCGGGGCTCCGGGGGCCCGAGGCGCAGCCGCCGTCGGTCGCGGCCCCCGGGGGATTGCAGCCTCTCGGCGCCCCTCCCAGCAGCCGCTGAAGGGCGGCATCCAGGTCGCGGGCCAGCTGGTCGTAATCCGCCTCACCCGCGCCGGGCAGGGCCCGTACGACAACCAGGCTACCGGTGGGCAGCCGGTCCAGCCGATCGCGCATGAGATGGCGCAGCCTGCGCTTGACCTTGTTGCGCACGACAGCGATGCCAACTGCCTTGCTCACGACGAAACCCGCACGTGCCGGGGGAACGCTTTCCCCCGACCCGTGCGGGTCCGTTGCACCGCTTCGAAGATGAACGACAAGGAGCGGGCGCCCGGCCCTGCGTCCCCGGCGTACCGCGGTCGCAAAGTCCTCGCGCCGCCTCAGCCGATACTCGGTAGGCAGCACGTCATGGACCTAGGTTGCTGCTCAGGCCGACAGGCGGGCGCGACCCTTGCCACGGCGGGACGCGAGAATCGCGCGGCCGGCACGGGTCCGCATGCGCAGACGGAAGCCGTGGGTCTTCGCGCGGCGGCGGTTGTTCGGCTGGAAGGTGCGCTTGCTCACTCGGGGGCTCCAGGAATGCTTGTTGTCTCAGGAGAGACAGATGTGGGGCGTCGACTGGCTGTCACCGTGCGCCCACGAGTAGCTCGCAACGCCTAAGTGCACCGCTACACGATCACTTCGAGCGTGATCTTTGCCCATCGGAGGCAGGCGGCAGCAGCCATCGACAACTCGACCTGGTCACGGTACGCGCGGCTACGCCATCCGGTCAAACTGGCTCCTCGGCATCGCCCGCCGGCCCCTTGTCAGGACACACTATGCACAGCCTGTGGACAACAACTTGAATCCCCAGGCCCGCCCTGACTACCGTGACGGAACTTCGATTCCTTCCCGCCCGTCCTGAGAATCACACATTCGTGGGACTGTGAGAGAGCGTGCCCTGTGGCTGATGTACCTGCCGATCTTGCCGCAGTGTGGCCCCGCGTGCTCGATCATCTCCTTCGTGCGGAGGCCGACGGCCTCAAGCCCAAGGACCAGGACTGGCTCAAGCGCACCCAGCCGCTGGCGCTGGTCGCCGACACCGCGTTGCTCGCGGTCCCCAATGAATTCGCCAAGGGCGTGCTCGAAGGCCGGCTGGCGCCGCTGATCGGGGAGGCCCTCAGTCATGAGTGCGGCCGCCCGATCCGGATCGCGATCACCGTTGACGACTCCGCCGAGGAGCCCGCGGCGCAGCCCACGCCGCCCGCTCCGCCCACACCGCAGCACCAGTCGTCCCAGCAGCACCCCCCGCACCACCAGCAGACGCATCAGTCTCAGCAGCAACACGATGCGTACGACGGCTACGAAACCCGGCACGATTCCCGGCACGACGGCCGGCCGGGCTACGGACACCAGGGCGACGACCTGCCCGGCGTCCGGCCCGCCTATCCGGACTATCAGCAGCCCCGGCACGAGCCCGGCGGCTGGCCGCAGATGGGCGGCGGCCACGGTCCGCGCGACGACTACGGCTGGCAGCAGCAGCACCTCGGCGGCTACCCGGAGCGCGACCCGTACGCCTCCCCGTCGTCCCATGTCTCGCAGCATCAGCAGCGGCCGAACGACTACCGTGCGCAGGCACCCGACCGCAATGGGCCGCCACAGCACTCGGACGGTCCGCGCTCCCCTTATGACCAGCCGCGCCGCGACCTCTCCGAGCACCAGCCCGGCGGGCACACCGGGCGCTCGGGCACTCCCGGAGCCGGGCCCGGCGCCGTGCTTCCCGCGCCCAGCGGTGCGCCCAGCCCGCTCGCCGCGCAGCCCGCGCCGGCGACCGGCCCCGGCGAGCCGACCGCGCGGCTGAACCCGAAGTACCTCTTCGACACCTTCGTCATCGGTGCCTCCAACCGCTTCGCGCACGCCGCCGCGGTGGCCGTCGCCGAGGCACCGGCCAAGGCGTACAACCCGCTGTTCATCTACGGGGAATCGGGGCTGGGCAAGACCCACCTGCTGCACGCGATCGGGCACTACGCGCGGAGCCTGTATCCGGGCACGCGGGTGCGGTATGTGAGCTCGGAGGAGTTCACCAACGAGTTCATCAACTCCATCCGCGACGGCAAGGCGGACGCGTTCCGTAAGCGCTACCGCGACATGGACATCCTCCTGGTCGACGACATCCAGTTCCTGGCGAGCAAGGAGTCGACGCAGGAGGAGTTCTTCCACACCTTCAATACGCTGCACAACGCGAACAAGCAGATCGTGCTCTCCAGTGACCGGCCGCCCAAGCAGCTGGTCACCCTGGAGGACCGGCTGCGCAACCGCTTCGAGTGGGGTCTGATCACCGACGTCCAGCCGCCCGAGCTGGAGACCCGGATCGCGATCCTCCGGAAGAAGGCGGTGCAGGAGCAGCTGAACGCGCCGCCGGAGGTGCTGGAGTTCATCGCGTCCCGGATCTCGCGCAACATCCGTGAGCTGGAGGGCGCGCTGATCCGGGTCACGGCGTTCGCCTCGCTCAACCGGCAGCCGGTGGACCTGGGGCTGACCGAGATCGTGCTGAAGGATCTGATCCCCGGCGGCGAGGATGCCGCGCCGGAGATCACCGCCACCGCGATCATGGCCTCGACCGCGGACTACTTCGGGCTGACCATCGACGATCTGTGCGGCTCCTCGCGCAGCCGCGTCCTGGTAACCGCCCGCCAGATCGCCATGTATCTGTGCCGCGAACTGACCGATCTCTCGCTGCCGAAGATCGGGGCGCAGTTCGGCGGCCGGGACCATACGACCGTGATGCACGCCGACCGGAAGATCCGCGCGCTGATGGCCGAGCGGCGGTCGATCTACAACCAGGTCACCGAGCTCACCAACCGCATCAAGAACGGCTGAGGCCGGCCCACAGGACGCCCAGGGCGCTCCGGGACCCGTTCCCGGAGCGCCCTTCGTCATCCGGGGACCGCCGCCCAGCGAACACCCCGGCCTCACCGCTCCCCGCGTCCTCCCAACTTCTCTCAGCGGCCTTCTGCCGAACGCCGCCGCTCCCCGTACGTGCCTCTCCCGGACCCGTCCCGACCCGCCCGAAGTCCCGCTCCGATACGTCCCGCCGTCGTCCCAAACCTGTGGAGCGCGCCAACCGTGTTCGATTCCGCGGCGGGTCACGGCCTCCCTCCACAGATTGGGCAAGAATCTTCCGTCCACATCCTGGGGAGGGGAAAGTTATCCCTGTGGGATCCACAGGCCGGTCTGCTGACGGAGCATCGGAGGAGGTCAGCCGCGTGTGGATTTGTGGTCAACCTTCCTCCACAGGCTGTGGACAGCGGATTCGTCCACAGGGCGGCCGTCGTCTTGTCCACCGCCCGCCCACAGGCAAGCCGCTGTTGTCCCCAGCAATCCCCAGCTTCTCCACACCGCTGTCCACTGTTCGGCAACACGACACCCGCTCTCACCGGGCCGAGTGAAAGCGGTCACACCAAGTTGGTCGGTTGGGCTGTGGGGAACCTGGGTAAAGCTGGGGATGGCACTGGGGAGAAGTACCCGTCCCCTGTGCATCGGGTGTGCAGAACTTCCGGCGGTCCACAGATCCGCCCGCTTATCCACGGCCGCCACCCACAGGGGCGGTGGACAAAAAATCCGCGTTGACCTGCGCAAAAGCGGTTGTCCACGGTTTCCACAGCCCCTACTACTACGACCACGGATATCTACCGGGGAACTCGCTCGGAAACGGGGCCTGTGCACAAGTTGGCCGCCGAGCGTCCGACCGCGGTCGAGCCGACTTGACCCCGAGCCGCACCGACTGTCGGTGGCGTGCGTCAGACTGGTCTCCGGCAACCCAGCCGACGACGAAGGCCAGCAGGGCGAAGAGCCAGCAACAGCAGGAGGCGGTTTCCGGTGAAGATCCGGGTGGAGCGCGATGTACTCGCGGAGGCAGTGGCCTGGGCGGCCAAGAGCCTCCCGGCCCGTCCGCCGGTGCCCGTCCTCGCGGGCCTGCTGCTGAAGACGGAGGACGGCACGCTGAGCCTCTCCGGCTTCGACTACGAGGTCTCCGCGCGGGTCTCGGTGGACGCGGAGGTGGAAGAGGAGGGCACGGTCCTCGTCTCCGGCCGGCTGCTCGCCGACATCTGCCGTGCGCTCCCCAACCGCCCGGTGGAGATTTCCACCGACGGTGTCCGGGTCACCGTCGTCTGCGGCTCCTCGCGGTTCACCCTCCACACACTGCCTGTGGAGGAGTACCCGGCCCTGCCGACCATGCCCACCGCCACCGGCACCGTCCCCGGGGAGGTCTTCGCCGCGGCCGCCGCCCAGGTCGCCATCGCCGCCGGCCGTGACGACACCCTCCCGGTGCTCACCGGCGTACGGATCGAGATCGAGGGCGACACGGTCACCCTGGCCTCCACCGACCGCTACCGCTTCGCGGTCCGCGAGTTCCTGTGGAAGCCGGAGAGCCCGGACGCCTCCGCGGTCGCGCTGGTCCCCGCCAAGACGCTGCTGGACACCGCCAAGTCCCTGAGCAGCGGCGACACCGTCACGCTGGCGCTGTCCGGCTCCGGGCAGGGCGAGGGCCTGATCGGTTTCGAGGGTGCAGGTCGCCGCACGACGACCCGGCTGCTGGAAGGCGATCTGCCGAAGTACCGCACGCTCTTCCCGACCGAGTTCAATTCGGTCGCCGTGATCGAGACCGCCCCGTTCGTCGAGGCCGTCAAGCGTGTGGCGCTGGTGGCCGAGCGGAACACCCCGGTCCGGCTGAGCTTCGAGCAGGGTGTGCTCATCCTGGAGGCCGGCTCCAGCGACGATGCACAGGCTGTGGAGAGGGTCGACGCCGACCTGGACGGCGACGACATCTCGATCGCCTTCAACCCCGGCTTCCTGCTGGAGGGCCTGTCGGCCATCGACTCCCCCGTGGCGCAGCTGTCCTTCACGACGTCCACCAAGCCCGCGCTGCTGAGCGGCCGGCCGGCCAAGGACGCCGAGGCGGACGACGCGTACAAGTACCTGATCATGCCGGTGCGGCTGTCGGGCTGACGCCCGGGAGCGCGCGTCACGCGGGTGGCGGCATCCCGTCGCCGCTGTCCGGTGGAGCGCCGGACAGCGGCACCGGCCACGGGCCTTGGGGCGACCGGCTGACGGGCCCCTGATGAGCGGCTGAGCCCACAGGTGTGCGCGGACCTGCGGGCGTAGGCTCGGTCCCGGGTACACCAGCAACGACTACGTGCAAAGAGGGTCTCTGATGGAGCTCGGTCTCGTCGGTCTCGGCAAGATGGGCGGCAATATGCGCGAGCGCATTCGCCGCGCCGGCCACACCGTCGTCGGTTACGACCGCAACCCGGACCTGGCGGATGTCAACAGCCTCCAGGGGCTTGTGGACAAGCTCAAGGGTCCGCGGGTGGTCTGGGTCATGGTGCCGGCCGGTGCTGCCACCCAGGCCACGATCGACGAGCTGGCCGAGCTGCTCTCCCCGGGCGACATCGTCGTGGACGGCGGCAACTCCCGCTGGACCGACGACGAGAAGCACGCCGAGGAGCTGAAGGCCAAGGGCATCGGTTTCGTCGACTGCGGTGTCTCCGGCGGCGTCTGGGGCCTGGAGAACGGCTATGCGCTGATGTACGGCGGCGACAAGGACGATGTCGCCAAGGTGCAGCCGATCTTCGACGCCCTCAAGCCGGAGGGCGACTTCGGCGCGGTGCACGCCGGCAAGGTCGGCGCCGGCCACTTCGCGAAGATGGTCCACAACGGCATCGAGTACGCGATGATGCAGGCCTACGCCGAGGGCTGGGAGCTGCTGGAGAAGGTCGACTCCGTCACGGACGTGCGGGAGATCTTCCGCTCCTGGCAGGAAGGCACGGTCATCCGTTCCTGGCTGCTCGACCTGGCCGTCAACGCCCTCGACGACGACGAGCACTTGGAGAAGCTGCGCGGGTACGCCGCCGACTCCGGTGAGGGCCGCTGGACCGTCGAGGCCGCGATCGACAACGCCGTGCCGCTGCCCGCGATCACCGCCTCGCTCTTCGCGCGCTTCGGGTCCCGGCAGGACGACTCCCCGCAGATGAAGATGATCGCCGCGCTGCGCAACCAGTTCGGTGGCCACGCGGTCGAGAGCAAGAAGTAGCGGACACCGCACACACCACAGCAACCAGCAGCATCAGGCAGCAACAGCACGCAGCAGCCGGGGGAGGTCGGCGCTCAGCCATGCACGTATCGCATCTGTCCCTCGCCGACTTCCGCTCGTACGCCCGGGTCGAGGTGCCGCTCGATCCGGGCGTCACGGCTTTCGTGGGCCCCAACGGCCAGGGCAAGACCAATCTGGTCGAGGCGGTCGGCTATCTCGCCACGCTCGGCAGCCACCGGGTCTCCTCCGACGCCCCGCTGGTGCGGATGGGCGCCGAGCGGGCGGTCGTCCGGGCCGCGGTCGTCCAGGGCGAGCGGCAGCAGCTGATCGAGCTGGAGCTCAACCCGGGCAAGGCGAACCGCGCCAGGATCAACAGGTCGTCGCAGGTCAGGCCGCGGGACGTGCTGGGGATCGTCCGGACGGTGCTGTTCGCGCCGGAGGATCTGGCGCTGGTCAAGGGCGATCCGGGGGAGCGCCGGCGGTTCCTGGACGAGCTGATCACCGCGCGGTCGCCGCGGATGGCCGGGGTGCGCTCGGACTACGACCGGGTCCTCAAGCAGCGCAACACCCTGTTGAAAACCGCCGCGTTGGCGCGCCGGCACGGCGGCCGGCAGATGGATCTGTCCACGCTCGACGTATGGGACCAGCATCTGGCCCGCGCGGGCGCCGAACTGCTGGCGCAGCGGCTCGATCTGATCGCCGCGCTGCGGCCGCTCGCGGACAAGGCGTATGAACAGCTGGCGCCGGGCGGCGGGCCGCTGGCGCTGGAGTACCGCGGCTCGGCGGGCGAGGCGCTCGCCGACGCCACCAGCCGCGAGGAGCTGTACGGCGTGCTGCTGGCGGCGCTCGGCGAGGCCCGCAAGGGAGAGATCGAGCGCGGGGTGACGCTGGTGGGCCCGCACCGCGACGATCTGGTGCTCAAGCTGGGCCAGCTCCCGGCGAAGGGGTACGCCAGCCATGGCGAGTCCTGGTCGTATGCGCTGGCGCTGCGGCTGGCCTCGTACGACCTGCTGCGGGCCGAGGGCAATGAACCGGTCCTGGTCCTGGACGACGTCTTCGCGGAGCTGGACGCGCGGCGCCGGGAGCGGCTGGCGGAGCTGGTGGCCCCGGGCGAGCAGGTACTGGTGACGGCCGCGGTGGACGACGATGTGCCGGGCGTGCTGGCCGGGGCGCGCTTCGCGGTGGCCGGCGGCGCCGTCGAGAAGGTGACCCCATGAGCGAGGAGCAGCCCGACCGGCCCCGGCCGCCGGAGCTCTCCGGGGTGGATCTGGCCCGTCAGGCGCTGGTGGCCGCCAAGGAGCAGGCGCGGGCGCGGGGCGCGGCCGCGCAGCAGAAGAAGCAGGCCCGGCGTGGCGGGCTGCGTTCGGGGGCGCGGGCGGACGGCCGCGATCCGCTGCCGCTCGGCGCGGCGATCAACCGGCTGATCACGGAGCGCGGCTGGGAGACCCCGGCGGCGGTCGGCGGGGTGATGGGGCGCTGGCCGCAGTTGGTCGGGCCCGAGGTGGCGCAGCACTGTGAGCCGCAGAAGTACGACGAGGACGCCCGGGTGCTGACGGTGCAGTGCGATTCGACGGCCTGGGCGACGCAGCTGCGGCTGCTGGCCCCGACGCTGGTGGCCCGCCTCAACGAGGACCTGGGGCACGGCACCGTCAAGGTGATCAAGGTGCTGGGGCCCGGCGGTCCGGCACGGCGCTATGGATCGCTGCGCGCGCCGGGGAGCAAGGGCCCCGGCGACACCTACGGATGAGCCCCGCGCCCCCTGGGTGACCTGCGCAGTCCCCCTGTATACGGGTGAGGCGGATGAGACTCCGCTCACGGTAGCCACCGGTTGACAGTCCGAAGCGCTGAGTGCCCGCGTGAGCGTCCTGAGGCCCCGTCTCGGATATGGGGAGTCGGCGGACGCCAGTTCAGGGCGGCACATGACGACTCAGGTACCTCCAAACCCCCATGAGTGTCGGCGCCACCGGTACACTGGTAGCAATCCCGCCCACTCGCGGAACATGTCGAACGACGCAGCCGCTCCCGCCTGTCCACCTGGGGTGACCCGTACAGGCGCGGAAGGGCTTGTGCTGTGCCAGAAAGGGCGCTTCGTGGCCGACTCCGGCGACCTCAACGAGAACAACACGGCTTCTACTGACGAGGAGGTTCCTGTCGTCGCGATGGGCGACTCCGCGGTGGAGAAGTCGTACGACGCCAGCGCGATCACCGTCCTCGAAGGCCTGGACGCGGTCCGTAAGCGTCCCGGCATGTACATCGGCTCCACCGGTGAGCGCGGTCTGCACCACCTCGTACAGGAGGTCGTCGACAACTCCGTCGACGAGGCGCTGGCCGGTCACGCGGACACCATCGAGGTGACGATCCTGGCGGACGGCGGTGTGCGCGTCGTCGACAACGGCCGCGGTATCCCCGTCGGCATCGTGCCGTCCGAGAACAAGCCGGCCGTGGAGGTCGTGCTGACCGTCCTGCACGCGGGCGGCAAGTTCGGCGGCGGCGGGTACGCGGTCTCCGGTGGTCTGCACGGCGTGGGTGTGTCCGTCGTGAACGCGCTGTCGCAGCGGGTCGCGGTGGAGATCCGTACGGACGGCTTCCGCTGGACCCAGGAGTACAAGCAGGGTGTGCCGACCGCCCCGCTGGCCAAGCATGAGGCCACCGAGGAGTCCGGCACCTCGGTCACCTTCTGGGCCGACGGCGAGATCTTCGAGACCACCACCTACAGCTTCGAGACGCTGTCGCGGCGCTTCCAGGAGATGGCGTTCCTCAACAAGGGGCTGACCATCTCGCTCAAGGACGAGCGCCCGGATCACGTGGAGGAGGACGGCACACCGCTGTCGGTGCGGTACCACTACGAGGGCGGCATCGTCGACTTCGTGAAGTACCTCAACTCCCGCAAGGGCGAGCTGGTGCATCCGACGGTGGTCTCGGTGGAGGCGGAGGACAAGGAGCGGAACCTCTCCGTCGACCTCGCGATGCAGTGGAACACCCAGTACAGCGAGGGTGTCTACAGCTTCGCCAACATCATCCACACCCATGAGGGCGGTACCCACGAGGAGGGCTTCCGCGCCGCGCTGACCGGCCTGATCAACCGTTACGCGCGCGACCGGAAGCTGCTGCGGGAGAAGGACGACAACCTCACGGGTGAGGACATCCGCGAGGGTCTGACGGCGATCATCTCGGTCAAGCTCGCCGAGCCGCAGTTCGAGGGCCAGACCAAGACCAAGCTGGGCAACACCGAGGTCAAGACCTTCGTGCAGAAGGTGGTCCACGAGCACCTCAACGACTGGCTGGACCGCAACCCCAACGAGGCCGCGGACATCATCCGCAAGGGCATCCAGGCGGCCACCGCGCGCGTGGCGGCCCGTAAGGCGCGCGATCTGACCCGCCGTAAGGGGCTGCTGGAGACCGCGTCGCTGCCCGGCAAGCTGAGCGACTGCCAGTCCAACGACCCGGCCAAGTGCGAGATCTTCATCGTCGAGGGTGACTCCGCCGGCGGCTCGGCCAAGTCCGGCCGTAACCCGGAGTACCAGGCGATCCTCCCGATCCGAGGCAAGATCCTCAACGTCGAGAAGGCCCGGGTCGACAAGATCCTGCAGAACAACGAGGTCCAGGCGCTGATCTCGGCGTTCGGCACGGGCGTGCACGAGGACTTCGACATCGAGAAGCTCCGCTATCACAAGATCATCCTGATGGCGGACGCCGATGTCGACGGTCAGCACATCAACACCCTGCTGCTCACCTTCCTCTTCCGCTTCATGCGGCCGCTGGTCGAGGCCGGGCACGTCTACCTCTCCCGCCCGCCGCTGTACAAGATCAAGTGGGGCCGGGACGACTTCGAGTACGCCTACTCCGACCCGGAGCGGGACGCGCTGATCGAGCTCGGCAAGCAGAACGGCAAGCGGATCAAGGACGACTCGGTCCAGCGGTTCAAGGGTCTCGGTGAGATGAACGCCGAGGAGCTGCGGGTGACGACCATGGACACCGATCACCGGGTCCTCGGCCAGGTCTCCCTGGACGACGCGGCCCGCGCGGACGACCTGTTCTCCGTGCTGATGGGCGAGGACGTCGAGGCGCGCCGCTCGTTCATCCAGCGCAACGCCAAGGACGTCCGCTTCCTCGACATCTGAGCCCTGTCGGCCCGTACAACAGCCGCAGCTCGAAAGGACTTTGAACCACCATGGCCGACGAGAACCCCCCTGTGACCCCGGACGGCGTGACCGCCGAGGGCGCGCCCGCCGCCATCGAAGGCGTCGGGATGCGCGTCGAGCCCGTCGGGCTCGAAACGGAGATGCAGCGCTCCTACCTCGACTACGCGATGTCCGTCATCGTCTCGCGTGCGCTGCCGGACGTCCGGGACGGCCTCAAGCCCGTCCACCGCCGCGTCCTGTACGCGATGTACGACGGCGGTTACCGCCCGGAGAAGGGCTTTTACAAGTGCGCCCGCGTCGTCGGCGACGTCATGGGTACATACCACCCGCACGGCGACTCCTCGATCTACGACGCCCTGGTGCGTCTGGCGCAGCCCTGGTCGATGCGGATGCCGCTGGTCGACTCCAACGGCAACTTCGGCTCCCCGGGCAACGACCCGGCGGCCGCCATGCGGTACACCGAGTGCAAGATGGCGCCGCTGTCGATGGAGATGCTCCGGGACATCGACGAGGAGACCGTCGACTTCCAGGACAACTACGACGGCCGTAACCAGGAGCCGACGGTCCTGCCGGCGCGCTTCCCCAACCTGCTGATCAACGGGTCGGCCGGTATCGCGGTCGGTATGGCCACCAACATCCCGCCGCACAACCTGCGCGAGGTCGCGGCCGGTGCCCAGTGGGCGCTGGAGCACCCGGAGGCGTCCAGTGAGGAGCTGCTGGAGGCCCTGATCGAGCGGATCAAGGGCCCGGACTTCCCCACCGGTGCGCTGGTGGTGGGCCGCAAGGGCATCGAGGAGGCCTACCGCACCGGCCGTGGCTCGATCACGATGCGCGCGGTGGTCGAGGTCGAGGAGATCCAGAACCGCCAGTGCCTGGTGGTCACCGAACTGCCGTACCAGGTCAACCCGGACAACCTCGCGCAGAAGATCGCCGACCTGGTCAAGGACGGCAAGGTCGGCGGCATCGCGGACGTCCGCGACGAGACCTCCTCCCGTACGGGCCAGCGGCTGGTCATCGTCCTCAAGCGGGACGCGGTCGCCAAGGTCGTCCTCAACAACCTTTACAAGCACACCGATCTGCAGACCAACTTCGGCGCGAACATGCTCGCGCTGGTCGACGGGGTGCCGCGCACGCTCTCGCTGGACGCCTTCATCCGTAACTGGGTGACGCACCAGATCGAGGTCATCGTCCGCCGGACGAAGTTCCGGCTGCGCAAGGCCGAGGAGCGGGCGCACATCCTGCGCGGTCTGCTCAAGGCGCTGGACGCCATCGACGAGGTCATCGCGCTGATCCGGCGCAGTGAGACGGTCGACGTCGCGCGCGAGGGCCTGATGGGCCTGCTGGAGATCGACGAGATCCAGGCGAACGCGATCCTGGAGATGCAGCTGCGCCGGCTGGCCGCCCTGGAGCGCCAGAAGATCACCGCCGAGCACGACGAGCTCCAGCGCAAGATCAACGAGTACAACGCGATCCTGGCCTCCCCGGAGCGGCAGCGCCAGATCATCAGCGAGGAACTCGCCGCGATCGTCGAGAAGTTCGGCGACGACCGGCGCTCCAAGCTGGTGCCCTTCGAGGGCGACATGTCCATCGAGGACCTGATCGCCGAGGAGGACATCGTCGTCACGATCACCCGTGGCGGCTATGTGAAGCGGACGAAGACCGACGACTACCGCTCGCAGAAGCGCGGCGGCAAGGGCGTACGGGGCACCAAGCTCAAGGAAGACGACATCGTCGACCACTTCTTCGTCTCCACCACCCACCACTGGCTGCTGTTCTTCACGAACAAGGGCCGGGTCTACCGCGCCAAGGCGTACGAACTCCCCGACGCGGGACGGGACGCGCGGGGTCAGCATGTGGCCAACCTCCTCGCCTTCCAGCCGGACGAGCAGATCGCGCAGATCCTGGCGATCCGCGACTACCAGGCCATGCCGTATCTGGTGCTCGCCACCAAGGCCGGTCTGGTGAAGAAGACGCCGCTGAAGGACTACGACTCGCCCCGTTCCGGCGGTGTCATCGCGATCAACCTGCGCGAGCAGGAGGACGGCACGGACGACGAGCTGATCGGCGCCGAGCTGGTGTCGGAGAACGACGATCTGCTGCTGATCAGCAAGAAGGCCCAGTCGATCCGGTTCACGGCGACGGACGAGGCGCTGCGCCCGATGGGCCGGGCCACGTCCGGTGTGAAGGGCATGAGCTTCCGCGAGGGCGATGAGCTGCTCTCGATGAACGTGGTCCGCGCCAACACCTTCGTGTTCACCGCCACGGACGGCGGCTACGCCAAGCGCACCGCGGTCGACGAGTACCGCGTCCAGGGCCGCGGCGGTCTGGGCATCAAGGCCGCCAAGATCGTGGAGGACCGGGGTTCGCTGGTCGGCGCGCTGGTCGTCGAGGAGACGGATGAGATCCTCGCGGTGACGCTCGGGGGTGGCGTGATCCGCACGCGGGTCAACGAGGTGCGCGAAACGGGCCGTGACACCATGGGTGTCCAACTGATCAACCTGGGCAAGCGTGATGCCGTCGTCGGTATCGCATGGAACGCCGAGGCCAGCCGCGAAGCCGAAGAGGTCGACGGGGGCGACGAGCCCGACGAGACCGCTGCGGCGGAGGGGGCCGGACCCGCGGAGACCGAGGGCGAGCAGCCCACGGCGGAGTAACACGAGGAGTAGAGCGTGAGTGGAGCCACGGGCGCTGCGGCGGGTGGATCGGGAGCTGAGAAGGGCTCCTCGTCCAAACCCGCGACCGTGACGGAGGACAGCGCCCGTGGCTCCGCCGTTTCCGACACCGGCCCCCGGGACGAGGGCTCAGATCAAGGGGGACCCGTGACCGATACCCGACAGCCGCAGCCGCAGCCCCAGGAGAAGGCCGGGAGCGGCGCACAGCAGCCGTATCAGCCGCCTCAGGCGTATGCCACCGAGGACGGGCAGAGCGGCGGCCAGGCGGTGCGCCGGCCCCGTACGGGCGCCACCACGGCCCCCAGGACCCGCAAGGCCCGGCTGCGGGTGGCCCGCGCCGATCCCTGGTCGGTGATGAAGGTCAGCTTTCTGCTCTCCATCGCGCTGGGCATCTGCACGGTCGTGGCCGTCGCGGTGCTGTGGATGGTCATGAACGCGATGGGCGTCTTCACCACGGTCGGCGCGACGATCAGCGAGGCCACCGGCTCCAGTGACGGTGCCGGTTTCGATCTCCAGTCGTTCCTGTCGCTGCCGCGGGTGCTGCTGTTCACCTCGATCATCGCGGTGATCGATGTGGTGCTGGCGACGGCCCTGGCCACGCTCGGTGCCTTCATCTACAACCTGTCGGCCGGGTTCGTCGGGGGCGTGGAGCTCACGCTCGCCGAGGACGAGTGAAGTCCCTCGTGGGAGGGCGTTCGGGAGGCCCCGTGAACCGATTTTGGGAACGCCTCTGAAGTGCGCTAATCTTCTGGTGCAGCGAGCGCGCGGCTATAGCTCAGACGGTTAGAGCGCTTCCCTGATAAGGAAGAGGCCCCAGGTTCAAGTCCTGGTAGCCGCACTGCACAATCGGCCCGGCCGGGGAACTCCCCGGCCGGGCCGATTCGTTGTACGGAGGCGGAAGTTGGCTCGCGGTGCGTGCCTCGGAAGAGGTGTTGCCGACCGCGGGCTAGGTAACCGATCGGTATCGGTCGGTGTGTATCATCGGCCGACATAGGTCCCCTACGTCAACGAAAGACGAGGTCGCGCGGTGAAGAAGCTTCTCCTGGTCGCACTGGCCGCCATCGGCGGGCTCCTCGTGTACCGCCAGATCCAGGCGGATCGCGCCGAGCAGGATCTGTGGACGGAGGCGACCGACTCCGTGCCCGCAGGTTCGGGTGTCTGAGACCCCTCAACGCACAGCAGGTTCGTACGGACCCCGATTGCCTCCGGGCGGTCGGGGTTTCGTGCGTCTGGGGCGGACTCGGGTTTGCTATAGCACACTATTTGCTTGCAATGGCAAATCATGCTCGATGGGGCGGGTATCAAGGGCTCGGGTGCCGTGCGGTGGTCGACGGGGCTGACGTTTCACGTGGAACATCCGCTGAGGAGCCCCCAGGTCGGGTTCGCCACGGGGTGCGGCCGATGCCTCCCCGGCGATTCCGGCGCCTCGGCGGACGGGAGGCCGGGTGGCGGTGGAGGATGGTCCACAGGACGTGTGGCGGCGGGAATTCGGATCCGATGAGGGGTGGCTCGTGGTGACGGGGCGCACGACGTACAGGGGCATAGCCGTGCTGGCGGCGCTCGCCGTGGTGCCGATCCTGCCGGGGACGGTGGGCGTGGCCTCCGCCGAAGACGTTCCCCGCTACCGCATGGCGGAGGGCGCCACGAAGATCCACGGCACCGCCGGATCCGCGGACGCACCACCGCTCAAGCCCGGCCTGCACACCGACTCCATCAAGCGCGGTGAACAGAAGTGGTACGCCGTCAATCTGGATGCCAGGAGCAGCGCGTACTTCTCGGCCGTCGCGGCGCCCGCACCCGGCACCAAGGTCGCGGACTACGGCGACAAGCTGACCCTCAGCGTCCAGGACAGCAGCGGCGCGACCTGCGGCTCGGAGGCGCGGCCGTCCTTCAACGGCGGCGGCATGGCGTATCCAATCGCCGACTACGTCACCCGCCGCATCGGCGCCGACCGTACGGAGTGCCAGAAGGCCGGTCCGTACTACCTCGTCATCAGCCGTGAGGGATCGGCCACTTCAGGCCGCGACACCTGGCCGCTGGAGATCAACTACCTCAACGAGCCCCCGCTGGAGGGCAGTACCCCCGCCAAGCCCGGACAGCGCACCTGGAGCACCGCGACACCGGCACCGCGTACGGACCCCACCAAGCACCGCGCCAAGGGCGGCACCGGCTTCAATGACGCGGGCTCGGTCGACACGGGTGTCTGGCGGGACCGGATCAGGCCGGGCGAGACGCGCTTCTACCGCGTACCGGTGGACTGGGGACAGCGGCTCAACCTGAGCGCCGAGCTGCCGAACGCGACCTCGTCCCGCGCCTCCGCCTTCCTCCCCAGGGTGCTCGGACTGGGCGTCTACAACCCGGCGCGCGGTGCGGTCGGCGACCCCAGCTTCGTCTCGTACACCGGGAAGCCGGCCGCCGCCAAGGAGTTCACCGCGCCCGTCGACTACGGCAACCGCTTCGACACGACCGGCTCGGTCAACGCGATGCGGTTCGCGGGCTGGTACTACCTCGCGGTGAGCCTGCACCCCGATTCCGTGCAGTACTTCCCCAAGGGCGCGGAGCTCACCCTCCGGGTGGATGTCCGTGGCACCGCCAAGGCCGGGCCCGGCTATGCCGAGCCGACCAGCGTCTTCTCCCTCACGCCCGAGGACCGGGAGACGGCGCGGAAGGGCCAGACCGCCCAGGAGGCGTCGAAGAGCGGCACCTTGATGACGGTGGCCTACACCGGTATCGGGACGGGTGTGGTGCTGCTGATGGGGCTGGGAGCGTGGACGCTGGTGGCGCGGCGGTCCGCGGCCAGGGCGGCGGGCACGCCCGCCGGGCCGGGGGCGGTGGCCGGGCCGGGCGGTCGGCCCTCATTGCCGGGGCAGTCGACGGATCCGACCCAACACGCGCCGCAGAACCGCCAATTCGGGCCGCCACAGGGCTGGTAGCGGGCTCCCAGGGGTCGGGTGCCCCTCGGCTCCGACCGGCCCGTGGCGGTGCCTCAGGCGGCGATCAGTGCCCAGACGCCGACCGCGATGCACAGCAGCGCCACGATCAGTACGGGGACCGCGACCTTCGGGGGCGGTCCCGGCTTTCTGTACAGGGCGGGGTGTGCCGTGGCCGGAACGGTGACGGAGGCGCCTGCCGGGGGCTGCCCGGGGACGGGGAACGGGCCTGCCGTGTAGGGGCGGGTCGCGGACCGCTCCGGGGGGACGGCGGCGGTGGGCTCGTAGGCGGGCGCGGGGGGTGGGGGTGGTGTCGGGGGCATCCCGGATGAGAGGGGCATCCCGGACGAGGCGGGCGGGGCGGACGGCGTGCTGTGGCCGGTGGGCGTGACGCCGTGGCCGGTGGGCGTGCCGTTGTGGCCGGTGAAGGCGCCGCTGTGGCCCGTGGTGGGGTGGCCGTGGCCGGTGGGCGTACTGCCGTGGCCCGTGGACGTGGTGCCCGGCATCGGCATCGGCATCGGCATCGGCATCGGCATCGGTGTGGGCGCAGGCGTCGGGGGCGGTGTCGGGGCCGGTGCCGGTGCGGGGGCCGGTGTCGGCGGAGTGCTCGGCCCCGGCGGGGCGAGCTGGAAGCTGCCGGTGTCCGACATGGAGACCTGCCCGGTGGCCCCGGTGCCGGTGGTGGCCCCGGCCGTCGCGGGCCCCGCCGCGTCACGGGTACGCAGCGGCCCGTCCGGCCCGAAGCCGGACGGCAGCGGCCCTATGTGGTCGAAGACTTCGACGATCTCTTCCTCGATCGTCGCCTCCGGCAGCAGTTCGACCGCCGACAGAATCGCCTTACGCGCCCCGGTGGCCGTCTTGAACCGCGCGTCCGGATCCGGGTGGACCAGGGACGCCAGCACCTGCCACAGAGGCTCCGGGACATCCTCGGGCGCGTTCGGGATGCCGTGCCCGGTGAAATGCCGGCTCATCGCCTCGGCGTCCGGCTTGGTGCCGGTGATCAGATAGAGCGCGACCAGGCCGACCGCGAACAGGTCGGCGGGGAAGTCGGGTTCGGCGCCCAGCAGTTGCTCGGGAGCGAAGTAACCGGGCGTGCCCACCACATAGTTGGCCTCGGTGAGCCGTGGCTCGCCCTTGCGCATCGCGATGCCGAAGTCGGACAGCCGCAGATGCGGCCGCCCGGTGCCGGTGGCCTCCAGCAGGATGTTCGCCGGCTTGATGTCACGGTGCACCACCCCCTCCGCGTGCACCGCGGTCAGCCCGGCCAGCAGCTGATCCAGCAGAGTGCACACGAACCGGGGCGACAACGGGCCGTAATCGCCGATCAGATGCGCCAGCGAGCCACCGTTCACCAAGTCCATGGTGAACAGCACCTTGTCGTCGTCCGCGGCCCAGCTCGCCGGGGCCAGCACATGCGGATGGTCGATCCGCAGCGCCTGTTCGCGGACGAAGCGCAGCAGGGTGTGCGCGTCGCTCTGCTGCAGCACCTTGGCGGCAACGTAGCGGCGGCGCCGGGCGTCCCAGGCGCGCCAGACCGCGCCGACCCCACCCCGGCCGATCGGGTCGATCAGCTCATACCGACCGGCGAAGACCTCACCCATTGCGCCCCGTCCGCTGTCCGAACCTGCGACGTCCCCTGTGGCTAACTCTGGTGCGCCTCGTAATGGGCGACCGCGTCCGCGGTGCGGCCGGCACCGTAGACCCGGAGGAACTCTGCCAGTTCGGGGTGAGCCGGGGCGAGGGTGTTCGCCGCATCGATGATGTCCCCGGCGTCGGCGACCGACCGCAGCAGCGACTGGATCTCCCGCACCACGCGCCGCACCGTGGTCGCCCCCGTCGACGACGTCTGCTGCGCGGTGTTGTTGAGCACCGAGCCGCCCGCCGTCTTCTTGATCTCCTCCATGCGGTCGGTGGCCTCGGCGGCGCTGACGCTGCCGTCGGCGACCTGGCCGGCCAGATCCTGCAGCGCCTGCACCCGCTGCACCACGGCCGGGTTGCCTATCTTCGCGCGCTGCCCGCTCATCAGCTGGGACAGCATCGGGGCGGACAGCCCGAGCACACCGGCCAGCCGGGCCTGGTTCAGGCCGAGATCGTCGATGAGACGGCGGAACAGCGCACCCAGAGGCTCCCCGTACCAACTGCGCTGCAGCTCCCGGGCCCGCGCGGTGGCTTCCTGCTGTGCTGAGTCCATACCGTCTCCCCTGTCTCCCCGATCGCTTCGCTGCCGCGAATCTCGCGAAGCATCCTACGGAGAGCAACGGTCCGCGGCGATACCCGGTCGGGAAAGCGGCCGGACACCGGGTACCCTGGTGCGCGAAGGGGCCTTAGCTCAGTTGGTAGAGCGCTGTCTTTGCATGGCAGATGTCAGGGGTTCGACTCCCCTAGGCTCCACTCATCAAATGCCCCCTGTACTGCGGAAACGCGGTTTCAGGGGGCATTTTTGGCGCGCATGTGGTGCGCCCGTGTGCGCACGGCGGGACCCCGCAGGGAGGTCCCGCCGCTCTTCAACGGGTCATGCGGCAGTGGGTCATGCCGTGAGGGGCAGGACGACCGGGCTCAGAACCGGTCCGGGGCCCGCTGCGGGAGCGGAGAGCCGGGGAGCAGGTCCCGCTTCTGGTTCTTCCGCTCCGCCGCGTGGGAGTCGGCCTTGGCCTTGCAGGTCACGTCCTTCGCCGGGAGCGTGCCGGTGAGCAGGTAGGTGTTGACCGTGCCGTCCGTGCACGCGTTGCCGTTCGGGTAGACGGCATGGCCCTCGCCGCCCAGGACGGTGAGCATTTTCGAGCCCTTCAGGTCGGCGTGCAGGGCCTGACCGCTGGGCAGCGGGGTCTGCGGATCCCACTCGTTCTGGACGATCAGGGCGTCGGCCCTGTGGTTCACCTTGGTCGCCGGTTCCGCGGACTTGCCCCAGAAGGCACAGGGTTTGATGTTGGACGCGAAGTCACCGAAGAGCGGGTAACGGCCCTTGTCCTTGATGGCGTCCCGGCGGTAGCTCTCCGGATCGCGGGACCACGCGGCCGAGTTGTCGCCGCACACCACGGACCAGAAGCTTGCCGATCCGTTGTCGGCCGGCTCCTCGGCAGCGGCGGCTGTCGCCCCGGTGGTCCCCTCGGATCGGGCGAAGGGCGCGAGCTTCTTCCCGGAGACGGGCTTGCCGGCCGCGGCCTTCTTCAGCTCCACGACTCCCTCGGTGGCTTCCTTGGGGGTGAAGACCCCCTGGCGCATTCCGCTGCGGACGTCATCACCGCTGACCGACCGCCCCTCTAGCTTGATGGGCTTCTCGTCGGCCTGTGCGACCAGGTCCCAGAGGGTCCGGTCGACCTTCTTCGGGGTGTCACCGAGGCCGTACTTGCCCGAACGCTCGGCGGCCCACTCGGTCCACCGGTCGAACGCGGGCTCGGCGCCCTCCGCCCACCACTGGATCATCCCTCGCCAGGCGCGCGCCGGATCGACCGCGCTGTCCAGCACGAACCGGTCGGTCCGGCCCGGGAAGAGCTGGGTGTAGACGGTGCCCAGGTAGGTGCCGTACGAGTACCCCACGTACGAGATCTTCTTCTCACCGAGGACCGCCCGGATCAGGTCCATGTCACGCGCGGTGTTGCGCGTGGTGATGTGCGGGAGCCGGTCGCCCGCCTTCTTCTTGCACTTCTGCGCGAGGTCGCGTGCCCAGGCGACGTCCTTGGCGAAGGTCTCCTTCTTGTACGGCCGCAGCCAGGTCTGCTCCTTCGACCCCAGACCGCAGGAGACCGGGCTGCTCTGTCCCACCCCGCGCGGGTCGAAGCCGATGAGGTCGTACTTCTGCTGTGCGGACTTGGGGAGCTGATCCTGCATGCTGAGCGGCATGTAGAGCCCCGATGCCCCCGGGCCGCCAGGGTTGGAGAGCAGAACACCGTGCCGCTTACCGGGCGCGGTGCTCTTGATCCGGGATATGGCTATGTCGATCCGCTTGCCCCCGGGGGCCCGGTAGTCCAGCGGCACCTTGATCTTGGCGCACTCGAACTCCGCCGGAGACTTGGCCTGGCACCGCTTCCACTGCGGCTTCTGCTGCACAAAACGGTCCAGCGCGCCCTTGGCGGCGGACGGGGTGGCGGCCGCGGCGGCGGTGGCCGTGGAGGTGGCGAGCGCGGGAGCCAGCAGCGCCGTGACACCGACAGCCAACAAGGGCGCGAGAGATCTTCTCCGCACGTAATCGTTCCTTCCGGTCGCGTGTTCGGACAGGAACGATCATTCAGCGGGCGTGCGTCACTCACATCCGCCGCGCGGCCCCACTGCCCTCCCTCTTGGGAGGGATACGACGGGCCTATATGGCTCCCTTGGCGTAGGGATGTTCGGTGCCGGGCGTCGGCCATCGGCCATACGCGGCCGGGCCGGGCCCGTCACCCCGGTGAAGGGGGACGGGCCCGGCCCGGTCAAGGTGTCACGGGTCCGGCGGGTGAGCCTGCCGGGGCTCCGGTGTCAGGCCTTGCCGCCGCGGCGTTCGTCGGCCTCGGTCTGTTTGGCCTGGACGTCGGGGTCCAGGGGGGCGCCCTCGCTGCCGTCGACCGCGCTCAGCCGGCCGCGGTCGCTGACCTCGGTGGGCGCCGGGGGCTCGACCAGCCAGTCCGGGTTGGCCTGCTTGTCCCACCACTTCCAGGCGGCGATCGCCCCGCCGGCCAGGATGCCCAGTACGGTGAGGCGCTTGGCGAGCTTGCCGCACTTGGCGCGGCGGCTGTGCTTCTTCTGGAGCTTGGCGATCTCGGCGGCGGTCACCTGGCCGCGGAGCGCGGCGAGCGCGGCGGTACCGCGGGCCAGAGCCTCCTCGCGCACCGGCTCGGCCGCGGCGCGGGCGTGGGTCACCGCGTGCTCCAGCCGCGGTGCGGTGTAGTCGGCCGCCTGGCGGGCCGCCTTACGGGTCCGGCAGGCAGCCCGGGTCGCTGCGGCGTCCACCTTGGGCGGCAGCGTGCCACGGGCGTGCTCGATACGCGGGTGCAGATGCGCGTCGTACTGCACACGTGCCTGATGAGCGGCCTCGGTCACCTTGGGAGCCGCTCGCGTGCGGGCCTCGTGAGCGAAGTGCACGGCGGCTTCCTTGGCCGTACCGGCATACGGAGCCACCACCTCCGCGGCGTGCCGCACGCTGTCCTTGGCCGTATCGGTCGCGGCGCGCACGCTTTTCTTGCGGGTCACGGGATCCTCCTCCTCGGTGGCGTGTCCGGGGCTTGGGGGTTGGTCCCCCGTGTCTTCTCTGTCGCCTGTCCACCCGTTTGGAGATCATGCCCGCTCATGCGTCGCACGGCATGTGCGAGCGGGCATCCGGGTCATTACGGACCTTCCGGAGTCTTGTTGACGACAATGCCACGATTCGCCGCTCCCGGCGCAGGAAATCCATGCGAAAACCGTCAACAGATGCGGGCAGGACGGCGCGCACGGGCGGCACGGAGGCCATTGGCGGGCCGGTCCATGCGAGGATCAGGAATCGTCAGTGAAGACTTATGGAAGGTAGATCGTGGCTGAGCAGCTCTACGCCACCCTGAAGACGAACCAGGGCGACATCGAGATTCGGCTCCTGCCGAACCATGCACCGAAGACGGTCAAGAACTTCGTCGAGCTCGCCAAGGGTGAGCGGGAGTGGACCCACCCGGCGACCGGTAAGAAGTCCACGGACCGGCTCTACGACGGCACCGTCTTCCACCGGGTGATCAGCGGTTTCATGATCCAGGGCGGCGACCCGCTGGGCAACGGCACCGGCGGCCCCGGCTACGAGTTCGGGGACGAGTTCCACCCCGACCTGGCCTTCAACAAGCCGTACCTGCTGGCCATGGCCAACGCCGGGCCCGGCACCAACGGCTCGCAGTTCTTCGTCACCGTCGGGGCGACCGCCTGGCTGACCGGCAAGCACACCATCTTCGGTGAGGTCAGCAACGACGCGAGCAAGAAGGTCGTCGACGCCATCGCCGCCACCCAGACCAACCCGCGCACCGACCGTCCGCTCCAGGACGTGGTGATCGAGTCGGTGGTCATCGAGACCCGCTGACCCGCGTCACGAGCCCCGGCCGGATCCGGGGAACCATTGCGCCCCGCCCGGTCGTACATCAGGCGGGGCGCGACGCTCGTCCACGGGGCGGAGGCCGGGCGGAAAAGGCGTCGTGCCGACGCGCCCGGACGGAGAAGAGGACGAGGGGACGGATGGACCAGGTGCCAGGCAGCCCGAAGGAGCCGCAGGACGTACGGGGTGACGAGGGCCTGCCGGGCTGCCACCGCCACCCGGATCGCCCCACCGGCATCCGCTGCACCCGCTGTGACCAGCCCATATGCCCTGAGTGCATGATCAGTGCCTCGGTCGGCTTCCAGTGCCCGGACTGCGTACGCAACGGTGCCGGCACCGGCCATGCTCCGCAGGCCGCCGCGCCGCGCACGATCGCGGGCGGCACGATCGCGGCCGATCCGCGGCTGATCACCAAGATCCTGCTGGGCATCAACGCCGCCCTGTTCATCGCCGTGCTGGCGACCGGCGGTGAGATGAGCGAGCTGGTCGACCGGCTCGCTCTGCTCGGGCTCGATCAGTACGGGTATCAGCCCGTCGGCGTGGCCGCGGGCGAGTGGTACCGCCTGCTGACCGCGATGTTCCTGCACCAGCAGATCCCGCACTTCGCGTTCAACATGCTCTCGCTGTGGTGGCTGGGGCCGCCACTGGAAGCGGCGCTCGGCCGGCTGCGGTTCACCGCGCTCTATCTGCTCGCCGGCCTGGGCGGCAGCGCCCTGTCGTATCTCCTCGCGGCGCAGGGCCAGCCCTCACTGGGTGCGTCCGGAGCGATCTTCGGGCTGCTCGGTGCGACGGCGGTGCTCCTGCGGCGGCTGAATTACGACATGAAGCCGGTGCTGATCCTGCTCGGCATCAACCTGGCCTTTACGTTCCTGTGGCCGCACATCGCCTGGCAGGCCCATGTCGGCGGCCTGGTGGTGGGCGCCGCGGTGGCGTTCGGGATGGTGCATGCGCCGCGCGAGCGCCGGACGCTGATGCACGTGGCGACCTGCGCGGTGGCGTTCCTGGCGGTCATCGCGGTGGTATGCGTACGGACCCTGCAGCTGGTGGGCTGAGGGTCCGTCCCGTCACGTTGTCCACAGTGCGTGGCCGATCTTGTGCATGCTGTGCGGAACGTTCGTTCCGTTCCGCTCCAGCCTGCGTTTCCCCAGCAAGGACAGGGGGAGCCGACGGCCGACGGAGGGTGCCGCCGATCACACCGGCGTCAACCTCCGGAGGGTTATCCACAGATCTTCTGAAGTTTTCCCCGGCTGTGGATAACTGTGTGGATGGCCTTGGGCAGGGCTTGCGCTACTTCCACTGTGTGGATACGCCGAAGCCCACCGCGATGAAGCCGAAGCCGCACACGATGTTCCAGTTGCCCATCGCCCCGATCGGCAGATCGCCCTCGGACACGTAGAACATCACGATCCACACCAGCCCGATCAGGAACATCGCCAACATCAGCGGCGCCACCCAACCGCGGCCTGAGCTCATCTTCAGGTTGGTGGTCTTCGCCGGCGGCGGCGTGAAGTCGTCCTTCTTGCGGATCCGTGACTTCGGCACGAGGAACTCTCCTGTCGATGCGCTGCTCCCCCGCTCTCGGCGTCGCCTGAGCGGGCGGTGCCCCCTCCGCGGGGGAGTGATGAGGTGTGCGCCAGGGCGCGGACGCGGTGGGGAGCGGATTCCATTTTCGGGCGTCCGTTAGCGTAGTGCTTCCCTGGCGTCGTAAGGAGTAAGGGTACGTTGAGCAATTCCGCTGACTCCCCCGACCGCCCCACCCGTTTCCGCCTGCGGCCCGTGCGGCTCCTCACCCTGGTCGTCTTCGCCCTCGCCGGGCTGCTGTTCTGGCTGAGCTTCGACACCGCGCGCGGCACGAATCTGCGCTCGGACGACTCGATGCTGCGGCTGTCCGACCTCATCCAGGAACGCAGCCACAAAAACGGCGCCCAGGACGACCGTAACGGCACCCTGCGGGAAGAGGTCGACGCGCTCGCCCAGCGCGACAACGGCAGCTCCCGGGCCGAGGAGGCCAAGCTCAAGGCGCTGGAGAAGAACGCCGGTACCAAGGGGCTGAAGGGCCAGGGCGTGACGGTCACACTCACCGACGCCCCGCCGAACGCCACCGCCAAGATCCCTGGCTTGCCCGAGCCGCAGCCCAACGACCTCGTCATCCACCAGCAGGATCTGCAGGCCGTGGTGAACGCCCTGTGGCAGGGCGGCGCCAAGGGCATCAAGGTCATGGACCAGCGGCTGATCTCCACCAGCGCGGTGCGCTGCGTCGGCAACACCCTGATCCTCCAGGGCCGGGTCTACTCCCCGCCGTACAAGGTCACCGCCGTCGGCGACCGCGAGGCCCTCACCAACGCGCTGACCGCCTCCCCCGCCATCCAGAACTATCTCCAGTACGTGAACGCCTACGGCCTGGGCTGGAAAGTCGACCAGCACGAGGCGGTGACTCTTCCCGGCTACTCCGGCACAGTGGATCTCCACTACGCACAGCCTGTGAAGCCGTAGCCCGCACACCGCGGGCGCCGGGGAGGGGCGGGGCCGGATGACGCTGCGGGGCGGGACGACGGTGCGCTGGATCGTACGGACGCTCAGCGAGATCTGTGTCACCGTCGGCGCACTCATCGTGCTCTTCGTGACCTACCTCCTCTTCTGGACCGGCGTACGGGCCGACAGCGCCATGGACGGCGAGATCGGCAGGCTCCAGCAGCAGTGGTCCACGGGCCCGGTCGCGGCCCCCGGCAGCACACCGGCGCCCGACGGCGACGCCACTCCGGCCGCGCGGCCCCGCCGCTACACCCCGGGCGCTTCCTTCGCCGTCATGTACATCCCGCGCCTGGGCGCCGACTGGACCAAGCCCGTCCTGGAGGGCACCGCCACCGACGTCCTCCAGCGCGGCCTCGGCCACTACGCCCGCACCGCCCGCCTCGGCGAGATCGGCAACTTCTCCGTCGCCGGTCACCGCCGCACCTATGGCGACCCCTTCAAGGACTTCCCACGGCTGCGCCCCGGCGACGCGGTGGTGCTGAGCGACGGCACGACCTGGTTCACCTACCGCATCGACAACCGGCCCTATACGACGCTGCCCGGCGACATCGGGGTGATCGACCCCGTACCGCGGAAGTCCGGCTTCAACGGCCCCGGGCGCTATCTCACGCTGACCACCTGCGAGCCGGAATGGGGCCACAGCCACCGGCTGATCGCCTGGGCACACCTGGATTCCACCCAACCCGTGGCGCAGGGAAGGCCATCGGCTTTGACCAGCTGACCCACCTGGCCCCGCCCTCGCCCCTTACTCTGGTGTCGCAATCGACATCGTCATCGGCATCGGCAAGGGGACAGCGACAGCATGTACGGCTGGATCTGGCGGCATCTGCCGGGCAACACATGGGTGAAGGCGCTGATTTCCCTGGTGCTCGTGCTGGCGGTCGTCTTCGTGCTTTTCCAGTACGTCTTTCCGTGGGCGGAGCCGCTGCTCCCCTTCAATGACGTCACTGTCGATGAAGGGATGGCAGGCGCCCGATGACCGCACGGATTCTCGTCGTCGACAACTACGACAGCTTCGTCTTCAACCTCGTCCAGTACCTCTACCAACTCGGCGCCGAATGTGAGGTGCTGCGCAACGACGAGGTCGAGACGCGGCATGCCCAGGACGGCTTCGACGGGGTGCTGCTGTCGCCCGGACCCGGTACGCCCGAGCAGGCCGGCGTCTGCGTCGACATGGTCCGGCACTGCGCGGACACCGGCGTCCCGGTCTTCGGCGTCTGCCTGGGCATGCAGTCGATGGCGGTCGCGTACGGCGGTGTGGTGGACCGCGCCCCCGAGCTGCTGCACGGGAAGACCTCGCTGGTCCACCACGAGGACGCCGGTGTCTTCTCCGGGCTGCCGTCCCCCTTCACCGCCACCCGCTATCACTCCCTGGCGGTCGAGCCGGACACCGTCCCCGACGAACTGATCGTCACGTCCTGGACGGAGGCCGAGGACGTCCCCGGCGGACGGATCGTCATGGGCCTGCGGCACCGCGAACTCCCGGTCGAGGGCGTGCAGTTCCACCCCGAGTCGGTACTGACGGAGTGGGGGCACCGGATGCTCGCCAACTGGCTCGTCGAATGCGGCGACAAGGGGGCGGTGGAGCGCTCGACGGGGCTGGCCCCAGTGGTCGGCAAGGCAGGCGGGTGACCGCCCTGCGCCCGGAACGTGAAGGGAGACCCTACGAGCCGAATGAGCCGGAGCGGTCCGCCACTCCGCAGGACCCGTACAGGCAGCCCGATGCGTTCGAGGCGGCGGTGGAGCGGCTGGCCGACCCGCTGACCGATCCGCTGCCGGGCCAGACGCCCCCGGCACCCGCGCCCGGTCCGTACGGGCAGCCGGGCCGGGGTCGCCGACGGGGCAAACCCGCGCAGGAAGGCGGGGGACAGGGCTCACCGTGGTTCCGCCCGCATCTGGAGCCCGAAGTGCCCTCCCGGCCGGATCCGCAGTCGTACGGCCCTCAGACGGCCGCCTATGGCCAGGCACACGGCTCCGGCTACCTTCCCCGCCCCGCCACCGCCGAGCCGATAGCCCCGCGCGATGCCGCGCCGGAGGCACCGGCGCCCCCCGCCCCCGCTCCGCGGGTGAGCCCCGCTCCGGCCGCGGCCGCCGCCCCCGCGTCATGGCAGGACGACGAGACCATGGCGCTGCGGCAGGCCGAGAAGGCCGACGAGGACAGCGTTTCACGTGAAACGGGCGCCGCGGTTTCACGTGAAACCGCGGCCGCACCCCCGTCGTCCGGGGGCCGGGCGGCCCGGCGCAAGGCCGCTCAGGAGGCCGCGAAGCGGGGCGGCAGGCGCGGGCGCCACAGCGGGGCCGCCGCTACAGAGGCCGCTGCCACCGCGTCCGAGCCGGCTCCCGCCCCCATGTCCCGGCTGGAGGCCCGGCAGGCCGCACGCGCCGCCAAGGACAGCCCCAGCCTGATCGCCAGCCGCGCGCTGGGCGAGGTGTTCATCACCCTCGGCGTGCTGATGCTGCTGTTCGTCACCTATCAGCTCTGGTGGACGAACGTGATGGCCGAACAGGAGGCGGGCGGCGCCACCAACAACCTTCAGCACGAATGGGACAAGGGCGGCGGCGAGAAGAAGAATCTCGTGGACGGCGAGCGCTTCGGAATCATGTATATCCCCAAGCTGGATGTGAAGGCGCCGATAGCCGAGGGGATCGACAAGCACAAGGTGCTGGACCACGGCATGGTCGGTCACTACGACAAGAACAGCGGGATCAAGACGGCGATGCCCTGGGACAAGAAGGGCAACTTCGCGGTGGCGGCCCATCGCAACACCCACGGCGAGCCGTTCCGCTACGTCAACCGGCTCACCAAGGGCGACAAGATCATCGTCGAGACGAAGAGCGCGTACTACACGTACGAGATGCAGAGCATCCTCCCGCAGACGTCTCCGAGCAACACCAGCGTGATCGGTCCGGTGCCGCCCGGCTCGGGATTCACCGGGCCCGGCCGCTACATCACCCTGACGACCTGCACCCCGGAGTTCACCAGTACCTATCGGATGATCGTCTGGGGCAAGATGGTCGACGAGCGGCCGCGGAGCAAGGGCAAACCGGATGCGCTCGCCGGCTGAGCAAACATAAGAGGGGTGCTACGCGGTGACTGCCACCGGAAACGACGAGGCATGCGACCGGACCGCGCCGCCACTCAAGCCACGCCGGGTGCGCCGGGCCATCGCCTCCGTCGTCAGCGTCATCGGCGAGCTGCTGATCACGGTCGGGCTGATCCTCGGTCTGTTCGTCGCCTACTCGCTGTGGTGGACCAACGTCCTCGCCGACCGCGAAGCGCACAAGCAGGGTGACCAGGTGCGTAAGCACTGGGCGCGCAGCGGGCCCAAGGGGCCGGGCGAGCTGGACACCAAGGACGGCATCGGCTTTCTGCACGTACCGGCGATGAACAACGGCGAGGTGCTGGTCGAGAAGGGCACCGACTCCGACATCCTCAACGAGGGGGTGGCCGGCTACTACACCAAGCCCGTCAAGTCGGCGCTGCCCAAGGACAAGAAGGGCAACTTCACGCTGGCCGCGCACCGCGACGGCCACGGTGCGAAGTTCCACAACATCGACAAGCTCAAGGACGGCGACCCGGTCGTCTTCGAGACCAAGGACACCTGGTACGTCTACAAGGTCTTCGCGACCCTGCCGGAGACCTCGAAGTACAACGTGGACGTCCTCGACGACATCCCGAAGGAATCCGGCAAGCGCACGGCGGGCCGCTACATCACCCTCACGACCTGCACCCCGGTCTACACCTCGAACTACCGCTATATCGTCTGGGGCGAGCTGGAGCGGACCGAGAAGGTCGACGCGGACCGCACGCCCCCGAAGGAACTCCGCTAGGGGCCCGGCGCTTCCGGCTCCGGACCCCTCCCGCACGCATCCGAAAGCCCCGGCCGCCCTTGGAGGGCTGCCGGGGCTTCGTATGTGCCGGGGCCGGAGCGGCCGCGGGCGGTGTGGCTAGCCGAATATGCCGCCAGGGAAGCCGCCGCCGTCGTCGCCGCCGGGGCCGCCATTGCCGTTGTCGCCACCGACGGTGGTCAGCGTCACGGTGGTGGTCGCCGGGTCGGACGGGGTCTGCGGCTGCGGGTCCTGGGAAGCCACGCGGGCCTTGTCGTCCTGCGGGCTGCCGCCGGCGAACTGGATGTTGGTGAAGCCGGCCTGCTGGAGCAACTTCTTCGCGTCCTTCACCGTCTGGCCGACGACCTGGGGGACCGGCGTCTGCGCCCCCGCCTTGCCGACGGTGAGGGTCACTGTCGCCCCTTCCTTGGCCTGGGTGTTGCCGTCGGGGCTCTGGACGAGGACCTTGCCGACCTGGTTCACGTCGGTGACGTCCTGCTCGCTCTTGCTGACCTTGAAGCCGTTGGCTTCCAACTGCTTCTGGGCGGCCGTGAAGTCCTGGCCCTTGACGTCCGGGACGTTCCGCTTGGGAGACGCCTGGGCGACGGTGAGGACGATCTGCTTGCTCTTCGGCGCCTCACTCAGGGCCTTCGGGTCCTGGCTGAGCACGGTGTTCGGAGTCCGCTCGGACTCCTGGCTGACCTGCCGGACGTTCTTGAAGCCCTTGCGCTTGAGGCGTTCGACGGCCTTCTCGAACGAAAGGTCCTCCACATCGGGAACGGTGACCTTGACAGCCCCCGTGCACAGCGTGAACTCGACCGTCTCGCCCTTGCTGATCTTGGTGCCGCGCTCCGGCTTCTGCTCGGTGATCAGGCCCCGCTTGACGTTGTCGCAGGCCTTGCGACCGCCCTCGGAGACCTCGAAGTCAGCGTTCCGTCCGGCGTCCTTCGCCTGCTCGCGAGTCTTGCCGACGAGGTTGGGCACCGTCACCGTGCCACCGGACTTGCTGTTGGTGAAGATCGCCTTGCCGATGAAGATCGCACCGACCAGGACGAGGACCGCCGCGAGCACCAGCAGGATCGTCGAGGTGTTGCTCTTCTTCTGGCCGCCACCGCGGCGACGGTCGCCGCGGTCGTCATGGCCGTAGCCCCCGTCCGCGTGCATCGGCGGAAGCATGGAGGTCTGGTCGGCCGGTTCCTGCGGACGCAGCATCGTGGTCGGCTGGTCCTGGTCATAGCCGCCCGCGCCCATCGCGGAGGCCGCCGCGACCGGCTGGCCGTCCAGCGCCGCCTCGATGTCGGCACGCATCTCGTCGGCCGACTGATAGCGGTAGTCCGGGTCCTTGACCAGCGCCTTCAGGACGATGGCGTCCATCTCCGGCGTGATCTCGGGGTCGAAGTTGCTCGGCTTCTGCGGCTCCTCGCGGACATGCTGATAGGCCACCGCGACCGGTGAGTCACCGACGAACGGCGGCCGTACCGTGAGCAGCTCGTAGAGCAGACAGCCGGTGGAGTACAGGTCGGAGCGGGCGTCGACCTGCTCACCCTTGGCCTGCTCGGGAGAGAGGTACTGGGCCGTGCCGATGACCGCCGCGGTCTGCGTCATCGTCATACCGGCGTCGCCCATGGCGCGGGCGATGCCGAAGTCCATGACCTTGACCTGGCCGGTGCGCGTCAGCATGACGTTGGCCGGCTTGATGTCGCGGTGGACGATGCCGGCCCGGTGGGAGTACTCCAGCGCCTGGAGGACACCGGTGGTCATCTCCAGCGAGCGCTCGGGCAGCAGCTTCCGCCCGGAGTGCAGCAGCTCACGGAGCGTGGAGCCGTCGACGTACTCCATGACGATGTACGGGATCGAGACACCGTCGACATAGTCCTCGCCGGTGTCGTAGACCGCGACGATCGACGGATGGTTCAGCGAGGCGGCCGACTGGGCCTCACGGCGGAACCGGGCCTGGAAGGACGGGTCACGGGCGAGGTCCACCCGCAGCGTCTTCACAGCTACGGTGCGGCCCAGGCGGGTGTCATGCGCGAGGTACACCTCGGCCATGCCACCGCGGCCGAGCACCGAGCCCAGCTCGTACCGGCCGCCGAGGCGACGCGGCTCTTCCATAAGCTTCTCCAGCCCTCTCCGTCAGTCCCGACCGCACCGGTGTGTGGTCCGGCGGTGTGCTGTCCGGCCATACCGTACCCGCCACGCCGTACCGGACCGGCCCCGAGCCGCAACCTGATACGTGACCGGTATTGGCATGATCTGAGTCACTTCTCGCCTTCGAGTACCGCCTGCATGACGTGCTTCGCGATCGGAGCTGCGAGCCTGCCACCGGCGATGTCATCGCGGAGCGTGTCGGATCCCTCAATGACGACGGCCACCGCGACGGGCGTGCCCTTGTCGGTCTTCGCGTAGGAGATGAACCAGGCGTAGGGATTGTCCTTGTTGTCCTCGCCGTGCTGTGCGGTACCGGTCTTACCGCCGACTGTGACGCCCGGGATCTGGGCGTTGGTTCCCGTGCCCGACTTGACCACGGTCTCCATCATGCTCTGGACCTTCTGCGCGTTCTCCGGGCTGAGCGGCTCGCTCATCTCCTTCGGAGTGTGCTGCTGGACCACGTTGAGGTTCGGCGCGACCAGCTGATCGACCATGTACGGCTTCATCAGCTTGCCGCCGTTGGCGACCGCCGAGGCGACCATGGCCATCTGCAGCGGTGTGGCGCGGTTGGAGGCCTGGCCGATGCCGGCCATCGCGTTCTGCGGCCGGTTGTCCTCGGGGAAGATGCTCTCCGAGGCACGGACGGGAGTGTTGATGTCCGGGTTGTTGAAGCCGAACTTCTCCGCCTCGGCCTTCATCTTCTTGTTGCCGAGGTCGGCGCTGATCTTGCCGAACACCGTGTTGCAGGACACCCGCAGCGCCTCGCGCAGGCTGGCGTTCTTGCAGGGGATGTTGCCCTCGTTCTTCAGCTCGACGCCCGAGGTGTCGGGGAGCGTGTAGGGCAGCGGCGACCGGGTGCTGGAGTCGACGTCGTCGTAGAGGCCGTTCTGCAGCGCGGCCGAGGCCGTGACGACCTTGAAGGTGGAGCCGGGCGGGTAGGTCTGGCGCAGCGCCCGGTTGAGCATCGGCTCATCGGGGTTGTTCTTCTTCTGCAGCCCGTTGTACGCCTCGGAGTCCTTGTTGCTCATCCCGGCGAAGGTGGACGGGTCGTAGGACGGGGTGCTGGCCAGCGCCAGGATCGCGCCGGTCTCCGGGTTGATCGCGGCGACCGCGCCCTTCTGGTGGCCGAGACCCTGGAAGGCGGCCTTCTGGGCCTTGGCGTCAAGGGTGGTGACCACATTGCCGCCCTTCTGCTTGCTGCCGGTGAACATGTCGACCGTGCGGCTGAAGAAGAGCCTGTCGTCGGTGCCGGTGAGAATGTCGTCGTTGAGCTTTTCGAGCTGGTTGGCGTCGAATGCCTGAGAGGCGTAGCCGGTGACCGGCGCCCACATCTTGCCGTTCTTGTACGTCCGCTTGTACTTGAAGTCGCCGCTGTCCGTGGTCGTGTAGCCGGTGATGGCCTTGCCGTCCACGATGATGTTGCCGCGCGGAATGCTGTAGCGCTCGATGGCGACCCGGCGGTTGTGCGGGTCGTTCTTGAGCGCGTCACCCTGGACGAACTGCACCCAGTTGACGCGGACCAGCAGGGCGAGGACGAGCAGGCCGCAGAAGATCGCGACCCGGCGCAGAGGCTTGTTCACGGACGGACCACCTGGGTCATCTCGGCGTCGGTGGAGGGGGCGGGGGCCGGCGCCGGGCGCCGCGCGGTGTCACTGATCCGGAGCAGGATCGCCACCAGTGCCCAGTTGGCGATCACGGACGAGCCACCCTGGGCGAGGAACGGCATCGTCATACCCGTCAGCGGGATCAGGCCCGTCACACCACCGGCGACGACGAAGACCTGCAGGGCGAAGGCGCCGGACAGGCCGATCGCCAGCAGCTTGCCGAACGGGTCGCGGGCCGCCAGCGCGGTACGGATACCGCGCTCGATCAGCAGGCCGTAGAGCATCAGGGTGGCCATCAGCCCGGCGAGGCCGATCTCCTCACCGACCGTGGCGAGAATGTAGTCACTCTTCGGCGCGATGCCGAGGATGAGGCGGGAGTAGCCCTGCCCCAGACCGGAGCCGAGGATGCCGCCGGAGCCGAAGGCGTACATGGCCTGGGCGGTCTCGGTGACGCCGCCGTTGAGCAGCTCCAGCGGGTTGAGCCAGTTGTGCACACGCGTCTGGACGTGCGACTCGAACGTCGCCACCGCGACCGCGCCGCCGGCGCTGAGCAGCAGACCGAACACGATCCAGCTGGTCCGCTCGGTCGCCACGTACAGCATCACGACGAACAGGCCGAAGAACAGCAGCGAGGTACCCAGGTCGGTCTCGAAGACCAGGATCATCAGGCTCAGCGCCCAGATGACGAGGATCGGGCCGAGGTCGCGGCCACGCGGGAGGTAGAGCCCCATGAAGCGGCGGCTGGCCAGGGCGAGCGCGTCCCGCTTCACCATCAGATAGCCGGCGAAGAAGACCGCGATGATGATCTTCGCGAACTCACCGGGCTGCAGCGAGCCGAGCCCCGGAATCGTGATCCAGATCTTCGCGCCGTTCACCCCGGGGAAGAACATCGGGGCCACCAGCAGCACCAGCGCGACCACCATCGAGATGTAGGTGTAGCGCTGCAGGACGCGGTGGTCCTTGAGGAAGATCAGGATGGCGAGGAAGAAGGCGACGCCGAGCGTGGACCACATCAGCTGGTTGGGCGCCATCGCCTTGCCCAGCGTCGGCTCCTGGTCCAGCCGCCAGATGAAGATCAGGCCCATACCGTTGAGCAGGGTGGCGATGGGCAGCATCAGCGGATCCGCGTACGGCGCCCACTTGCGGACGACGAGGTGCGCGACGCCCGCCAGCAGGCCGAGACCGAGGCTGTAGCCCAGCACACCGGCCGGTACCGAACCGGTCTTCGCCAGACCGACGTTGATGTAGGCGAACACCGGAATCAGCACCGCGAAGATGAGCATCGCCAGCTCGGTGTTGCGGCGGCTCGGGGCTCCGATGGTGCCGATGGTGGTGGTGTTGGTGGTGCTGCTCATGAGATCTACTGCCCCCTACGCCCTCACTGCTGGGTGCTGCAATTCTTTTCCAGCTTCAGCTGGTCCTGCGAAGGGGCCTGGCTGGGAGTGGCTGTGGGAGACGGAGACGTGGTCGCCGCCAGAGTGCCGGCCGTGCCGGTGCCGCTGCTGCCGGGCTTGGCGCTCGGCTTACCGGACGAGGACGGAGAACCCGACGGTGAACCCGACGGGGAACGGGGCTTGCCGCTCTGGCCGTGGCCCGGGTGCTTCGCCGCCTCACGCTCGGCGGCCTCCCGCTGCTCCTTGCCGCGGCAGGCATTGGCCTGCTTGCTCAGCTCGGCGACCTTTTCGCCCGCCTGTGTCCGGTTGTCGACCGCGATCGTCTCCTTGACCTGATTGCGCTGGTACAGCGGCAGGTACTTGAGTTCGATCTCGGGGTGGTCCTCGTCCACACCATTGAGCCTGATCCACGCGAGATCCTGGCTGATGCCCCGGTAGAGCGCGATGTGGTCGTCCTTGGCACCGACGAAGTACTGGGTCTGCGTCCAGTTGTAGCCCGCGTAGCATCCGCCGCCCAGGACGGCCAGCGCCAGCGCGATGAACAGCGACCGCTTGATCCATCGTCCGCGCCGCCGGGGCTTGACGAAGTCCTCGTCCATGAACGCGCCGAACGAGCCCTGTGGCGGCCCGCCGACCTCCGGATCACCGCTGCCGGGGGGCCCGAAGGCGCCACCGGGCGCGCCCGGGTTCGGCCCGCCGGGCCGGCCGAGCTCGGCGGCCCGCGCGGCGGGCGTCTGCATCGTGCTCGGGTCGCTGAGCTGGTTCTGGTTCTCCGCGACGGCCCCGACGATCACCGGGGTGTCGTTGAGCTGTCCGGCCAGCGCTTCGTTGCCGTCCACGTCCAGGACGTCGGCGACGATGCAGGTGATGTTGTCGGGTCCGCCGCCGCGCAGCGCGAGCTGGATCAGCTCCTGCACCGTCTCCTGCGGACCGTGGTAGCTGGCGAGGGTCTCTTCCAGCGTCTGGTGGCTGACCACCCCGGACAGCCCGTCCGAGCAGATCAGATACCGGTCGCCGGCCCGCACCTCGCGGATCGACAGATCCGGCTCGACATGATCGCCGCTGCCCAGCGCCCGCATCAGCAGCGACCGCTGCGGATGGGTGGTGGCTTCCTCTTCGGTGATCCGGCCCTCGTCGACCAGCCGCTGCACCCAGGTGTGGTCCTGGGTGATCTGGGTCAGGGCGCCGTCCCGCAGCAGATATGCCCGCGAGTCGCCGACATGCACGAGGCCGAGCCGCTGCCCGGTCCACAGCAGGGCGGTCAGGGTCGTGCCCATGCCCTCCAGCTGCGGGTCCTCCTCGACCATCACCCGCAGCTGGTCATTGGCGCGTGTGACGGCCGTGCCCAGCGAGGTGAGGAGGTCGGAGCCGGGGACGTCGTCGTCGAGCTGGACGAGTGTGGAGATCACCTCGGAGGAGGCGACCTCACCGGCGGCCTGGCCGCCCATGCCGTCGGCGATGGCGAGCAACCGTGGCCCGGCGTAGCCGGAGTCCTCGTTGCCCTCGCGGATCATGCCCTTGTGCGATCCGGCGGCGAAGCGCAGTGACAAGCTCATGTGCACCTCACCCGTCGGCTCGGGGTACAGCCGGTCTCGTCGAGCCACACTGCCCACCCTCCGGTCGGGAGCATGCCCGGGTCCGCCGAGTGGACCGCCGCGGCTCGCTCGCTCCGCTCGCTCATTGTCGTACTACTTCCGCAGCTCGATGACGGTCTTGCCGATGCGGATCGGGGCTCCCAGCGGAATCGGTGTCGGGGTCGTCAGTCGGGTCCGGTCCAGGTACGTGCCGTTGGTGGAACCGAGATCCTCGACGATCCACTGGCCGTCACGGTCCGGGTAGATCCTGGCATGCCTGCTGGACGCGTAGTCATCGTCCAGCACGATCGTGGAGTCGTGCGCACGGCCCAGGGAGATGGTCTGGCCTTGGAGGGCGACGGTGGTACCGGTCAGCGAGCCCTCGGAGACCACGAGCTTCGTGGGGGCTCCGCGGCGCTGCCGGTTGTTGTTGCCGCGGCCGCCTTCCTGGCGGCGCTGCTGTTGTGGCGGTGCGGCCGCCTGTCGCTGCGTACGTGCTTCCTGCCCGCCGCGACGGGCGGCACCGCGTTGTGTGACGCGCGTGCCGAACAGATCGCTGCGGATGACCTGAACGGCCACGATGACGAACAGCCACAGTACGGCGAGGAAACCCAACCGCATGACCGTGAGGGTCAGCTCTGACATTGCCCCCGCTTCACCCTTCGGCTTGCCGGTAAACGATGGTGGTACTGCCCACGACAATCCGCGAGCCGTCGCGGAGATTAGCGCGAGTGGTGTGCTGCCCGTCTACCACGATGCCGTTCGTGGAACCCAGATCCTGGACCATGGGGGGCGTTCCGACCCGGATCTCACAGTGACGCCGGGAGACACCCGGGTCGTCGATCCGTACGTCGGCGTCGGTGCTACGGCCCAGCACGAGTGTGGGCCGCGAAATCTGGTGGCGGGTGCCGTTGATCTCGATCCAGCGCCTGGTTTGCGCCTGCGGCTGCGCTCCCGCACCGGGCGGTGCCGTACGGGGTGCGGACTGCGCGCCGCCGGGAGGCGGGGACGAGGGCATGGGGGGCGGGCTCACATGGCCGCCGCCGGGCTGGCCGCCGCGGGGCGCCGCGGAGGTGCGCCGGTCGGCCGCCGGGCCCGGCTGGTCCTGCGACGAGCTGGAGGCGAGCGTGCGGCTGCGGACGCGGTACAGGCCGGTGTCGAGATCGTCGGCCTTCTCCAGATGGACCTTGATCGAGCCCATGAAGGTGTACCGCTGCTGCTTGGCGTAGTCGCGGACCATGCTGGAGAGCTCTTCGCCGAGCTGCCCGCTGTAGGGGCTCAGCCGCTCGTAGTCCGGGGTGCTCAGCTCGACGATGAAGTCGTTGGGGACGACCGTGCGGTCGCGGTTCCAGATGGTGGCGTTGTTGTCGCACTCGCGCTGCAGCGCGCCGGCGATCTCAACGGGCTGCACCTCGGACTTGAACACCTTGGCGAAGGTGCCGTTGACGAGACCTTCGAGACGCTGCTCGAAACGCTTCAGTACTCCCACGGGGCACCTCCTTCCTCAGTCTTCGTCGGGGTCGTCCTGATCGAGTCGTCCTGATACTGCTTACTGATCGTATCCACGCGTAGGGAAATCGGCTGGTTCCCCTTTCCCGCCTTGAGGACGAGTGTCGCCCCTCACAGGGTTGCCCGGTGCTTGTCTGCTCCTTGCCCACTGCTCGTGCACTGCGATCGTAGATGTGCCCCGAAGACAGTGTCCCGCAACCGCCGACCACTCCGGCCGGGCGGGTGCCGGAGTCGGACATGGCGCGGGGCCGGCCGCGCCCGGCCGGCCCCGAGACGGACCGGACGGCCCGCGCCCTGTTTGCGGCTACGGCGAGTGTGAACCCTTGGGGCAGCGCTCGGCGAATGTCCGGGGTGAGGCGGGGTGCCGCCCGGGTTGCCGCAGGGCGGGGACCGGGGGAAAGGCGTGTGAAGGCACCCCCCACAGCGTGCTAGTGTTCTCGATGTCGGAAGGCGCTCGCACAAGACCCGGACGGAACAGCCCGGATCACGTGAGAGGATCAACCGGCAGCACCCATGCGCGGGTGGCGGAATAGGCAGACGCGCTGGATTCAGGTTCCAGTGCCCGAAAGGGCGTGGGGGTTCAACTCCCCCCTCGCGCACAGATGAGACCCCCGGTCTCCGGAGAAATCCGGAGACCGGGGGTCTTTCGTTGCGTTTGTCACGTTGTTGGCTATGTCACGGGGGCGCGGGGCGGGCCCCGGAGTGGCCTGGGTGTTTGAGGGCTACGTCACATGCTTGGCCTCGGGGGGCTGGGTGGTTCTTGCCCGCGCCCGTTACCGGCCGCGCCGTGGCTGTGTTGGGCCGTGGGACAGCCGGGCCGCCTGTCTGCGCCCCGGCTCGGCTGTCCTGGCCGGGGTCAGGCGGCGAGGCGCGCGACGAGGGCCTTGGCCTTGGCCGCCGCGTCCTCGTGGGCCTTGTCGCGGGAGGTCTCGTACAGCGGGACCAGCTCGGCCATCGCCGGATTGTTGGGGGCCATGGTCAGCTCGGGGACGATGAAGTCGACGTCCAGGCCCAGCCCGCCGTTCAGCACGGCCTCCAGGTAGTTCTGGACGTACTCGAAGGACTCACGGGGCGTGCCCGGCGCGTAGGAACCGCCGCGGCTGGCAACGACGGTGACCGGGGTGCCCTTGGCCGACGGCTGCTCACCCGCCGTACGTCCCATGATGATCACCTGGTCGAGCCACGCCTTGAGCGTCGACGGGATCGTGAAGTTGTACATCGGCGCGCCTATGACGATCGCGTCGGCCCGCTCCAGCTCCTCGGCGAGCGTGACGCGCAGCGCGAAGGCCGCCTGCTGCTCGGGGGTGTGGCTGGCCGGGTCGGAGAAGCCGGCGGAGGCGCCGACGCCGTCGAGGTGCGGCAGCGGATCGGTGGCCAGGTCGCGGTGGATCACGGTGCCCTCGGGGTGCTGCTCCTCCCATGCCTTGCGGAAGGCCGCGGTGACGGAGCGGGAGGCGGAGCCGGCCTCGGGGAAGACGGACGAGTCGATGAGCAGAAGCGTGGCCATGGGGATCGGTCCTTCGGTAGGCGGCCGGGCGGAGCTCGACCACTGGTTGAATTCCGTACGTCACTATTGATAGCACAGTGGCTTACTTTTCCGCAGTACCCAACGCGAGGGCGGTACGCTGGGTGTATGGCGGACCACGGTGAGGCGATCTGCAGGCAGGTCGACGACGGCATGACGCGCGTCTTCGAGCTGTTCGGAAAGCGCTGGACGGGGCTGATCGTCGCGACGCTGATGCCGGGGCCGGTGCACTTCGCCGATCTGCGGCGGGCGATCCCCGGGATCAGTGAGCGGATGCTCTCCGACCGCCTCATGGAGCTGGCGTCGACCGGCCTGCTGATCCGTGAGGTGGACGCGGGACCGCCGCTGCGCGTCTCTTACCGGCTGACGGAGGCCGGTCTGGCGTTGGAGTCCGCGCTCAAGGAGCTGGGGCGCTGGGCGGAGACCTACCTTGCCGATGGCGGGCAGTGTCCGGATCGGTTCCGGAAGTAGAGGCCGGGGGCCTGGGGCTGAGGCTGGGGGCCGGGTGGCGGTGCTTCGCGTCCGCTTGTGGGTCTGGGGTGGATGTGGGGTGGGTGTGGGCTCGGGTGGGGGTCTAGCCGAGCCGATCCTGGGCGGCGTTGTAGCGGCGTAGATAGGTCGCGAAGCGGTCGAGGTCTTCCTCGTCCCAGTCGGCCAGCCGCTCGTGGAACGCCCGGCGGCGGCTGGCGGTGACGTTGGCGAGCACCTGGTCCCCCTTCTCCGTGGGGTGCAGCACCTGGACGCGGTGGTCCTCCGGGTCGACGCGGCGCTCGACGAAACCGAGCTTCTCCAGTGCGGCGATCTGCCGGCTGACCGTGGATTTGTCCAGGAAGTAGTGCGCCGCGAGGTCCGTGGCACGGCATCCCTGCTGGTCATCGAGGTGCGCAAGCAGGGTGTAGGAGACCAGCGACAGCTCTGGATGCATCCGGGCGGCGGCCGCGCGGGCCCGGCGGGCGAACGCGGTCATCTCTTGCTGGATGGTCTCGACGGAGTCCTCGCGGTGAGCCACGGTTTGCCTTTCGTAGAGCTAGTTGTATAGCACAACGCAATTGGGGGTTGTGATTGACAACTACTGCCCGGCGGTCACCGGTCAGGCGTCGCGGGTGCGGGCCGATGCGGCCACCGGCCCCAGTGGTGACAGCTGAGCCGACGAGCGCATGGAGAGTTATCCACAGGCTCTGCGGGCTGCGCCGGGACCTCGGTAACGTCATGCACGTCGGCAGGCCGGAACCGCCCGGCGCGCGGACGAGCGCAGAACACAGCCACACTGAAGCGCAGGGACATCAAGAACAACAGATCGTGAAGGGGGAGGTGGCCCGCTATGCCGCGTGTGCCGTACGTACCGGGGTTTGCCCGTCCGGACGCACAGGGAGCGTCGCCCAAGGCCGTCGGGCGGGCGCTGCGGGATCGGCTCCCGCGTTCCGGGCAGGCCGAGCTGCCGATCGCGGACGGGCGGCCGGACGCGGTCGCGGCGGTCGAGGAGTCCAACGTCGGCCGGCTGCCCGAGCTGACGCCGATACGGGTCGGGCGGATGGCCGCGAGCCCCTTCGCCTTCCTCCGCGGCTCCGCGGGCCTGATGGCGTACGACCTGGCCGCCGGCTCGGTGACCGGCATCGGCACGCAGATATGCGGAGATGCCCACGCCGCCAACTTCGGCCTCTACGGCGACGCCCGCGGCGGTCTCGTCATCGACCTCAACGACTTCGACGAGACCCTGCACGGGCCGTGGGAGTGGGACGTGAAGCGGCTCGCGACGTCGGTTGTACTGGCCGGCCGGGAGGCGGGCGCCGATGAGGACGACTGCCGCAAGGCGGCGTGCGACGTGGCGGGCTCCTATCGGCGCACGATGCGGCTGCTGGCCAAACTGCCGGTCGTCGAGGCGTGGAAGGCGATCGCCGACGAGGAACTGGTCTCGCACACCGACGCCCGGGATCTGCTGGGCACCCTGGAACAGGTCGCGGAGAAGGCGCGCAGGAACACCAGCGCGCGGTTCGCGGCCAAGGCGACGGAGCCGACGGCTGACGGCGGCCGCCGGTTCGTGGATGCGCAGCCGGTGCTGCGGCGGGTGCCGGACGCGGAGGCGGCAGCCGTGGCGGCGGCCCTCAGCGGCTATCTGGACACGGTCACCGAGCACCGGCTCCCCCTGCTGGCCCGGTACGCGATCCACGATGTGGCCTTCCGCGTGGTCGGCACGGGCAGCGTGGGGCTGCGGTCGTATGTGGTGCTGCTGCTGGATCACCGCGGCGAACCGCTGGTCCTGCAGATGAAGGAGGCACGCGGGTCGGCGCTGACGCCCTTCGTGGAGAAGGCCGGCTTCCCGGTGCCGTCGGTGGCGCACGAGGGACGCCGGGTGGTGCTCGGACAGCGCCGGATGCAGGTGGTCAGCGACATCCTGCTGGGCTGGACGACGGTGCAGGGCTTGGCGTCGTCGGGAGGGGGTGCCGCGGGCGCAGATGGTGCGGGCGCGGACCACGGCTCTCAGGACGGACTGCCCTTCCAGGTCCGGCAGTTCAGAAACCGCAAGGGCAGCGTGGACCCGACGCAGCTGTCCGGCGACCAGATGGACGACTACGCCCGGATGACCGGCGCCCTCCTGGCCCGAGCGCACTCCCACAGCACCGACCCCCGCCTGCTGGCCGGCTACTGCGGCAAGAACGAAGAACTGGACGAGGCCATAGCGTCCTTCGCGGTGTCCTACGCGGACCGCACGGAAGCAGACCACGCGGCACTGACCGCGGCGGTGAAGAGCGGGCGGATCGAGGCAGAGATGGGGGTGTGAGGGGGCGGGCTCGGGGGCCGTGCGGGGGGCGGTCGTTGGGCCGGTGGTAGTCGGTGGTCGGTGGTCGAGGGGTGAGGCCGAGGTTGGGGTTGGCTGGGCGCAGGGCGCAGGGCGCAGGGCGCAGGGCGCAGGGCGCAGGGCGCAGGGCGCAGGGCGCAGGGCGCTGGGGGCGGTGTCGAGCCGTGGGCGGTGGCGCGGCGCTGAAGCGTGACGGTCGGCACGGTGCTGCGCCATGACCGTCGGTGCGGTGCCGCGCCGTGGCTGCCGATGCGGCATCGCGCCGTGGGTGGGTGGTGGTGGAGGGGGAGGTTGGGGCGGGGGGAGGGGGCCCCAAGCCAGCCGGAAGCGAGTGAATGGCCGTGGAGTGCCGCCCACGGCGGGGCCGTACGCTGGCCGGGTGACGAACTCGCACGCGGAGAACATGCAGGACGGCCAGCACCGGCCGGACGTACCGGGCGCCCCGGACGTCCAGCCTGACCCGCTGGCACCGGACGCCCGCGGCGGTGGGCAGGACGCCCCGCTCGGGCAGGGCACTCAGCTCGGGCAGGGCGGCGGTCCGGAAGATCAGGTCGCGGGCTCGGAGGGGCTTGGCGTCAGCCACGGGGCCCAGACCGATCCACTCGGGGGTCAGGCCGGGGCCGGGGCTGGGCCAGGTGCGGGTCAGGCCGCCGCAGGGTCCGAGCCGGGCGTCGCTCAGGCTTCGGCAGGGTCCGAGCCGGGCGTCGGTGAGTCCGCCGCAGAGTCCGAGCCCGGCGTCGGTCAGGTCGGGGCGGGGGCCGGGCAGGGCGAGGTGTCGGACGAGCAGGCGGCGGCTCAGGATGAGGCGACCCGGCGGCTGGCGAAGGCGGTGCTGGCCGCGGAGCAGGCGCTGATCGAGTTCGAGATCGCGGTGGAGACCTTCCGGGTGGAGGTGGAGAACTTCTCCCGTCTGCACCACCAGCGGCTCGGCCCCATGTACGCACGGCTGGACGAGCTGGACGCGCAGATCGCCGAAGCGGTGGCGGCGCGTACGGGCGACGCCGAGGACATCCGTAAGGCGCGGGAGGCGCGGGCGTCGGTGCTGCCGATGCCCGAGGTCGAGGAGCTGTTCCACGGCTGGATGGGGTCGGACGGGCTGTTCCCCGAGGCCCAGGCGATGCTCACCGAGCAGTCGGTGCGGCCGCCGCAGAAGGTGCGCCCCAGTGAAGAGGCCCGCAAGGTCTACCGCGATCTGGTGCGCAAGGCTCACCCGGACCTGGCGCGGGACGACGCGGAACGGGCCCGGCGGGACGCGTTCATCGCACGCGTCAACGCGGCGTACGCCCAGGGCGACGCGGCGGTGCTGCGCGAGCTGGCGCGTGAGTGGGAGGCCGGTCCGGTGCCGGTCGAGGAGCGGCTCAGTGAGAGCGAGGAGCTCTACGCGCGGCTGGAGTGGCTGGCCGAGCGCAAGGAGCTGCTGGCCGCGATGGCCGCCGAGCTGGAGGAGAGCGCGATCGGCGCGATGATCAAGATGGCGCCGGAGGACCCGGACGCGCTGCTGGACGAGATCGCCGAGAAGCTGCTCGCCGATGTCTCGGAACGCGAGACCTACCTCGCGCAGCTGGTCGGGTAGCGTCGGCAGCATGCAATTTGGTTCTGTGCCCACGGTCGGTGTCGACGCTCTCAGTTCGGAGGACTTCCTCCTGGACGTGCGCGAGGACGACGAGTGGGAGGCGGGGCACGCCGAGGGCGCGCTGCACATCCCGATGAGTGAATTCGTCGCCCGCTACGGGGAGTTGACCGAGGCCGCTCCGGGCGACGGCAAGGTGTATGTGCTGTGCCGGGTCGGTGGGCGCTCGGCGCAGGTGGCGCAGTATCTGATCCAGCAAGGCGTCGACGCGGTGAACGTCGCGGGCGGTATGCAGGCATGGGAGGCCGCCGGCCGCCCCGTCTCGGACGGCAAGGGCGGCTCGGGGTCGGTCATCTAGCCGGAGCGGCTGGGGCGGGCCGGGTTGCCCCGGTAGCGACAGCGCTGAAACCCGGTGCCGATGCGGCGCTCCCTCGGCCCCGCGCCGGCGCACGCTTCCGGTTCGCTTCCGACTCAGCTCAGCTGATGTGCCGCGAGCAGTTCGCCGAGGGACTCCTCGTGGGCGGCGGCGGGGCCGAGGGAGAGTTCGAGCTGTTTGGCCCAGGCGTGGTAGCGGTGCAGCGGGTAGTCCGTGTCGGCGCCGAAGCCGCCGTGCAGATGCTGGGCGGTCTGGACGACGCGGCGTACGCCTTCCGAGGCCCAGATCTTGGCCACCGCGATATCTCCGGCGAGCGGTAGCGGGCCGTCTGCCTCGGTGGTGAGGCGCCAGGCGGCCTGCCAGAGGGTGGCTTCCATGGCGCGCAGGTCGATGAAGCGATCGGCGGCCTGGCAGGCGACGGCCTGGAAGGTGGCCACCGGGTACCCGAACTGTTCGCGCTTGCTGGTGTAGTCGCTGGTCATGGCCAGTACGCGGGTGCCGAGCCCCAGGGCGAGTGCGCAGGTGCCGGTGGTCAGAAGGTTGCGCAGCGACTCCCAGGCGGCGGGGTCGGTGATCGTTTCCCGGTCGCTGATACGTACGGAATCCAGCCGGACCTCGGCGTGCGGCTCTCCGCTGGTGGATATCTGGTCGTCGAATGTGACGCCCGGGTGGATGCGGGGGACGAGGGCGAGTACGGCCTGGCCGTCGGGGGTGTGGGCGGGGAGCAGGATCCGGTCCGCTGTCCGGGCCCAGGGGACGGCGGTCTGGACGCCGTTGAGGACCCATTCGGTGCCCTCCTGCTGGGCTGCCACGGCGAGGTCGGCCGGTTCGTGTCCGGTGCGGCCGTGGGCGGCGACGGTCACGACGAGGTCCCCGGTGCCGATCCGGGGGAGCACCTCCGCGCACAGTTCGTCGGTCGCATAACGCTGGAGGGTGAGCGCGGCGGCTCCGGACTCCAGCAGCGGCACCCGTGCCAGCACCTTGGCTGATTCGCGCAGTACGAGGCAGAGCGCGATCGCGTCCAGGCCCGCGCCGCCGTGCTCGGGCGCGATCGGCAGGCTCAGCAGATCGGCGTCGCCGAGCTTGTGCCACAGCGCGCGGTCGAAGTCGTCGGCGACCGCACCGGGGGTGAGCGCCGGGCTGGGCACACTGTCCGGAGCGACCCCCGAGAAGACGGCCCTCGCCGCCTCGACGGCGGCTTGCTGCTCCTCGGTGAAGGTGAAGTCCACTGCTCTGTCCTCCCACGCGGCACCTTGATCTGACGAAGCGTCAAGGTAGAACAGGTTGCAGGAATTGGGAATGGTGGAAGCGGTGGAAGCGGTGGAGGCGGGACCTCGCTCTCTGTCGTGAAGTGCGGCTCGGACCGGCGCCCCCGGATTCAGGCCGGGACGGCGCACAGGCGTTGTGCGGCGGCCGGTTCCGAGGTGCTGGCCTGGTGCGCCGCCCTGGTGGGCGGACCGGGGCGGCGGATGGTGCGGTGCCCGCGCCCGGATCGTGGCGCGGACCGCGCGGGTGGGTCCTATGGGCCCATGCCCTATGGCTGCTACCGGTCGAAGTCCAGCTCGACCTTTTCCGTGACCGGGTGGGACTGGCAGGCCAGGACGTACCCCGCGTCGACCTCGTCGGATTCCAGGGCGAAGTTGCGGTCCATGCGGACCTCGCCTGAAACCAGGAAGGCGCGGCAGGTGCCGCAGACGCCGCCCTTGCAGGCGTACGGGGCGTCCGCGCGGTTGCGCAGGACTGCTTCCAGCAGCGATTCGCTGTCGTGGACGGGCCAGCTGCCGGAGCGGCCGTCGAGGGTGGCGGTCACGGTGCTGTGCGCGGGCGTGGCGGTTGCGGGGGCGGTCGGGGTGCCGTTGTCGACGTGGAATATCTCTTCGTGGATGCGGGTGCGGGGCACATCGAGGGCGCACAGGGCGCGCTCGGCGCCCTGGACCAGGCCGTAGGGGCCGCAGAGGTACCAGCCGTCGACGGAGTCGATCTTCAGGAGTGCGGGGAGGAGGGAGCGGAGGCGGGCCTCGTCCAGGCGGCCGGAGGGCAGACCGGCCTGTTGTTCCTCGCGGGAGAGGGTGTGGATGAGCTGGAAGCGCTGGGGATAGCGGTCCTTGAGGTCGGCTACCTCCTCCAGAAACATCGTTGACGCCGCCGTACGGTCACTGCGGATGAGGCAGAAGCGGGCGTCCGGCTGCTGGGCGAGCAGGGTGGCGGCGATGGACAGCACGGGGGTGATGCCGCTGCCCCCGACGATCCCGACGAAATGTCCGGGGCGCGGTTCGAGGGTGAACCGGCCCGCCGGGGCCATGACGTCGACGGTGTCGCCGACCGCCAGTTCCTTGAGCGCGTAGGTGGAGAAGACACCGTCCTCGACCAGCCGGATGCCCACCCGCAGTACGGGCTGGTCGGTCGCGGGGGTGCAGATGGAGTACGTACGGCGGATCTCCTGGCCGTCGACCGATCTGCGCAGCGCGATGTGCTGCCCGGGGGTGTGCCGGAAGGTCGTGCGCAGCTCGGGCGGGACCGCGAAGGTGACGGCCACCGCGTCGTCCGTGAGCCGCTCGATCTCCCGGACCTGGAGCGGGTGGAACATCACAACTCCTTGAAGTGGTCGAAGGGTTCGAGGCAGGACTCACAGCGGCGCAGTGCCTTGCACGCCGTGGAGGAGAACCGGCTGAGCAGGGTGGTGTCGGTGGATCCGCAGTGGGGACAGCGGATGGTGAGGTCGACGGCGACCGGTCCGCCGGCCGGGCCCGTGGGGCGTGGCGGTGCGATACCGAAGGCGGCGAGCTTGCGACGGCCCTCGGCGGTGATCGCGTCCGTCGTCCATGGCGGGCTGAGGACCGTACGGACCTCGACCTCGGGGATGCCGTGGTCGTGCAGTACCCGCTCTATGTCGGCCGACATGGACTCGATGGCGGGGCAGCCGGTGTAGGTCGGGGTGAGCTGCACCTCGACCCGGCCGGGGGCCGTGAGCTGCACACCGCGCACTACGCCCAGCTCGGCGAGGGTGAGCACCGGCAGTTCGGGGTCGGGAACGGAGCCGGCCAGCGCCAGCAGTTCCTCTTCGAGGGCGGTGGTGGTCACCATGTCGCCCCCGGGTGGCTGCGGTGGAGGTGCTGCATCTCGGCGAGCAGCCGTCCGAACGATTCGGTGTGCAGGCCCTGGCGGCCCGCGCCCGCCCGCCAGGCGCCCTGCCTGGGGCCTTCGGGGACGGCGAGGGTGGCCTGCTCCAGGGTGGCGGTAACGCGGACGGTCCAGTCATCGTGCAGCGCCGACCAGGGCACCGTTTCCAGTCCGTCCACCGGCTCGAAGAGTTCACCGGTGAACTGCCACAGGGAATCCAGGGCGCACTGCATCCGGGTGTGGCTCTGCTCCGTGCCGTCGCCGAGGCGCAGCGTCCACTGGTGGGCGTGGTCGCGGTGGTAGGCGACCTCCTTGACGGCCTTCCCGGCCAGCGGTGCCAACTCGCTCTCGGTTGTGGCGAGATGGTCGAACAGCAGCTCCTGGTAGGTGGAGAAGTAGAGCTGGCGGGCGATGGTGTGGGCGAAGTCGCCGTTGGGCTGTTCCACGAGCTGGAGGTTGCGGAACTGCCGCTCCTCGCGCAGATAGGCCAGCTCGTCCTCGTCACCGGCCAGTGAGAGCAGTACACGGGCCTGGCCGAGCAGGTCCAGCGCGATATTGGCCAGTGCCACTTCCTCCTCCAGGACCGGGGCGTGGCCGGCCCACTCGCCCAGGCGGTGGGAGAGGATCAGGGCGTCGTCCCCGAGCGGCAGGGCCGGGGTGGCGGTGAGGTTCCTCAAAGGTGATGCACCCCGTCCGGGATCTCGTAGAAGGTCGGGTGGCGGTAGGGCTTGTCGCCGGCCGGCTCGAAGAAGGCGTCCTTCTCGTCCGGCGAGGAGGCGGTGACCTGCGCCGAGGGCACCACCCAGATGGAGACGCCTTCCGAACGGCGGGTGTAGAGGTCGCGGGCGTTGCGCAGCGCCATTTCGGCGTCCGGTGCGTGCAGGCTGCCGGCATGGGTGTGCGAGAGACCGCGGCGGCTGCGGACGAAGACCTCCCACAGCGGCCAGTCGGTGGCCGCGGCGGCGGCGGGGCGTGGAGTCGTCATCGGGTGGCCTTCCCGTGCTTGGCCGCGTGGGCGGCGGCTGCCTCGCGGACCCAGGCGCCGTTCTCATGGGCCTGTCGCCGCCGGCTGATGCGTTGTGCGTTGCAGGGGCCGTTGCCCTTGAGGACCTCGCGGAACTCGGCCCAGTCGATCGGGCCGAAGTCCCAGTGACCGCGCTCGTCGTTCCACGTCAGGTCCGGGTCGGGGAGCGTCAGCCCGAGGGCTTCGGCCTGGGGGACGCAGATGTCCACGAAGCGCTGGCGGAGCTCGTCATTGGAGTGCCGCTTGATCTTCCATGCCATGGACTGCGCGGAGTGCGACGACTCGTCGTCCGGCGGGCCGAACATCATCAGCGACGGCCACCACCAGCGGTCCACCGCGTCCTGCGCCATCGCGTGCTGCGCTTCGGTGCCGCGGCTGAGGGCCAGCAGGAGTTCGTAGCCCTGGCGCTGGTGGAAGGACTCCTCCTTGCAGATGCGGACCATGGCGCGGGCGTAGGGGCCGTACGAACACCGGCACAGCGGGACCTGGTTCGTGATCGCCGCGCCGTCGACCAGCCAGCCGATGGCTCCGACGTCGGCCCAGGTCAGGGTCGGGTAGTTGAAGATCGAGGAGTACTTCTGGCGGCCGGAGTGCAGCTTGTCCAGCAGTTCGTCGCGGCTGGTGCCGAGGGTCTCGGCGGCGCTGTAGAGATACAGGCCGTGGCCGGCCTCGTCCTGCACCTTCGCCATCAGGATCGCCTTGCGGCGCAGGGACGGCGCCCGGGTGATCCAGTTGGCCTCCGGCTGCATGCCGATGATCTCGGAGTGGGCGTGCTGCGCTATCTGCCGCACGAGTGTGGAGCGGTAGGCGTCCGGCATCCAGTCCCGCGGTTCGATGCGCTCTTCCGCGGCCACGGTGGCGTCGAATACGGCCTCTCGGGCCATCTCTTCCGGCGCGATCGTCGTCATGTGGTGCCCCCTCGCTGCTCCCGACCGACCGATCGTTCGGTTCAATGGTGAGTGGGCGGACCTCGGGTGTCAAGCCTGTGGATAACTCAGGTGAGCTGTGCCCGGTGGGGCCGCGTAGGTACGGTTCCGAGGCGGAGTCAGCCGCATGGATTCTGGGAACGGGGCGGGAATGCAGTCATACGGGGACGAAACGCGGTCACTGGCCGCGCTCTCGCTGCCCTCGCGGATCGTCATCGGAGTGGCGGCCTGCGTCATCGCGGTCGCGGTCGCGATTCATCTCGCGATGATGTTTCTGCATGTCGCGCCGTCGAACACGCTCAGCAAACAGCAGGGCGCTCTGATCAGCGACTACGTCTATCCCGAGTACGAGCAGAACTGGAAGCTGTTCGCACCCAATCCCCTCCAGCAGAACAGCGCGGTCCAGGTCCGCGCACACCTGCGCAGCGAGGAGGGAGCCGCCCGGACCACCGGCTGGACCGATCTGACCGCCCGCGACGGCCAGGACATCCGCCACAACCCGATGCCCAGCCACACCCAGCAGAACCAACTGCGCCGCGGCTGGGAGCTCTTCGTCAACACCCACAACGCGCAGAACCGCCCGGTCGGCCTGCGCGGTGAGCTGTCCGAGCGCTACATCCGGCGGATCGTGCTGGCCCGGATAGCGGGCGAGTGGACCAGTAGCGGCGACCGCATCGAGCGGATCCAGGTCCGCTCGCAGACGACGGCGGTCCGGCCGCCGCCGTGGAGCACCGAGAAGATCAACGACAAGCCCGTTTTCCGCGTGCTGCCCTGGTGGCAGGTCACCACCGCCGACCTGCCCGAGGGGGCGACCCACCAGTGATGTCACCGACGCCCCAGCAGCCTCAGCAGACGCCCGGCGCATCGCAGCCCCCGCACCCCACCGAGCAGACCGACGTGCCTCAGCCAGCGCCGGCATCACAGGCGCCCCAGGAGCCCGCCCCGTACGAGGAGACCCGGATCGAGCGCGCCATCGGGCGCGGCTTCCGGTACGCGACCGGCCGGGCGCTGGCCCCGTACCAGACCGCGGTGATCCGGATCGGCTTCTCGGTGACCTGGCTGCTCTTCCTGCTGCGGGAGTGGCCGCACCGCGCGGTGCTCTACGGGCCCGACAGCCCCTGGAGCCTGGACATGGCGCGCCGTCTGCTGGACGGCAACCACGCCTTCTCCGTACTGCCCTGGTCCGACGGCCGCGGCTGGTTCGAGTGCGTCTACCTGCTGGCCATCGTGGCCAGTGCGCTGCTGATGCTCGGCTGGCGCACCCGCACCATGTCGGTGCTCTTCATGGTCGGTGTGCTCTCGCTGCAGAACCGCAGCATCTTCATAGGGGACGGCGGCGACAACGTCATCCACCTGATGTCGATGTATCTCGTGCTGACCCGGTGCGGGCAGGTCTGGTCGCTGGACGCACGCCGTGCGAAGCGGGCCGCGGCCGCCGCGGGCGAGACCGGCGAAGCGCCCACCGGCTCCCGCGATCTGCCCGGCATCATCCTCTGGGCCGTGCTCGGCCTCGCCCTGGCCGTCGCCCAGCTGGGCGGCAACTACGGCCTCAGCTGGTTCGGCGACGGCCCGTTCCCGCACCTCGGCTGGAGCCTGGTGTTCTGGGGGCTGTGGGCGACGCACGGTCTGTGGTGGGCGGTGCAGCGGTACGCGCCCGGCGAGCCGCGCGTCGTACTGGACACCCTCGCCAAGCTCGCCCACAACGGCGCACTGCTGGTGATCATGATCGAGGTCTGTCTGATCTACGCCACCGCCGGCTGGTACAAGATCCAGGGCAGCCGCTGGCAGGACGGCACCGCGGTCTACTTCCCGATGCATCTGGACTACTTCTCCCCCTGGCCGGCGCTGTCCGAGATGCTGGGCAGCAACGGCGTGATGATCATGCTGATCACCTACGGCACGGTGATCGTGCAGGTCGCCTTCCCGTTCACGCTCTTCAACCGGCGGCTGAAGAATGTGCTGCTGGTCGCGATGATCTGTGAGCACCTCTCGATCGCGTTCCTGCTGGGGCTGCCGTTCTTCTCGCTCGCGATGATCACCGCGGATGCGGTCTTCCTGCCGACGAACTTCCTGACCTGGCTCTCCGCGCGCCTCTCCGGCCTGCGCGAACGACTGTTCTCGCGCGGCGGACCGGCCCGTCCGGCCGGCGGATCCGGCGATGGTGAGCCGGACGGCCGTACGGAGCACAGCGGCGGTGGCCATACGCTCGTGGGGTGAGCAGCGAGAAAACCGCCCCCGCCGAGCCCCTCCAGTACGACGAGGGGTACGGGCCCCAGATCGGCGTCGGGCCGCACCCGGAGCCCTGGCCGCAGGACGAGCGGTTCGACCCCGAGCTGCTCGCCCATGGCGACCGCCGCAATGTCGTCGACCGCTACCGCTACTGGACGCGCGAGGCGATCGTCGCCGACCTGGACACCCGTCGCCATGACTTCCATGTCGCCGTCGAGAACTGGGGCCACGACTTCAACATCGGCTCGGTCGTCCGGACCGCGAACGCGTTCCTGGCCAAGGAGATCCATATCGTCGGGCAGCGGCGCTGGAACCGTCGCGGCGCGATGGTGACCGACCGCTACCAGCATGTCCGCCACCACCCGGACACCGCCGACCTCACCGCCTGGGCGGCGGCCGAGGAGCTGCCGATCATCGGGATCGACAATCTCCCCGGCTCCGTACCGATCGAGACGACCGAGCTGCCGCGCCGCTGTGTGCTGCTGTTCGGCCAGGAGGGGCCGGGGCTGACCGAGGAAGCGCGCCGGCACGCCTCGCTGGTCTGCTCGATCGCGCAATTCGGCTCCACCCGGTCGATCAACGCGGGGGCCGCGGCCGCCATCGCGATGCATGCCTGGATCGGCCGCCATGCGCGGATCGAGGGGCCGGGCGCCCTCTGACGGGCCCCGGTCCCACCCGCGGCCCCGGTGAGGGCCCAGGAACGGTCCCGGGCCCATCCAGCCGGTCACGCCGGCCGGCGCACCTCCACCGTCCGGAAGCGGTTCGCCACGAAGGCGCCGTCGCACAGCACCGCATTGGCCGCCGGGTTACCACCCGAGCCATGGAAGTCCGAGAACGCCGCGGTCTGGTTCACATAGACCCCGCCGGTCAGATTCAGCGACAGCTGGGCGCACTCCTCCAGGCACGCCTCCTCCACCAGCTGCTCGACCTCGGCCGAGGTGGTGTACGCGCCGACCGTCATGGCGCCCTGGTCGCGGACCGTGCGCCGCAGCAGATCCACCGCGTCCGCCGCGGAATCGACCGCCACCGCGAAGGACACCGGGCCGAAGCACTCCGACAGATAGGCCGCCTCGTCGTCCGGCTTGGCGCCGTCCAGCTTGACGATCACCGGCGTACGGACCGTGGCCCCGGGGAACTCGGGGTTGGCCACCTCACGGGAGGCCAGCGCCACCTCCCCGAGCCCGACGGCCGCGTCGATCCGCTCCTTGACCTGCGGATTGACGATGGCGCCCAGCAGGGCGTTGGCCCGTGCGTCATCGCCCAGCAGACCGCTCACCGCGCCCGCGAGATCGCTGACCACCTCGTCGTACGACTTCGGTCCGGCGTCCGTGCCGATGCCGTCGCGGGGGATCAGCAGATTCTGCGGGGTGGTGCACATCTGGCCGCTGTAGAGCGACAAGGAGAACGCGAGGTTGCTGAGCATGCCCTTGTAGTCGTCGGTGGAGTCGATGACGACGGTGTTGACGCCGGCCTTCTCCGTGAAGACCTGCGCCTGCCGGGCGTGCGTCTCCAGCCAGTCGCCGAAGGCGGTCGAGCCGGTGTAGTCGATGATGCGGACCTCGGGACGGACGGCCAGCGTCTTGGCCAGGCCCTCACCCGGCTTGTCCACGGCCAGGCACACCAGGTCCGCGGGGAAACCGGCCTCGGTCAGCACCTCGCGGGCCACCTTGACGGTCAGCGCCAGCGGCAGCACGGCACGCGGATGCGGCTTGACCAGCACCGGGTTGCCGGTCGCCAGAGAGGCGAACAGGCCCGGATAGCCGTTCCAGGTCGGGAAGGTGTTGCAGCCGATCATCAGGGCGACACCGCGCGGTACGGCCGTGAAGCTCTTGGACAGTTCGAGCGGGTCACGCTTGCCCTGCGGCTTGGACCAGGGCGCCCGCTCCGGGGTGCGGACCTGCTCGGCGTACGCATACGCCACCGCCTCCATGCCGCGGTCCTGGGCATGCGGTCCGCCCGCCTGGAACGCCATCATGAAGGCCTGGCCGCTGGTGTGCATCACCGCCTGGGCGAACTCATGGGTGCGCGCACTGATCCGGGCCAGGATCTCCAGGCACACCGCCGCCCGCGCCTCGGGACCGGCGTCCCGCCATGCGGGGAGCGCGGCGCGCATGGCGGGCAGCAGCAGGTCCACATCCGGATGCGGATAGCTGATGCCCAACTCCGGGCCGTACGGCGAGACTTCCTCACCCGTCCAGTCGTCCGTGCCGGGCTGGTCGAGCTCGAACCGCTTGCCGCGCAGCGCCTCGAACGCGGCCAGCCCGTCGGATGCGGCGCTCTCGCCGTACGCCTTCGGGTGCTCGGGGTGCGGGGACCAGTACGCGCGGGTGCGGATCGCCTCCAGCGCCTGGTCGAGGGTCGGGCGGTGCTTCTCGATCAACTGCGCTGCGGTCATTTCGGCGGCCATCGATGACCAACTCCTCGTCGAGCCGGGCGGAAGTGGATAGGGGCTGGGAGCGGACAAGGCAACGGAGTTAGAGTAACCGAACGATCGGTCGGGGCAAGAGGGTCCGGCCAGCCTGTGGAAAAGTCGGTCGGGGAGGATCAGCTGGCATGACGGCACTCGGGACCAGCAGCACCGTGGCAGTGGTGGGAACCGGCACCATGGGACAGGGCATCGCGCAGGTGGCGCTGGTCGCCGGCCATCGCGTACTCCTCTATGACACCGCTCCCGGGCGCGCCGGGCAGGCCGCCGAGGCGATCGGGCGGCGGCTGGACCGGCTCGTCGAGAAAGGCCGGATCCCGGCGGACGAGCGGGACGCCGCCCGCAGGCGCCTCTCCCCCGCCACCGCCCTCGCCGAGCTGGCCGACGCGGCACTGGTCATCGAGGCGATCCTGGAGCAACTTCCCGCCAAACAGGAGCTGTTCGCCGCCCTGGAGGACATCGTGGCGGCGGACTGCCTGCTGGCCACCAACACCTCCTCGCTGTCCGTGACCGCGGTCGCCGGCCGGCTGCGCCGCCCCGGCCGCTGCGTGGGCCTGCATTTCTTCAACCCCGCGCCGCTGCTCCCCCTGGTCGAGGTGATCAGCGGCTTCGCCACCGACGAGGCGGCCGCCACCACGGCGTACGACACCGCCGCGGCCTGGGGGAAACGGCCGGTGCGCTGCGCCGACACCCCCGGCTTCATCGTCAACCGCGTCGCCCGCCCCTTCTACGCCGAGGCCCTGCGGGTCTACGAGGAGCGGGTCGCCGACCCCGCCACCATCGATGCGGTGCTGCGCGACGGCACCGGATTCAAGATGGGGCCCTTCGAACTGACCGACCTCATCGGACAGGACGTGAACGAGGCGGTCACCCACTCGGTGTGGAAGGCCTTCTTCCAGGACCCGAAGTTCACCCCCTCCCTGGCGCAGCGCCGGCTGGTCGAGTCCGGACTGCACGGCCGTAAGGCGGGACGCGGCTGGTTCGACTACTCCGAAGGCGCCCGGAGGCCGGAACCGCGGACCGCGGAGCCCTGCCCGGCGCCCGAATCCGTCGGCCTGCACGCGAAGCTGCCCGGCCCCGCGGTGGTGCTGCGCGAGCTCATCGAGGAGGCGGGCATCAAGGTCACCCGCGACCGCACCCCGGGGGAGTCGGAGGGCTTCCTCCGGCTGCCCGGTGGGGCCTGTCTGGCGCTGACCAATGGCTACCCGGCGACCTCCCACGCCTACGGGAAGTACATCCGCTTCGACCTCTCCCTGGACTACCGCGCCGCCACCCGGATCGCCCTGGCGGCCTCGGCGGCGGTCTCCGAGGACGACCTCGCGGAAGCCGTCGGGCTGTTCCAGGCGCTGGGCAAGCAGGTCAGTGTGGTCGAGGACGTGCCGGGAATGATCGTCGCCCGGACGATCGCGATGATCATCGACTTCGCCGTGGACGCCGCGGCCCGCGGGATCGCCACCCCGGAGGACATCGACACGGCCATGCGACTGGGCGTGAACTACCCCGGCGGCCCCATGGAATGGGCCGAGCGGCTGGGCGCCCAGTGGGTGTGGGATCTGCTGGATTCGATGCATCACCACGATGCCGGCGGGCGCTACGCACCGTCCTGGGCGCTACGGCGCCGTGCAGACCTCGATGAATTGGTGCTCTAATCATGACCATGGCCAAGCGCGACACCTATACGCCCGATTCGCTGCTCGCGGTCGCCGTCGAGGTGTTCATCGAGCGCGGCTACGACGGCACGTCCATGGAGCACCTCTCCAAGGCGGCCGGGATCTCGAAGTCCTCGATCTACCACCATGTGCGCAGCAAGGAAGAGCTGCTGCACCGCGCCATAAGCCGCGCGCTGGACGGGCTGTTCGGTGTGCTGGAGGAGCCGGGCGCCCTCCAGGGGCGGGCGATCGAGCGGCTGGAGCATGTCACCCGGCGTGTGGCCGAGGTGCTCATGGACGAACTCCCCTATGTGACGCTGCTGTTGCGGGTGCGCGGAAACACGGACACCGAGCGGTGGGCCATGGAGCGCCGCCGGGAGTTCGACCACGAGGTGTCCGACCTGCTCAAGCAGGCCGCCGCCGACGGCGACCTACGGGACGACGTGGACATCCGGCTGGCCACCCGGCTGCTCTTCGGCATGATCAACTCGATTGTGGAGTGGTACCGGCCGGGGCGGGGCGGCGCGGTGAGCCGTGACGAGGTCGCCGAGGCCGTGGTACGTACGGCGTTCGCGGGGCTGCGCAAGCCCTGAGCGGTGTACTTGCCGGGCCCGTGCCCCTTGATCCAGGGGCACGCGCTCAGGGCTCCCCCGAGGGGCCCGTGCCCGGCGTGAGTTCACTCCGGCAGCGGTCGGCCGGTCATTCCTCTTCGGGGCCGAGATCGGTCTCCTCGAAGACCAGCAGCGTGCGGGTGCTCAGGACTTCCGGTATCGACTGGATCCGGGTGAGGACCAGCTCCCGCAGCTCGCGGTTGTCCTTGGTGTGGACCAGCAGCAGCACATCGAAATCGCCGCTGACCAGCGCGATATGCGTGGCCCCCGGCAGCGCCGTGAGCTGCTTGCGCACGGTCCGCCAGGAGTTCTGCACGATCTTCAGCGTGATGTAGGCGGACGCGCCCTGACCTGCCCGTTCCTGGTCGATAAGGGCGCTGAAGCCACGGATCACACCGTCTTCGATCAGCCGGTTGATCCGGGCGTAGGCATTGGCGCGCGAGACATGGACCCGGTCGGCCACGGAGCGTATCGAGGCCCGCCCGTCGGTCTGCAGCATGCGCAGGATCGAACGGTCGATGGTGTCCAGCGGGCGTGCGGCCGGCGAGGGCGGGGCGGAGGCCGTCGGAGGCGGGCCGGCCGCTGTCGCCGGTTGCCCGCCGGAATTGGCCATCTGTTCGTCCGGCATATGGTCCCGCCTCCCCTTTGTGGACGCCCTGGCTTCATCTCAAGCTGTGGAGAACCGTTTGTCCACAGGCTGAGCCCGCCTGTAGCCAAAATGCATCAGCGACCGAACAATCGGTAGGGCAGGGCGTACCCGCCCTGGCCGATTCCATCCTGCCCGTCGCCCGCCCACACCCACATGAGGCGCCTGGCGCCACCCCTTCGATCCGAGGAGGTGCTCGACATGACGGTCCTTGAGCAGCCCGGCAGCAGCAGGAACAAGAGCAGCCTGGCCGGTCCGCCGCCCGCCTGGCAGCCGCGCGTCGACCCCACGCCCCTCCTGCCCGACGCGGAGCCGTACCGCCTCCTGGGCACGGACGCCGCGGCCCGGCTCGACTCCGGACTGCTGACCCGCCTGTACACCGAGCTGGTCCGCGGCCGCCGGTACAACGCCCAGGCCACGGCCCTGACCCGGCAGGGACGCCTGGCGGTCTACCCGTCCTCCACCGGCCAGGAAGCCTGTGAGGTCGCCGCGGCGCTGGCCCTCGAAGACCGCGACTGGCTCTTCCCCAGCTACCGCGACACCCTCGCCGCCGTGGCCCGCGGGCTCGACCCCGTACAGGCCCTGACCCTGCTGCGCGGCGACTGGCACAACGGCTACGACCCTCAGGAACACCGCATCGCCCCCCTGTGCACCCCGCTCGCCACCCAGCTCCCGCATGCCGTGGGCCTGGCGCACGCCGCCCGCCTCAAGGGCGACGAGGTGGTCGCGCTGGCCATGGTCGGCGACGGCGGCACGAGCGAGGGTGACTTCCACGAGGCGCTGAATTTCGCGGCGCTCTGGCAGGCGCCGGTCGTCTTCCTCGTCCAGAACAACGGCTTCGCGATCTCCGTGCCGCTCGCCAAGCAGACCGCCGCGCCGTCCCTCGCCCACAAGGCGGTCGGCTACGGCATGCCGGGCCGCCTGGTCGACGGCAATGACGCCCCCGCGATGCATGAGGTGCTCACCGAGGCCGTGGCGCGGGCCCGCCGGGGCGGCGGCCCCACCCTGATCGAGGCCGTCACCTACCGCATCGAGGCCCACACCAACGCCGACGACGCCACCCGCTACCGCAGCGACGCCGAGGTCGAGACCTGGCAGGCACACGACCCGATAGCTCTCCTGGAGCGTGAGCTGGCCGCCCGCGATCTGCTGACCGACGCATTCGTCGGCGCCACCCGGGACGGCGCCGAGCAGCTGGCGGCCGACCTCCGGGAGCGGATGAACGCCGACCCGGAGGTGGACCCGATGGACCTGTTCACCCACGTATTCGCCGAGCAGACCAGCCAACTGCGGGCACAGGCCGCACAGTTGCGTGCCGAGCTGGACGCCGAGTCCGCCGGACACACCGAGGACGCAGCGGGCACCGACGGGTCCGCCGAGGAGGCCAGGCCATGACGACCACCGCTCCGGCGACCGCGCGCAAGCCCGCCACCATGGCGCAGGCGCTGACCCGCGCGCTGCGCGACGCCATGGCCGACGACCCGTCCGTGCATGTCATGGGCGAGGACGTCGGCACCCTGGGCGGCGTCTTCCGGGTCACCGACGGCCTCGCCAAGGAATTCGGCGAGGACCGCTGCACGGACACCGCGCTCGCCGAGGCCGGCATCCTGGGCACCGCCGTCGGCATGGCGATGTACGGGCTGCGGCCGGTCGTCGAGATGCAGTTCGACGCCTTCGCCTACCCGGCGTTCGAGCAGCTGATCAGCCATGTCGCCCGGATGCGCAACCGCACCCGCGGCGCGCTGACGATGCCGCTGACCATCCGTATCCCCTACGGGGGCGGGATCGGCGGCGTCGAGCACCACAGCGACTCCTCCGAGGCGTACTACCTCGCCACCCCGGGGCTCCAGGTCGTCACCCCGGCGACCGTCGAGGACGCCTACGGACTGCTGCGCGCCGCGATCGCCTCCGACGACCCGGTGGTCTTCCTCGAACCCAAGCGGCTGTACTGGTCCAAGGCCGACTGGTCGCCCGACGCACCCACCGAGGTCGCCCCCCTGGGCCGTGCCCGGATCCGGCGCCGCGGCAGCAGCGCCACGCTGATCACCTACGGCCCGTCACTCCCGGTCTGTATGGAGGCCGCCGAGGCCGCCGGCGCAGAGGGCTGGGACCTGGAAGTGGTCGATCTGCGGTCCCTGATGCCGTTCGACGACGAGACGGTCTGCGCCTCGGTGCGGCGGACCGGGCGGGCCGTGGTCGTCCATGAGTCCAACGGGTTCGGCGGCCCCGGCGGCGAGATAGCGGCCCGGATCACCGAACGCTGCTTCCACCACCTGGAAGCGCCGGTGCTGCGCGTGGCCGGTTTCGACATCCCGTATCCGCCGCCGATGCTGGAGCGGCACCACCTTCCGGGCGTGGACCGGATTCTGGACACCGTCGCCCGCCTCCAGTGGGAGTCGGACTGGACCGAGGGGCGTGGTGAGTGATGGCCGTGGTCCGCGAATTCACCCTGCCCGACCTGGGGGAGGGCCTCACCGAGGCGACGATCGTGCACTGGATGGTCGAGGTCGGCGAGGTGGTGGCCATCGACCAGCCGGTGGTGGAGGTCGAGACCGCCAAGGCGATGGTGGAGGTGCCGTGCCCGTATGGAGGCGTGGTGACCGCCCGCTTCGGTGAGGAGGGGGCCGAAGTCCCGGTGGGGGCACCGCTGGTGACGGTCGCCGTCGGGGCCGTGCCGGATGACCTGGCGGGGGACGGTCCGGGGGCGGGACCGGGGGCGGCCGGCGACGGTGCGGCGGATTCCGGGTCCGGGAATGTGCTCGTCGGGTACGGCACGAGTGCGGCGGCGGCGCGCCGCCGCCGGATCCGGCCGGGGCCCGGAGCGGGCCCAATGGCGGGCGTGCCACGGTCGCCCGGACGGGCGGCGGACGGCTCGGCCGGAGCTGAAGCGGCGACTGAGGGGACGCCCAGTGGTTCAGAAGCGGTTGCCGCCGGGGCGACGGCCGTGGGGGCAGCCGTAACCGGGGCAGCCGGTGCCGGTGTCGTGGACGACGGCAGCCGTACGGTGGCCGTGATTTCCCCCCTGGTGCGTCGGATCGCGCGGGAGAACGGCCTGGATCTGCGGGAGTTGACGGGATCCGGACGGGATGGACTGATCCTCCGCACGGACGTCGAGTGCGCTATCCGGACGCGGCGGGAGCGGGAGGCGGCCGGTGCAGCCGGAGTGGCCACCGCGGTCGGCGCCGACGGAACGACCGGTGCCGGTGTGACGGGCGCGGCGCGGGCCGGGGCCGGCGCCCGTGCCGTAGTGGGTGAGGAGCGGATCCCGCTCAAGGGGATGGTCGGTGCGGCCGCTGAGAAGTTCAGCCGCAGCCGCCGGGAGATCCCGGAGGCGACCTGCTGGGTGGAGGCCGATGCCACCGAGCTCCTGGCCGCCCGTAAGGCGATGAATGTGCCGGGCGCCCCCCAGGTGTCGCTGCTCGCCCTGCTGGCCCGGATCTGTACGGCCGGGCTCGCGCGGTTCCCCGCGCTCAACTCCACCGTCGACACCAAGGCCCAGGAGATCGTCCGGCTGCCCGCCGTCCATCTGGGCTTCGCGGCGCAGACCGACCGCGGCCTGGTGGTGCCGGTCGTACGGGACGCCCATGCCCGTACGGTCGAGGAGCTGTCCGCCGAGATCGCCCGGCTCACCGAAACCGCCAGGGCCGGCGGGCTCTCCCTGGCCGAGCTGACCCACGGCACCTTCACCCTCAACAACTACGGCGTGTTCGGCGTCGACGGGTCCACGCCGATCATCAACCACCCCGAGGCGGCGATGCTCGGCATCGGCCGCATAGCCGCCAAACCCTGGGTGCACGACGGCGAGTTGGCCGTCCGGCAGGTCGTCCAGCTCTCGCTCACCTTCGACCACCGGGTGTGCGACGGCGGCACCGCGGGCGGCTTCCTGCGGTACGTGGCCGACTGTGTGGAGCAGCCCGCGCTGTTGCTCCGGACGCTGTGACGCGAGTGTGGCCGGTGGCTGCCGGGGCACCGGTGGCAGCCGCGATACCGGTGCCGGGGGCCACGCCGCAGCGGGCGCCCCGGCCCGCCCGGCCGCGCCCGCTGTGGCGCAGCTGACATCTGCTGCCGCTCCGGCAGCGGTGTGAACCCGGTGTCCCCGGCGATACTCAAGAGGTGAAGGACCTCACCGACCACGACAGCATCGTGCTGGCCGGCGGCGCGGCCCGGCGGCTCGGCGGGGCGGACAAACCCGCCCTGTCCGTCGGCGGCCGCCCGCTGCTGGACCGGGTGCTCGCCGCCTGCCCCGATGCGGCGACGACTGTCGTCGTCGGCCCCGCCCGCCCGACCACCCGCGCCGTCGTCCACGCCCTGGAGGACCCGCCCGGCGGCGGTCCGCTCGCCGCACTGGACGCCGGCCTGCGGCACACCACCGCCCCGACGGTGCTCGTCCTCTCCGCCGACCTCCCGTTTCTGACGGCCGCGACCGTACGCGGCCTCCTGGCGGCGGCGACGCCAACGGCCCCTGCCGCGGGACCGGTCGGCAGTCCCGCGCCCCTCGACGGGGCGCTGCTGCGGGACGCCTCGGGGCGGGACCAGCCGCTGGTCGCCGCCTACCGGGCCGAGCCGCTGCGCCGTGAGCTGGCGCGGATGCGGGCCGCACACGGGAGCCTGGCCGGACTGCCGCTGCGCGCGCTGCTGGACGGGTTGCTGCTCGAACGGGTCCCGGACCCCACCGCCACGGCCTCCTTCGACTGCGACACCTGGGAAGACATCAGCGCAGCACGCGCCCGTATCAGGGAGCATGGGACCGTGTTGGACGAATGGATCACCGCGGTCAAGGCCGAACTGGGCATCGAGCTCGATGTCGACACGGCGGCGCTTCTCGATCTCGCGCGCGACGCGGCACATGGCGTGACCCGCCCCGCCGCGCCGCTGACGACGTTCCTGATCGGCTATGCGGCGGGCCGGCAGGACCGGGATGTGAAGGAACTGACCGACCGGGCCGCCGCGCTGGCCCACCGCTGGGCCGCCGAGGCCGGCGCCGAGACCGCGTCCGGCGCCGACAGCGCCACGGCTGCCGAAGCGAAGCCCGCCGAATGACCGACGGGGAGTGGGGCGGGGAGGCCGGCGGCGTGGTGGGCCGGCCGTGGGGCGAACCCTCGGCAGAGGAGCGCGACCCCTTCGACGATGCGCTCGCGCTGGCCAACGGCACGGCACCGCTGCGCGCACGGCCCGGGACGGGGCCCGGGATCACGACCGCCACCTCCGCCCCGTATGCCGCAGGGGCCGCAGCAGCCACCTCCTCCGTGACCGGCGGCGGCGACGCCCCCTACACACCGGACGACCCCTTCTCCCCTGACGACCCCGCCGCAACCCGGAGCGGCCCCTCCCGCCCCACAGACCCCACGCCTCACACCGGCACCGGCTCCGACCCGTGCCCCACCCCGGCCGCCGTCCCCTGGCACACCGCCCGCCGCCTCGCCGCGCGCGCCGTCCCCGGGGCGCCCGAGCCCGAGACCGCGGCGCTCGGCGAGGCGCTCGGCCGTACGCTCGCCGCACCTCTCACCGCGCTCACCGACCTGCCGTCGTTCGACACCTCGGCCATGGACGGCTGGGCGGTCGCCGGCCCCGGCCCCTGGCGCCTGGACCGGCCCGCCGACGCCCCCGAGACCGGTCCGCCGTCGGGCATCCTCGCCGGTCACGCCTCCACGGCGGCACTCCTCGACGGCCATGCGATCCCGATCGCCACCGGCGCGCGCATCCCGTCCGGCGCCACCGCCGTACTGCGCAGCGAACAGGGCGAGGTCCGTGAGCTGGGCGACGGCGGACGACGGCTGTACGCACCGCGGCCCGCGCCGCCCGGCCAGGACATCCGCCCGCGCGGCCAGGAGTGCCGCCGCGGCGACCAACTGCTGCCCGCGGGCTGCCTGGTGACCCCCGCCGTCCTCGGCCTGGCCGCGGCGGCCGGCTACGACGAGCTGACCGCCTACCGCCGACCGCGGGCCGAAGTCTTCGTCCTGGGCGATGAGTTGCTGGGCCACGGGCTGCCGCGGGACGGCCGGATCCGCGATGCCCTCGGCCCGATGCTCGCCCCCTGGCTGCATGCGCTGGGCGTCGAGGCGGCGGCGCCCCGCCCGCTCGCCGACGACGCCGACACGCTGTACGCCGCCCTCGCGGAGTCCACCGCCGATGTGGTGATCACGACGGGTGGTACCGCGTCGGGTCCCGTCGACCATGTGCACCCGACACTGCGGCGGCTCGACGCGGAGGTACTGGTGGACGGGGTGGCGGTCCGTCCCGGCCACCCCATGCTGCTGGCCCGCCTGGCCCCGCGCCGCCATCTCGTCGGCCTGCCGGGCAACCCGCTCGCCGCCGTCTCCGGCCTGCTCACCCTCGCCGAGCCGCTGCTCCGTACGCTCGCCGCCCGCCGTCCCGCCGCGCCGTACCGCGCGCCGCTGGCTGCCGCAGTCACCGGGCACCCGCAGGACACCCGCCTCGTTCCGGTGGCCTACCGCGACGACGAGCGGCGCGGTCTGACGGTGCTGCCGCTGCGCTTCCACGGCCCGGCCATGCTGCGCGGGATCGCCGCCGCCGATGCGCTGGCCGTCGTCCCGCCCGGGGGCGCGGAGCGCGGCACCGAGCTCGAACTCCTGGAATTCCCCTGGTCAGCGGGCTGGTCGGCAGGCTGGACGCCGGACCGGTCCGCCGCCGGGAGCCCGTACGACCCCACTGAGGCCACCGGAGGCCGCGCGTGAAGCTCCCGTCCCAGGACGCCGCGGCGCGGGAGGTGCCCGAGGACCGTTCGCACCGGGTGGTGCTGCCGCGCGCCGCCCCCAAGCCGCCGCTGCGGCAGGTCGCCCGCCGACTGCTGATGGCGCTGCTGGTGCTGCTCGCGACGGTCTTCATCGTCTGGATCGACCGCAACGAGTACCACGACAACGCCGACAGCAAGGTCGACCTGCTCGACTGCTTCTACTACGCGACCGTCACGCTCTCGACCACCGGCTACGGCGACATCGTCCCGTACGGCGACAGTGCGCGGCTGCTGAACATCCTGCTCATCACGCCGCTCCGCGTGCTGTTCCTGATCATCCTGGTCGGCACCACACTGGAAGTGCTGACCGAGCGCACCCGCGAGCAGTGGCAACTGAAACGCTGGAGAAACGCCTTGCGCGACCACACCGTCATCGTCGGCTTCGGGACGAAGGGCCGTTCCGCGGCCCAGACCCTGTGTGTGACGGGGCTGCACCGCGACCGCATCGTCATCGTCGACCCCAGCAGCAAGGTGATCGAAGCGGCGGTGGCCGACGGGTTCGCGGGGGTGGTCGGCGATGCGACCCGCAGCGATGTGCTCCTCCGGGCCGAGATCCAGCGCGCCCACCAGGTCGTGATCGCCACGCAGCGCGATGACACCGCCGTGCTGGTCTCGTTGACCGCCCGTCAGCTCAACAAGCGGGCGAATATCGTCGCGGCGGTGCGCGAGGAGGAGAACGCCCCGCTGCTGCGGCAGTCCGGCGCCAACTCCGTGATCACGTCGGCCAGCGCGGCCGGCCGGCTGTTGGGGCTCTCCGTGCACAGCCCCAGCGCGGGCACCGTCATGGAGGATCTGATCCAGCAGGGCAGCGGCCTCGACCTGGTGGAACGCACGGTGGTGAAGGCGGAGGTCGGCAAGTCCGTACGGGAGACCGACGACCTGGTGGTCTCCGTGCTGCGTGGCCACCGCCTCCTCGGCTACGACGATCCGGAGGCCAGTCCGCTGCAGAGCACCGACCGTCTGATCACCATCGTGCGGGCGGCCCCGGCGGACGCGGGGGACCCCTCCGGCAAGCAGAGCACCAAGCCGACCCTCCCCGGTACCGGCGTCGCCCCGATGCGCCGTGCGGATGAATAACCGCACGTAGCGCGGGGGCAGCGGGCCGACCCTGCGGTAGTCGTCGGCCCCCGCACCGTCGCCCCGTGCGCGGACGGCGAGTAGCCTCGCGCCCATGCGAGCGATCACTATCCCGGAGCCCGGTGGCCCCGAAGCACTTGTCTGGGCGGACGTGCCCGATCCGCAGCCCGCCGAGGGCGAGGTCCTGATCGAGGTCGCGGCCAGCGCCGTGAACCGCGCCGACCTGCTCCAGCGCCAGGGCTTCTACGATCCGCCGCCCGGCTCCTCCCTCTATCCGGGTCTGGAGTGCTCGGGACGGATCAGCGCGCTCGGCCCCGGTGTGCACGGCTGGGCCGTCGGCGACGAGGTGTGTGCGCTGCTGGCGGGCGGCGGATACGCGGAGAAGGTCGCCGTCCCGGCCGGACAGCTGCTGCCGGTGCCGGCCGGCGTGGACCTGGTCACGGCCGCGGCGCTGCCCGAGGTGACCTGCACGGTCTGGTCGAACGTCTTCATGATCGCGCATCTGCGCCCCGGTGAGACGCTGCTGGTCCACGGCGGTGCCAGCGGCATCGGCACGATGGCGATCCAGCTCGCCAAGGCCGTCGGCGCACGGGTCGCGGTGACCGCGGGCGGCCCCGAGAAGCTGGCCCGCTGCGCCGAGCTGGGTGCGGACATCCTCATCGACTACCGCGAACAGGACTTCGTCCAGGAGATCCGCAAGGCCACCGATGGCAAGGGCGCGGACGTCATCCTCGACATCATCGGCGCCAAATATCTCCAGCGGAACGTCAAGGCGCTGGCGGTCAGCGGACGGCTGGCGATCATCGGGCTGCAGGGCGGGGTGAAGGCGGAGCTGAATCTCGCCGCCCTGATGGCCAAGCGTGCCGCGATCACCGGCGCCGGGCTGCGCGCCCGCCCGCTGAACGAGAAGGCGGCCATTGTCGCCGCGGTACGGGAGCACGTCTGGCCGCTGATCGCCAACGGTCAGGTCCGGCCGATCCTGGACCGTGTGATCCCGATGGCGGACGCCGCTGAGGCACACCGGGTCGTGGACGCGAGTGCCCATGTCGGCAAGGTCGTCCTGACGGTCTGAGCTGACGGCCGCCCCTGGCCCCCTCGCGCTGTCCGCGTCCGCCCCTCCCGCGTATGAGCCCGGTAACCCGCCCGACTTGTCCAAGATGCCGTGAATCTCGTCACATGTGACGCTGGGCAGGTCACTCGACGGCTCGGCACGGGAGGGGCACTGTGGTCGCTCCAGGATTCCGTTCGCGCATCGCCACCGGTCTGTTGGTGGCTGCCGTCGTCCTGCCCGTTCCGATAGGAGCCACCTCCGCGGTGGCCGCGGACCGGCGGGCCACACCGGTCGACCGGCCCCCGCATCTCGCCCGCCCCGGCGATCCGCCCGACGATGTCCCGGGTGACGTCGGCGCCGACGGTTTTGGCCTCGACGGGTTCGACGACTTCGAGGGCGCCGTACCACCGGCCGAGGGGTCCGCAGTGCGGGGGCGGGCCGGACACCGCGGACACCCGGGGGCCCCGGTGCGGATCCCGGGGCTGCCGGACCGCTACCCCGGCCTGCCGAATGCCATCCCGGGCTTCCCGCACCGGCCGCATCACCACTTCGGGGGGCTCCGCGGGCACGGACGGTGGCACCACCACCCGCATCACCCGTTCGGCCCGCGCTTCCCCGTGCCGGGCCCGCCGGACTCCGTCCCGGGGCCCGACGGCGGCAGCGCCGACTTCCCGATCCCCGGCCGGTACGGGCCTCCCGCCGCGGCGGGTGCGCACGACACCGACCGTGTGCACTCGCGGCCCGGTCGGCGTGCTCCGAAGTCGAAGCACCGCAAGCCCTCGGCGTCCGCCTCGCACTCGGCGGCCACCCCGCCACGGTCCTCCCCCTCGCGCCGCTTCGATGTCGGGGACCGGTTCACCCGCCGCTCCTACGAGGCCCTGCCGCCCCTCCCGACGCCCGCCCCGAAGGGATCCCGCTCCGCATCGGAGAGCGTGGATGACGATGCGGCGGCAACGGCGACCCCGTACGCCATGGAGACCCCCGGGGCACCGGTCGAGCGGGTTCTCCCGATGGGCGCCGGCCTGGCCCTCACCGGTCTGGGGCTGGCCTTCTTCGCTCTGCGGCTGCGCCGGGGCTGATGATTTCGGCGGTTTCACGTGAAACGGCGAGAATCCGCTGTTTCACGTGAAACAGCGGCGGCCGGGTCCGTTCCGAAGGGTGGATCACCTTCTCCCCGGGGCACCACCTGTCCGGAGCCCGCGTACGAGAGAATGGCGGCATGGATATGCCGATGAATGAACGGTCGCAGGAGAATCCGCACGTCCTGGTGGTCGGCCCGGACGGCATGGCGCTCGGCGGCGCGGGCTCCGGCGGCGGGGAAGACGGCGAAGAGTCCCGGGAGACTCCCTTGACGGACATGGTCGAACAGCCTGCGAAGGTCATGCGCATCGGCAGCATGATCAAGCAGCTGCTGGAAGAGGTGAAGGCCGCTCCGCTGGACGAGGCGAGCCGGGTCCGGCTCAAGGAGATCCACTCCAGTTCGGTCAAGGAGCTGGAGGACGGTCTGGCGCCCGAGCTGGTCGAGGAGCTGGAGCGGCTGTCGCTGCCGTTCACCGATGAATCGGTGCCGACGGATTCCGAGCTGCGCATTGCCCAGGCCCAGCTGGTCGGCTGGCTGGAGGGCCTCTTCCACGGCATCCAGACCGCACTGTTCGCCCAGCAGATGGCGGCCCGTGCCCAGCTGGAGTCGATGCGCCGTGCGCTGCCGCCCGGTGCCATGCCGATGGAGGGCGAGGACGGCCAGCCCGGTCACGGCGGCGCCCGCTCGGGCCCGTACCTCTGAGCCGGGTTTGATCCTTCAGCGACCCGCAGCAAGCAGACGGGGTCGGCACGCGGTGCGCGTGCCGACCCCGTCGTGTCCGTGCCGTGGTTAGTAGTGCCCCGTCGAGACGGTCAGTTCGATGGTCTCGCCGCTCTTCGGGTCCCACCGCTCAAGGCTCGCCGGCTTCGTCTCTATGACGGTGTTCTTGGCCGTGTACCCACGGTTCTCTTCCGTGACCTTGTACTTCCAGCCCGCCGCCTTGAGGCAGGACTTCACCGAGTCCAGGTTCTTGTAGGTGAGGAACGGGAAGTAGATCTTCTTCGGTTCGCTGTAGGGAGAGTCCGGCTTGGTGCACTCGGTTGAGTCAACCGTCTTCGTCTTGTCCTCAGGCATGACGCTCTGGGTGGGGGACGACGAGTAGGAGTAGCTCGATGTCGGGCTGTCCGGGTCGTCGCTTCCACCGGCGCTCAGACCGATGCCGACCGCGATCGCGGTGACCACGATGACACCGACGATCGCCGAGACGACGATCACCGCGGAGTTGTTCTTCCGCGCGGCCGGACGGCCGGTCGGCGGCATCGTGGGTGCCGTCGGCGGCGGGGTGTAGGCCGGGGGCTGGTAGCCCCCCGCCTGGAACGGCGCCGGACCCGGAACGGGGCCCGGCGCGGGCGTCGAGTAGCCGTTGTTCGGCGGTGGCGGGGGCGTCGGGTAGCCGTTGTTCGGCGGCGGGGACGTCGAGGGACCGTAGGCGGCCTGTGTCGGCTGGTACGGCTGCTGCACGCTCGGCGGGGCCGGGGTGTGCGGGTTGCCGGTGGCGCTGGGGAAGACCGCGGAGGAGACCGACGCACCGCTGGTGCGCGCCCGAGGGCCCTCGCCGATGATCAGCGGCGTCGCACCGGACTGCCCGGACCCGACGATCCGCAGGCACTCGTCCCGCATCGCCTCGGCGGTGGGGAACCGTTCGTTGGGGTTCTTCTTCAGCGCGCGGGCCACCAGCGCGTCCACAGCCGGCGGCAGCGCGCTGTTGATGCTCGACGGGACCGGGGGCTCTTCCTGGACATGGGCGTAGGCGATGGCGAGCGGGGAGTCCGCGTCGAACGGCAGCTGGCCGGTCACCAGCTCGAAGAGCATGATGCCGACGGAGTAGAGGTCGGAGCGGGCATCCACACCGCGGCCCAGCGCCTGCTCCGGCGACAGATACTGCGGGGTGCCGACGACCATGCCGGTCTGCGTCATGGACGTCACACCGGACTGCATGGCGCGGGCGATGCCGAAGTCCATGACCTTGACCACGCCGCGCTTGTTCAGCATCACATTGCCGGGCTTGATGTCCCGGTGGACCAGGCCCATTTCATGGCTGACCTCCAGCGCGGCCAGCACATCGCCGGTGATCTTCAGGGCCTTTTCGGTCGGCATCGCGCCATGTTGCGCGACGTCCGTGTCCAGATCGGAGCGCAGCGGCTGGCCCGCGACGTACTCCATGACGATGTACGGGACCATGCCGCCGTCGAGCTCGTCCTCACCGGAGTCGAAGACGGAGACGATATTGGTGTGCGTGAGCTTCGCCACGGACTGGGCTTCACGGCGGAAGCGCTCACGGAAGGCCTGCTCGCGGCCGAGCTCGGTATGCAGCGTCTTGATCGCGACCTCGCGGTCCAGCACGCTGTCGTAGGCGAGGTGGACGGACGCCATTCCGCCCGCGCCGAGAAGATCACGAAGCTGGTAACGTCCTCCGCCGACCGAACGGCCCTCGAATTGGCCCTGAGCGCCGTCCTGGCTCATCGTTCCGCTTCCCCCTAGGCGCACTACCCGCACGTATAGCGATCAAAATCTGGAATTTCGCAGCCAAGTCTGCCCCAGGCCCCGGACACGTCAAGCTGTGTGCCCGTTCCGTGACCAGATGTGCAAGATCCCGTCACGGCCGCGCGACCTTTTGGCGCCCGATTACCCCCGGTGAACTTGCGATATGTGACTTCCCGAGAGTTTGATGGCCGGTCCACGACGGACCGGTGGGTGCCGCGGAACCTGTAGCGTGCTCTAGCGAAGACCGATGACCTTACCGCTCTCATGCGGATTGATTCGACGGCGAGGACCGATGGCACCGACGCAGAGCCCCCAGGGCCCGTCCGATCCTGAGGCCACCGGCTCCAATATCCCCGACGCACCGGAGATGTGGGGCAATGGCGGGCTGGTCGGCGATGGCCGCTACCGGCTCACGCGACGGCTGGGCCGCGGTGGCATGGCGGAGGTGTTCGCAGCCGAGGATGTCCGTCTCGGCCGTACCGTCGCCGTGAAGCTGCTGCGTGCCGACCTCGCCGAGGACCCGGTTTCCAAGGCCCGCTTCACGCGTGAGGCGCAGTCCGTGGCCGGACTGAACCACCACGCCGTGGTCGCGGTCTACGACTCCGGTGAGGATCTGGTCGGCGGCAACACCGTGCCGTACATCGTGATGGAGCTGGTCGAGGGCCACACCATCCGCGATCTGCTGCTGAACGCCGACGCCCCGCCGCCGGACCAGGCGCTGATCATCGTCTCCGGTGTGCTGGAGGCGCTGGCCTACAGCCACCAGCACGGCATCGTGCACCGTGACATCAAGCCCGCGAACGTGATCATCACGAACAGCGGCGCCGTCAAGGTCATGGACTTCGGCATCGCCCGTGCGCTGCACGGCGCGCAGTCCACCATGACCCAGACCGGCATGGTCATGGGCACCCCCCAGTACCTCTCCCCGGAGCAGGCGCTCGGCAAGACCGTCGACACCCGCTCCGACCTCTACGCCACCGGCTGTCTGCTCTACGAACTCCTCGCACTGCGGCCGCCGTTCACCGGTGAGACCCCGCTCTCGGTCGTCTACCAGCATGTGCAGGACATGCCGGTGCCGCCGTCCCAGGTCGCCGACGCGGTGCCGCCGGAGCTGGACGGCCTGGTCATGCGGTCGCTGGCGAAGGACCCCGACGACCGCTTCCAGTCCGCCGAGGAGATGCGCGGCCTGGTCCAGTACTCGCTCCAGATGCTGCACGAGCAGGGCGGCCACACCGGCACCTGGAGCACCGGCCCGGTCGCCGTGCACGAGGGTGGCCTCACCCCGTCCATGGGCGCCGCCGCCACCACGGCGATGCCGCACCCCAACGCCGGCCAGACCACGGCGCAGCCGATCCTGACGCCCGGTATGCGTGATGACGACGGTGGTTTCGACGGCGGGCCCCGGCCGGCCAAGGGCGGCCGCGGCAAGATCTGGCTGATCGCGGTACTGGCGGTGATCGCCATCGCGATGGGTGTGGCCTTCGCGATGCAGAACACCGGCGGCCAGGACCAGAAGCAACAGACTCCGCACACGCAGTCGCCGAAGCCGCAGAAGGACAAGGAGACGAGCGAGCCGCCGACGGAGGAGCCGGACACTCCGCAGTCCGAGCCCGAGGACACCGGCGATGACAGCGGTACCTACTCCCAGCCGCCGACGGATGAGCCGAGCGTGCCGCAGAAGCCGAGCACGCCGCAGACCTCGGAGCCGCCGACGTCCGAGCCGCCGACGTCCGAGGCGCCCACGGACCCCACGAACCCCACCGACCCCACCGGCGGGACCGACGACGGGGGCACCGGTGACGGGGGCGCCGGTGACGCCGGCCCGGACACCGGTATCACAGCGGGGGCGAACGGCTGACGGACGCCGCTTCGCCGCTTCAGCGGGTGAAGGCGTTCCGTACGGCCCGGTACTCGCGGGTCCACCACACGGCCAGTGCGGCCGCCGCCGGGAACTGTGGATCGGTGCGGCGGTCGCCCAGCTGGTAGCGCCAGGTGAGCATCCAGAAATCGTTCAGCCGCTCCCACCACACCCGGTGGACGGCCGCGGCGAGTTCCTCGGCACCGGCCCCGCAGGCGCTGCGGTAGGCGCCCGCGTACGCCGCCACCTTGCCCAGGTCCAGCGTGCCGCAGGGGCGTACGAAGAAGATCGCGGCGGCCCGTACCGCCTCCTCGGCGCGCGGCTGGACGCCCAGCCGGTCCCAGTCGACGATCGCGGTCGGTTCGGTGCCCCGGTAGAGCACGTTCAGCGGGTGGAAGTCTCCGTGCACCCAGCCCGCGGGGGGCTCCGCGCCGGGGGCCGGACGGCGGTGCGCCTGCTGTGCCAGCAGGGCCCGGCGCTCCAGCAGACGGTGTTCGGCGAGTTCGTCGAAGCTGGTGCGCGGCCGGGCGCCGCGGGCCAGGGCCAGCAGCTCGTCGATCGTCTCGAAGGTCCGCTCGGGGGCGGCGCCGGCGTCCGCGCAGGGCGGCCGGGGCGGGTGCGGTTCGTCCGCCATGACCTCCTCCAGTGCGGTGTGCACGAGCCCGAGCAGGGCGCCGAGCCGCCGGGACTGGTCACGGGTCAGCGCGGCGCCGCCGAGATGGCGGCCTTCGACCCAGGGGTGCAGGGCGTAGCAGCGGCCGTCGAGGACCGTGACGGTGCGGCCGTCCGTATGGGCGACGGGCGGGGCGACCGGCAGGCCGAGGGCGGCGAGCCGGTAGGTGGCGCGGTGCTGGCGGGTGAGGGCGGCGCGGTCGCCGTCCAGGTGGTGCTTGAGGAAGTAGCGGCCGCGGGTGGTGGCGAGGAAGTAGCCGTGGTTGAGCAGGCCCTCGGCGACGGGTTCACAGGACAGCGGCGTACCGGCGCCTGCGTAGTGGCGGAGCAGGGATCCGAGGGTGTCTCTGTCGGGCGTCGCCGCCGTCCGGACTACAGATGAGCGCAGCACGCGCCAGATGTTAGATCAACTACGCCCGTCGGAGTGGGTGTGCCGGAAGGCCTTACGCAGCGTGCGCACCGTTATTCCGGCGCTGTTCAGTGCCGTTCCGCCTGCATTCGGGCGACATAGGCGGCGGCCTGCGAGCGGCGTTCCATTCCGAGCTTGGACAGCAGACTGGAGACATAATTCTTGATCGTTTTCTCGGCGAGATGAAGCCGCTCGCCAATGGCGCGGTTGGTCATTCCCTCGCCGATCAGATCGAGAATTCTGCGCTCCTGGTCCGTGAGGCTGGCCAGCCGGTCATCACCCTTGACGGCGTTGCCGTCGCGCAGCCGCTCCAGCACCCGGGCGGTGGCCACGGGGTCGAGCAGCGACTTTCCGGCCGCCACCTCCCGCACCGCGGAGAGCAGTTCGTTCCCCCGGATGGCCTTGAGGACATAACCGGACGCACCGGCCATGATCGCATCGAAAAGGGCCTCGTCATCCGCGAACGATGTGAGCATCAGGCATTTGATGTCCTCATCCTGCGAACGGATCTCGCGGCAGACCTCGACGCCGCTCCCGTCCGGTAGCCGGACATCGAGCACCGCCACGTCCGGCCGCGTCGCCGGGATCCTGACCAGGGCATCTGCGGCGGTGCCGGCCTCGCCGACCACCTCGATGTCCTCCTCGACCGAGAGCATTTCGTGGACGCCGCGCCGGACAACTTCGTGGTCGTCGAGCAGGAATACCGTGATTTTTCCGTCTTCGCGCACCTCACCAGTCTCACACATCAACCCTTCCCGTGCTCCAGGTCACCGATATAACGTGCCGTTGTCCCGGCGGCCTGCAACGCTGTGACCAGGAGTTGTTCCAAGCCTTCGCGATTTACTTGGAAATCCAAGCAAAATCGCAGGTCAACGCCGTTTCCACTTCGGCTTTGACAATGGGTAACGTGCAATGAAGCAGGCCACTGTCCGGGAGCTTTGTTCCACCCGGATCCGGGCCGCGAACGCACACACCCCGTGCGCCGTATCGGATACCGGGTGAGCCGCAATACGGCCACCGGCGGACCCCGGGGGCCGGACAGACGGAGGAGCAGCACGTGACCGTGGAAGGCACTGCGCAGCGGAAAAACGCCCGCGGCAGCAGCAAGCGCACCACCGCCAAAAAGGCGACGCCGGCAAAGAAGGCGTCCCCGGCCAAGGCCCGGAACTCCGGCCGGCCCGAGCAGGCGGAGCAGGATCAGCTCGTTCAACTGCTGACGCCCGAAGGCAAGCGGATCGAGCACCCGGATTACGCGATCGACCTTTCCGCCGAAGAACTGCGCGGCCTCTACCGCGACATGGTGCTGACGCGGAAGTTCGATGCCGAGGCGACCACCCTCCAGCGCCAGGGTGAACTGGGCCTGTGGGCCTCGCTGCTGGGCCAGGAGGCCGCTCAGATCGGCTCCGGCCGCGCACTGCGCGACGACGATTACGTCTTTCCGACCTACCGCGAGCACGGTGTGGCGTGGTGCCGCGGGGTCGACCCGACGAACCTGCTGGGCATGTTCCGCGGTGTCAATCACGGCGGCTGGGACCCCAACAGCAACAACTTCCACCTGTACACGATCGTCATCGGCTCGCAGACGCTGCATGCGACCGGCTATGCGATGGGTGTGCAGAAGGACGGCGCGGATTCCGCGGTCATCGCCTATTTCGGTGACGGCGCTTCCAGCCAGGGTGATGTCGCGGAATCCTTCACCTTCTCCGCGGTCTATAACGCCCCGGTCGTGTTCTTCTGCCAGAACAACCAATGGGCGATTTCCGAACCCACCGAGAAGCAGACCCGGGTGCCGCTCTACCAGCGCGCCCGCGGCTTCGGCTTCCCCGGCGTACGGGTCGACGGCAATGACGTACTGGCCTGTCTGGCGGTGACCAGGGCGGCGCTGGAGCGGGCGCGCACCGGCCAGGGGCCGATGCTGATCGAGGCGTTCACCTACCGCATGGGCGCGCACACCACCTCCGACGACCCGACGAAGTACCGGGCGGACGAGGAGCGGGCCGCCTGGGAGGCCAAGGACCCGATCCTGCGGCTGCGGACGTACCTGGAGGCCGAGGGCATCGTCGACGAGGCGTTTCTGGCCTCGATCGACGAGGAGAGCGAGGCCCTGGGCAAGCGGGTCCGTGATGCGGTGCGCGCCATGCCCGACCCGGACACCATGGCGATCTTCGAGAATGTCTATGCCGACGGGCATGCGCTCGTCGATGAGGAGCGCGCGCAGTTCGCCGCGTACCAGGCGTCGTTCGCCGACGCCGATCTTGTCGCGGAGGGGAACTGACCATGGCCGTCTTCGAGAAGATCACCATCGCCAAGGCGATCAATGAGTCGCTGCGTGCCTCCATGGAGGCCGACCCCAAGGTCCTCGTCATGGGCGAGGACGTCGGCAAGCTCGGCGGCGTCTTCCGCGTCACCGACGGACTGCAGAAGGACTTCGGCGAGGAGCGGGTGATCGACACCCCGCTGGCCGAGTCCGGCATCGTCGGCACCGCGATCGGGATGGCGCTGCGCGGCTACCGCCCGGTCGTCGAGATCCAGTTCGACGGCTTCGTCTTCCCCGCCTACGACCAGATCGTCACCCAGCTCGCCAAGATGCACGCCCGCGCGCTGGGCAAGGTCAAGGTGCCGGTCGTCATCCGCATCCCGTACGCGGGCGGCATCGGCGCGGTCGAGCACCACTCCGAGTCCCCCGAGGCGCTGTTCGCGCATGTCGCGGGACTCAAGATCGTCTCTCCCTCGAACTCCTCCGACGCCTACTGGATGCTCCAGCAGGCCATCGCGGGCGACGACCCGGTCATCTACTTCGAGCCCAAGCGCCGCTACCACGACAAGTCGCGGCTGGACACCGAGTCGATCCCGGACCCGCTGCACAAGGCGCGGATCGCCCGGACCGGCACCGACCTGACGCTGGCCGCCTACGGTCCGATGGTCAAGGTCTGCCAGGACGTCGCCAATGTCGCGGCCGAGGAGGGAAAGTCGCTGGAGGTCGTCGACCTGCGCTCGCTCTCCCCGATCGACTTCGACACCGTGCAGTCGTCGGTGCAGAAGACCGGCCGGCTGGTCGTCGTCCATGAAGCCCCCGTTTTCTTCGGCGCCGGTGCCGAGATCGCCGCACGGATCACCGAGCGGTGCTTCTACCACCTGGAGGCCCCGGTCCTGCGGGTCGGCGGTTTCCACTCCCCGTATCCGCCCTCCCGGCTGGAGGACGAGTACCTTCCGGGGCTGGACCGGGTGCTTGACGCCGTTGATCGTGCGTTGGCGTACTGAGGGTTTGAGGAGAGTTCGTGACCATGACTGCAAGTACCGCCAACGCTCAGCGCTTCCGCGAGTTCAAGATGCCCGACGTCGGCGAGGGGCTGACCGAGGCCGAGATCCTCAAGTGGTACGTCAAGCCGGGCGACACCGTGACCGACGGCCAGGTCGTCTGCGAGGTCGAGACCGCCAAGGCCGCCGTTGAACTGCCCATTCCGTACGACGGGGTGGTGCACGAGCTGACCTTCGGCGAGGGCGTCACCGTCGACGTCGGCACCGCCATCATCTCCGTGGACACCGACCCCGGCGCCGGGCCCGCCTCCGCACCGGCGACGGTCCAGACGCCACCGGAAGCCGCCAAGGCCGAGGAGGAGGCCGAGCCGCAGGGCCGGCAGGCGGTGCTGGTCGGCTATGGCGCCGCGCCGTCCTCGACCAAGCGCCGGGCCCGCAAGCCCCAGGCGGGGGTGCCGGCCCAGCCGGAGCCCGTGAGCGCCGCGCTCCAGGCGGAGCTGAACGGGCGGACGGCGCCCGCACCGGCCGCGCCCGTGACCCCGGCAGTGACCCCGGTCGCGAACGGCGCGGGTGTCGGCGCCGTCGGCCGGCCGCTGGCCAAGCCGCCGGTGCGCAAGCTCGCCAAGGATCTCGGGATCGATCTGGCGACGGTCGTTCCGAGCGGGCCGGACGGCATCATCACCCGCGAGGACGTGCACGCGGCCGCCGCCCCGGCAGCGGCGCCGGCTCCGGCCGCAGCGGCCGCGGTGCCGACCCCGGTCGCTCCGGCGGAGACCGGCGTCGTCAACGCCGCCGCCCGTGAGCGGCGGGTGCCCGTCAAGGGTGTACGCAAGGCCACCGCACAGGCGATGGTCTCCAGCGCCTTCACCGCGCCGCATGTCACGGAGTTCATCACCGTCGATGTGACCCGCACGATGAAGCTCGTCCAGGAGCTCAAGCAGGATCCGGACATGGCGGGGCTGCGGGTCAACCCGCTGCTGCTGGTCGCCAGGGCCTTCCTGGTGGCCATCAAGCGTCACCCCGAGGTCAATGCGTCCTGGGACGAGGCACAGCAGGAGATCGTCTACAAGGACTACGTCAACCTCGGGATCGCGGCGGCCACCCCGCGCGGGCTGATCGTCCCGAACATCAAGGACGCCGGGGTCAAGACGCTGCCCCAACTCGCCGAGGAACTGGGCGATCTGGTCGCCACCGCCCGCGAGGGCAAGACCTCTCCGGCGGCCATGACCGGTGGCACGGTCACCATCACCAATGTCGGCGTCTTCGGCGTCGACACCGGTACGCCGATCCTCAACCCGGGGGAGTCGGCGATCCTCGCCTTCGGCGCGGTCAAGCTCCAGCCGTGGGTCCACAAGGGCAAGGTGAAGGCGCGTCAGGTCACCACCCTCGCGCTGTCCTTCGACCACCGGCTCATCGACGGCGAGCTGGGCTCCAAGCTGCTCGCGGATATCGCGGCGGTGCTGGAGCGGCCCAAGCGGCTCATCACCTGGGGATGAGCCGGGATGCGGGGCCGGGCGGTGCGGAGCGGCGTTTCACGTGAAACGCCGCCTCGGGCCCGCACCGGCCCTGTGGACGAGCAGCCCTGCGTTCGCCCCGCGCCGCCGCTCCGGCCCTACGTCAGCGAGTACGCCGGATACCGGCAGGCCGGGCGCGGCGAGCCGCGCAAGGTGTAGCCGGGCCGTGCCCGACCGGGGCCGGTCAGCCGCGGATGAGTTCCACCGCGCGGCTGAAGTGGCCCACCGGCCCGGTCGGACCGGATCCCTCGGTCTGTGCGGCGCCGCGGGTCAGGGCGATGCCCGCCCACAGGCCGGCGACGATCAATGCCAGCACGACGGTATTCCGCGTACGGCGGCCGGCGTTCGTCCTGGACGGCATGGTCAACTCCCCTTGGATGACGGAGCCTCCCCGGCTCCCTGTCTCTATTCACCCATGAGATGCGCGGCGGTTCATACGCGGTAGGTACGGACTCTTGTCCGTCTTGAGGCGGACCCGACCTCCCTCCGGGGTCTCCCTTTCTGCGGAGGCCGGGAAAGCGTTTGCCGCGGGTCGGCCGCACTGCTTACGGTCGGCGCAATGACCAGCGAAATGATCATCCGGCGCTATCGACCCTCCGACCAGTGCGTTGTCACCGACCTGTGGTCCCGCGCAGCGCGGCAGGCGCATCCGTTCATCGACGGGGAGGGCACGGGCGAACGGGCCCGGCTCCTCCGCGAGGCGGACCTCGCCCAGGCGGAGAACTGGGTCGCCGAACGCGAGGGCCGCGTCATCGGACTGCTCGGACTGCGGGCCGACGGGCCCGGGGACGGCAACCGGACCGGGGCCGAGGTCCGTGGGCTGTGCGTGGCGCCGGAGGCCCAAGGCGGCGGAGCCGGGCGGGAGTTGCTGGAGCATGCGGCGGCCCGGCACGGTGCGCTGACCCTGGAGGTCTTCGAGGGAAACGACCGGGCCCGCGGCTTCTGCGCGCACCTGGGCTTCACGGAACGGGGGCGGCGGACGGACGAGGAGACCGGCCATCCGCTGATCACTCTGGAGCGGGCCGCGCCGCTGAAGTCGGTGAGCTGGCTGCATGTGCGCGAGGGGCGGCTGCTGAGCGTACGGACGCGCGGGAACGACACCTTCTATCTCCCGGGCGGCAAGTACGAGCCCGGCGAGACCGCACGGGAGGCGCTGTCGCGTGAGCTCGGTGAGGAACTCGGCCTGGTGGTGCCCGTCGAGGAGCTGTCGGAGGCTTTTGTCATCCATGCCATCGCCCACGGGAAGAACGGGCGCCGGCTGCATATGACCTGCTTCACCGGCGGGCCCCAGGACATCGCACCGGCCCCCGGGAGGGAGATCGCCGAATACGCCTGGTTCGACCGTCAGGAAGCCCGGGAGCGCTGTGCACCCGCCCATGCGCAGGTCGTCGCCCGGCTGGTCGCGCAGGGGCGGATGCCGGGCTGAGGGCACCGCCGGGCGGCGGACGGGCCGGGGCGCACACCGGGCGCGCCGGGCACCCTTCCGCCGCCGGGAGGGCCGCCGATAGGGCCTCCACCAGGGGAAACATGCCCCTTCTCGCCCCTCCTGTCCGCATCGCGGAATGCGGTGTCGCACGCATACCTGTTGTATCTATCCTGTGCGCATGCCCTCATCGTCCACGCCCACCGCTCCTGCCAGAGAGTCCGCCGTCAAGCAGCCGCCCGCCGCCGAGCGGGTCTACGCACACATCAAGGACGCCGTCCTGGAGCGCCGCTACGAGGGCGGGATGCTGCTCACCGAGGGCGAACTGGCCGACGCCGTGGGAGTGTCGCGCACGCCGGTGCGCGAGGCGCTGCTGCGGCTGGAGGTCGAGGGGCTGATCAAGCTCTACCCCAAGAAGGGCGCGCTGGTGCTGCCGGTCTCCGCGCAGGAGATCGCCGATGTCGTGGAGACCCGGCTGCTGGTGGAGAAGCATGCCGCGGCCAAGGCGGTGCCGGCGAGTGAGGCACTGCTCGGGGAGCTGACCGACCTGCTGGAGACGATGCGGGAGCAGGCCGCTTCCGGCGACTGGGCCGCCGTGTCCGTCACCGACCGCGCCTTCCACGCCGCCATCGTGCGCAGCGCCGGCAACCAGATCCTCGACCGGCTCTATGAGCAGCTGCGCGACCGTCAGCTGCGGATGGGCGTCGCGGTGATGCATGCCCATCCCGACCGGATCGCCAAGAACATCACCGAGCATGCGGAGATCCTCGAAGCGCTGCGCGCCGGTGACGCGGACGCCGCGACCGACGCCGTGCATCGCCATGTCAGCTGGGTCCGCAACCTCGCGCAGGGGGACGTGCGATGAGCGCCGGCAGCGGAAGCGCCGGTGGCTCCCTCGGCTCGGACGACGCCGCCGGCTCCGGCACAGGCGGCGGCTCCGCCCGTCTGATGTCCGCGGACCCGCCCGGCGGCGGCAGGGCGATGGCCGTCTGGGGCATCGGCGTCGCGGTCTACTTTGTCGCGATCACCTACCGCACCAGCCTCGGCGTGGCCGGGCTGGACGCCGCCGAACGCTTCCACATCAACGCCTCGGCGCTGTCGACGTTCTCCATCCTCCAGCTGCTGGTGTACGCGGGGATGCAGATACCCGTCGGTCTGCTGGTCGACCGGCTCGGCCCCAAGAAGGTGCTGACGCTCGGCGTGGTGCTCTACACCGTCGGCCAGTTCGGTTTTGCGCTCTCCTCGTCGTACGCCATGGCGCTCGGCTCGCGTGCGCTGCTCGGCTGCGGGGACGCGATGACCTTCATCACCGTGCTGCGGCTGGGCTCCCGGTGGTTCCCGGCCCGGCGTGGCCCGATGATCGCCCAGGTCGCCGCGCTGGTCGGGATGGCGGGCAACCTGATCTCCACGCTCATCCTCGCCCGCTTCCTGCACTCCTTCGGCTGGACCCCGACCTTCGCCGCCAGCGCCGTCGGCGGCATCGTCGTGCTGATCGTGCTGCTGCTCTTCCTCAAGGACCACCCCGAGGGATGCGAGCCGCCGCCCTCGTCCGCCGGACACACCGGCGCCGGGTTCGTGCGCCGGCAGATCGCGGACGCCTGGCGCGAGCCCGGTACCCGGCTGGGTATGTGGGTGCACTTCACCACCCAGTTCCCCGCGATGGTGTTCCTGCTGCTCTGGGGCCTGCCGTTCCTCGTCGAGGCGCAGGGACTGCCCCGCGGCACCGCCGGTGAACTGCTCACCCTCGTCGTGCTCTCCAACATGGTGGTGGGGCTGGTCTTCGGGCAGATCATCGCCCGGCATCACGCGGCCCGTACCCCGCTGGCCCTGGGCACCGTGGGCGCCACGGCGCTGATGTGGGGGCTGGTGCTGGCCTGGCCGGCGGATCATGCGCCGATGGGGCTGCTGATCGTGCTGTGTACCGTGCTGGGCGCCTGTGGCCCCGCCTCGATGATCGGCTTCGACTTCGCGCGGCCCGCCAACCCGCCCGAGCGCCAGGGCACCGCCTCCGGCATCGTCAACATGGGCGGCTTCACCGCCTCGATGACGACGCTGCTCGCCATCGGGGTGCTGCTGGATGCGACCGGGGACAACTACCGGATCGCCTTCGCCTCGATCTTCGTCCTGGAGGCGCTCGGCGTCGCGCAGATCCTGCGGCTGCGTCGGCGTGCGGCACGACGCGAGCGCGAACGGCTGGTCGTCAGCCGGGTCGAGGCGGTTCACGTTCCCGCCTGAGGCGGCCGAGTGGTTGGCGGCCGGGTCCGTTTCACGTGGAACGGAGAGGGCTGTTTCACGTGAAACGGCTCATACTCCGGGGCTCGCTCTCGCTCTCCGGCCGACTGACGGGCAGGGCACGGAGAGGCGAAGCCGGCCGGGACGCCCCGTCCCTGGTGCTACGGCGTGACCGCGAAGTGGTCCAGGATCGCCGCGGCCAGTTCGGCATCGCCGTCGATCTTGATCTGCTCGGTGACGGCCGCCGCACGCACCCGGCCGCAGGCCAGCTGGTGAAAGGTGTCCCAGTCCAGGGCGAATGTCACGGTCGGGCCGAGCGAGACACTGCCGTCGATCGTGGCATTGCCCTCGGCGTCGATGCGGACCGTCCGCAGGAATTCCAGCGGTCCGCTGACGTCGAAGACCACTGCTGAATCGGCGGGCGCCTGGGCCCGCTTGGTGACGATGCCGGGAAGCGCCTTCACCAGCAGATCGCGCGTCACCTGCGCGCCGGGGGAGTCGAGATTGCCGGGCTTGCCGAGCGTCCGGCGCAGGTCCTGCTCATGTGCCCAGACATCGAACGCCCGCTGCTGCAGCACGAATTCCAGCGAACGGTCCTCACCGAGCGGGCTGCGCACCACGGCGTCCGGCTGACGGGACTCGTTACGCAGCTGCCGGGAGCGGCGGATGACGGTGTATTCGAGCTCGCTGAGCATCTCCGGCGCGGTGTGGTGCCGACGGACGTCGACCTGCACCTCCATACGACGCGCCGACTCGCTGCGGACGTGGTAGAGATCGCGCGGCAGGGTGTGAATCGGCCGTGGGTCGCCCAGCATTTCGCATTCCAGGCCGATGACGTGGGAGACCACATCGCGCACGGACCACCCTGGGAGGCCCGTCGCCCCGTTCCACTCGCCCTCGACGAGCGGAGTGACCAGCTCGGTTATCGCTTCTATGGAGTGAGTCCAGGCATCGATGGAGGACTGAAGGCTGGGATGGACGGTCACGGGACCCCTCGGACGGTTCGTACGCGGGCTGCTGTCTGTGCAGTTAAGTTACGCTGCGCACGGGCACCCCGGCAGTGCTTTCGGACGACCATCGTAGGCCGATGATTCCCGCCCGCAGAGGGGTACGGCGCCCCGAACGCATGCCGTTCAGTCCTCCCCGCGCTCCCGCTCCGCCAGCCGGATCACACACACCGCGATGGCGATCAGCAGCGCCGGATCCGCGTCGTCCCGTACGACATTGACCGCATAGGTGTCGCGCACGGTCAGCCAGCGCCGTGAGATCTCGGCGAGCAGTTCGCCCTCGTACTCGATCGCGAACTCGCGGTCCAGGATCTTTCCGCTGACGTCCAGCTCGGTGCCGTCCACCAGCTCGACACGGTAGTGGTTGCGCAGCAGTGAGAGCCGTTTGCGCCGGATCGTGGCCAGCGGCTGGTCATCCCGCTCGATGGTCATCGTGTCGCGCAGGCTGAGCATCTTCTTGCGGATGGTGATCAGCACCCGCCGTTCGGGGTCCTTCAGCTCGAAGGTCTCCCGCACCCGCAGCGCCTTCCCGTCCACCAGGAAGGCGTGCCGTCCGTGCTCGTCCTCGATCCAGTAGTCGTCACCGATGCCGAAGATGCGGTCGCGTACCACGTACTTGCTCGGGCGCGGGGAGGCGTCCCCGGGAGATCGCTGCATGGCTGACGTGTTCCCCCGGGGCCCTGCGGAATGCGCACGCAGCGGAGTGACGTTGAATGTCCACATGGCTTCACGTGCACGCGTCCGCGCCCCCGAGCTGACCGGCAAGGGCGGCTGGCTGAACACCGGCAACAAGGGTCTGACCCTCTCCGACCTGCGAGGACGCATTGTCGTCCTGGATTTCTGGACCTTTTGCTGTGTGAACTGTCTGCATGTCCTGGATGAGCTGCGGGAGCTGGAGGAGCGGCACCGCGACACGGTCGTGATCATCGGTGTGCACTCCCCGAAGTTTGTGCACGAGGCCGAGCATCAGGCCGTCGTGGACGCCGTGGAGCGGTACGGCGTCGAGCACCCGGTCCTCGACGACCCCGAGCTCGCCACCTGGAAGCAGTACGCGGTACGGGCCTGGCCGACGCTCGTGGTGATCGACCCCGAGGGGTATGTCGTCGCCCAGCACGCCGGTGAGGGCCATGCGCACGCCATCGAGAAGCTCGTCGAGGAGCTGGAGGCCGAGCACACGGCGAAGGGCACTCTGCACCGTGGTGACGGCCCCTACGTACCGCCGGAGCCGGTGGCCACCGATCTGCGCTTCCCCGGCAAGGCGGTCCGACTGCCCGGCGGCAGCTTCCTGGTCTCGGACACCACCCGGCATCAGCTGGTGGAGCTGGCGGCGGACGGCGAGCAGGTGCTGCGCCGGATCGGCACCGGCGAGCGCGGGCTGACCCCGGACTCCTTCAATGAGCCGCAGGGCCTGGCGCTGCTGCCCGACGGCCGGGTGGCGGTCGCGGACACGGTCAACCACGCCATCCGCGTCTTCGACCCCGACAGCGGTGCGCTGGAGACGGTGGCCGGCACCGGCAAGCAGTGGTGGCAGGGCTCCCCGACCTCGGGTCCGGCGCGGGAGGTGGACCTCTCCTCGCCGTGGGATCTCGCCTGGTGGCAGGACCGCCTGTGGATCGCGATGGCCGGGGTACACCAGCTGTGGACGTACGATCCGGCTGCCGGCACGGTCGAGGTCGCGGCCGGTACGACCAACGAGGGCCTGGTGGACGGCCCGGCCGCCGAGGCGTGGTTCGCGCAGCCGTCCGGGCTCGCGGCGGCCGGCGACCGGCTGTGGATCGCGGATTCGGAGACCAGCGCGGTCCGCTGGGTGGAGCCCGCCGAGACGGGCGACGGCTATGTCGTCCGCACGGCCGTCGGCACCGGCCTGTTCGACTTCGGGCACCGTGACGGCGCCGCCGACCAGGCACTGCTGCAGCACCCGCTGGGCGTGACCGCGCTGCCCGACGGCTCGGTCGCCATCGCGGACACCTACAACCACGCACTGCGCCGCTTCGACCCCGCGAGCGGCGAGGTGACGACGCTGGCGAAGGATCTGCGCGAACCGTCCGGCGCGGTGCTCGTCGACGGCGACCTCGTGGTGGTGGAGTCGGCGCGGCACCGGCTGACCCGGCTGCGGCTCCCGGAGGAGGCGATCCGCGTCGAGTCGGTGGCGCACCGCACCCAGCGCGCGGCCACCGAGGTCGCGCCGGGCGCGCTGCGGCTGGAGGTGGTCTTCCAGGCCCCGGCCGGCCAGAAGCTCGACACCCGCTACGGCCCCTCGACGCGGCTGCTGGTCAGCGCGACCCCGCCGGAGCTGCTCGCCGACGGCGCGGGGGCCGGCACGGACCTCACCCGGGATCTGGTGCTCGCGGACGGTATGAGCGAGGGCGTGCTGCATGTCTCGGCGATGGCCGCGTCCTGCGACGACGACCCGGACATCGAGTACCCGGCCTGCCATGTGCATCAGCAGGACTGGGGCGTTCCGGTCACGATCGCCGAGGGCGGGACGGCCCGGCTGGGGCTCGTCCTCGCCGGGCTCGACGCCGAGTAGAAGCGAGAATCCCGGGCCCGGTCGAGGGGCCCGGGACGGCCGCCGGACGGGTCGGCGGCGGGGCTACTTGCCGACGCCGCCCGCCAGCTGCGCCCCGTGAATGCTGGAGCTCCAGTTGGTGACCTTGCTCTTGCCGACGGAGATGTGGAGCCGCTTCTCCGCGAAGTTGACGGTGGCCGGGCCGTGCGTGGCGGAGCTCGCCGAGATGCCCATGAAGTCGATGGCCACCGACTTCTGCGCGGTGCCCTTGGCGGCCGCGGTGTTGGTGGGGATGACCGCGTAGGCGTAGCCGTGGGCGGGCACGGTGATGCGGGTGCCGTCGAGGTGCCCGGGCGTGCCCTGGAGCAGGGGCAGCGGGTCCTTGGCGTTGTTGAAGCGCAGCAGCGGCGCGTTGTAGAGCTTGCAGTCGCGGCTGGTGGAGTTCTTGAACTTCACCGCCACGTGGCTCTTCGGGCCGGTCTGCTGGGAGAACGTGACCTTGTACGTGCTGGGGTAGCAGTCGGGCACCCGCCGCGATGCCGCTCCCGCGCCCGCCGCGGCCGCACCGCCACCGATGACCTTGCGCTTCTTGTTCTTGGAAGACTTGGAAATCTTGGAAGTCTTGGAAGACGAGGAGAAGGACTTCGAGGAGGACTTCTTCGACTTCTTCGAGGAGTGGCTGTTGCAGCCGGTCAGCGCGAGCGAGCCGGCCAGCCCGAGAGCCAGCGCGGCACAAGCGGCGGAGCGGTGGCGGGAGCGGCGTGCGGTCATGGGTGGTCCCCCAGTGAGGTGCTGCGCTATCAGCGTGGTGTGCCTGTCATGGCACGGCCACGATATCCACTGCCGGTCGATGCGCCAGGGTGGGTTCGTCATGCACCCTGGTGGTATGGCGTTATCGCAGGTCATACGGGGTGTGAGGGGTTGGGATCGGCCCGTGGAGAGGGGGTGAAGGTCAACCTGCGGGTGACGAAAGCCGGTCCGGAGCGGGGCCGAAGCGTCAGTCCGGACAGCCGGGCAGCGTGGTGTTCTCGACCTGTTCCGGGCGAATACGGATGGCCGGCATCCACACCTGCTCGCCCTTGTGCTCCACCCGGAACCACAAGCTGCTGTGCCCGCCCACCTCATCGGTGACGGTGATCCCGTTGGCGATCCGGCAGACCGCGCGCAGCACCTCGCCGTGCCAGACATGGCCCACGACATTGGAGCGGCGGTAGGGCCGGTACGGATCGCGGGCCAGCCCGAGCGCACAGTTCTCGGTACGGCGGTGCTGACAGGCCCGTTCGACGTTGTGGACGGTGATCCGGGCGGTCCCGGCGGCCGACGCCGCGTTCTTCGCGCCCGGCGCCCGGTCATCGCTGCCGCCACCCGGCGACCCGTTCGAGCTGATCAGCGCCGGTACGGCCAGGGCAGCGGCGGTGAGCACGGCGGCGGTCCCGAGCCCGGCGAGCAGCAGCCGCGTGCGCCGTCCGCCGGTGGCCACCCCGGCCCCGGCTTCCTTTGCCGCCCCCGCTTCCCTCCCGGCGCGCGGCGCATCCTCGGCGTTCGTCCCGGTCTCCCCGTCGGACGCAGTGTCCCGTGCCGCCGCCCCTGCTCCCGCGTCCGCCGACTCCTGGGCGCGGTGCAGCAGTTCGACGAGGGCGGGCAGCCGGTCCTCACCGGTGAGGGAGAGCGTGCACCACTGCACCAGCAGCCGTTCGTCGGGCAGGCTCTGCCCCCGCAGATAGCGGGAGAGGGAGGAGCGACTGGCGGGCAGGCGGCTCTCCAACTCCTTGAGGCTGTAGCCGAGTTCGCCGTGCATACGGCGCAGGGCGGCGACGAAGTCCCGTACCGGGCCGGAGAGTTCGTCGGGAAGAGGGGCCAAGGGCTTACGGCGGACATGAGCGGCGCGGTTCTGATGGCCAGGCACGTATCGCATTCCAGCACAGCGGGCATGCGCGCGCGAGGGGCACTTCCGCTCCCCTGTGGCGGAAGTGCCCCTCGTGACGATCCGGATCACGCCCGGATCAGATGGTGGCGTTTCACGTGAAACAGCGTGAGGTCCTTCGGCGGCGCTCGGCCCACGGCGCCCGGCCCTCGGGCCATCTCTGGCTCAGTCGCCGAACTTCACCGGACGGTAGGGCTTGAACTCGGCATCGCCGCCGGGCAGGCCGTAGGTCAGCGTCCGGTGGTCGGTGCCGTGGTCGCCGCGCTGCTCATAGGCGGTGTACGAGGAGTGGGCGTCGTTGTTCCACTTCTCGAAGATCACCACATGCCGGGTGTTGTTGTCGCCGGAGGCATCGATGAGCAGGTCACCGGGCTTGAGTTCGCCGAGCGCGACGGGCCGGGTGATCCCCCGGTCGGTGGCCAGTCCCACGGTGTTGGTGCCGGGCGTCGGCAGCCCGAGCGCCATCGACACATAGCCCGAGCAGTCCTGGCGGTAGCCGTCCTTCCAGACCTTGGCCTGGCTGTACGGGACCTGGCCGCCGTTGTTGGCGGTCAGCCAGGTGGCGGCGCGCTGCAGCATCTCCTCGCGCGACCCGCCGGGCTGCGGTTGCGGCTGCCCACCGCCGCCCTGGACCGGTACGCCCGGCAGCCGGTCCTGCGGAATGTCCACCGCGACCACGCTGAGGAAACCGCTGACCGGCCCGGTGAGGTGCGCCATGAACGTTGAGCAGGAGCTGCCCTCGCACACCTTGCGGCCGGTGTCGACCTGGTAGTCGGCGGTGATCCGGTCCTGGCCCGGCGCCGTCTTGTTGATCATTCCGACGGCGGGGGAGCCGGTGTCGGCGGTGGCGTGCACCGCCCAGCGGGTCCCCCAGGTGGGGAAGTCAGCAGCGGCGGCCGGTGGCACGGAGCCAGTCGCGGAGTGCTCACTGGTGGTCGTCGCGCCGCCCACCCCACTGCCGTGGGCCGGCCCCGCGAACCCGGCGACGCCGATACCGGCCGCGGCCAGTGCGGACAGCACCCTGCGCCACACGGTCCTGCGGAACGGGGCCTGCTGAGGACGTGTCATGGGGGCGGTCGGGTCCACGGGGGTTGTGGTGTCCGCCGGGTGCGTGCTGCGCTGCTCGTGCATGCCGATTCCCCTCCGTACGAGGCCGGTTGGCCTATCGGTGAGCCGCCGGACGGTCTGCTCACGGCGACGGAGACCATCGTGTGGCGGGGCACCGGGGCGGCCTGGAGGTTCCTCGTCCCGTGGGACATCCCGATCGCGCGCACGGCTGGGACCTGCGAAGAAGCCCGAAGCCCGGGACAGCGCGGGCCGCCGTCCGGGACATGACGGGACGGCGGACAGACAGCGGACAGTCAGCGGACAGGCAAAAGGGCGCCCGCTGGGGGATGCGGGCGCCCTCGTTCAAGGGGCCAGGGACTGTCTTCACAGTCCCGTCAGCCTGCGGCCGGTGTCTGACGGCCTGGCGGGCAGCGGTTCACCACGTCGTCGCGGCACTCGCGTCCGACTGCCAGTACGTCACCCATGCGCTGTCGTCGACGTACACCGAGCCGCCGGGGAGTGCCACCGTCGCCGAGCCGCCGATGCTGCCCTTGCCGTCGCGGCCGGGGAGGCTGACGGACAGCGACCGCATGGTCCGGCCGTTCCCGCCGGAACCGTCGGCGGACGAGGTCTGCACAGCGGCGTAGCCGGACTCACCGGGGGCGAGGGTGACCACGGCCTGCGGCTTGCTGGCCGACAGCTCCGGGAGGGGGCTCTGCGCCTCGTCGAACCGCAGATAAGGGGCGAGGTGGAGGTCGCAGGTGGCGCCGGAGGTGTTGGTGGCTTCCAGCAGCAGATGGTTGACCGGCCGCTTCAGTTGCTGGGCGACGATCCGGATCTTCGCGGCGTCGCAGGCGGTGTGCCGGACGCCGCTGGCGCTGCCGCCCTTGCCCACCTTGCCGGTGCCCGCTCGGGTGCCGCTCGTGCCGGTCTGCGCGCCGGGGCCGCCGACCTCGGCGGACGCCTGCTCCGTCCGGCCGCGTTCGTGCCGGACACCGACCTGGAGGCTGCCGTCGCCCTTCGCCGCCTGGTCCTGGGGAGCCTGCGGCGCCGGGTTGTACGGCTTGGCGGCGCCGGTCTGCAGCGGATTGTCCTGGCCGCAGGCGGTGAGGGAGAGCGCCGCGACGGCGGTCAGCCCGGCCGCGGCGATCCGCAGCGCACGGCGGCGGACCGCACGGGACGGACGCGTGACGCCGGTGGCGGTACCGGCGCCGGTCTCGACGACGGTCTCGGAGCGGTGGTGGCTGCGCGACATTCCGGTCTCCCCCGGTCAGTGGTCCGTACCGCGTCGGCGGTACGTCCTGCGGTCCGGCCCCGTGGCCGTCCTGCGTTCTGACCCTCACCTTGCCGTTCGCCGCTGGCGTGCCACTAACGTGCGCCTAACGTCCCCTCGCGGGGGCAGCAACGGGCTCCGCCGCGCCCGTCACTCCCCCTTGCTCCCGTCGCCGCCCTCCCCGCGCTCGTCCCGCGCGAACAACTGCGTCAGCGTGCTGATCGTGTAGACATCGGTGGCCTCCTCGTCCACCAGATGCATCTCCGCGAGCCGGTCCAGACCGTCCTGGGTGCGCTCCGGGTCGTATCCGGCGAGTGCCGCCGCCAGCGCGGTGTTGAGATGCCCGTCCGCGCTGGTCGCCAGTGCGCTGAGCAACTGGGCGTCGTCGGCCGACAGCCGGGCGACGGACATCCGCAGGGCCGCCGCGATCCCGGTGTCCTCCGCGGACAGCAGCGCCAGCCGCCGCCGTTCGTCGCGCAGCGCCGCGGCCAGCCGGGCCAGCCGCCAGCGCGGCCGGGCGGTCAGCTGGGCGGCGGCGGCCCGCAGCGCCAGCGGCAGCCCGTCGCACAGATCGACCAGTTCGCGGGCGGCCGCCGGGTCCTCGGCGACCCGCTCCGGGCCGAGCATGGCACCGAGCAGCGCCGCGCCTTCCTCGTGGCCGAGCGTCTGGAGGCCGACCGGCCGGGCGCAGTCGGTGGCGACCAGCCCGTCGAGGCGGCTGCGGCTGGTGACGACCGTGGCGCAGTGCGGGCCGCCGGGCAGCAGCGGCCGGACCTGCGCCGAGCTGCGCGCATTGTCCAGGACGACCAGCAGCCGGCGCTCCGCGACCAGCGACCGGAACAGCGCGGACGCGGCCTGGGCCGACGTGGGCACCCGCTCCGGCGGAGTGCCGAGCGCGAGCAGGAAGTCGCGCAGGATCTCGGCCGGCGGTGCCTCGTCGCCCTCGCCGAAGCCCCGCAGATCGGCGAAGAGCTGGCCGTCGGGGAAGGATCCGGCGTGCTGATGCGCCCACTGGACGGCGCAGGCGGTCTTGCCGACGCCGGCCGGTCCCGCCACCACCGCCAGCGGACTCTCGCCGGTCGTACGGTCCGCCAGGACGGCCGTCAGTGCGCCGAGTTCTTCCTCCCGACCCAGGAAGCGGGCCGGGGGACGGGGCAGCAACCGTGGTGCCGCACCGGCCCGCGCCGAACCGGACCCGGCACGGGCGCCGTCCGCCGCGCCCGCCCGCGCCCGGTCGCCGCCTGGCGCGTCGCCACCGCGGGCGTCCGCGGCACCGGTGCCGTCCGGTACGGGTCCCTGTCCGGTGGCCGCAACGGGTCGCGGCCCATGGCCCGCCGCCGAGGAACGGCCTCCTTCCGGAGCCGCGCCGCGACCGTGCCCGGCGGCGGCGCCACCGGAAGCGGCGCCGGTCCGCGCCCCGCCCGTCGGCTTCGCCCGGCCCCCGTCGGCCGCCTCCGCGCGCAGAATCTCCTCGTAGGCGCCGCGCAGCCGCTCGCCGGGATCGACGCCCAGCTCCTCGTTGAGCAGACGGCGGGTGCGGTGGAACCACTCCAGCGCATCGGACTGCCGCCCCGTACGGAACAGCGCCCGCATCAGCCCGGCGATCAGGCCCTCGCGCAGGGGGTGGTTGACGGCCGCGGAGTAGAGGATGGCCGCGGCCTGCTCATGCTCGCCGAGCGTGCCGTGCGCCCGGCCCAGTGCCTCCACGGCCGTCAGCCGCCGCTCCTCCAGCGCATGGGCGGCGGCGGCGAACGGCGGGCTGGTGACCGTGCCGGTCAGTGCGGGCCCGCGCCACAGACCGAGCGCCTCGCGCAGGAGTGGTACGGCATCGGCCGGTGCCGCCTCGGGGCGCGCCAGCGCCACCAGCTCACCAAAACGGTGAGCGTCGATCAGCTCCTCCGGCAGCCGCAGGAGATAGGCCGAGCCATGCGTGGTCAGCTCGATGCCGTACGCCTCCGCACCGCCCTCGGCGAGGGTGGCGCGCAGCCGTGAGACGTGCCCCTGGACGACCGTACGGGCGTGTTCGGGTGGCTCGTCCTCCCACAGGGAGTCGATCAGCTGCTCCAGTGGGACGGTGGTATTGGGCTGCAGCAACAGCAGCGCCAGGACACTGCGCCGTTTGGCGGGCCCGAGCGACAGCTCCGTGGAGCCGGTCGTCACGGCGATCGGGCCGAGCAGTGAGAACTCCAACTCAGCCCTCCAGGAAGGCCGTCAGGGCGTTCGCCAGCAGATACGGGTCCTCGGCGCCGCACAGCTCACGCGCCGAGTGCATGGACAGGATGGCCACGCCGATGTCGACCGTCGAGATGCCGTGCCGGGCCGCGGTGATCGGCCCGATGGTGGTCCCGCACGGCATCGAGTTGTTGGACACAAAGCTCTGCCACGGCACGTTGGCCCGCTCGCAGGCCGCCGAGAAGACGGCCCGTCCGCTGCCGTCGGTGGCATAGCGCTGGTTGACGTTGACCTTGAGGATCGGTCCTCCGTTGGGCATCGGGTGGTGGCCGGGGTCGTGCCGCTCGCCGTAGTTGGGGTGCACGGCGTGTCCGGTGTCGGACGACAGACAGAGGGTGCCGGCGAAGGCCCGCGCGCGGTCCTCGTACGAGCCGCCGCGGGCGAAGACCGAGCGCTCCAGGACCGTGCCGAGCAGCGGGCCGTCCGCGCCGGTGTCGGACTGGCTGCCGTTCTCCTCGTGGTCGAATGCGGCCAGCACCGGAATGCTGGTCAGGGCGCTGCCGGTGGCCGCCGCGGCGGTGAGCGCGGCCGTACCGGCGTGTACGGACAGCAGGTTGTCCATCCGCGGACCGGCGACCAGCTCGCGGTCGCGGCCCAGATAGGCGGGTGGTTCGATGCTGTGGACCATCAGATCCCAGCCCTTGATGTCACCGGCCGGGACCCCGGTCTCCTCGGCGACGAAGGAGATCAGATCGCCCTCGGCGACCTCGCCCAGGCCCCAGATCGGCGTCATATGGCGCTGCTTGTCCAGCTTCAGCCCCTCGGTGTTCACCGAGCGGTCGAGGTGTACGGCCAGCTGTGGCACCCGCAGCAGCGCGCGGTCGACATGGACGAGCCGGTGGCTGCCGTCCGCCAGCGTCACCCGCCCGCTCAGCCCGAGATCACGGTCGAGCCAGGTGTTGAGCAGGGTGCCGCCGTAGACCTCGACGGCGATCTGCCGCCAGCCGCGGGCGCCGGTGTCCGGAATCGGTTTGACTCGCAGATTGGGAGAGTCGGTGTGAGCCCCGACAATTCGGTACGGAGTGGCCGCGTGTGCGCCCTCGGGTACGTACCAGGCGACTATCGCGCCGCCGCGCAGGACGTACTTCCCGCCGCTCTCGCCGTCCCAGGCGTCGACCTCGGCGACCTGCCGGAAACCGGCCTTTTCCAGCCGCTCCGCCGCATTTGCCACCGCGTGGTAGGGCGACGGACTGGCGGCGAGATAGGACATCAGGTCGTCGGTGTGGCCGCGATCGAAGCGGGCGGAGTTGGTCATGGATTCAGCATAAGGAGCCGGACCCCGCATTCCCCGTGCGCATGCCCCGCGACTGCGTACCCTTCCGGCCAGGATTTTCGCGTTCCGGACCGGGAAGCATTGCGGAGCGGTTGATTCCGGCTTTTCCGGGCCGAGGCACCGGCATAAGGGGGCGCGCCCGCGACGTCCTGCCACCCATCCCACCTTCTTCCGCACATGACGGAGCCCGTCTCTCCGGGGGAAGAGAGACGGGCCCCGCCAGTATGAACGGTCAATCTGAGAGACCTCTAAGAGAAACGCCGCAGCCGGGCCGCGGAATCCGCTCTCAGAACGCGGCCTCGTCGAGCTCCATCAGCGACTGGTCGACGCTCTCGGCCAGCCCGCGCTCGACGGAGACGCCCGGCAGGACGTGGTGCGCGAAGAACTTCGCCGCGGCGATCTTGCCGGTGTAGAAGGGCTTGTCCTTCGTCGAGGCACCGGCCAGCTTCTCGGCGGCCACGGCCGCACCCTTGAGCAGGAGGTAGCCGATGACGACATCGCCGGAGGCCATCAGCACGCGGGTAGTGTTCAGGCCGACCTTGTAGATGGACTTGACGTCCTTCTCGGTCGCGGCGAGGTCGGTCAGCATGGTGCCGACGATCGCTTCCAGGTCGGCGGCCGCCGTGGCGAGCTCGCCACGGGCCTGCGCCAGCTCTTCGCCGCCGGTGTTGTCGGCGAGGAACTTCTTGATCTCCTCGGAGAGGGCGGTGAGCGCCTGGCCCTGGTCACGGACGATCTTCCGGAAGAAGAAGTCCTGGCCCTGGATCGCGGTGGTGCCCTCGTAGAGGGTGTCGATCTTGGCGTCCCGGATGTACTGCTCGATCGGGTATTCCTGCAGGTAGCCGGAGCCGCCGAAGGTCTGCAGCGACTGGGCCAGCTGCTCGTAGGACTTCTCCGAGCCGTAGCCCTTGACGATCGGCAGCAGCAGGTCGTTGAGACGGATCGCGGCGCTCGCGTCCTCGCCCGCGGCCTCCTTGATGATGATCTCGTCCTGGACCGTGGCGGTGTAGAGCACCAGGGCGCGCATGCCCTCGGCGTACGCCTTCTGCGTCATCAGGGACCGGCGCACATCGGGGTGGTGGGTGATCGTGACGCGCGGCGCGGTCTTGTCCGTGAAGGCCGCCAGGTCCGGGCCCTGCACGCGCTCCTTGGCGTACTCCAGCGCGTTGAGGTAGCCGGTGGAGAGGGTGGCGATGGCCTTCGTGCCGACCATCATCCGGGCGAACTCGATGATCTTGAACATCTGGCGGATGCCGTCGTGCTTCTCGCCGAGCAGCCAGCCCTTGGCCGGGTGGTTGGCGCCGAACGTCATCTCGCAGGTGTTGGACGCCTTGAGGCCCATCTTGTGCTCGACGTTGGTGGCGTAGGCGCCGTTGCGCTCGCCCAGCTCGCCGGTCTCCCAGTCGAAGTCGTACTTCGGCACGATGAACAGCGACAGGCCCTTGGTGCCCGGACCGGCGCCCTCGGGGCGGGCCAGGACGAAGTGCACGATGTTCTCGGACATGTCGTGCTCACCGGAGGTGATGAAGCGCTTGACGCCCTCGATGTGCCAGGAGCCGTCCGCCTGCTGCACGGCCTTGGTGCGGCCGGCGCCGACATCCGAACCGGCGTCCGGCTCGGTGAGCACCATCGTGGAGCCCCACTGCTTGTCCACCATCAGCTGGGCTATGCGGTGCTGCTCCTCGGTGCCCTCCTCCTGGAGGACGCCGGCGAAGGCGGGGCCGGACGCGTACATCCACACGGCCGGGTTGGCGCCCAGGATTGTCTCGGCGAAGCCCCAGAGCAGGGAGCGCGGCGCGGTGGTGCCGCCGATCTCCTCCGGGATACCCAGACGCCACCACTCGGCGTCCATGTACGCCTGGTAGCTCTTCTTGAAGGTGTCAGGAATCGGCGCGGTGTTGGTGTCCGGGTCGAAGACCGGGGGGTTCCGGTCGGCGTCGGCGAAGGACTCCGCCAGCTCGTTCTCGGACAGCCGGGCGATCTCGGACAGGACGCTCTTGGCGGTGTCGACATCCATCTCCGCGAACGGTCCGGTGCCGTACACGCTGTCCCGGCCGAGCACCTCGAAGAGGTTGAACTCGATGTCGCGGAGATTCGACTTGTAGTGCCCCATGGATACGGCTCCGTAAGGGTTCGGGAGGGAGGACCTCAAACGCAATTACCAGCAAGTAGCAAGTGCCTACGATGATGCTACCCACCGGTAATAAGAATCAACCCCTACCGCCCATCTGTGACGAGCGTCCCCCGGCGAATCGCCGACTCAGTACGCTGTGGCCCATGTACGGCTATGACCAGAACGCGGGTGCCGGGCAGCAGCAGTACGGAGCGCCGCCGCCCCCGCCGCAGCAACCGGCCCCCGGGGGTTACGGCGAGCAGCCGCTGTATCCCGAGCCGTCCCCGCCCTCCCTCGCCGACGCGGTGCGCGCCTTCACCACCGGCTCGATGTCGGCCGAGGACTTCCAGGGCATCTTCTCCACGTCCAAGATCTACTGCCCGCGCGGTGACAACCCCGGCTTCCTGGCGCTGCACAACACCCAGCAGCCGGTGATCCCGATGTTCACCTCGCTCAAGGAGCTGCGGCGGTACGCGGGCAAGGAGTCCAAGTACTTCGTGATCACCGGCGCCGAGGTGCTCGACCTGCTGCCGACCGGCTATGGCTTCGTCCTCGACATGGAGGGCGACCACCGGATGGTCTTCGACGCGAAGGCCGTGGAGCAGATGGTCGACTTCGCGATGCGGCGGATGTACGGCTAGCCGTCCCGGTGTGCAGCGGGCGGACGGCCGCTGCCGAGGCTGAGTCGAGGGCCGGTCCCCTGGAGGGGGCCGGCCCTCGTTGTGTCGAGGCGCGCACTCGGGGTCCCGGGTCCCCTTTGACCTGGGTGAATGTGGGTGGGAATACCGTGGGCCTTGCGGGTTGTTCACCATTCAACTAAGTTGAGGCAACGACCGAGGAGGCCGCCATGCCCGCTGTGACCGTAGAGAATCCGCTGACCCTGCCGCGTGTGGCGGCGCCCGTCGCGGCGCACGCCCGTCCCGTGCTGGCCGTTGCCACCGCTCCGAGCGGATTCGAGGGCGAGGGCTTCCCGGTGCGCCGTGCGTTCGCCGGGATCGACTACAAGCACCTCGACCCGTTCATCATGATGGACCAGATGGGCGAGGTGGAGTACGAAGCCGGGGAGGCGAAGGGGACTCCCTGGCATCCGCACCGTGGCTTCGAGACCGTGACCTATCTGATCGACGGCACCTTTGTGCACCGTGACTCGCACGGCGGCGGTGGCGTGATCAACGACGGTGACACCCAGTGGATGACGGCCGGTTCGGGGCTGCTGCACATCGAGGCGCCGCCGGAGTCGCTGGTCATGTCCGGTGGGCTCTTCCACGGCCTCCAGCTGTGGGTGAACCTGCCGAAGAGCGACAAGATGATGGCCCCGCGTTACCAGGACATCGGCGGCGGCAACGTCAAGCTGCTGACCTCGGGCGACGGGGGCGCGCTGCTGCGGCTGATCGCCGGTGACCTCGACGGCCACCAGGGGCCGGGCATCACGCACACGCCGATCACGATGATGCATGTGACGGTGAACCCGGGCGCCGAGGTGACTCTGCCCTGGCGCAAGGACTTCAACGCCCTTGCCTATGCGCTGGCCGGACGCGGCACGGCCGGTGCGGAGGGCCGCCCCTTCCGCATGGGGCAGACCGTCGTGTTCGGAGGCGCGGGAGACTCGATCACCATCCGGGCGGACGAGTCCCAGGAGTCGCGCAGCCCGAACTTCGAGGTGGTGCTGCTGGGCGGGCTGCCGATCCGCGAGCCGATGATGCATTACGGCCCGTTCGTGATGAACACCCACGCCGAACTGGCCCAGGCCTTCGAGGACTTCCAGGCCGGGCGGCTCGGGACGATCCCCGCCGACGAGCACTGACGCCCTATCGGCAGCCGGGCGGCGTTTCACGTGAAACGCCGCCCCCGACCCGTTGCCGGGGCCCGTCCCGGACCTGCGGCCGTGGTGGACTGTCCGGGTGCGAAACGACTCGGACGAGAACCCGCGCGGCGCCGGGGGCGAACGGCCGCGGCCCGCCGGCCCGTTGCTGCCCATCGAGGCCCGCCGTGCCGCGGCCTGGTGCCTGGTGGCGTTGCTGATCGCGGCCGTGCTGGCCGTCGGGGTATGGCTGTGCGTCGAACTGAGCGCGGCCGTGGTGCCCGTACTGCTGGCGCTGCTCGGCAGCGGGCTGCTCGGGCCGCTCTACCGGCGGCTGGTGGCGATGAAGCTCAACCGTTCACTGGCGGCCGGACTGACCTGTGCGGTCCTCGTGGTGGTGGTCGGCGGCGCCGGATACATCGTCGTCAGTGCGCTGGTCGACACCGGTGACCAGATCCTCGCCTCGCTCAGGAACGCCGCCCGGGACCTGTCCCAGCACTTCGGGGCGGCCGGTACCTCGCTCAATGACCTCGCTGCCAAGTCCAAGGACCTGGTCGCCAAGTTCGGGAGCACCGCGGCCTCCGGGCTGCTGGCCGGTGTCAGCGTCGTAGGGCAGTTCCTCGCCGCTTCGGTCCTCGCCCTGCTGCTGACCTTCTTCTTCCTGCGGGACTCCGACAAGGCCGTACGCGCCCTGCGGGACTGGGCGCCCGGCAGCTCCGCACCGCAGCTGGAGCGGATGGCCCGCCGCGGCTTCCAGAGCATCGAGGGCTTTATGCGCGGCACCACCTTCATCGCGCTGATCGACGCCATCTGCATCACCGTCGGACTGCTGATCCTTCAGGTGCCGGGCGCGGTCGGCCTGGGCGCACTGGTCTTCGTCGGTGCCTATATCCCCTACCTCGGCGCCTTCATCTCCGGCGCGGTGGCGATCCTGGTGGCGCTGGCCGACCGCGGCTTCGTGATCGCGCTGTGGGCGCTGGGCGTCGTTCTCGCCGTGCAGGTGCTGGAGGGGCATGTCCTCCAGCCGATGATCCAGAGCCGTACGGTCCAGATGCATCCGGCGACCGTGATGCTGGCGATCACCGCGGGCGCCAGCCTCGCCGGCATCCTCGGCATGCTGCTGTCCGTCCCGCTGACCGCCGCGCTGACCGGTGTGCTGCACGAGCTACGGATGCACTACGCCGCGGGCTCGGACTCCGACGACAGCGGACCCGCCGCCTCCGCCGCCTCCTCGTAGAGCTCGAACCAGGTCGACTTGCCGTCGCCGCGCGGATCCACGCCCCACGCCCCGGCCAGCAGCTCCAGCAGCATCAGACCGCGCCCCGAGGACGCCAGTTCGCCGGGAGAGCGGCGGTGCGGCAGCTCATCGCTGCTGTCGGCGACATCGACGCGGATCCGCCGGGCGCCCCGCTCACCGGTGATCTCGGCGACCAGCACGGCATCCCCGTCGGTGTGCAGCAGAACATTGGTGACCATCTCGGAGACCATCAGCACCGCCGAGTCCACCTGGTCCGGGTCGGCCCAGTCGTGCAGCACCTCCCGCACCTGGCGGCGCGCCTCGGCGATCCGCTCCGGCTCGGCCTGCGCGATGGAGAGCACGGTGCGCCGGACGGGCCGCGGGGCCGGCAGACCGCCGGCGCCGACCGCACAGGCGGCGGCGTCGCGGCGCAGTAGCAGTACGGCGATATCGTCCTCGCGGCGGTCCACCAGCGGCCCGGTGGTGTGGTGCGACGGCGGCCCGTGCACGGCCTGGACCAGCGCATCGGCGAGCCGCTCCAGACTCTCGCCGTCCTCGCCGCCCTCCCACTCCTCAAGGACCCCGCGCAGCCGCGCCCAGCCGGTCTCCAGATCGTGGCCGCCGGTCTCGATCAGCCCGTCGGTGCACACCATCATGGTCTCGCCGGGCTCCAGGACGAGCCGGGTGGTGGGGTAGTCGGTGTCCGGGACGATGCCCAGCGGCAGCCCGCCCGCGGTGGGCCGGACCAGCGTCGTGCCGTCGCTCATCCGGATCGCCGGATCGGGGTGGCCGGCCCGCGCGATGTCCAGCAGCCCCGTCGCCGGATCCACCTCGATGTAGAGGCAGGTCGCGAAGCGCTGGTCCTCGCCGTGGCCGCGGAGCTCGGTCTCATTGATCCCGGCCAGGAAGCGGGAGGCGCGGGAGAGCACCGCATCGGGGTGATGGCCCTCGGACGCATAGGCCCGCAGCGCGATCCGCAGCTGCCCCATCAGGCCCGCGGCCCGTACGTCGTGCCCCTGGACATCCCCGATGACCAGCGCGATCCGGCCGGACGGCAGCGGGATCATGTCGTACCAGTCGCCGCCGACCTCCAGACCGCCGCCGGTCGGGACGTAGCGGGCCGCGACCGTCATCCCCGGGATGTCCGGCTGCACCGTCGGCATCATGCTGCGCTGCAGCCCCAGTGCCAGCTCCTGCTGCTCCTCCTGCATCCCGGCCCTGGCCAGCGCCTGGGCCAGCATCCGGGCGACGGTGCTCAGCACCGAGCGCTCATCGGGGGTGAACGCCACCGGCTGGGCGAACGCCGCCATCCAGGCGCCGATCGTCCGGCCCGCGTTCACCAGCGGCAGGAACGCCCAGGACGTCCGGTGGAAGCGGGCGGCCGGTGGCCAGGTGGCGGGGTAGCGGCGGCGGTAGTCCTCCGGGGTCGGAAGGTAGCTGGCCCGGCCGGTGCGGACGACCTCGGCGGCCGGGTGTTCGGCCGTCAGCGCCAGGCCGCCGAACGGCCGCTCATCGCCGGACGGGTGGCCGTGCCGGCCGATGACCGACAGCCGGTCGCCCTCGATGGCGAAGACCGCCAGCCCGTCGGGCATGAACCCCGGCATCGACAGTCCGGCCGCGACCCGCAGCACTTCGGCGGTGGACCGTGCCTCGGCCAGCGCCCGGCCCGCGTCCAGCAGAAACGCCTCCCGGGAGCGCCGCCAGTCGCCGGTGATCGGGGTGTGCGCGGCAGAGGTACCCGGCTGCGGCTCGGGCACCTCCTGCAGGGTGCCGACCAGCTCGAAGCCGCCGTCGCCGATCCGGGGGCGGGAGCGGGTGCGGACGGTGCGCTGCACCCGCCCTTGCTCGTCCACGATGCGCAGCCGGGCCTCGGCGAGCGTCTGCTCGGCCACCGCGAGCTGCACGATGCCGTTGACCTCGGCGAAGTCGACGGGATGGAAACGGGAGCGCACCGCGGCCTGGGTCAGTTCCACCGGTGTGGCGGGCAGCCCGAGCAGCCGGGCCGCTTCGGCGTCGAGGGTCACCCGATCCGATGCGTGGTCCCAGCGCCACAGGCCCGTCGCGATGGCGGCCAGGAGATCCTCGGTGCGCATTGCCTCACTTTAGGGGCGTTTGACGGCGCCCCACCAGCGAGCTGGACGTGACCATCGTCCCAGTCGGGACGCCCCGGACCGGTCCCGATGGCTCTGATGCGTATATGTCAATGAGGAGGTGCGGGCCGGGACGGTAACCTGGAGCGGTTATGTCAATCCTGGGGTGGCCTTTCGGGTGATCCACGGGGAGAGCGACCGGGCGTTGGAGCCCGTACTCCTTTTCCTCTCCCTCTCCCGACAACTCCTCACCTCGACACTCGCGACGACTTGGATGAGCGATGCACCGGTACCGGTCCCATAACTGCGGCGAGCTCCGAGCCACGGACGTCGACGCCGACGTCCGCCTCAGCGGCTGGCTGCACAATCGACGTGACCTGGGCGGCATCCTCTTCATCGATCTGCGCGACCACTACGGTCTGGTCCAGCTCGTCGCCCGCCCCGGTACGCCGGCCAACGAGGCCCTCGGCTCGCTGACCAAGGAGACCGTCGTCCGCATCGACGGCAAGGTCAGCGCGCGCGGTGCCGACAACGTCAACCCCGACCTGCCGACCGGTGAGATCGAGATCGAGGTCTCCGAGGTCGAGGTGCTCGGCGCCGCCGACCAGATCCCCTTCACGATCAACGCGGACGACGGCGTCAACGAGGAGAAGCGCCTCGAATACCGCTTCCTCGATCTGCGCCGCGAGCGGATGCACCGCAACATCATGCTGCGCACCGCGGTCATCTCCGCCATCCGTCACAAGATGGTGGCCCTCGGCTTCAACGAGATGGCGACCCCGATCCTGTCCGCGACCTCCCCCGAGGGCGCCCGCGACTTCCTGGTCCCCTCCCGCCTGCACGCCGGCAAGTTCTATGCGCTGCCGCAGGCCCCGCAGCAGTTCAAGCAGCTGCTGATGATCGCCGGGTTCGACCGCTACTTCCAGATCGCGCCCTGCTTCCGTGACGAGGACGCCCGCGCGGACCGCTCGCCGGGCGAGTTCTACCAGCTCGACATCGAGATGAGCTTCGTCGAGCAGGAGGACGTCTTCGGGCCCGTCGAGAAGCTGATGACCGAGCTGTTCACCGAGTTCGGCAACGGCCGCACGGTCACCTCGCCGTTCCCGCGCATCCCGTTCCGCGAGGCGATGCTCAAGTACGGCTCCGACAAGCCGGACCTGCGCGCCGAGCTGGAGCTGGTGGATGTCTCCGACGTCTTCGCGGGCTCCGGCTTCAAGGCCTTCGCCGACAAGCACGTCCGCGCCCTGGCCGTGCCGGACACCGCCGACCAGCCGCGCAAGTTCTTCGACCAGCTGGGCGACTTCGCCGTTCAGCAGGGCGCCAAGGGCCTGGCCTGGGTCCGGGTCGGTGAAGAGAACGCGCTGACCGGCCCGATCGCCAAGTTCCTCACCGAGGATGACGTCAAGGCGCTGGTCGCCGCCCTGGACCTCAAGCCCGGTCACGCCGTCTTCTTCGGTGCCGGTGCGTTCGACGAGGTCTCCAAGATCATGGGCGCGGTCCGGGTCGAGGTCGCCAAGCGCGCCGGTCACTTCGTCGAGGACGAGTTCCGCTTCTGCTGGATCGTCGACTTCCCGATGTTCGAGAAGGACGAGGACACCGGCAAGATCGAGTTCTCGCACAACCCGTTCTCCATGCCGCAGGGCGGTCTGGAGGCCCTGGAGACCCAGGACCCGCTGGACATCCTGGCCTGGCAGTACGACATCGTCTGCAACGGCACCGAGCTGTCCTCCGGCGCGATCCGGAACCACGAGCCCGAGGTCATGTACAAGGCCTTCGCGCTCGCCGGATACGACAAGGAGACGGTCGAGGCGGAGTTCGGCGGCATGCTCCGGGCGTTCAAGTTCGGCGCCCCGCCGCACGGCGGCATCGCCCCGGGCGTCGACCGCATCGTCATGCTGCTGGCCGACGAGCCCAACATCCGCGAGACCATCGCCTTCCCGCTCAACGGCAACGCCCAGGACCTGCTGATGGGCGCCCCGAGCGAGGTCGAGGAGGCACGCCTCAAGGAGCTGCACCTCTCGCTCCGCAAGCCGCAGGCGAAGTAGGCGCCGCTGCCGCTGACCGGCGAGGGGCCTCGGACAGGCTGAGGGTCGGCGTTTCACGTGAAACGCCGACCCGGCCAGTCCGAGGCCCCTGTGCTGTCGTACGGGCGGCCGCTCGGCGTCCCCCGGCCGGAACGGGCGCCGCGTACCGGCCCGGGTGCCCCGACCGCTCCACTCATGTGGCCGGGCTCCGCCGGCGCCCGCACTGTGGTGCTCATGCAGCAAGCCAGCCTCCTCTCCGCTCCGGCCGGCCCGGGGCCGCGGGCCCGCGCGACGCGCTCCGTGGCGGCCCATGACCTGTGGTGGCTCACCGCCGTCGCCGCCGCCTTCACCGCCGTCCTGGTCGTCTCCGCCCTGACCACCCCCGGTCTGGGATGGGACGAGACGGTCTATGTCAGCCAGGTCGACCGCCATACGCCCGCCGCGTTCTTCAGCGCGCCCCGCGCCCGCGGCGTCAGCTTCCTCCTCGCTCCGGCGGCCGCGCTGACGACCTCGGCGACCGTGCTGCACTGCTACCTGGCGGTGCTCTCCGGTGCCGGGCTTCTGCTCAGCCTGTGTCTCTGGCGGGGGCTGCTGCCCGCGCCCGTACCGGCCCTGGGCGGCGCGCTGTTCGCCGGTCTGTGGATCACGCTGTTCTACGGCCCGCAGGCGATGCCCAACCTGTGGGTCGCCTACGCCGCGCTCGCCGCCACCGGCTGCTTTCTGCGCGCCGTACGGCAGCCGTCCCGGCAACTGGCCCCGCGCGCGGGGCGGGGCGCGGCCGCCGGACTCGGCATCGCGGTGGCCGTGGCCGCGCTGATGCGCCCCACCGACGCCGTCTGGCTGACCGTGCCGCTGTTCGCCGCGGCGCTGTGCGCACCGTCATGGCGGCGCCCCGCCGTGCTGCTGGCGCTGCCGGGCGGGCTGGCCCTGGGGTGCGCCGAGTGGGTTGCGGAGGCGTATCTGTCCTACGGCGGGCTGGTGGCGCGGCTGCGGGAGGCGGCGCGGATCCAGGGCGGCCTCGGCTGGCATCTGTCCTTCGACGACCATGCCCGCTCCCTTCAGGGCAAGACGCTGTGCCGCCCCTGCCAGCTGGCCTGGGACCATCCGGTGACGGCGGTGTGGTGGTTCCTGCTGCCGCTGGCGGTCGTCGGGGCGGTGTGGGTGGCGCTGCGGGCCCGTGAGCCCGGGGGCGCGCTGCACCGGTACGGCCCGGCGTGGGCGTCCGCGGAGCGCCGCGGTGGCCTCCAGCCTCTCGGGCTGGCGCCGGTCCGGCCGGGAAGCCGGGAGCCCGTCGACGAGCCGGACCGCCACGGTCCGGTGTGGCCCGCGGTGCGGCTGCGCGACCCGGTCGGTCCGCTGCACCGCAGCGGACCGGCACCGCTCGTCGTCCCGGCCCTGGCCGGCCTCTGTCTCGCCGCCCCCTACCTGCTGACGGTGAATTACGCCGCCCCGCGCTTCCTGCTGCCCGCCTACGCCCTGCTGATGATGCCCGCCGCGTGGTTCCTGTACTGGCTGACCCGGCTGCCACGCCACCGGCACGCCTGGGCGGTGGCCGCCCTGGTCCTCGCGCTGATGAGCCATGAGGCTATCCAGCTGGTGATCCTGCACAAGATGGTGCGGAGCACCGCACGCTCCCAGACCGGCATCGGCCGGATCTCCGGGACGCTGCGCGCGGCGGGTCTGCGGGCGCCCTGTGTGGTGAGCGGTGAGGAGGCGGTACGGGTGGCGTACCAGGCGGGCTGTGCGTCCCGTCAGCCGCAGGGCCATGACGCCGGTATCACCCCCGCGGCACTGGCCCGGCTGGCCGCGTCCCGGCCCGCCGCCGTCCTCGTCGTCGGCCGTAAGCCGCCGGCCTACGCCCGCGGCTGGCGTCCGGTCCCGCTGCCGCCGACGCCGGGCCTGACGTCGCTGCACGCCTTTGTGTCCCCGCCGACGAGGCCCTGAGCGGGAGACCGCCGCGGCCGTGCCCCCTGCACGCGTGCGCCCGCCCGGCCCCGAGGGCCGGACGGGCGCGTCGCTGTCTTCCCGCCGCGGAGTCGCCCGCGGTCAGGGGCGGATTACTGCTCCGCGCCGCCGAAGCGCTCGCGGTAGCCCTCCAGATCGTCCTCGGTGATCTTCGCGAAGAGCACCGGCGGCACCGTGAACGGCGTGCCGGCCGGCACCGAGGACAGCGCCTTCGCCTCCTCCTGGGAGACCCAGACCGCGGTGTCGTTCTCCAGCGCGAAGGCACCCCGCATCGCCTTGGCCGACGACGGAATGAACGGCTCGGAGACGATCGCGTACAGATGGATCAGGTTCATCGCCGTACGCAGCGTCAGGGCCGCGGCGTCCTTGTCGGACTTGATCTCCAGCCACGGGGCCTTCTCCTCCAGGTAGGAGTTGCCCGCGCTCCACAGGGCGCGCAGCGACGCCGCGGCCTTGCGGAACTGCAGGGCCTCCATGTGGCCCTCGTACTCCGCCAGCAGCCCGGCGATCTCCTCGCCCAGCTTCTGCTCCGCGGCCCCGGCCTCGGCGCCCGCGGGCACCTCGTCGCCGAACCGCTTCCGGGAGAACGACAGCACCCGGTTGACGAAGTTGCCGAGGGTGTCCGCCAGGTCCTTGTTGACCGACGCCGAGAAGAGCTCCCAGGTGAAGGAGGTGTCGTCCGACTCCGGGGCGTTGGCGATCAGGAAGTAGCGCCAGTAGTCGGCCGGCAGCAGCTCCAGCGCCGCGTCCGTGAAGATGCCGCGCCGCTGGGAGGTGGAGAACTTCCCGCCGTAGTAGTTCAGCCAGTTGAAGGCCTTGAGGAAGTCGACCTTCTTCCACGGCTCGCGGGTGCCCAGCTGCGTGGCCGGGAACATCACGGAGTGGAACGGGACGTTGTCCTTGGCCATGAACTCCGTGTAGCGGACGTCATCGGCCTCGTACCACCACGACTTCCAGTCGCGGTGCTCCGGGTCGACGTCCGCCCACTCGTTCGTCGCGCCGATGTACTCGATCGGCGCGTCGAACCAGACGTAGAAGACCTTGCCCTCGGCGGCCAGCTCCGGCCACACATCGGCCGGCACCGGAACGCCCCAGTCCAGGTCACGGGTGATCGCCCGGTCCTGGAGGCCCTCCGTCAGCCACTTGTGCGCGATGGACGAGGCCAGCGTCGGCCATTCCTTGCTGCCGTTGCCGTCCAGCCAGCCCTCGACCTCGTGCTGCAGCTTCGACTGGAGCAGGAAGAGGTGCTTGGTCTCCCGCACCTCCAGCTCACCGCTGCCGCTGATCGCCGAGCGGGCGTCGATCAGATCGGTCGGGTCGAGCACCCGGGTGCAGTTCTCGCACTGGTCGCCGCGCGCCTTGTCGTAGCCGCAGTGCGGGCACGTCCCGACGATGTAGCGGTCCGGCAGGAAGCGGTCGTCGGCGATCGAGAAGACCTGGCGGATGGCCCGCTCCTCGATGAAGCCGTTCTCGTGCAGCTTGCGCGCGAAGTGCTGCGTCAGCTCCACGTTCTCCCGCGACGAACTCCGCCCGAAGTGGTCGAAGGCGAGGCCGAAGCCCTCGTAGATCGCCTTCTGCTTGTCGTGCTGCTCCGCGCAGAACGCGTCGACCGACTGGCCCGCGTCCTTCGCCGCCAGCTCGGCGGGGGTCCCGTGCTCGTCCGTCGCGCAGATGTAGAGCACATCGTGGCCGCGCTGCCGCAGATAGCGCGCATAGACATCGGCCGGGAGCATGGACCCCACCATGTTGCCCAGGTGCTTGATCCCGTTGATATACGGAAGGGCGCTGGTGATGAGGTGTCGAGCCATTGCCGGCTGCTCCCAAGTCGCTACGGTGAGTGAGGATTTGCTTTACGGAACGTCAATATCGTACTGGACGGGGCAGGGGTGGCCGCGACGGTATTTCGGCGGCCGACCGGGGCCCGGCTCAGCCCGTGGGCCGCCGCCCGCCGGGCGTTCTCACACCGCCGCGTCCGCCGATTCGGTGTCGTCCGCCGCCGGGGTCCGGCCGCCCTTCGGCGCCCGGCCGTTGACCAGGAGGCCGGCGGTCAGCGCGGCGAGAAGCATGATCGCCGAGGCCGCCCCGATGGCGACGTTGAACCCGTGCACCACCCCCTCCTTCACGATCTGGTCCCGCACCGCAGGGGTGAGCCCGAGCCCGCCGCCCTTCCGGGCCGCGTCCGCCAGGTGATCCGCGATGAACACCGCACTCGTCGAGGCGGCGATCGTGTTCAGCAGCGCCGTACCGATCGAACCGCCCACCTGCTGCGCCGTGTTGACCGTCGCGGAGGTGACGCCGGAGTCGTGCACGGCCACCCCGGACGTCGCCGTCGCCATCACCGGCATGAAGATCAGGCCCATGCCGAGCCCGACGAGCAGCATGGCCGGGAGCACATGCGCCACATAGGCGGGCTCGGCCGTCAGATACCTCAGGGTGAAGAGCCCCGCGGCGGCCAGCAGCGCACCCGGGACCATCAGGAAGCGTGGCGGGATCCGGTGCAGCAGACGGGCCGAGATCTGCGTCGAGCCGACCACGATCGCCGCCACCATCGGCAGGAAGGCCAGCCCGGTCCGGACCGGTGAATAACCGAGCACGGTCTGCAGGTAGTAGGTCATGAACAGGAACATCCCGAACATCGCGATGACCGCCAGCGCCATGGTCAGGAAGGCGCCGCCACGATTCCGGTCCCGCACGACGGTCAGCGGCAGCAGGGGATGCGGTGCCCGCGACTGCCACCACGCGAAGACGGCCAGCAGCACCGCACCGCCCGCCAGCAGCCCGATGACCAGCCCGTCACCCCACCCGCGTGGCTCCGCCTCACTGCACCCGTAGACGATCGCGACCAGACCGCCGCAGCCCAGCACCGCGCCCGGGAGATCCAGGTGCACCCGGTCCCGCTCCGGTTTGTCGCGCAGAAAGACCGCTGCCCCCAGGAAGGCGATCACCGCGATCGGCACGTTCACATACAGGCACCAGCGCCAGTCCAGGTACTCGGTCAGCAGCCCGCCGGCGATCAGGCCGATGGCCGCGCCGCCGCCCGCGATGGCCCCGTAGATCCCGAACGCCTTGCTTCGCTCCTTCCCGATGGTGAACGTCGTGGTGAGCAGCGACAGCGCGGACGGTGCCAGCAGCGCCCCGAAGGCACCCTGCAGCGCCCGCGCCCCGAACAGCAGCCCGGAGCCGGTGGCCGCACCGCCCAGCCCCGACGCGACCGCGAACCCGACCAGCCCGATCATGAACGTCTTCTTCCGTCCCACCAGGTCGGCGATCCGCCCGCCGAGCAGCAGCAGCCCGCCGAACGCCAGCGTGTACGCGGTGATCACCCACTGCCGGTTGGCGTCCGAGATTCCCAGATCCCGCTGCGCCGACGGCAGGGCGATGTTCACGATGGTGGCGTCCAGGACCACCATCAACTGCGCGATCGCAATCACCACCAGGCCCCACCAGCGCCGTGGATCGGGCTTCGCCGGCACGGCCCAGCTGGGGGTGTGGGCCCTGGGAGGGGGCGCGGGACCTCCCTCTGGGTGCGCGTCACTCATCACGACCCGCCTCGCTCGGCTGGTACGGCCACCCCGGCCACCCGCCGCCCCAACGCAGAGCAACCGGATCGAACGGAGCGCTTCACCCATTCAGCGTAGGGAGGGGCGCGGGGCCTCGCCTCTTGTGGTGCGCGTCGACGGCGCGGAGCGGGGCGCACACACAACGGCGGCCGCGGCCGGGCCCGTGGGAGCCCGGCCGCGGCCGGTGGGGTGTCGGGGTGTGGTGGCGGTGCGGACGGTCAGCTGTCCTTGAGGACGCCGGCCGCGCGGGCCTCGGTGAGCCACTCGGGGAACTCGACCATCAGCTGCTGGTAGAGCTCGTCGTGGGAGAGGCTGCGGGGGTCGCGGCCGGCGTGGAAGAAGCCGGCGTTGTCGACGGTGCGCTTCTCCGGGACGGCCAGGTCGTCGAGCTTGCGGAGGAAGTCGAAGCCCTTGGCGTCCGGGTCACCGAAGCCGATGAACTGCCAGAAGATGGGGAGCCCGGCGGCCTCGCAGAGCGCCTTCTCGGCGGCCGGCTTGGAGGTCGGGGCGCCGTCCGTCTGGAAGATGACGAAGGCCGGGGCGGTGGCGCCGGACTTCTTGTAGTGGTCGACGACCGCGTCGATGGCCCAGTGGTAGTTCGTACGGCCCATGTGGCCCAGACCGGCGTGCAGTTCCTCGATGCGGCCCTCGTAGTTGGTCAGACCGATCTCGGCGGTGCCGTCGACGTCGGTGGAGAAGAACACGACCGGGACGGTGGCGTCGTCGTCGAGGTGGGCGGAGAGGCCGAGGGCCTGTTCGGCGAGGTTCTGGACGGTGCCGTCCTTGTAGTAGGGACGCATCGAGCCGGAGCGGTCCAGGACCAGGTAGACGGCGGCGCGCTGGGTGGCGAGGCCGTGCTTCTCCAGGGTGCTGCCCGCGGCCTTGTAGAGGCTGACGAGGGCGGGGGCGGTGGTGGGGAGGGAGGACGCGGCGGGGGAGGCGGTGACGGCGTCGGCGGCGGGCTCGGCGTCGGCCTCGGCCTCGGCTTCGGCTTCGGCTTCGGCTTCGGGGGCGGCTTCGGGCGCGGGCGCGGCCTTCGGCTCGTCCTCGGGCAGGTCCGCGGCCTTCGGCTCGTCCTCGGGCTGCTCGGCCGCGGGCTTCGCCTCGGCCTCCGGCTGCTCTACGGGTTCCGGGGTGGCCGCCGCCTTCTGGTCCGGCTCCGCCGTCGGCTCCGGCGCCGTCTCAGCGGCCGCCTCGGCTTCTGCGGCTGCCTCCTCCTTGGCGGCAACCTCGGGCTCGGGCTCCGCGACGACCTCGGCTTCTGCGCCGGCCTCGGGCTCGACCTCCGCCTCGACCTTGGCCTCCGCCTCGACCGGCTCCTCCGTCTCCGCCTCCGCCTCGGCCGTGGCCGCAGGCGTCGGGCCGGGGTTGTCGAAAGCCTGGCTCACGAGCGCGTCGGCAGCGTCCAGGTCGGTGGACTCCTCGCGGGCCGGGGACTCCTCGCGGGCCGGGGACGCGGCCTCCGCCGCCCGCTCCGCGCGGCTGCCCTGTGCGGGCAGGGTCGCGGTCGTCGGTGCCGGGTCCGTGGCGGGTCCCTCCGTGGGGGCCGTCCGGGCGGCCGGAACCTCGGCTTCCGGGGTGGCGGGGGCCGGTGTGGACTCCTCGCGGGCCTCCGGGATGGTCGCGGACTCCGGCTTGTCGGCGCCGCTCGGGGCCGTGCCGGTTTCTTCCCTGGTCGCCTTGGAGCGACCGAAAGCGTTGCGCAGCAGACTCCGAATGCCCATCGGCGAACCTCTCTTGCGTGTGCTGGGTGCGGCGTATGTCCGTGACGCACGGACATGTCCCTGACCAGGACGGATACGTAAGGGTAGCGGCCGGAACCGGCCTCATCGTGGGACCCCGCGCCTTGTGTGGTGGGCCATCCGGGGGCTGTGGCGGGGGAAAGGGTTTCGGTCGGCGCACCTGACTCCCACCGGGGAGACATCGGTCCTGCGTACGAGGTTGATCAACAATGGGAACCCCGCAGCGGTGCCTGTCTCCGTGCGGAATTTTCGATACCGGACTGCATCTTTCCCGCATCTTTCCCGCATCCTTCGCGCGAGATCCGCCGCCGTAGTAGGCGCCGAATGTCCTTACCCGGCAGCCTGATTACTCCCTCTTGGCCCCTCGTACGGTGGCGCGCGGGCCTGCCGTACCCCCGGATTCACCGTGTGTTCATGTTTGCGTTGTCATGCGGCGGATCAGCCCCTTTAGCGTCACGGCGAACCCGTGACCACGAACCGAACGACCGCGCTCGGATCCATTCGACCGCGCCCAAAACCGTTCGAGATCGTTCGACTCCGCTGAATGAGGGGCAAACGTGCGCAAGTTCCTGCCGTTGATCGGCACGCATCCTGGTGGGCGTTCGGCCATGACCTGCCGGTACCGCTGCGGCGACGCCTGTTTTCACGAGACTCCGAACACGAGCGACAACGCCTACGTCGGTGATGTCATCGCCGGTGCGCTCTCCCGGCGTTCGATGGTGCGGGCCGCCGCGGTCGTGACCGTGGCAGCGGCCGCCGGGGGCGCGGTGGGCGGCGGCGTGGGGGCGCCGGAGGCCGTCGCGGCGCCCGTGCCCGGCCAGGCGTCCCGTGGCGGGAAGAGCGACAAGGCGGCGCGCGGACTGCGGTTCGCCACCGTGGCGCCGAACAAGACCGATGCGGTGGTCGTCCCCGAGGGGCACGCCCAGAACATCGTCATCCGGTGGGGCGACCCGATTCTGCGCGGTGCCCCGGCCTTCGACCCGGACCGGCAGTCGGCGAAGGCGCAGGCGGGCCAGTTCGGTTACAACAACGACTACATGGCCGTACTGGACGTGCCGGGCGAGACGCACCGTCAGCTGATGGTGATCAACCACGAGTACACGGACGAGCAGCTGATGTTCGCCGGGTACGACCCGGACGCGCCGACCCGGGAGCAGGCCGAGATCGGCTGGGCGGCACACGGGCTGTCCGTGCTGGTCACCCAGGAGGAGCGGCACAGCGGGCGGCTGACGGCGGTGCACCGCCACCGGCTCAACCGGCGGATCACCGGCACCACGCCGTTCGAGGTCACCGGCCCCGCGGCGGGCAGTGATCTGCTGAAGACGTCCGCCGACCCCAAGGGGACGCGGATTCTCGGCACGCTCAACAACTGCGGCGGTGGCATCACGCCGTGGGGGACGGTGCTCTCCGGCGAGGAGAATTTCAACCAGTATTTCGCCAATGGGGGCAGTGTCACCGAGCCGACGGTGGCGGCCCGGCTCAAGCGGTACGGAATTGCCGGTGAGGCGAGCGAGCGGAAGTGGGAGCGGTTCGACAAGCGCTTCGATGTGGCGCGGGAGCCGAATGAGGTGAACCGGTTCGGATGGGTCGTGGAGATCGACCCCTACGATCCCGATTCGACGCCGCGGAAATTGACCGCGCTCGGGCGGTTCAAGCACGAGGCGGCCGAACCGCGGCTGACGGCGGACGGCCGGCCCGTTCTCTACATGGGCGATGACGAGAAGTTCGATTACTTCTACAAGTTCGTCTCCGCCCGGCGGATGAAGCGGGGCACTTCCCGCGCCGCGCGGGAACACAACCGCACGCTGCTGGACGAGGGGACGCTCTATGTCGCCAAGTTCACCGGTGACAGTCCGGCCGGGGAGATCGACGGGTCGGGCAAGCTGCCGAAGGACGGCGAATTCGACGGTTCGGGGAAGTGGATTCCGCTGGCCAGCGGCGACACCTCGCATGTGCCGGGAATGACAGCGGAAGAGGTCTATGTCTTCACGCGGATCGCTGCCGACAAGGTGGGTGCCACGAAGATGGACCGGCCGGAGGATGTCGAGCCCAGCCCCCGTACCGGGCGGGTCTATATCGCCCTGACCAATAACAGCGACCGGGGCAAGGCGGGCAAGGCTCCGGTGGATGAGGCCAATCCGCGCAAGGAGAACAAGCACGGGCAGATTCTGGAACTGAGTGAGCGGTGGGACGATCCGGCGGCGGACCGTTTCGACTGGCGGCTGTTCCTGGTCTGCGGTGACCCGGAGGACCCGGCCACCTATTTCGGCGGATTCCCCAAGGACCAGGTCAGCCCGATTTCCTGCCCGGACAACATCACCTTCGATGTGCACGGAAATCTCTGGATTTCCACCGACGGAAATGCGCTGGGCAGCCATGACGGGCTGTTCGGGGTGGCGACCTCGGGGGAACGGCGGGGCGAGGTCCGGCAGTTCCTGACGGTCCCCACGGGGGCCGAGACCTGCGGGCCCGTCGTACAGGAGCGGCGGGTGATGGTCGCCGTGCAGCATCCGGGTGAGGTGGACGGGGCCAGTGTGGAGCAGCCCGCTTCGCAATGGCCGGACGGGGAAGGGGAGTTGGTCCGCCCCTCCGTGGTGAGCGTATGGCGGAAGGACGGGCGGGACATCGGCGTCTGACGCGACGCCGGGGGCCCGTGGGACGGGGGGCCGCATCCCCGTCCCACGGGGCGTTCTCCCGTCCCGCGCTCGCCCGTTCGCCCCATGACGCGCCCGGCGCCCCTCCCCTGCCCCCGGCACATCACGCCGGGGAAACGATGTGGCAAGAGCAGGGTAAGAAGTGTGTCGCTCAGCTATCCGATGCGCAGGTGTGCCCATCTTCTCCGGTGACCATTGTCCGGAGCCGTCCGTTGTGCCTAGGGGGCATCCCCAGGCGGCCGGTGAAGAGGCAAGAACCTTTCGAGCGTGACGGGAGATGTGGGCGCATGGGGCTGACCAGTCAGTCGCTCGAATACACGGTGATCGTGCTGGCGGTGGCCTGTGTGGCCGCCACGGTCTGGCTCTGGCCCCGGCTGGCGCGGCGCGGGGTGGGAGCCGTCCTCGGCAGGCTGGGCGCGATCCTGGTCACCCAGGTGTCGATCGTGTGTGCGCTCGCTCTCGCCGTGAACACGAACTACGAGTTCTACGGCAACTGGGACGAACTGCTCGGCAACACCGACGAGGCACCGGCCGCCGTGAGCCAGGGCGGCGGGCAGTACACCTCGGTCGGCAACCTCAAGGGCGGACTGGTCCAGCCGGCCGGTCCGCAGGGGCTCGACCGGGTGAGCGGACTGCCCAAGGGGCCCGCCGACCGGGTGGGCAAGGTCGAGTCGGTGAAGATCGTCGGCCGTCGCAGCCGGGCCATCAACCCGGGCTTCGTCTATCTGCCGCCGCAGTACTTCCAGCAGCAGTTCCGCCGCCAGCGGTTCCCCGTCATGGTCGTCATCAGCGGCTACCCCGGCGGGATCATGAACCTCGCGCAGCACCTCCAGGTGCCGCAGAACGCGGGCCGGCTGATCGCGCAGGGCAAGATGCAGCCGACCGTGATCGTGATGGTCCGGCCGACGATCGCTCCGCCGCGTGACACCGAGTGTGTGGATGTGCCGGGCGGGCCGCAGGCGGAGACGTTCTTCACCAAGGATCTGCCGGACGCCATGAAGTCGGCCTACCGGGTGGGCCGGGACTCCAGTGCCTGGGGCGCGTTCGGCTACTCGTCCGGTGGTACCTGCTCGCTCCAGCTGGCGATGCGCAACCCGAAGATCTACACCTCGGCGGTCTCGCTCTCCGGTGACTACGCGATCAAGGACGACCTGACCACCGGCAGCCTCTTCGGCCCCGGCCCGGAGGGCGCCCGGCGCGAGCGCGAGCACGATCTGCTGTGGCGGCTGAAGCACCTGCCCGCGCCGCAGGTCTCCGCGCTGGTGGCCAGCAGCCGTAAGGGCGAGGCGGATTACGGCGACACCATGAAGTTCCTGCGGGCGGCCAAGTCGCCGATGACGGTCGACTCGATCATCCTGCCGCAGGGCAGCCACCAGTTCACGACCTGGCGTCGGGAGGTCGCACCGGCGCTGGAGTGGCAGAGCCAGCAGCTGACGTTCCCGCAGGACACCGAGCCGCTCCCGCAGCGCAAGCCGGGCACGGCGAAGGGCGGCGCCCCGGGACAGCGGACCACACCGTCCCCGGCGCCGTCGGCGTCCGACGACAACAAGGGACACCGCCGGGTGGAGGCGGAGCGCCCCCAGGGGTGAGCCGCGAGTGAGCCGAACAGGGGCGCCGGAGTGGTCCGGCGCCCCTGTTGCGTGTGTGCCGCCGAGGGCCGCCGACGGTCCGGGGCCGGGCCGCGCCGCATGATCCGGGGCACCTCGGGTAACCGGGATGTCCTCGGGCGCACCGTCCGTCACGCACACCGGGAGTTCCCATGGCGCATACGCGAGAGGGCGACGAGGCAGCCTGGTCACCGGTGGCCGCGCGGGCCCCGTTGGCGGTCCGGATTCTGCTGCTGGTGCTGGCTTTCGCCGCGATGGTGGCGTTCGCGGCGGCGCTGGCACGGGTCACGCTGACCCCGTCGGCGGTGTCGGTGCCGCTGACCCACCCCAACCTCAGCCCCGGCGACTCGATCCGGGGCTACCTCGGGCAGCCGCAGCCGGCCGACACCGTCAAACAGCTCGGCGGCAATGTCCTGCTGGGCCTGCCGTTCGGGGTGCTGCTGCCGGTGCTGGTGCCGCGGGCCCGGGGCCTGGTGCGGGTGGGGGCGGCGACCGCGCTGGTGATGCTGCTGGTGGAGCTGGTGCAGGGGGCGCTGATCACCGGCCGGGCGTTCGACATCGACGATGTGATCCTCAACTGCGCCGGGGCCCTGATCGGTTATCTGCTGCTGGGGCGGCGGCTGGGCCGGGCCGTGCACCCACGGCGCCGGCACTGGTGGCACCGGCTCGGCGCCAGGGGGACGGCGGGTCCGGTCAAGGCCCCCGGTACCGGCACGGGGTGACGGCGGGCCAATACGGGCACCGGGCGTGGAGTGCGCTCAGGGCCGGTAGACCATTCCCGGCTCCGGCTTCGCCGGGGAGAGCAGCTGGGAGACCGTGACGACCGTGTAGCCGCGCTTCTTCAGCTCCTTGAGGATGCCGGGAACGGCCGGCACGGTTCCCTTGTAGATGTCGTGCAGCAGGATGATGCCGTCGCGTTCGGTCTGTTCGAGCACCCGCTTGGTGATCAGGGCCGAGTCGTTGGTCTGGTAGTCCTTGGCGGTCACGCTCCACAGGACCTGTGCCAGGCCGAGGTCCTTGCTGATCTTGGAGACGGATTCGTCGGTCCTGCCCTGCGGTGGGCGCATCAGCGTGGGCGTCTTGCCAGTGATCTTGTGGACCGCCTCCTGGAGGCGGGACATCTCGCGCTTGGCCGCGGCGGGCGAAATATCCGTCAGGATCTGGTGTGACCAGGTGTGATTGGCCAGCTCATGGCCCTCGGCGTCGATCCGCTTCACCTCGGCGGGGCGCTTGGCGACATGGTTCTCGCCGAGCATGAAGAAGGTCGCGTGGACCTTCTCCTCCTTGAGGATGTCCAGCAGGCGGTTGGTGTTCTCGCTGGGGCCCGCGTCGAAGGTGAGCGCGACGCACTTGGCCTTGCGGCAGTCGACGTCGTTCCCCCGGGCCTTGCCGTCCTTGGCCTTGGCGTCCGCGGTGTCCTTCTTCTTGACCTCGGCCGCCGGTGCGTCGGCGCGGGCGTCGGCCGGGGCGGTGACGTCGTAGGTGGTGCAGCCGCTGAGGGCCAGGACCAGGGACGTGGCCGTCAGCAGCCCGGCTATGGAGGTGCGGCGGGCCGCGGACATCGGCTTCGGCATGGGGCCTCTTTTCGAACGCGGGCGGGGCGAAAGCGAGCCCCTGACCAGCGCTTTTGTGCGTGGTGAAGGTGGCGCGGGCCGGGCGGTGACCCGCGCCGCGCCGACCCTCGGTGACAGCGGTCGTCGGAACTCGGAGGGAACTATACACACGTAGTACACACGCGATTTATACGTGGGGTGTGTACCTGCGGTGTGTAGATGGGCCGTGGAGGTGGCGGGGCGAGTGAGAGGGAGCGGGCGGGAGGTGCGGGGGCGGCTGTCCGCGCTCACCCCGATCGGACGCGTCCGCCGCGACACCCCGCCCCCGCCGCGATGGACTCGTACCGTGACCGCACCGCCGCCGGACGACTGTCTGGCGCACAACGACTGGATCTGCGGCGACTACCTGAGCACCCGTCGGCAGATCCTGCTCGACGCGCTCATACAGCACCTCCAGCTGACGGTGTCCTCGGTGGCGCTCGGGCTGGTGATCGCGGTCCCGCTGGCGCTGCTGGCCCGCCGCAGACGCTGGACGGTCGGGCCGGTGCTCGGCATCACCACCGTGATCTACACGATCCCGTCGCTGGCGATGTTCTCGCTGCTGCTGCCGCTCTACGGGCTGTCCGCCACCCTCGTGGTGGTCGGCCTCGCGCTGTACTCCCTCACCCTGCTCGTACGGAACATCCTGGCGGGGCTGGACGGCGTCCCCGCCGAGGCCACGGAAGCCGCCCGGGGCATGGGGTACGGGCCGATGCGGCAACTGCTGACCGTCGAACTGCCGCTGGCCGTACCGGCGGCGATGGCCGGGCTGCGGATCGCCACGGTCTCGGCGGTCGCGCTCACCACCGTCGGCGCCATCGTCGGATACGGCGGACTGGGCAACCTCATCTACGCCGGGATGAACTCCTTCTTCAAGGCGCAGGTGCTCACCGCGTCCGTGCTCTGTGTGCTCATCGCGGTCGTCTTCGATCTGCTGCTGCTCGGCGTGGAACGGCTGCTCACCCCCTGGCGCCGGGCGAGCCGGCGGGCGCGGGTACGGACCCGGGCCGCCGGACCGAAGCGCCTGGTCGCGGCCCTCGGACGGCGGACATGAACACCGTCTCCGCGGTCTGGGGATGGCTGACCACCGCCACCAACTGGTCCGGTGAGAACGGCGTCTGGCACCGCCTCGAACAGCACCTGGTGCTCACCTTCGCCTGCCTGGTCATCAGCGCCCTGATCGCGCTGCCGGTCGCCCTGACCCTCGGCCACCTCGGCCGCGGCGGGGCGCTGGCCGTCAACCTCGCCAACATCGGCCGCGCGGTGCCGACCTTCGCCGTACTCGTCCTGCTGCTGCTCACTCCGATTGGACGGCACGGGCAGTGGCCGACCATCATCGCGCTGGTGTTGTTCGCCATTCCGCCGCTGCTGACCAATGCGTATGTCGGGATGCGTGAGGTGGACCAGAACGTGGTGCGGGCCGCACGGGGCATGGGGATGACCGGCACCCAGCTGGTGTGGCGGGTCGAAGTGCCGCTCGCCTTTCCGCTCGTGCTGACCGGTATCCGGATCGCCGCGGTCCAGCTGGTGGCCACCGCCACGCTCGCCGCGCTGGTGGGCGGCGGCGGGCTCGGCCGGATCATCACCGCCGGATTCAACCTGGCCAGCACCCCGCAGGTGGTCGCCGGAGCGGTGCTGGTCGCGGTGTTCGCACTGCTGATGGAGGCCGCCTTCGAGCTGGCGCAGCGGTGGGCACCGGGGTGGGCACGCGGACGGGCCCGATGAGGGCCGCGGTGGCGGCCGTGGGGGCCGTCGCCCTGCTCGCGTTGTCGTCCTGTGCCGGTGGCCCCTCCCTGGAGACCCGCTCCGCGATCACCGCCTCCCCCGGCGACAGCCACGAACTGACCATCGGCTCGGCCGGCTTCACCGAGAGCGAGCTGCTCGCCCAGATGTACGCGGCGCTGCTCGATCACGCCGGATACCGGACGCGTGTCGTGACCGTCGGCAACCGCGAGCTGTACGAACCCGCCTTGGAGGCGGGGCAGATCGATGTCGTGCCCGAGTACGCCGCCACCTTCGCGGACTGGCTCAACGCCAAGAAGAAGGGCTCCAAGGCGGCCCCGGTGGCCTCGCCCGACATCGGCGCCACCATGACCGCGCTGCGCAAGCTCGCCGGTCCGCGCGGACTGACCGTGCTTCCGGCCGGGCGGGCCGTCGACCAGAACGCCTTCGCGGTGAGCGCCGCCTACGCGCGCAAGCACTACCTCAAGACCCTCAGCGATCTCGGGCGCGCCAAGCTTCCGGTGCGGCTTGCCGCGGGCGATGAGTGCGTCCAGCGGCCGTTCTGCGCGCCGGGGCTGAAGAAGCGGTACGGGATCAACATCACCGCGATCGACCCGAAGGGTGTCGGGACCACGCCCGCCAAGCAGGCCGTGCAGACCGGCAAGGACCAGATGGTGCTCACCACCAGCACCGATGCCACTCTTGACCAGTTCGGCCTGGTGCTGCTCACCGATGACAAGAAGCTGCAGAACGCCGATTACGTGATCCCCGTCGTGAACCGTGCCCGTGCGGGCAGCGAAGGGCCGGCCGCCGCGCTCAACCGCCTCAACAAGGTGCTGACCACTGCCGACCTGGCGTACCTCAATGAGCAGGTGGACAGCTGGCGGCGGCTGCCGGCGGATGTGGCGCGCAACTACCTGAAATCCAAAGGGCTGTTGCCCCAGCGGTGACAGGGCCGGTGTTTCACGTGAAACACCGCGCAGGGAGGCAGGGCCGGCGTTTCACGTGAAACGCCCCACCCCCTCCCAGCCGCTCACTGTGTGGGGACCGAGTCCACCTCGGCCCGCTCGCGCGGTACCCCCTGCTCATCCGAACCGATGGTGCGCCGCAGCGCCTCATGGAGGGTGGTCGGGGTGAGGACGCCCAGGAACCGGTGGCCGTCCAGCACCGCGATCCATCCGGCATCGTGTTTGAGCATCTCGCTGAAGGCCGCTTTGAGAGTGCCGGTCACCGGTACCCATGCCTCCATCCGGCGGGCGTGGCCGGAGACCGTGCCTTCTCCGCCGGCCAGTTCCTCCGTGCCCACCCAGCCGTGCAGTGCGCCGTCCTCGTCGAGCACCACCGCCCAGCGGGCGCCCTCGGCCCGCAGCCGGGCCCTGGCCTCCGCGGCGGGTTCGCCGAGCCGGACGAACGGCGGGCGTTCGAGGTCGGCACGGTCGATACCGGTGACCGAGAGCTGCTTCAACGCCCGGTCGGTGCCGACGAATTCGGCGACATAAGGGGTGGCGGGGGCGCCGAGGACGCTCGCGGGGGTGTCGTACTGCTCGATCCGGCCGGCTCCGTAGACCGCGATCCGGTCGCCGAGCCGGATGGCCTCCTCGATGTCATGGGTGACCAGCAGCACCGTCTTGTGCAGAGTGGCCTGCAGCCGCAGAAACTCCTTCTGCAGCCGGTCACGGACCACCGGGTCGACCGCGCCGAACGGCTCATCCATCAACAGCACGGGCGGATCCGCGGCGAGCGCACGGGCCACCCCGACCCGCTGACGCTGGCCGCCGGAGAGCTGCTCGGGGTAGCGCGGGCCGTAGACGGCCGGGTCCAGGCCGACCAGATCCAGGAGTTCGGCGGCCCGCTCGCGGGCCCTGGCCTTCTTCCAGCCGGTCAGAAAGGGCACGGTGGCGGTGTTGTCGAGGACCGTGCGGTGCGGGAAGAGGCCGGTCTGCTGGATGACATAGCCGATCCCGCGGCGCAGGGTGACCGGGTCGACGCCGGCGATATCCGCACCGTCGACATAGATCCGCCCCTGCGTCGGGTCGATCAGCCGGTTGACCATCATCATGGTCGTCGTCTTGCCGCAGCCGGACGGCCCGACCAGCGTCACCAGCTCCCCCTCGCCGACCTCGAACGAGAGGCCGTCGACGGCCGTGGTCCCGTCGGGGTAGCGCTTGGTGACGGAGTCGAACCGGATCATTGCGCCATTGAATCCCGCGGCCCGTGACCGGACCCGTCATGCGGGCAATCGGGTGCCCCGTCGGTCATCCGGTACCCGGCGCCCGGCACGGCCTCGATCACCGGCGGGTCGCCGAGCTTGGCGCGCAGTGCGCCGAGGGTCACGCGTACGGCGTTGCCGCCGTAGCTGGTGTGCTCCTCCCACACCTCCTCGATCAGGTCGTCGCCGCTGACCACCGCGCCCTGTGCGCGCAGCAGCACTTCGAGCACCCCGAACTCCGTACGCGACAGCGCCAGCGGCCGGCCATCGCGTGCGGCCAGCCGCCGCGCGGTGTCGACGGTGACGCCGGCCCGCTCGATGACCTGCGGCACCGCGCGGCGGGCGGTCCGGCCCAGGGCCAGGACCCGGGTGAGCAACTCCTCGGGGACGACGGGCTTGGCCAGACAGCCGTCGGCGGGCGGTCCCGGGTCCGGCGTCCGGTCGTCCGGGCCGGACGCGGTGAGCAGCAACACCCGGGTCGGCAGCCCCTCTTCCGCCACATAGCGGCGCAGGGCGTCGCCGTGCGGTGCGGGCAGCCCGTCGTCCAGGACGAGCACGTCGTACCCGACGTGTCGCAGTCCGGCCAGTGCCGCACGCCCGTCGTGGGCGATGTCCACCACGATCGCGGCACCGCGCAGCTCCGCGGCGATCATGTCCGCGAGGCACTCCTCGTCCTCCACCACCAGAACGCGCATGGCGTCATATGTACCCGAGGCGGACCTTCCGGAGGGCTGAACCCCGTGCCGTTCGGCCGTGTCATCTCGAACAGCGGCCGGACAGCCCCGGCCAGCGGGGCCGTACGAGTTGCTTCCGCCGCACCGCCTCTCCTCCTGCCGCCTCCGGCCCGGCCGACGTGCTTACGATCCACTTCGGCCACCGGTCGGAAGGTGGAAGGGAGCGCCACGATGAGAGCCGTAGCAGTCAGCGCCTTCGGTGAACAGCCTCAGCTCATGGAGCTGCCGCAGCCCGAACCAGGGCCCGGTGAGGTCCTGGTGCGGCTGTCCGCCGCCGGACTCAACCCCGTCGACTGGAAGCTCGCCGACGGGATGTTCGGCGATGCCGTGCCGGCCGTGTTCCCCCTCGTCCTGGGATCGGACGGAGCGGGCGAGGTGCTCGCCATCGGCAGCGGGGTGCGGCGGTTCACCATCGGCGACGCGGTGTTCGGCCAGTTCCAGCGGCCGGATCAGGGCGGCGGTTCGTACTGCGAACTCGCCGTCACCGGTGAGGACCGCATCGCGCACGCCGCCCGCAGCGTCACCTACGCCACCTCCGCGGCGCTCCCGACGGCCGGTATGACCGCGTACAACCTGGTCGAGGAGACCCGGATCACGGAAGGCAGAACGGTGCTGATCGTCGGCGCGACCGGCGGCGTCGGCACCTTTGTCACCCAGCTTGCGGCCGGCCGCGGCGCCGAGGTGATCGCCACCGCGCGCCCGGCCAAGGCCGAGCTGATGCGCACGCTGGGCGCCGCCGAGACCGTCGACCACACCGTGGGCCCGATCGCCGACCAGGTCCTCGCGAACCATCCGGGCGGTGTCGATGTGCTGATCGATATGACCAGCGGGCCCACCGAGTTCGCCGAACTGACCCGGACCGTACGCGACGGGGGGACCGCCGTCTCGCTGATCGGTTCGGCCGACGCGGACGAGCTCACCGAGCACAATCTGCGCGGCTTCAACTTCGTCAACCGCCCCTCCCCGCAGCTGCTGGAGATCCTCGCCGGACATGTCGACGCGGGCCGTCTGACGGTCCTCGTGGGCCGTGAGGTCTCCCTGGAAGAGGCGCCGGAGGCCCTGGCGACCAGCCGCACCGGCCGGGCGCAGGGGAAGACCGTACTGGCGATCTGAGCGGCGGTCAGCGGTCAGCGGCCGGTGGTTCAGCGGTCAGCGGTTCAGCGGCCGGTGCCGGTGCGGGCGGCGAGTCGGCGGGCGCGCAGGGCCCGGACCGCCGACGGCCCCGCCGCGGCCAGCGCCGCGGTCAGTGTCCCCGCGCCGATCAGCAGCCAGACCCCGGTGCGCAGCGGTCCGGTGAGGGCGTCGGCGTAGGCGCCCGCGGCCGGGCGGGAGACCATGGCGGGCAGCGCGTCCAGCGTGCGGCTGCGGGCCAGTGCCAGCGCCGCGGCCAGCAGGCCGGCCGCCGCCGCGCAGCTCAGCCCCGCCCAGATCAGCGCCCGCCGACGGCGCCGTGCCAGCAGCAGCCCGCCGGTCAGACACACCGCCGCGGTCGGCGGCAGCAGCAGCGCCCCGGTGCGGACGACCTCGTAGACGGTCCGGATCCGTGGCACGTCCGGCGCCTTCAGCAGCACGACCTCGACCCCGGCCCGCGGCACCCGCCGGAGCAGATCGAGTCCCATGCCGTTGTGGGACAGCTGACGCCTGACCCGTTCCACGACCGGGGTGAGATCCAGGGTGACCGCGGACCGGCCGGACGCGGCCAGCCGGCCGTCCAGCGTCCGGTGGGCGGTCCGGTGCACCCCGTTCCACACGGCGGGAAATCCGCGGCCGGTGACGACCTGCCGCACCTGCTTGGCCACGAACTGGCGGATGCCGCGGGTGAAGTGGCGGCGCACCGCGGGACGCTCGGCGCGCGGTACGGCCTTCAGCAGCCCGTCGAGCCGGATGTGCGCCATCACGCCGTCGGTCACATCGTCCACGACCGCCTCCTGAACGGCGGTGTTCCCGGCCAGCGGCGCCACCGCCGCCACATAGCGGTCGGTCTCGGTCAGCTCGGCCCGCGCCCAGAGCGCGGCCAGGCCCAGCGGCAGCAGCAACGCCCCGACCAGCAGCAACACCCCGCCGGCCAGCCCCCGTACGCGCCAACGCGGCCCGTGCGGAGACCGTCTCCCCGCCGTCACCCGCCCGCCCGGACGTACGGGTGCGCTCGCTGACATCGCGTCCGGTCCCTTCCTGCACGGCGACGGGGGCGCATCCCGGGGACCGGCCGGGCCGGAGGAGTTCCGCAGGACGCGCTACGGCCACCTTCCAGGCAAATGGGAACCGCCGCCGCCCGCGAGCGGGGCCGGTGCCAATGGGTGACCGGGCCCCCGCCGCCGGCCCCGGCCCGCCGGCCCCGGCCTCAGCCCGCCCGTGCGACGCGTCGCCGCCGCCGGACCGCCCGCACCACCCCCGGCCCGAGCAGCGCGGTGGCCACGGCGGCCACCGCCCAGCCCGCCCAGCCGCCGCCCCCGCCCGCGCTCTCCGGGGCGGCGTCCGGCAGGTCGTCGAGATCGCCCGAGCAGGCCGTGGGCGCGTAGGAGTCGCCGACGTAGACACAGACCGTGGCAGCCGCGCGCCGTGTACCGGGAGCGGCGGAGGCGCCGGAGACCGAGAGGTCGGTACGGCCGCCGAGCACGGCCCTGGCGGTGAAGACCTGGATGTCGTGCGCGGGCAGATCGGCGCGCCAGATCGCCTTCTGCTCGCCCACACCGCGCCCTTCGACGGTGCCGCCGGGCGCGGTCACCGAGGTCGTGGTGGCCGGCATCCGCTGTTCGATCCGGGCGCCGTGGACCTCCGAGGCGCCCAGGTTGTGCACGGTGATGCGGTAGTCGAGCCGTTTGCCGGACTCGGAGTCGTCGGCGCCGTCGGTCACCGCCACCGTGACCGAGACGGCGGGCGGTGCCTTCGGGGCGTACGCGGCAGCGGAGGGTCCGGGGAGCGTGGCGGCGCACAGCAGCGCGCAGACAACGGCGGTTCTCATGCCGTCATCCGAGCATCGCGGCCGCCCCCACCGGCGGCAGGCGGCCCCCACCCGGCCCGGGTTCACCCGAGTGAGGGGATGAGGCGCCGCGCGCAGGCTCCGGACGTTCAGTGCCGGTGCGGCCCCTGCCGGTGCACCGGACCATGGGCGTCCTCGCAGTGGCCGGCCTGCTGCTCGGGGTCGGAGCCGGGGCCGGGCCGCGGACTCAGCGTCAGCAGTTGATCGGGCGCGCCCTGTTCGCCGACATGATCGACCTGGAGGGTGGCGTGGGTGATGCCGTACTCCCCGCTCAGCAGCTCCTGCAGACTGCGGCGGACCTTGTGGCAGTCGCCGCCCGGCGCCACCAGGATGTGCGCCGACAGCGCCGGCTGCCCGGAGGTGATCTGCCAGATGTGCAGATCGTGCACCTCGACGACCTCGTCCGCGGCGACCAGATGGTCGCCCAGCGCGTCCGGGTCGATGCCGGCCGGCGCGGCCTCCATGAAGATCCGGCCGGACTCCCGCACCAGCCCCGTACCGGCCCGCAGCATCAGCGCGACGACCACCAGCGAGGCGATCGCGTCCGCCCGCTCGTAGCCCGTCGTCAGCACGATCAGACCGGCGACCGCGGTGGCGACGAACCCGAACAGGTCGGTGAGGATGTGCTGGTAGGCGCCCTCGATGTTCAGGCTGGAGCGGTTGGCCCGGGACAGCAGCCAGGTGCAGATCAGATTGACCACGATCCCGGCCAGCGCGGTGATCAGCACCAGCCCGCCGGTCACCTTCGGCGGCGAGATCAGCCGCTCGACCGCCTCGTACGCCAGCCAGACCGACAGCAGCAGCAACGTGATGCCGTTGGCCTGCGCGGAGAGGATCTCGGCGCGCTTGAGCCCGTAGGTGTATCCACCGCGGGCCGGCCGGGCGGCCAGCCGCATCGCGATAAGGGCCAGGACGATCGAGACGGCGTCGGTGAGCATATGGGCGGCGTCCGAGATCAGCGCCAGGGACTGCGCCACCACACCGATGACGACCTCGACCGCCATGTACGCGGTGAGCAGGATCAGCGCGGCCCGCAGCCAGCGCCGGTCCGCGTCCGGCGAGACACCGTGCGTATGGCTGTGGCCGTGCCCGTGGCTATGGGCGTGCTCGCTCATCGGCGCGCTCCTTCCTGGCTCCTCGCTGCGAAGCAAACCGCACTTCGGCGAAAGATCCAAAGGCTGCACCGGTGACCGTTGTCATTACCGTCGAACGGGCGATCGTGCCTGGTCAGAGCGGTGCGCAGGAGGGCGGGAGCGGAAGCGGGAATCGGAGTTCGGTCATCCGCTCCCGGCTGGCGCGGTGAGCCGCCACAGCTCCTCCTGCCGGGTAGCATCCGGCGCCATGAGCAACGCTACGGCGGAGACCCGGCGGCCCGCACCCGGCACGGGACAGCTTCTGGCGCCGCTCGGCCTGCTGGCCGCCGTCGCCATCCTGTCCACCCACCACGACGGTCTCCCGTTCTGGCTGGGCGCCCTGACCGGCACCGTCTCCGTCCTCGGCTACCTGGCCTGTTTCGACTCCCCGCGCGGCATCTGGCAGTGGCTGCCGGCGCTGGTGGGTTTCTGCGCGGCGTTCCTGTTCGCGGGGCAGTTCCTGATGGCTCTGCCGGCCTGAGGGCGTGCGGCCGCCCGGAGGTGACGGCCGCACCCTGGCGGCGGCGTGTCAGCCGCGGGGGGCGACGGTGGGGATACAGATCCCCTCGGCACTGTCCCTGGTGACGCCGGCCGCGGCTATGGACCGCTGGGGCGTCGCCTGCTGGGCTGCCGCGGGGCCGGCGGCCAGGACCTGCAGACTCATGATCGCCACCGCGCCTGCCGCAATCGCTGTCGCGGCACCGGTGTCTTTGGCATAGCGGGTCAATTTTCACTTCCTCGTCGCTGAGGCTGGCGGGAGGAAGGATTCGATCATGGGCTGTGAGTGTTTAGCAACTTTCATGAATATGCGCAAAGGGTGGGTGCTGAAACCGCCTCAGGAGGTGCGCCGGCCACTCCGCTGTGACGGCCCTGATTCGTCGATAGAGGCGATCCGCTCGGCAATCCTGGAAGCATCCGGGAGTCCCGCGGACTGGAATATGCCAAAAGCATATTCCAGCAGCATCCGAGCCGCCTCGGGGGTGCCCTCCTGGAGGCGGACTTCGGCGAGGGCGCACATTGCGTGCGCCTTCTGTTCCGGTGCCTGGATTCGTTCGGCGAGGGCGATCGCCATCTCCAGGTGGCCGCTCGCGGGGCCCGGGTCGCCCAGTGCGGCCTCCGCGGCGCCGAGTCGGTGCAGGGCCTCGGCTTCCTCATGGGCGGCGCCGATCTCGCGGGCGAGCTCCAGGGCCCTGCCGTGCTGTGCGGCCGCCTCGCGGTAGCGGCCGAGACGGTGCTGGGCCAGGCCCAGGCCGATCAATGCGTTGGCCTCGTTCCGCCGGTCGCCGAGGCGGCGGAAAGTGAAAAGGCATTCCTGGTACATATCCATGCCGCAGGTGATGTCATGGGGCTCGGACGAGGCGATGAGGAGTCCGGCGAGATTCGCCTGGGCGGTGATCTGGTCGGCGAGACTTCCGAGGGATGTGGCGATCTCAAGAGATTCCTCGTAATGACACCGCGCGGTGTCTTTATTTCCCATGCGCATATGCAAATCACCGAGGTTGTTGAAGCACCTTCCGGTGCTGAGGAGATCGCCGGTCAGCCGGAAGTTCTTTATGGCCTGGGTGAAATGCTTCAGGGCGTCCTGGTGCTCACCCTGATAAAGCAGGGAAATGGCGAGGTTGTTTTCGCAGCGGGCCCGTGCCCACAGGTCACCGGAGCGGATGTGGAGCGGGAGGAGCTCCCGGTAGAGGGTGATCGCTTCCTGGTAGCGCCCCAGGTGCCACTGCAGGATTCCCAGGGTCCGCAGGGCCTCGGCCTCCGCGTCCGTGAAGCCCGCGGCACGGGCCAGGCCGAGCGCCTGCCGTGCGGCCGCCTCGGCCTGCGGGTAGCGCGAGGTGTTCGCGTGGGTCGTGCCGAGATCGAGCAGCGCCACACACAGGGCGTGCCGCTCGCCCGTCTGCTGCCAGTGCTCCACGGCATGTCGCTGCATACGGTCGGCGTCCGCCCAGTGGCAGTCGGCGTCCAGGAAGCCGGCCAGGACATGGCTCAGCAGCGCGGCGCTGCCTGGCCTGCCGTGGGTACGGGCGTGCCGCTCGGCGGTCAGGAGATTGGAGCGCTCGACCGTGAGCCACTCTTTCGCCTCGTCCGTGTGCCGCAGGGCGGGCAGCGCCGCCGGGGCCGCGGTGTCCGGCGACGGCAGCCGGATACGACGGGGGTACAGCAGCCGGTCGGCCGCGTCGGCCGCGTACAGATAGAAGTCCACCAGCCGGTCCAGGGCCCTGGTGCGTTCCTCCTCGGTGTCCTCGGCGGAGGCCAGCGCGCGGGCGTACTCGCCCAGCAGATCGTGGAAGCGGTAGCGGTGCGGGCTGGGCTCCTGGAGGAGGTGGCAGTGCAGCAGGGTCTCCAGGAGCCGTTCGGTCTCCTCCAAGGGACGGTTCACCAGCGCCGCTGCCGCGTGCGGGCCGAATTCCGCCCCGAGGTGCAGCGCGAGCAGCCGGAAGACGGTCCGTTGTGTTGTGGTCAGGGTCCGGTACGACATCTCGAACGCGCGCGCTATCTCCGAGGATCCGTCGCGCAGTTCGCCCAGCCGTCCCGGTCCCCGGGAGAGCTGATCGCGGAGGGTGGCCAGCGTCCAGGACGGCCGGGCGTTGAACCTGTTGGCCGCCAGTTCGATGGCCAGCGGTAAGTAGCCGCACTGACGGACGATATGGCGGACCGTGGTGTCGTCCCGGGTGCGCTCCTCGCCCGCGAAGCTCCGGAAGAGCGAGGTCGCGTCGTCCGGCGGCAGCACATCGAGGGCCAGCCAGTGCGCGCCCGGCAGACCGGCCAGATGACGGCGGCTGGTGATGATGACGAGGGACGCGGAGCCGCTGTCGGGGAGCAGCGGACGGATCTGCTCGGTGCCGGCGGCATCGTCCAGGACGACGACCGTCCGCTTCTCCGTCAGCAGGGTCCGCCACAGCGTGGTGCGTTCCTCCAGCTCGCCGGGGATGGCGTCGGGTGCGGTGCCCAGCAGCCGGAGGAGGGTGGCCAGGGCGGCGCCCGCGGGCAGCGGATCCTGCACCCGGGCGTGGGCGCGCAGATCGAGGTAGAGCTGGCCGTCGGGGAACCGCGTGCCGAGCCGGTCGGCGGCGTTGACCGCGACCGCCGTCTTGCCGACTCCGGCCATCCCGGAGATCGCCTCCAGGGCGATGACGGCGGGCGGCGAACGGTCCGCGTGGCCCGCCCCGGCCCCCGCGGCCTCGGTCACCGCCGCGCAGAGCCGGCGCATCTCCGTACGGCGGCCGACCAGGGAGGTGTGCCGGGGCAGGTTCCGCGGGGCGGTGGGGGCCGGTTCGTCGTGCCGGCACCGGCTCGCGGGGTACGGGATCAGCTCGGTCAGCGGGGTCCGGCGCAGAATCTGCTGATGAACCCGGGTCAGCTGCTCGCTGGGATCGGCACCGAGATCCTGGCGCAGCCGGCGCCGCGCGTCCTGATAGACCCGTAAGGCATCGGCATGCCGCCCGCTGCCGTAGTAGGCCAGCATGAGGTATTCCAACAGCATCTCGTCATGCGGGTGTTGGGAGATGAGCGAGGACAGCGGGCCGAGCGCCTCGTGGAAGCGGCGCAGCCGGAGTTCCGCCGCGATCCGGGACGTGGCGGCGCCCAGCCGCTCCTCCGCCAGCCGGGCCCGGGTCTGCTCCGGCCAGATACCGGGGAGGCCGGCCAGGGCTTCCTCTTCCCACAGGGTCTCCGCCTCGTGGAGCAGCGCGGCCGCGGCGGAGTAGTTGCCCGCGTGGGACTGGGACTGCGCCTGTGTGGTCAGCTTCCTGAACCGGTGCCAGTCGACGTGCTCCGGCGCGATCGCCAGGGTGTAGGTGTGCGCGTGCTGGGTGATGGCCGGCGGCTCCTGTGCGGGCCGGGGCGGTGCGGTGTCCGCGGCGGCCTCGCGGAGGGCCTTGCGGACCCGGGAGATGTACGCGTGCACGGACTGCCGGGCCTTGGCCGGCGGACCGTTGTCCCACAGCCGGTCGATGAGCGTTTCCAGGGCCACCGGCCGGCTCGCCGAAAGGGCCAGTGAGGCGAGCACACACCGTTCCTTGTCGGAGCCGAGACCGACTCTGCGGTCCGGTGTGCCGAGACGAATGGGACCGAGAACGTAGACCTCCACCGGCGCCTCCCCCGGATCGGCGCAACAACTGGTGAATCGAGCATGGCACTCACCGGTGGGCGAAACCAGAGAGCCTCGGAGGGACCCGATGGCCGGATTCCGAGGGTGGTTTGACTCCCTTGTGTTGCTGCGGGGAATGCTGAACCGATCCTGCGAATCCGGACGGGGGGCTGCGGATGCAACGGTACGAAAATGCCGTAGGAGGCTCGGCGCACATCAACGGGCCGAGTATCCAGGCAGGTGAGATCCATGGGGGCGTGCATTTCCATACGCGCGATACGGACGGTACGTCCGGGCGACCACCGATTCCCAGACAACTTCTGCCTGTATCACCGCATTTCACGGACCGGGTGAATGATCTCGCCGCGCTCAATGGTCTGCTCGACGGCTCCCGGGAGGAGTCGGCGCCGCTCGTCGTGGTATCCGGGCCGGCCGGGGTCGGAAAGACCTCGCTGGTGACCCGGTGGCTGCGGAGCACCGCCGAGGAATTTCCCGACGGACAGCTCTATGCGGACCTGCGGGGCCACTCCGTGGGCGGGCCCGCCCATCCGTCCGAGATTCTCGGCCAGTTCCTGCGGGCGTTCGGCACGGGGACGGTGCCGGCGAGCCTGGCGGAGCAGACCGCGCTCTGGCGCTCCGTCACCGCCGGGCTGCGGATCTCCGTGATGGTGGACAACGCCTTCTCGGCCGCCCAGGTCCGCCCGTTGTTGCCGGGCGGACGGGGCGGTCTGCTGGTGGCGACGAGCCGGCACCGTCTGTCGGGTCTGCGGGCGGACGGCGCGCTCTGCCATCAGCTCGGCCTGCTCGACTCGGAGGCCGCGGCGGAAGTGCTCTCCCGGGGCGTGGGCGCGGACCGGGTGCGCAGCGAGGCCCATGAGACCCGTGAGCTGATCGCGCTCTGCGGTGGCCTCCCGCTGGCGCTGTGCCTGGCGGCCGCCCGTCTCGCCTCCCGTCCGTGGCAGCCGATGCGCTCCCTGGTCGAGGCGCTGACCCAGGGCCAGGGGCGGCTTTCCGCGCTGGCGATCGAAGGGGAGTTCTCGGTGCACCACGCGCTGGACGAGTCGTATGCGGTGCTGAGCCCCGAGGCGGCGCGGCTCTACCGCCGGCTCGCGCTGTTGCCGGTGTCCTCGCTGGAGGCCCGGGTGGCCGCGGTGGTCTGCCGGATCCCGCTGACGGAGGCCGAGCGGCTGCTCGATGTGCTGGTCGAGGCCAATCTGCTGGAGGACATCGGCCCGGACAGCTACCGCTTCCACGACCTGGTCCGTCTGCACGCCCAGGAGAGGGCACAGGAGGAGGAAGGGGCACCGGAGCGCGAGGAGGCGCTGCGGCGGGTCTGTGACTGGTACCTGGCGACGGCGACCCAGGCCCAGCAGCAGCTGTCCCCGATCCAGCTGACGCTCCGGCGCACCTATGCGTTCCCCCCGGAACTGCCCTGCCCGTTCACCGACGCGTCCGGTGCGCTGGTCTGGCTCGAAGCGCACCGGCTGGATCTGCTCGCGACGGTGCGCACCGCGTACGACAAGGGCTGGGACGATCCGGCCTGGCAACTCGTCGACGCCCTCTGGCCGTTGTTCCACCGGCTGCGCTATCACGACCTGTGGGCGGAGGCCCATGAGATCGGTCTGCGCGCCGCCCGGCGCGGCGGGGACCGGGCCGCGGAGCGCCAGATGCTCAACTCGGGAGCCATCGGGTTCGGTGTCGCCGGACGGACCGAGGAGGCCATCGAATGGTTCACCGGGTCACTGGCCGCCGCCCGGGAGGCCGGGGACGAGCGGGACGAGGGCCAGGCGCTGCACGGGCTCGGGTCCGCACAGCGGCAGTTGGGCAACTTCCGGGCAGCAGGTGACCTCCTGCGTCAGGCCATCACCACCTGGGAGCGGGCCGGTTACCCGCGGGGCGCGGCCCTGTCGCGCATCGTGCTGGGCGAGATGGCGCTGGAGAGCGAGGGGGCGAGGTGGGACGGTCTGCCCGCGGCGGACTACTTCGCGCAGGCACACACCACCCTCCTCGCCGTCGACGACCCGTACGATGCCGCCCGCGCGCTCGCCTTCCACGGGCGGGCACTCGCGCGGGACGGTGCGCATACGGCGGGTGTGGCGGAGCTCCGTCAGGCGCTGGCCTTCTTCGAGCAGGCCGGTGCCCTCCCCTGGCAGGCGCGCATTTGGGAGATGCTCGGCAGCAGCGCCGTGGAGCAGGCGGATACCGGTACGGCCCATGACTGCTTCGCGCGCGCCAAGGAGCTGTACACCGGGCAGAGCCCCTCCGACGCACAACGGATGGCGGTCCTGCTGGCCGGTCTTCCGGACCGGCCGGCAGAACCCGGGGAGGACGCGGAGCCGGTGTAGCGGGAGAACCCCCGGCACCGGCCCGCGGCCTCCGACGGCCCGACGCGTCGGCGTCAGGCGAGGGACAGGACGGTCAGCGGCAGCAGTTCCTCCAGGGTGTGCCCGGTCGCCACCAGGCCGTGCAGGCAGGACGCCATCAGGGAGTACTCCCAGGCGTCCCGCTCGCGCGGCTGCGGGGCGAGGGGCCGGAGGAACGCCGACCGGATCAGCCGGCAGGTGCCGAGGCGTTCCGCGACGGCCCAGCCGCCTCCGGTGAGCGGCAGTCCGGCGAGCCGGCACCCCGTATAACGGGCGAGGAGGTCCCGCACCCGGCCCATGGCGCTCCCGGCGGCCCACGGCCGGCTGCCGTGCAGCACATCCGCGCAGGCCAGCCAGCGTTCGTCGGTGCAGTTCTCGGCGTCCACCGCGAAGTGTTCATCGGTATCGGCGGCCACCTCGCCGCAGCTGCCGTCCCACACCCCGCAGAACCGCGCACACGCCGGCCGGGAGGCGGCCGGCGTCCCCTGCTCCCCTATGGAGACCGTGACCGCGATCGTGGCGCCGCCCCCGCGGGTGTGGCCGGGCAGCACCTGCACCCGCCGGAACCCCCGAACGGCCCGGAGTCCGAGGTCAGTTGACTCCCGTTTCCTGCCGAGGTCGGCTGATTCCCGCTGCATGTCCAGATCGGTTGATTCCCGTTTCACGCCGAGGCCCCCGTCCCGTAGTCCCTGTCGTATCCGGCGGTCGCGGCGGACGACCAACGGGCCAGCGGCGGCGGCAGGGGCAGCGGCCGGGTCCGCGCCGGGTGGGCGGGCTGGCCGAGGCCCAGCAGCCGGTAGAGGAGACGGCGCATGTTCCGGCTGAAGCGGCCCGGCTCCGAGGTGATGCGTGCGGCGATGTCCCCGTACTGCTCCCGTTGGTGGCCGTGGTACTCGGCCGCCACATAGGCCAGCTGGCTCTTGAGCGAGTGGGCCGGGGAGAGCGCCGGAGCCGTCCGGGCGAGCGCGGCGGCCGGGGAGTCCGGGTTGATCTCCTGCTCCGGTGAGGCGGCGAGCAGGATCGGCGCATCCGTCAGCGTGCCGTACAGGGTCACCGAACCGTGGTCCCCGATGATCGTGTCCGCCGCGATCAGCACCGGCCGCCAGTCCGCCTCGGGCGGGATGACCGCGATACCGCGCCGGGCGCACTGCGCCAGCCAGGCACGCACCTGCCAGGCGCCGTGCCCCGACCAGACGTTGGGGTGCACCAGGACCGCCACCCGGCGGTTGCGCCCCACCAGCTCCAGCAGCCGGGGCAGCAGCGCTTCGATCGCTCCGAAGGAGGAGTGTGCGCCCCAGGTGGAGACGACGGCGGTGAGCTGCTGACCCTTGCCGAGCCCGAGCGCCCGGCGGTAGGCACGGCGCCGGGGCAGACTGGCCACCATCCGGTCGTGTACGGGGTCCCCGACGACCGAGGCCCGCGGCAGCGCCTCCGGGCACGCGTCCGCCAGGCCGCTCAGATCGTCCCGGTGGGGCAGCACCACGGCGGCGGGCAGCGCCCGGCCCCGCGGGGTGAGGTCCTGCCGCCCGAGTCCCGCCACCCGGGTGTCGGTCCCCTCGGTGACCCGCTTCAGGAAGTTCGCCCCGTGCGGCAGCAGCACCAGCGGTGCCCGCACCTGGTCCACGCCGCGCGGCCCGGCGGCCAGCGCGAGATCGAACTCCATCCGGACCGCCTCGTCCCAGGGCAGCACGGCGCTGCCCAGCGCCTCCAGGAGCCGTGCCACCCCGTCGCTGAACGGATGCGGCGGTGCGGTGAACACCACCTGGATCCGCAGATCCGACTCCAGCAGGCAGATCACCTCCTGCAGCCGCTTTCCGTACGTCACGGTGTGCACGACCACCAGGACCCTCTTGCGTCCGGTGAGCGTCAGCCACTCCCGTGCCGGCGGCTGTGGTCCGCCGTCGCACGTCCGCAATGCCGTCATGGCATCCCCCATGTCTGTTCGGTGTCGAGCTGTCCGGCCGGCCAGGGACGGCAGGCCGTCAGCAGGGGGATGCCCGGGGGGCCGACGGAAGGCTTGTGCGGGGCTTGCGGAATCCTTGCGGGGGCCTGCGGGCCGGGGCCGGGGCCTGCCCGCCGGGGCTTGTGGCCGGGGGCCGTGGCCGGTGGTCCCGTGGCCTGTGGGCCCGTCCCCGCGCGGCCCCCACACGGCCCCCCACCTGGCCGCCGCCCCGCCGGTCAGTAAAGTTCGGCTCCCGTCCCCTCCCGACCCCCACCTCCGAGGTATCCGGCAGTGAGCCCCGCACCCCCCGCCCCGGCCGCGCCTGAACCGCTGTCCGTCGTCGGCATCGGGGCCGACGGCTGGGACGGACTGCCGGCCGCCTCCCGGCAGGCGCTGTGCGCCGCCGAGGTGCTGATCGGCGGCGCCCGCCAGCTCGCGCTGCTGCCCGCGGAGTGCACCGGTGAGCGCGTCCCGTGGCCGTCGCCGCTGCGCCCCGCCGTCCCCGGGCTGCTCGCCGCGTACGCCGGGCGCCGGGTGTGCGTGCTGGCCAGCGGCGACCCGATGTTCTACGGCATCGGGCGGACACTGAGCGAGGTGATCGAGGAGCAGGCGGCCACCGGTGCGGGCCGGGCCGCGGGCGTGCCCCCGGCCACCGCGCTGCGCATCCTCCCGCACCCCTCGTCCGTCTCCCACGCCTGCGCCCGCCTGGGCTGGCCGCTGGAGGACACCGAGGTCGTCACGCTCGTCGGACGGCCCACCGAGAACCTGGTCCGCGCGCTCTACGACGGCCGCCGGGTGCTGGTGCTGTCCGCCGGGGCCGGCACCCCCGCCGAGGTCGCGGACCTGCTGCGGGCCCACGGTTTCGGACCGACCCGGATGCGCGTACTGGAGCAGCTCGGCGGCCCCCGTGAGCGGACCGCCGAGGGCACCGCCCACGACTGGGACGCCCCGCCCGGCGACCCCCTCAACGTCCTCGCCCTCGACTGCCGCCGCGCGCCCGGCACCCCGGCGCTCGCCGCCGTCCCCGGCCTCCCCGATGCCGCCTACGAGCACGACGGCCAGCTCACCAAGCGCCATGTCCGCGCCGCCACCCTGGCCGCGCTGGCGCCCGCCCCCGGCGAACTCCTCTGGGACATCGGCGGCGGCTCCGGCTCCATCGCCATCGAGTGGCTGCGGGCGCACCGCAGCTGCCGCGCCGTCAGCGTCGAGCGCGACCCCGTACGGGCCGAGCGGATCGGCCGGAACGCGCGCACGCTCGGCGTCCCGGGACTGCGCGTCGTCACCGGTGCCGCGCCCGCCGCGCTGGACGGTCTGCCGACACCGGACGCGGTCTTCATCGGCGGCGGGCTGACCGCCCCCGGCCTGCTGGCCGCGTGCTGGGCGGCGCTGCCCGCGGGCGGCCGGATCGTGGCGAACACCGTGACGCTGGAGTCCGAGGCGCTGCTGGCCGACTGGTACCGGCGGCACGGCGGCGAACTGGTCCGGCTCGCGGTCGCCCACGCCGTACCGGTCGGCGGCTTCACCGGCTGGCGGCAGGCGATGCCGGTCACCCAGTGGGCGGCCGTGAAGCCGCTGCCCGCCGCCCCGTCCCCGACCGCCCTGCCCCAGGAGAACGAGCCCTCATGACCGTCCACTTCATCGGCGCGGGTCCCGGCGCCGCCGACCTGATCACCGTGCGCGGCGCCCGTACGCTCGCGTCCTGCGGGGTCTGTCTGTACGCCGGCAGCCTGGTGCCGCGCGAGCTGCTCGCCGAATGCCCGCCCGATGCGCGGCTCATCGACACCGCGCAGCTGGATCTCGACGCGATCACCGCCGAAATGGTCCGCGCCCACGAGGAGGGCCATGACGTGGCCCGGCTGCACTCCGGCGACCCGTCCGTCTTCAGCGCGGTGGCCGAGCAGATGCGCCGCCTGGACGCGGCCGGGGTGCCGTACGACGTGGTGCCGGGCGTCCCCGCGTTCGCCGCGGCGGCGGCCGCGCTCAAGCGTGAACTGACCGTCCCCACCGTCGGCCAGACCGTCATCCTCACCCGCGTCGCCCAGCGGGCCACCCCCATGCCGGAGGGCGAGGACCTCGCCACCCTCGGGCGCAGCGGTGCGCTGCTGGTGCTCCACCTGGCCGCCATGTACGTCGACCGGGTCGTCGGCGAACTCCTGCCCCACTACGGCGCCGACTGCCCCGCCGCGGTCGTCGCCATGGCCTCCCGCCCCGACGAACTCGTGCTGCGCGGCACCCTCGCCGACATCGCAGGCCAGGTGAAGGCCGCGGGCGTGGTCCGTACGGCCGTCATCATGGTCGGCCGCACCCTGGGCGCCGAGCAGTTCCGCGACAGCCATCTCTACTCGGCGGACCGGGAGCGGCCGCACGGCGGGTGCGGTGCGCAGAACCCCGCGCCCACGGACACTCCCTGAGTCCGGACGCACCGGAACCCCGGGACGGGAGGTCCCGGGGTTCCGGTGCGCCCTGCTCGTGGGCGGCAGCGCAAGCGGGGAGCAGATTCCCCTACGGCTCAGATCTCAGAGACCGCTGGTCTGCACCGAGGCCAGGGCAGAGCCGGAGAGCTGCGCGCTGACGCCTTCGGGGGAGACCGACGCGCCGCCGCCGACGAAGCCGCCGACGTTCACGGAGGCGCCGTGCCCGGCGATCTGGGCGCCAGCGTCGGCGCCGGCGCCGGCGATGCCACCGGAGATGTTCTCCAGCTCGCTGTCGGCAATCTCCGTGGCGGGGGTGAAGCCGTTGCGCATGATGTGCCCTTCTCGTAAAAGCTGTGGATTCTGAACCAACACAGGCGGAATTCTGGTGAGTACTCCGACCGCAACGCGGTCGCCTGGCACCGGAAATGTGACACCCGTAATGGCGTCCGCGCGTTGACGAAATGCAATCACGTCACGTGGTTTCGCGGCAACTCACCGGCAGATTTTTTCACCGGCGCGAAATGCGCCGCAACAGCCGCTTGACGTGCATCTTTGCCCGATTCCTGCGGACGGTCCCCTTGCGTGGCAGCTACGGGACAACGGTCACGGAATAGACCGTCATGCCCCCTTGGGTGCCTTGCGGAAATAAGCAGACGAGGTTCGCCGAGTACCCGTAGTCGAGCGGGATGAAGGGAGATGTCTGTATTTTCCGCGTAACGCGGGCTATGGATTTGTGCAGGATCCTGAAGTGCCCGCCGGCTGCCGATAAAGGAGAAATTCGCGCGCCGCTCCGCGCGGCCGGACACGGCTGTCCCGCACCGGAAGGCAGTGCTTTTGCTGCCAGCGGCCCCCACCGCACCGCCTGCCCGTAGACCCTTCGGGGACCGTCCGTATGACCGTGCAACCGCATCGGGGTGAATGTCCGTTACTCGGCTCCTGGGGGCCGGTAAGGAAGCTGCGACACCCAAGGGGGGCCGAAGCAAAGGAGTACGCCACGATGCGTACCAGACTGGCCGCCGGCGTCGTCGGTGCCGCAGCCCTGCTGACGCTCTTCGGCGGCACCGTCGCCGCGGCCGACAGCACGGACCATGTCACACAGGCCAAGGACACCCCGGGGCAGGCGCGCGACAGCTCGCCGTGGATGCACGACAGCCCGCTCCGGATGAACGACCGGCCGGGCCGGACGCACGACCGACGCGAAGACCGCTACGACCGCCGGGAGCGCCGCTACGAGCGCCCCGGACGGTTCCGCGACAACCCGCTGCGGCTGACCACCTGTGCCCTCGGCACCGCGCTGGGATCGATCACCGGCAACAGGGAAGACTGCCTGCCCGAGCGGTACGGCCGCACCTTCCGCACCTTCCGGAACTGACGGCGGTCAGGGGGAAGCCCTTCACCCCTGGGGGCTTCCCTGCCCGGCGTCCCCCGGACCCCGCGGCTCCGCCCGCCCCACCACCATCCCAGCCCGGTCGATGCAGATGACATCGACCGCGACCGGCGCGCCGCGCAGCACCGCCAGCGACTCGTCCCGCGCCGTCGCCGCCACCAGATCCCCCAGCGGGACACCGGCCGCGCTGCACAACTGGAGCGCCGCCAGGCCCGTATTGGCCTCCGCGACCGCCCCCGCCAGCGCCTCGTCCGCACCGCCCCGCCGGGCGAGCTCCGCCAGGAACCCCTTGTCCACCTGGGACCGCGCCGAGTGCAGATCCAGATGCCCGGCCGCGAGCTTGGACAGCTTGGCGAACCCGCCGCAGATGGTGAGCCGCTCCACCGGATGACGCCGGATGTACTTCAGCACCGCCCCCGCGAAGTCGCCCATGTCCAGCAGCGCGTCCTCGGGCAGATGGTGCAGGGCGACGGCCACCTTCTCCGACGTCGACCCCGTACACCCCGCCACATGCCGCCGGCCGGCCGCCCGCGCCACGTCGACTCCCCGCCGGATGGAGTCGATCCACGCCGAGCAGGAGTACGGCACCACGATCCCGGTGGTCCCCAGGATCGACAGCCCGCCCAGGATTCCCAGCCGCGGATTCCAGGTGCTCCGGGCGATCTCCTCCCCGTGATCGACCGAGATCTCCACCTCGACGTCGGCCGTCGCGCCCGCACCGCCGCCGTACCGCGCCGCGACCTGCGCCAGATGCTCCCGCATCAGCTGCCGCGGTACGGGATTGATCGCCGGCTCCCCGACGTCCAGCGGCAGTCCGGGCCGGGTCACGGTCCCGACCCCCGGTCCGGCCTTGAACACGACCCCCGACCCGGCCGGCAGCGCCCGCACGGTGGCCCGGACGAGCGCCCCGTGCGTCACATCCGGATCGTCGCCCGCATCCTTCACCACACCCGCCATGGCGGCCGTCCGCCCCGGCGCCAGCTCCTCCACCGCCAGCGCGAAGGACGGCGTCTGCCCCTTCGGCAGCGTGATCGTCACCGGATCGGGGAACTCGCCGCTCAGCAGCGCCGTGTACGCGGCCGTGCTCGCCGCCGTCGCACAGGCACCGGTCGTCCAGCCGGACCGCAGCCCGGTATGCGCGAGCTGCGCACTACGCCCGCCCGCGGCCTTGCCCGTACCCTGCGGCCCCGTACCCTGCGGTTGCGCTTCAGCCACGGAGGAACCCACATCCCATGCCCGACACAGCCCGCCCGCCACGCCATGTACTGATCCTCGGCGGCACTACGGAGGCCCGGCGGTTGGCGGCGGGGCTGGCGGCGGGCTTGGCGCGGGAGCCGGTGGTGGGGGAGCCGGTTGCGGGGGCGGAGTCCGTGCTGGGGCGGGAGCCCGCCGCGGCCCCGGCCCCGGTACCCGCCCTCCGCGTGACGTCCTCGCTGGCCGGCCGGGTCGCCGCGCCACGGCTGCCCGCCGGGGAGGTGCGCATCGGCGGGTTCGGTGGCCCCGAGGGCCTCGCCCGCTGGCTGCGCGAGCACGCGGTGGACGCGCTCATCGACGCCACCCATCCTTTCGCCGACACGATCAGTCACAACGCGGCCCTGGCCGCCGCCACCGCCCATGTTCCCCTGCTCGCCCTCCGCCGGCCCGGCTGGGTGCCGGAACCCGGCGACGACTGGCACCAGGTCACCTCCCTGGACGAGGCCGCCGCCGCCCTCCCGGCGCTCGGCTCCCGCATCTTCCTCACCACCGGCCGCATGGGCCTCTCCCACTTCGCCCACCTCGCCGACCTCTGGTTCCTCGTCCGCTCCGTCGACGCCCCCGAGGCGCCGCACCCGCCCCGTATGGAGGTGCTGCTCGACCGGGGCCCCTTCACGGTGGAGGGCGAGCGGGCGCTGCTGCGGGACCACCGCATCGACGTCGTCGTCACGAAGGACAGCGGGGCGGCCGCGACCGCCGCCAAGCTGACGGCGGCACGGGAGGCCGGGGTGCCGGTGGTGGTCGTACGGCGCCCGCCGGTGCCGGACGGGGTGCCGGTGGCGGCGAATCCGGACGCGGCGGTGCACTGGCTCCGTCGTATTCTCAGCGCGGCCGATTCACCTGATTCACCCGATTCACACTGAGGCGATTGGCTTCCCGGACCCTTTCCACTAATTCTTCCCGCCGCCTCGCGGATTCCTCCTTCTCCACCTCCTCGTCGGCGTCCCGGGCGGCAGAGGAACGGGCCGTCTCCTCACTCACGGGGCGCACTTCCCCACCACCGGCGCGAGCCGTCGCGCCGCCCGCGACGTCCATCGCCCGAGGTCCCCCACCGACCGCGACAAGCCCCCCACCACCAACACCCTGCCCCGTTCCGGCGATGGCAAGGCGACCCCCGCCCCCTTCGGCGCCGCCCCTAGCTCATCCCACGCCTGCGCGGCATCCCTGCCCCTCCCGGCCCCCGGAGTGCACTCCGCCATTCCCATTCCTCTTCTCCATTCGAGTCCTGACTGGTCTGTCAATGCCCTTGCCCAGTACGGGAGTTGTCACTCCGGACCGCTCTCAAAAGGGGAGTTGGCGGGGTCGTCGGGAGGGGCGACGGGGGGCGGATAATGCCTCGAAAAGAATTCCGAGGGGGCGAGGGGTGGGGCCCGCTGGGGCTGCTGGGAGGGCGGGCGGCTCGGCTGAGGCGGAGCGGTAGGGTACGGGTACGTACCCGTACCCTGGTTGCGTAGGGAGGAGCACCACGATGTCGGATGCGAATGTCCGTATCCCGGAGGAAGCCAAGGACCGGCTCGCTGCGATCGCGGCCGCCGAGGGGCTGTCGCTGCGGGCCTATCTGGCGCGCCTGGCGGAGACCATGCTGACTCCGGCCGAACGTACCGAGCGTGCGGAGAAGGCTCTTGCGGCACTGAAGAAGTGGAACGGGTACGCCCCGACCGCGGCACAGCAGCAGGACCTGGACAGTGAGCTCGACCGGCGGCTGGCGCAGGTGACGGGCCGGTGAGCGACCCTCTGCACATCGTCTTGGACGACACCGCGATGACCGCGGCAGGCCAGGGGAACGTCCTGGCCTCCCGCCTCATCCACCGTGCCCACGCAGAGTCCGGCTGGTACCTGTACGCGCCGACGTGCGCGCTCGTCGAAGCCGACCGCGCACGGCCCGGCACGGCCGAGCACCTTGCCGCCCTGCCCGGCATCACCGTCCTGGACCTGGATCTGCCCGCTGCATTGGCCATAGCGGGACAGGGGACGTGGGCCGCAGCCCACAGCCACTACGCAGCTCAGCCCACGCCCGACCGTCCCGACGGAGCGATCGTCGCCACCACCGCTCCGGAGCGCTGGCGCGGCGAACCGGTCCGCATCCTGGATCTCACCGGCTGACCGCGCCGTTACGAGGTGCCCGCCGGGTGGGGGCCCTGCCCCGCCGGGCCGGAGCCCTGCCTGGCCGGGCGGAGCCCTACCCGCCCGGCCGGAAGCCTCACCCCTCCGGATACCTCCGCGGCGTCCACACGACCTCGGTGCCGTCGTCGCGCCGGACCGCCTGCGTCTGGGACGACCCGACGATCAGCAGCGTCCGCATATCGACCTGGTGCGGGTCGAGGTCGGCCAGGTGGACCGTGCGGACGGATTCCTCGGGGCCGCCGATGTCGCGGGCGAGGATGACGGGGGTGTCGGGGGCGCGGTGTTCCAGGAGGAGTTCGCGGGCCTTGCCGACCTGCCAGGTGCGGCTGCGGGAGCCGGGGTTGTAGAGGGCGAGGGCCAGGTCGGCGCCTGCCGCGGCATGCAGGCGTTCGGCGATGACCTCCCAGGGCTTGAGGCGGTCGGAGAGCGAGATGACCGCGTAGTCGTGGCCGAGGGGGGCGCCGGCGCGGGCGGCGGCGGCGTTGGCGGCGGTGACCCCTGGGAGGACCCGTACGGGGATGGCCCGGTAGGGCGCCTGGCAGGCCACCTCCAGGACGGCGGTCGCCATCGCGAAGACGCCCGGGTCGCCACCGGAGACCACGGCCACCCGGCGGCCGCGCCGGGCCAGGTCGAGGGCGAGCTCGGCGCGTTCGGACTCGACCTTGTTGTCGGAGGCGTGGCGGCGCTGGCCGGGGCGCAGCGGGACGCGGTCCAGGTAGGTGGTGTAGCCGACGAGGTCTTCGGCGGCGGCCAGGGCGCCACGGGATTCGGGCGTCAGCCAGAGGGGGCCGGCCGGGCCGGTACCGACGACTACGACCTCGCCGGGGGGCGCGGGGAACACGGGGGACGCGGGGGAGGCGGGGGAGGCGGGGGAGGCGGCCGTCGCCGGTGGGAGGTCCGCGATGCGGCTCGGTACGACGCTGACGGAGAAGTAGGGGACCGTCTCCGCGTCGATGTCCGCGAGCCGCTCCGTGCGTTCGCCGGACATCGTCGCGCGCTCGACGTAGTGGGCCTCCGGGAGGCGGCCCGAGCGCTCCATGGCGCGGCGGACGGTGGGGAAGGTGCGTCCCAGCTTCATGACGACGGCGGTGTCGGTGGAGGCCAGACGGGCGGTCAGTTCCTCCTCCGGGAGCGTGCCGGGGAGGATCGTCAGGACCTCGTCGGCCTCGGCGAGCGGTTTGCCCAGGCGGGCCGCCGCGGCACTGACGGAGGTGACGCCGGGGATGACCTCGGTCGGGTAGCGATGGGCCAGCCGCTTGTGCATGTGCTGGTAGGAGCCGTAGAAGAGCGGGTCGCCCTCGGAGATGACGGCGACGGTGCGGCCGGCGTCGAGGTGCGCGGCGAGGCGGGCCGCCGCGGTCTCGTAGAACTCGTCCAGTGCGCCCCGGTAGCCGCCGGGGTGGTCGGTCGACTCGGTGGTGACCGGGTAGATCAGCGCTTCCTCGATGTGGTCGGCGCGGAGGTGCCCGGCGGCGATGGAGCGCGCGATGGAGCGTCCGTGCCGGGCGCTGTGGTAGGCGATGACGTCGGCTTCGGCGATGACCTCGACCGCCCGGACCGTCATGAGGGACGGGTCGCCGGGGCCCAGGCCCACACCGTAGAGGCGACCGGTCAGCTGCTGCTCGCTCACGCTTACTCTTCCTCGCTTGCCAGGGCGTTGATCGCGGCGGCGGCCATGGCGCTGCCGCCCCGGCGCCCGCGCACGACGATGTGGTCCAGCTGTGACGGGTGGTCGATCAGCGCGTCCTTCGACTCCGCGGCGCCGATGAAGCCGACGGGTATGCCGATGACGGCGGCGGGGCGGGGCGCGCCTTCCTGGATCATTTCGAGGAACCGGAAGAGGGCGGTGGGGGCGTTGCCGAACGCGACCACGGCGCCTTCCATCCGGTCCCGCCACAGCTCCAGGGCGGCGGCGCTGCGGGTCGTCCCCATCCGGGCGGCCAGGTCCGGCACCGACGGATCGGCGAGGGTGCACAGCACCTCGTTGTCGGCCGGCAGCCGCTTCCGGGTGACGCCGCTGGCCACCATGTTGGCGTCGCAGAGGATCGGTGCCCCGGCGCGCAGCGCCTCGCGGGCGCGGGCCACCACCTGGGGGGTGAAGGCCAGATCCCGTACCAGGTCGACCATGCCGCAGGCGTGGATCATCCGGACCGCGACCCGGCTGACATCGGCGGGCAGGCCGGCGAGGTCCGCCTCGGCGCGGATGGTGGCAAAGGACTGGCGGTAAATCGCCGCACCGTCCTTCTCGTAGTCGAACGCGGTCACTATGGCCTCGGGGTTGTCGGGGACGGGGCGGTTCTGGGGGTGGTTCATGGGGTGGGGCGTGGTGCTGGAGGGCCGGGGTGGTTCATGTGGTGGTGCATGGTGCTGCGGATCGGGGTGGTTCATGTCGTGGTGCGTGGGGCTGCGGATCGGGGCGGTTCATGTCGTGGTGCGTGGGGCTGCGAGGCGGATGTGCTTCATGAGGCGCGGGATGTGGCTGTGGCGGGTGTTGCCGGTGCGGGCGGCGCGGCGGGTGGGCTCTCCGGCCGTACGACCGATACCCGGTAGCCGTCCGCTGTCGCCAGCACATCGACCCAGGCGCCGTGCGGGTGGCCACAGCGGCGCTCGCAGCCGGACCAGTAGACGGGGAGGTGACGGAGGGCGGGCTTGTCCGGCCTCGGTGCGCCGGGGGCGAGGCTCGGGACGCCCTCGCCGGGGACGGGGGCGGGGTCCGGGACCGGGACGGGGTCGTCGTCGGGGTCGGGTATGCCGTCGGGGCCGGGCACCGGGACCGGGCCGTCGACAGGGACGGCCACGGGTACGGGGGTGCCCGCCCTGACCGAGGCCGTCGCGTCGGCCCGCACGTCGGTACGGGACTTGGCGCAGCCGGGGCGGCCGGTGCAGGCGCCGATGCGGTGCCAGGGGGAGTCCGGGTCGGTGATCAGCCCGGCGTCGGACAGTTCACGCAGGCGGGCGTCGGCCGTATCGGCGGACAGCCCCGGGATGACGATGCCGCGCCAAGGCGTGAGGCGCAGCGCACCCACACCGTCCGCGTCGGCGACGCCGGTCAGCAGCCGCCACTGGGCAACCGACAGCCGCCCCAACTGCGCAAGAACGGACAGCGCACGCTCGCCGTCGGCGCCCTCGATGACACCGGGGGCGGAGGAGTCGGCGTAGGGCGCGGGGGCGGTGTACGGCGCGGAGGCCGTCGCCACCTGCGCCGCCTCGCCCGCGGCCCCAGCCACATACGCGGTCCCAGCCACATACGCGGCCCCCATGCCCGCCGCGTGCAGTCGCTCCGCGACGACCCGGGCCGTCAGGCCATACCCGTCGGGGAGTTCACGTACCCGCCAGGCGCCGCTGCCGCTCGCCTCGGCGGCCGCCAGGAAGGCCTCGGCTGCGGCGAGCGCTGCGCGCGGGACGTCCGGCCCGGCAATCCGCAGCGCCGCCGGATCGTCGCCGACCCGCAGCAGGGCGCTGCCCCCGGCCCCGTCCGGGCACCCGGAGCCCGACAGCCCCCAGCCCCCCTCTGCGACCAAGCTCACATCGCCCCCGAGCGTCGCCACATCGCCCCGCCCGTCGTCCAGGACGAAGAGGAAGCGGCCCGAGAGGGCGGTCGCGGAGTTGCTTGCGCAGAGCAGTTGGTCCAGGGCACGGGCCCACAACCGCACGTCAGCGGGGGTGTGTCGGTCCAGTCCGGCCAGGGGGGAAGCGAGGATGTTGCGGATGCGTTCGTGGCGCTCGGAGGGGAGCAGACCGGCGTCGCGCAGCAGGGCGGCGAGCTGGGCGCCGCAGCCGTCCGGGAGGCCGCGGAGTTCCGCGTTGCCGCGGGAGGTGAGCGAGAGATGGCCGTCGCCGAGCCGGTCCGCGGCATCGGCCAGCGCCTCCGCCTGACGCACCGTCAAGTCCCCGGCGGGCAGCCGCACTCGGGCGAGGTGGCCGTCCGCGGCGGAGTGCAGCCGCAGCGCTCCCGGGCAGGCGTCACCGCGGTCCCGTATGGGCGGTTCGGTCCCGTGGGGCCGTGGTGAGGGGGAGGGCGGCATGGGCGCGAGCATACCCACGGGGGCGGGTGGGTCATCCGGGCCGGATCCGGCCACCGTCCCGGCCCGGATCCGGGCACGGAGGCGTGCGCCCCCGTCCCGCTGCGGCCGGTCCGGAGGCCCGCTTACCTTGCCCGGCCGCAGGCCCTTACTATGCAGGTCGGTGGGTCGGCTGGCCCACCGGACGCCAGCGACGGCGCAGGGTCTTAGGGCCCCAGGGAGGAAGCCCGGTGCGAATCCGGCGCGGTCCCGCCACTGTGAACCCGGCAGCTGCCGGGTGAGCCAGGAACTCCCGCCGTCCATACGACCACCCGGGGCGCGGATACCCCGAGGAAGGCCTGCGCTCCCATGCTTCTGCTGCTGTCGACCTCCGATACCGACCTGCTCAGCGCCCGCGCGGCCACGGGCCCCGTGCCGTACCGGCTCGCCAACCCCGCCCGTCTCGACGTCGCCGAACTCCCCGCGCTGCTGGAGGGCACCGACCTCGTCGTCGTCCGCCTCCTCGGCGGCATCCGCGCCTGGGAAGAGGGCCTGGAGGTGCTGCTGGCCGAGGACCAGCACCGGCCGGTCGTCGTGCTCACCGGTGAACAGGCCCCCGACGCCCAGCTCATGGAGCAGTCGACCGTCCCGGTCGGCATCGCGGCCGAGGCGCACGCCTATCTCGCGCACGGCGGTCCCGCCAACCTCGACCAGCTCGCCCGCTTCCTCTCCGACACGGTGCTGCTGACCGGCCATGGCTTCGAGCCGCCGGAGCCCGCCCCCTCCTGGGGCCCGCTGGACTGGACCGGCCGCAACGAGAGCGGCCCGCTGGTCGCCGTGCTCTACTACCGCGCCCACCACATGAGCGGCAACACCGCCTTCGTACGGACCCTGTGCGAGCAGATCGAGGCGGCGGGCGGACGCGCCCGGCCGCTGTTCGTCGCCTCCCTCCGCGCCCCCGAGCCGGAGTTGATCGAGGCGCTGGGCAGCGCCGACGCCCTGGTCACCACGGTCCTCGCGGCGGGCGGCAGCAAGCCCGCCGAGGCCTCCGCCGGCGGTGACGACGAGTCCTGGGACGCGGGCGCGCTGGCCGCACTGGACGTGCCGATCCTGCAGGCCCTGTGCCTGACCGGGCCGCGCAGCGCCTGGGAGGAGAACGACGAGGGGCTGTCGCCGCTGGACGCCGCCTCGCAGATCGCGGTCCCCGAGTTCGACGGCCGGCTGATCACCGTCCCGTTCTCCTTCAAGGAGGTCGACGAGGATGGTCTGCCGGTCTACGTGGCCGACCCCGAGCGCGCCGCACGGGTCGCCGGGATCGCCGTCCGGCACGCCCGGCTGCGCCACATCCCGGCCGCGGAGAAGCGCCTCGCGCTGGTGCTGTCCGCCTACCCGACCAAGCACTCCCGTATCGGCAACGCGGTCGGCCTGGACACCCCGGCCAGCGCCGTGGCCCTGCTGCGCCGTCTCCGGGCGGACGGTTACGACTTCGGAGACGAGACCGCCGAGCCGGTCCCGGGCCTGGAGTCCGGCGACGGTGACGAGCTGATCTACGCCCTCATCGAGGCCGGCGGCCACGACCAGGAGTGGCTCACCGAGGAACAGCTCGCCCGCAACCCGGTCCGTATCCCGGCCGCCGACTACAAGCGCTGGTACGCCACGCTGCCGCAGGAACTCCGGGACTCCGTCGAGGAGCACTGGGGGCCGCCGCCCGGCGAGATGTTCGTCGACCGCAGCCGGAACCCCGACGGCGACATCGTGCTGGCCGCGCTGCGCCGCGGCAATCTCCTGATCCTCATCCAGCCGCCGCGCGGCTTCGGTGAGAACCCGATCGCGATCTACCACGACCCCGATCTGCCGCCCTCGCACCACTACTTGGCGGCCTACCGCTGGATCGCGGCCTCCGCCGCCGACGGCGGTTTCGGCGCGGACGCCATGGTCCACCTGGGCAAGCACGGCAACCTGGAGTGGCTGCCCGGCAAGAACGCGGGCCTGTCCGCGGCCTGTGGCCCGGACGCCGCCCTCGGTGACCTGCCGCTCATCTACCCCTTCCTGGTCAACGACCCCGGCGAGGGCACCCAGGCCAAGCGCCGGGTCCACGCCACCCTCGTCGACCACCTCGTCCCGCCGATGGCCCGCGCCGAGTCCTACGGCGATATCGCGCGCCTGGAGCAGCTGCTCGACGAGTACGCGGCGATCTCCGCCATGGACCCGGCCAAGCTGCCCGCGATCCGCGCCCAGATCTGGACGCTGATCCAGGCCGCCAAGCTCGACCACGACCTGGGTCTGGACGAACGCCCGGACGACGACGGTTTCGACGACTTCCTGCTGCATGTCGACGGCTGGCTGTGCGAGGTCAAGGACGCCCAGATCCGCGACGGACTGCATGTGCTGGGCGGCGCGCCGGCCGGCGAGGCACGGGTCAACCTCGTGCTCTCCATCCTGCGCGCCCGTCAGATCTGGGGCGGCACCTCCGCCCTGCCCGGTCTGCGTGAGGCGCTCGGGCTGGACGAGTCCGCGGCGACCCGGACGACCGCCGACGAGGCCGAGGCCACGGCCCGCGCCCTGGTCCAGGCGATGGAGGACGCGGACTGGGACCCGGCGGCGGTGGCCAAGACCGCCGAGGGGCACCCGGCCGCGGTCGCCGACATCCTCGACTTCGCCGCCCGTCAGGTCGTGCCGCGCCTCGCCGCCACCACGGACGAGATCGACCACGCCGTGCACGCCCTCAACGGCGGCTTCGTCCCGGCCGGTCCCTCCGGCTCCCCGCTCCGCGGCCTGGTCAACGTGCTGCCGACGGGCCGGAACTTCTACTCCGTCGACCCCAAGGCCGTGCCCTCCCGCCTCGCCTGGGAGACCGGCCAGGCCCTCGCCGACTCCCTGCTGGCGCGCTACCGCGACGACAACGGCGACTGGCCGCAGTCGGTCGGTCTGTCGCTGTGGGGCACCAGCGCGATGCGGACGTCCGGTGACGATGTGGCCGAGGCACTGGCGCTGCTGGGTGTCCGCCCCGTATGGGACGACGCCTCGCGCCGGGTCAACGGGCTGGAGCCGATCCCCCTCGCCGAGCTCGGCCGCCCCCGTGTCGATGTCACCCTGCGCATCTCCGGCTTCTTCCGGGACGCCTTCCCGCACGTCATCGGCCTGCTCGACGACGCCGTACGGCTCGCCGCCGGACTGGACGAGCCGGCCGAGGAGAACTACGTCCGCGCCCACACCCAGGCCGACCTCGCCGACCACGGCGACGAGCGCCGCGCCACCACGCGCATCTTCGGCTCCCGCCCGGGGACGTACGGTGCGGGCCTGCTCCAGCTGATCGACTCCCGCGACTGGCGCACCGACGCCGACCTCGCCGAGGTCTACACCGTCTGGGGCGGCTACGCCTACGGCCGCGGTCTCGAAGGCCGCCCGGCCCGGGACGAGATGGAGACCGCCTACAAGCGCATCGCGGTCGCCGCCAAGAACACCGACACCCGCGAGCACGACATCGCGGACTCCGACGACTACTTCCAGTACCACGGCGGCATGGTCGCCACCGTCAAGGCGCTCAAGGGCAAGGCCCCCGAGGCGTACATCGGTGACTCCACCCGCCCGGAGACGGTCCGCACCCGCACCCTGGTGGAGGAGACCTCCCGGGTCTTCCGCGCCCGGGTCGTCAACCCCCGCTGGATCGAGGCGATGCGCCGCCACGGTTACAAGGGCGCCTTTGAACTCGCCGCCACCGTGGACTACTTGTTCGGCTACGACGCCACCACGGGTGTGGTCGCCGACTGGATGTACGACAAGCTCGCCCAGACCTACGTCCTGGACCCCGAGAACCGGGCCTTCCTGGAGGAGGCCAACCCCTGGGCCCTGCACGGGATCGCCGAACGTCTTCTGGAGGCGGAATCCCGCGGCATGTGGGAGAAGCCGGACACCGAGACGCTGGCGGCGCTGCGGCAGGCTTTCCTGGAGACCGAAGGGGAGCTGGAGGGCGAGGACTGACCCGTCGCGGGGCGGGCCGGCCGTGGCCCGCCCCGGCCGAGGCTCGGCCGCTGACCGGGGAGGCGGCCGGCCGTCGGACCGGGGTGGTGGCCGGCCGTCGCACCTGGCCGCCGGCTCCGTCAGGCGGCGTTTGCGGTGATGTCGCCGTTGCTGGTGGACAGCTCCAGGCGGAAGCGCGCCGCCGGGTCCTGGGCGATGCCTATGTGCTCCTCCCCGTTGCCGGTGTCGGCGTCGACGCGGTACGCGCCCTTGGGCAGCTTCAGTGTGATGGCGCCGTTGGACGTCTTCGCCCGGACGTTCTGTGCGGTGGCGGGGGTGAGGTCGATCGCCCCGTTGGAGGTCTCGGCCGCGATCTTCGCGCCCGACAGACCGCGTCCGGTGATCCGGCCGTTGGTGGTCCGGGCATCGACCGCGCCGGTCACCCCGTCCAGCTGGATGTCCCCTGAGCTGGTCGTCATCTTCACCGGGCCCACCTTGGCCAGCTCCACCGCCCCGGACGAGGTCTCGCCGCTCACCGGGACGCCGGCCGGCAGCTCGATCGTGTAGTCCACGGTGCAGTTACTGCCGCAGCCGGAGAGCACCAGCACACCGTCCTTGACGCGGTGGGTGGCGCCCCGGGGCCGGTCACCGTGGTACGAGACCGCGCGGTGGACCGATACCGCGCCGCCGTCCTTTCCGCCATGCACCGTGAGGCCGCCCGAGCCGCTGTCCAGCCGCACGGACGTGATCTTCTTCGAGACCGTGGCATCGTCCTGGAAGGTCTTCCCGGGCAGCAGTCCACAGGAACTGAGGGCGCACGCCCCGATGCCGGTTAACGCGACGACGCCGATGAAGTGGACCCGCATACGCATGAATTCCCCCGGAAAAGGTCGGTAGTTGGCGGGGTGAGGGCCCATGCCCCGCCGGCTCCCCCCGCTATGACGAGGCTATGGCGGCGATCACGGCCGCACCATGAGGAAAACCCCCGGATCAGGGTGTGGTGATCCCCAGGTGCGGCCCGCGGACGCCGGTGCGAGGATTTTCGTGGGGGAGGTTCCTGTGCTGCTCATGGGGTGGACGAGGAGGCTTCCGGTGACTGCCACGAAGACATGGAACGCCGAGATCAGCATCACCGAGACCGACAGCGAGGTCCGGGCCGAGGCCAGGCTGCGTGGCAAGGAGGGCGGGCAGATGGTCGGCCAGGGAGCGGCCCGCTGCAATCCCGCCGATCAGAACGTCCCGGCCATCGGCGACGAGCTGGCGGTGGCGCGGGCGATGTCCGACCTCAGCCATCAGCTGCTCCAGCGCGCCGCGCACGACATCGAGGTGCACACGGCCCGGCCGGTGGAACGCCTGCGCGCCTGAGGCCGCCGACGCACCGGACGCCGTCTGGCGTCCCGTCGGCATGCCGTGACGCACCCGGTGACGCACCCCCTGCCGGCAGCGCCTGAGCCCGCCGCTCGTGTAATGGTTGAATGTATTTGACCCATGACCGCACGCTGGCGGACATGGCACGACTCCCAGATGTGCAGTGTGAACCGTGGTGGTGTCCCGAATGCGGCCTCTCCTCCGAATCCTGCCGACCGATATCGGAACACTTCACGTCCGAGGGAATGGTGCGGTACCTGTGGTGCCACACCCGTGGATGGCTCATCGCCCGCTCGGACATCGAGCTGATCCGGGTGAGCCCGGGGGAAGAGCGCCACACCGCGGACGGTGGGGTTCCGTAACGCCCGAGAAGGTCACGTGAAGCAGAACGACTACGGCCGTCTCGGGGCCGTGCTGTCGGCCGATCTGATAAACCTGCCCGAGATGAGCGCGGCAAGTGTGCAGAGCCTGCTGGAGGCACACCAGATACGTCGCCCGGCAGTCGTCGACGCCGACGTGGACGGCTTCCGCGGCTGGCGGGATCAACTGGCCCGCGTCTTCGGTTCCACGGATGCCGACGAGCAGTGCTCGGCCGTGAACGCCCTGCTGGTGGCGGCGACCCTGCGCCCCTGGGTGACCACCCATGACGGCCTCCAGCCCCACCTCCACTTCGTACCGGACTCGGCCGACGTGTTGTCCAGGGTCAAGGCGGTCACCGCCGGTGGCCTCGCCTTCGTCCTGTGTTGGGAAGGGGGAGCACGGCTCGGACGGTGCCTGCGCGCCGAGTGCGCCCGCGCCTATGTGGACACGTCCAGGAACGGGCGGCGGCGGTACTGCACGGCACGCTGCGGGAACACCGAAGCGGTGATGCGCCACCGCTCCCGGCAGCCGGGCGGCAGGCGTTAGCGGTGGAGGACGTCCGCGCGGCAGGTGATGAGGAAGGCCCCAGTCGGTCTCCCTCATCACCTGCCCGCCGCGAAGCCCGTCTCCCTAGGGCTTGTCCGCCGCGAAGTCCGGCCCGACCGTCAGCGTCAGCGCGCCCGGTGCCGCGTCGGCCGACTCCGTCGCCTTGGTGCCGGGGAGGCGGCCGGTGAGCACGGCGCTCTGTGCCTTGAGCGCGGCCGGGTAGGTGAGCGTGGTCTTGTCCGCCGCCGGGGAGTTGCCGGTGGCGATGACCGAGAAGCCGAGCTTGCGCAGCTGCTCGGCGACGGCCGCCGCCCGGCCCGGGACGCCGGTCCCGTTGAGCACCCGGACCCGCACGGAACGGGCGGTCACCGGGTTCTTGGCGTCCTCGGCGAACTTCTTCTTCGCGGCGGCGCCGACCTCCCGGTCGTGCGCGAGATCGCTGAACAGCCCGCCGGCCTGTGGGTACTGCCACACGACATTGGCCTTGTCGGTGGGGACGTCGGCCTCGCGCGAGTAGTTGGGGACGGTCAGGAAGGTGAGGCGCTTGCTGGGGACTTCCTGGACGGTCGCGGCCAGGTCGTACAGCGGTTTGATCCCGGCCAGGGATTTGTCGGTGGTGATGGACTTGGTGGCCGACTCCAGGAAGTCGTATAGCTCACCGGGGCTGGTGAGCTTCGACTGGGCCTTCTCGGACAGCGCCTTCATGAACTCCTGCTGGCGGCCGATCCGGCCGAGGTCGGAGCCGTCGCCGACGCTGTAACGGGTGCGGACGTAGCCGAGCGCCTTCTCGTCCCGGACGGTCTGGCAGCCCGCTTCCATGTCGAGGTGGGCCTTCTTGTCGTGGATGGCGTACTTGGGGCAGACCTCTATGCCGCCCAGCGCGTTGACCATCCCCTTGAAGCCCTGGAAGTCGACCGAGGTGAAGTGGTCGATACGCAGCCCGGTGTTCTTCTCGACGGTCTTGATGGTGCAGGCCGCGGCCTTGCGGATGTCGCCGGAGTCACCGCCGATCGAGAACGCTTCGTTGATCTTGAAGTGGTGCGGTGACGATTTCGAGCCGTTGCCGCGGACGCAGGCGGGGATCTGCACCCAGGAGTCCCGGGGGAAGGACACCGCGGTGGCCCACTTACGGTTGGCGGCGATATGCAGCACCATCAGCGTGTCCGACTGCATGGTCGTCAGGTTCTTGCCGTATTTGGCGTTGGCGCCGGCACGGCTGTCGGAGCCGACGACCAGGACATTCTTGGAGCCGGGGCTGAGGTTGGCCGGGCGGTCGCCGTCGAGGCCGATGTCCACGCCGCGGATGTTGCCGTCCAGCTTCTGGTAGACCCACGCACCGACGCCGGCCGTGGCGAGCAGCAGGACGCCGAGCACGCCGCCGGTCCAGGCGACGATGCGGCCCCGGCGGGTCATCCGCAGCGCGCCCGTCCCGCCTGCCCTACGGGAGCCCTCCCCGCGGCGACGGCCGGATCCGGAGGGTTTACGGCGCGAGCCGCTGCCGGACGTGCCGGATGCGCCGTCGGCGCCCCGTCGGGCCGTCTGCTGGTGCGTCTGCCTGTCATGCACGCCGGTGGCCCTTCTGGTCCCTCTGGTCCTTCTGATGCTGGTGATGCGGGCGGTGCGATACGGGCGAGGAGGTGACCCCGGCCCCGGCCCCGGACTCGCACCCGGCCGCAGCGGCCGGTGTGACCGGCGGCCTCGGCAGGGCGCGCCGGGTCAGATACCGGCACTCGGCAGCAGCAGGATGGACTCGGGGTCGTAACGCCGCCACTGCGGACAAGCGCCGGGCAGGGTGCGCAGCCGGCACCACAGCTCGCCCGCGGCGTCCGTCCACCAGGCGCTGATCCGGCCCAACGTCCATCTGCCGTCCGGGTATTGGACCTCCACCGGCTGATAGACCCATCGCACCTCCGCTTCTGGAGGCGGGCAGTCCCAGGTCAGGAGTCCACACCTCGTCGCCATCTCCCCCTCCGGCCACGCCTGTTGTACATGTGCGCGCACTCTACCGGCACGTTTTACAGCGTCGTAGAAGTTGTCTGTTGTGGAGCGTGCGCGGCCCGGTGGGCCGTGTCCGGCCCGGGGAGGTCAGGGATCAGTGTGCACTCAGAGCGGCGTTGCCGCCTTCAGAACGACGAGCAGCGCAACCGCTGCGTTGAGCGCGGAGAGTGCGGAGGCGGCCGTGCCCGCCGCGGCGACCAGCGCCGCCAGGCCCGCCGGGGTCAGCGCCGGCGGCCACGGGCGGACCGGCGGCACGGGGGCGAGCAGCGCCGCCACCCGGCGTGGCACCGGCCCCGGTTCGGGCGAGGCGAACTGCGCCATCCCCTTGGCCGGCGCGGGCCGTCCGACCAGCGCCGCCCGGCCCACGGCGCGGGCGGTCAGCCGCCGGTCGCCGACCGCCCGCGCCGCCTCCTCGTCCGCCCAGCGCTCGGTGGCGAAGGCGACCGCGGAACGCAGCGGCAGCAGCAGCGGGTTGACGCAGCCGGCCAGGCGTACGACGAGCAGCGAGCGGTGATGACGGCAGCTCAGATGTGCCCGCTCATGGGCGAACAGGGCGCGCCGCTCATCCCCGTCCAGGCTGCGCAGCATGCCGCGGGAGACCGCGATCCGGCCGGGCCGGGCCCGGCGTCCGGGACGGGCGGGGGTGCCGGGCACGGCGTAGGCGTACGGCTCGTCGTCCGGCAGCACCGCGGGATCGGCGCCCGCCGGCAGTGCCTCCAGCGCACGGTGGGCGCGGGTCCGGACCCGGCCGTACCGGCGCAGCGCGGTGCCGCAGACGGTGAGCGCCGCGGCCAGCGCCGGGATGGCGGCGGCACCGGCGACCTCGGCATACGGGACGGCGGCCCGCACCTGGGGGTCCGACCAGCCGTCGGGCAGCGGATTGCCGGGCAGTTGGGCGGTGCCGACGACCATCAGCAGTACGAGGCAGAGGGTGCTGCACAGGCCGAGGACCGCGGCGAGCAGGGTCAGCAGCCGGGTGGTGGTGCGCGGGTGGAGGTGCTGTTCCGCGAGCCGGGCGATCGGCAGCGCGGTGAGCGGCAGGACCAGCGGCAGGAACACGAAGACGCCCACCGGTCAGCCTCCGCGTGCTTCGTCCGAGGGGTCGTCCGCCGCGGCGGGGTCCTCGGCCGTGGCACGGTCGAGGAGCGTGCGCAGCAGCTGCTCGTCCTGTGCGGAGAGCGCGGAGACAAAGCTGGTCAGTACGGCGTCCCGGTCCGGTTCGCCGTCCAGTACGCGGCGCATCCGCAGCGCCGCCAGACCGGCCTCGTCGGCGGCCGGGATCCAGACATAGGCGCGGCCGGACCGCTCACGGGTGACGGCCTGCTTGGCGTGCAGCCGGGACAGGATGGTCATCACGGTTGTGTACGCGAGGTCGCCGCCGAGCCGCTCCTGTACCCAGGCGGCGGTGGCCGGGCCCGCCGCCTCGTGTAGCGCGGCCAGCACCTGGGCCTCCAGCTGGCCCTGTCCGCGGCGGCGGGTGCGCGCCCGTCCGGAGCCGCCGTATCCCCCCGCTCCAGGGGTTCCGCTGTCGCCCGGCGCCTTCCCGAAGGGTCTGCCGAAGGACTTCCCGCCCACTGTCGTCGCCTCCCGTCGCACCGGGTGCCCCGTCGGCCGGGACGTCCCGGCATCTTACTGAGTGGCCGAATCCGGACGGTGGTTCGTCCAGCCCGGAGTCCATGCCGTCGATACCCGCCGCCATACTTCTACACTCCTGTAGATTTTGAGGCTCACCCGGAACGCAGGCAACACCTGGAGGGAAGCCATGGGAGTCTCGCTGGGCAAGGGCGGCAACGTCTCCTTGTCGAAGGAAGCACCCGGACTGACCGCGGTCACCGTCGGCCTCGGCTGGGACGTCCGCACGACCACGGGCACGGACTACGACCTGGACGCCAGCGCGCTGCTGTGCACCGAGGCGGGCAAGGTCGCCTCGGACGCGCACTTCGTCTTCTACAACAACCTCACCAGCCCCGACGGCTCGGTGCAGCACACCGGCGACAACCTGACCGGCGAGGGCGAGGGGGACGATGAGTCCATCGACGTCACGCTGTCGGGAGTGCCCGCCGAGATCGCAAAGATCGTCTTTCCGGTCTCCATTCATGAGGCGGAGAGCCGGGGGCAGAGTTTCGGCCAGGTCCGCAATGCGTTCATCCGCGTCGTCAACCAGGCGGACGGGGCGGAGCTGGCGCGTTACGACCTGAGCGAGGACGCCTCGGCCGAGACCGCGATGGTCTTCGGCGAGCTCTACCGGCACGGCGCGGAGTGGAAGTTCCGTGCGGTGGGCCAGGGCTATGCGTCCGGGCTGGCCGGCATCGCGGCGGACTTCGGCGTCAACGTCTGAGACGCGCCCTTCGGGCGGGGGAGGGCGGCCGCCTCGGCGCCGCCGCCCCTCTCCGGCTCCCTTGCCGGGCCGCCCGTCGCATGGCCATGACGAGGGGGCGTCTACAACCTTGTAGAACGTGCCTGGCCGTGGCTCTCTCGACGCGGAGCACCCTGCTATCACCGGCTATAAGGGGATTTGCCGGGCCGGTGCGGGGTACCGTGAAGACACCAAGGGACTCGGGGACCACAACACCGGACGCGTCGCAGCTGCGGCCCGTCCGAGTGAGGTGAGGACCATGCAGACTCTGTGGACCGTGGTCGTGCTGCTGGCGCTGGTGGCGCTGGGGGCCCTCTTCATCGCCCGGGTCAATGCCCAGGGGACCGGGCGGATGCCCACCCACCGGTACGCGGACTGGAAGCAGTCCGTACGGCAGCGGATGCACAAGCGGCCGCATGACGAGGCCGGCTCCGAAACACCGGTGGCCGGCCCACCGCCGCCCTCCGGCAAGGCGGGAAACGACCTGTGACGTCCACCGCCCGCAGCGGCCGCACCGCCCCGTCGGCCCACGACTACGACGGGAGTTCCCCCTTCCCTGACGGCGGCACCGAATCCCCGCCGAGCAGCGGTCGGCGGATGTATGTCACCGTGACCGGCATCATCGTCGTCGCCCCGTTCGTCGGCCTGGCCGTCGGGATCCCCCTCCTCTGGGGCAGCGTCGTCCACCTCACCGACCTCGTCCTGCTGGCCGTCTTCTACGTCATCAGCGGTCTGGGCGTCACCATCGGCTTCCACCGCGGCCTCACCCACGGCAGCTATACGGCCGCCCCCGCCCTGCGTATTGCGCTCGCCGTCGCCGGCTCGCTCAGCTTCCAGGGCGATGTCATCGACTGGGTCGCCACGCACCGCCGCCACCACGCCTATACCGATCGCCCCGGCGATCCGCACTCGCCCTACCGCTACGGCACCAGCCTGCGCGGTCAGTTGCGCGGTCTGGTCCACTCGCACATCGGCTGGCTGTTCGGCGACGACCCCACCTCGCACCGCCGCTTCGCGCCCGATCTGCTCGCCGACCCGGGGATCCGCGCGGTGGACCGGGCCTTTCCCCTGCTGTGTCTGCTCACGCTCGGCCTGCCGTTCGCGCTGGGCTGGGCGCTCGGCGGCTCCTGGGTCACCGCGCTGACCGCTCTGCTGTGGGCGGGGTTCATCCGTATCGCGCTGCTGCACCACGTCACCTGGAGCGTCAATTCGCTCTGCCATGTCATCGGCGAGCGGCCGTTCCGCACCCGGCGCCATGACCGGGCGACCAATCTGTGGCCGCTGGCCCTGCTGTCGTTCGGCGAGAGCTGGCACAACCTGCACCACGCCGACCCGACCTGCGCCCGGCACGGGGTCGACCGTGGCCAGCTCGATATATCCGCCGCCGTCATCCGGCTCTTCGAGCGCCTCGGCTGGGTCCGGGATGTGCGCTGGCCCGACCCCGACCGGGTGGCGGCCCGCCGCCTCAGGAGCACCGCATGACCACCGCCGGGGACCCACCCCATCCCGCCGACACCCCGCACCACGCGCCACCCCCCGTTGCCCGCCTGACCATCGCCCCCCACACCGATACGACCAGGCGCCTGGACGGTCTCTGGTGGCCGCACTCGACCGATCTGCTGACCGAACTCCCGGAGCTGCTGACCGCGTTGCCCTTCGACTGGCCCCGGATCACCCATGCCACCGTCAACGGCGCGGCCTGGTGCGCCCTCCCCTCCCACACGCTCGTCGCCGGCCATGTCGTCCGCCTCCGCAGAACCACCGGCCGCCCCGGCCCGGACACCATTTGCTTGGTCTCCGCCGGCAACGGCCGCTGGGACCTGCTGATCATCCCGCCCAGCACTCCCGAGCCCGAGGCCGTCCGCATGATGGCGGAGATGGCCCGCACGGGGGAGCCGACCCCCGCCTGAGCGAGGAGGTACGGCGAGCGCGCAACCGCCCCGCGACTCGCCAACTCACCCTGATCTGGGGCTGTTTCACGTGAAACCGCCATGGTCGGCCGAGGTGTACGGCGCGACCGCGCGCGAGAGTGCCGTTCGCGCGGGCGAGAACACCGTTCGCCCTCCGGCTGTCGTCCCCTGACGGTCTCGGCTACTGCGTACGGGTGGTGTTCATCAGAAGAACGCCGCTCCGGGGGCGTCGGTCCGTGAATCCGCCCATTACGTACTCATCATAAGAAAACGCAACAGAAGCGACGCCATCCAAGTGGTGCACCGGGAAGCGGCGCAGCTGAAGCGAAGCAACAGAGGAAGCGCAACAGAAGTAGACGCAACGGATCTCTCGGGGAGATCCCGATCGAAAGTGAGGGGCCATGGCTGCGACCAAGGTCATGAAGTTCTGGGCGGTGTGCCTTGTCGTGCTCGGCAAGCTGCTGGCATCGCTGGGTGTCTCCGCGGCGGCGTCGGCCGCGCGCCGGGACGCGGCACTGTACGAGCGGACCCTGGGCAACGGGAACGCGGGCGGCAAGACCTCGGGCGGCGACGTCCCGGAGGCGGAACGCGACGCCGTGCCGGAGCCTCATCCGGAACGGCGGACCCATGCCGTACCCGCGCCGCGCACCGTACCGCTGTACGGCCAAGCCGGTCCCGCCCGGCGGGGGTTCGCCCGCCCGGAGCTGCCGCCGACGATCAAGCAGCGCATCAGAGCCGAAGCGCATGGCACCTCGCCGGGCATGCGCAGCCGTCTCGCCTCCGGTACCGAGTCGCTGACGTCCGCTGAGCACACCGCCCCGGCCGGGACCACGCCGGACGCCGACCGTGCCACCGCGGACGCGCGCTCCACGGACGCATGCTCTGCGGACGCACGCTCCGCCGTCATCCCGGCGGCCCGCAACCGTGCGCACACCGCTCGCTTCGTCTGAGTCGTCGAAACCGAGCGGCAGTGCATGCCGAGGTGAGCCATGCGGCAGCGCATGGAGACCGCGTGGCAGCACGGAGAGACAGCGGCACGGAGAGATGAGCCATCGCAGCGGCATGCAGCGGTGCTTCACCAGAAACTGACGTAGCGACAGAGGCCAGAGGCCAGCGGCCAGAGGCCGAGCAGAAGTCGACACGTTCCACGTGAAACGTACGCAGGGGCGAACGACCTGAAGGCGCCGGGGCGGACGACGACCCGTAGAAACGGGCGACCCGGCACAGCGAGAGCCGCAGCGAGAGCAGCGGTGCCAGCCTGAGATGTGACAGCCCGAGACATCGCACGACCACAGACCTGAACCACCCCTCATCCCCCCCGGAGTTCTACCGCTCCGCCCCCGACCGGGCCCCCGGCCCTCGGGTGCGCCCGCAGCGGTGAGCCGGGGTGGCCGCGGGCCGGGCGGCGCCGCCCATGCCCCGATACGTACCTCCGCGAGCCCGTGATGTGTCTCCGGGCAGCGGTGTCACGCCGATGAGTGCCCCTGCGGGCCCCGGCGACCGTGCGGTACATCTGCACCGGGTGACCCGCTTTTCGGTGCGGTTCGCCCGGCCCTTACGGCTGGTGTCCGCATAGCGCATCCCGTCTAAATGCCCTCGGTGTGCCCGGCCAAGGCCGGTGGAAGAATCCGCATATTGGTCGACTTCCTCTTGACTGCTTGGTAATGTCCGAGCACTTATTGTGACTCGGCGATATGAAGCAGCCGCCCGGGGTCATCCACCGTTCGAAAACCGGGGGTGGAGCACGGTAAGCGTATTCCCAGTGGGCGGGTGCTCACGATCCTGGCGGAACGTCTCGGGGCCGAGGTGGCGGAGATATCGGGAGCCGCAGCGCCTTCCGAAAGCACCGGACCGGTCCGCCGGATACTTCCGCTATTCCGCAGATCTCTTCCGGCGGGCCCAGGCATACCGGCACGCGGAGCGGGCCCGGGAACGGCTGATGGAGCTCATCGAAAAGCGGGTCTGACGCCCTCCGGGCCAACGGCGCCGCCGCGCGGAATCTTTCCGTATTCCGCGCCTCGCCGCCCCCGCCTTCCTGCCTCCACGCCATATGCGGCAGCCGCGCTATTTCTTTGCCTTCTTCTTTCCGATCCCCAGCAGGGCGAACAATGCCTCGGCGGCGCCGACGATCGCCAGTATCAGCCCGGCCTTGTGGAGCGAGATGACCGATGACTCCACTTCCTCCGTGGTCAGCCAGAGGGCCAGACCTGCAATCGCCAGGACAACGCCTAAGCCAATACCCTTCATGTGTTTCCCTCGTCCCGTGTGATGGTGTCGAACTCCTTGCAGGGACCAGGATTCCGCCCGTCCGGCACATTCGGATCATCCGCAGGTAGGCACTTTCCGCCCGTCATCTGTCACTTTCTATGTACTCCCGGCCCGGGGCAGGGGCGGCTAGAGGACGAATAGGAGAGGCCGGGAGAAAATCAGGGGCCGGTCGGGGCCGCTCCACCAGCTAGGGGTCCTGGGACAGCGGAAGCACCGCCCGCACCCGCCACCGACCCGGGGCGCGGGCGTCGGGGCCCGCGTCGAAAGTGCCGCCGACCAGGGCGGCCCGTTCGGACATCCCGGCGAGCCCGGCGCCCGCACCGGTCGTCAGCCGCGCCACGGGGCGCTGCCGGGCGCGGCCGTCGGGGCGGGCCAGTGGGCTGTCGACCGAGATGGTCAGCTGCTCGGGGCCGGTCTCGCAGTGGATCCGCACCTGCCCCGCCGACGCGTGCTTGAGGACATTGGTCAGCGCCTCCTGGACGATCCGGTACGCCGTCACCTCGATCACCGACGACACTTCGGGGAAGGTCTCGGGGATGTCGGTGTGCAGGGTCAGGGCCGCCGCGTCGGCGGCCGGGCGGGCCTGTTCGACCAGCGCCGCCAGCGCGTTCAGCTGCGGCCGGTCCCAGTCGTCGGCCTCCCCCCGGTCTGACCGCAACAGCACCACCATGCGGCGCATTTCGGCCAGTCCCTGGACGCTGTTCTCCCGGATCACCGAGAGCGCCTCCCGCACCGGATCGTCGGCGGCCGTACCGTCCTTCTCCCGCTGAGCCTCGGTCAGGGAGAGCACGGCGCTGGAGTGAATGGCGATCGCACTGAGATGGTTGGCCACCAGATCGTGCAGCTCACGAGCCATACGGGTGCGCTCGGTCTGCAGCACGGTCTTGCGGTCCAGCTCCGCCAGCCGGTCGATCTGGGCGGCCCGCTGCCGCTCGGCATCTGCCCGCTCCTTGTGGTTCCGGATCAGCACCGCGGTCCATACGGGAGAGACGAGCACCAGCGCGACGAGGACACCGACCGTCACGCCCTCGGAGCGGTCGCGGATGAGGACCAGGACGACGGTGGTCGCCAGGGTGGCCGCGATGGTGCCGAACTGGAGGACCTGGCACAGCCATGGGGCGCCGTACAGGGCGGCGGCATACAGCAGGTCCGTATAGACGAGGAGAGGGACGAGGAGGGGGCCCAGGCCACCCCCGGCGGCTATCTGCACGCCGACGGTGAGCGTGCCGACGGCGACCGCGGTCAGCGGCATGGTGCTGCGGAAGGCCGTCGCGCCGCACAGCACGAGCACCGGCAGCACGGCCTGCCAGGCGGGGAGATTGCCGCCCATGACCCGTGGCCCGCCCAGGACGTAGAGGATCAGACAGCCGGCGAGGAAGCCCACTGCCAGTCTCAGGTCACGGAGCGGCAAGGGGAGGCCGCGCACAGGTGTATTGGTGAAGGGACGGAACCACACACCAGGACAGTACGACGGCGTATCACCTGTCCTCCTGGCCCTGCGCCCGAATTCGGGCCGGTCCGCCGTACATCGAAGTATGTAGCCGCACATCGGCAGGAGGGATGACCCGAAGGCTCCGGGGGACTGCATGCTTTGGGCTGTCCCGTGCTGCGCGGCCTGGTGCGCTGTCCGGGACTCAACGGCTATTCCCGGGGCACCCTCGACGGCGCGGCCCGCCGTCGGCTGCGCCCCGCCGCCGCACGCGACCGCCTCGTCACCCGTTTCTGGGTACGTAAGGATGCCGCCCTACAGGCGGTCGGCTGTGGACTGTCCCTCGCGCCGGAGCGTATCGAGGCGGGGTTCCACGGCGACCACGGAACGGTCCGCGTCCCGGGTTTCCACGGCGCCGAAGTCCTGTTCTCGGGACGGAACTTCGCGTTCTCCGCCGCGTATGAGTGCGCCGTCGCCGTCCCGGAATCCCTCGCGCTCACCCCGTCTTTCTCTTATTCGGCCGGGTAATTGCCGTTTCCCGCAGGAATTCTGGGGCCAGCCGGGTGAAACCTCCGCATGTCGCGGGTCCCGGACACGGCAAAAACCATATTGCCGGGTTAGTTGGTGCGTGCCCACCGGTCGTGGCGAGTACCGCGTCACGGCGTTGCCGGAGCACTGCGGAGGATTGCCGTCATGCCGTCGCCCCTCGCCAAACGGTCCGTCGAAACGCTCCTGTCCGTGCTGCTGGTCGTGCTGAGTGTGCTGGGCGGCGCGGGGGCCGCGGCGGCCGCCCCGCCGGGGGGCCCGGCACCGGACTGGGAGCGCATCGCCGCCTGCGAGAGCAACGGCCGCTGGCACATCAACACCGGTAACGGCTACCACGGCGGACTGCAGATCGACCCCGCCACCTGGCGCGCTTACGGAGGCCGTCGCTACGCGCCGCGCGCCGACCTCGCCACCCGCGACGAGCAGATCGCCATCGGCGAGCGCATCGTCCGCGACCGCGGGCTGTCCGCCTGGCCCAACTGCGCCCGGACCACCGACAACGGCGACAGCAGCTCCCGTGCCATGGAGCAGACCCCGTCGGCCGATCCGGCACCGCAAGCGGCACCCCGCACCCGCAGCCTCACCTCTCACGGCCGCACCACCGCCCGCACCTATGTGGTGCAGCCCGGCGACTGCCTCTCCGTCATCGCGGAACGCCACCACACCCCGGGCGGCACCAAGGCCCTGTACGACCTGAACAAGCACTCTCTCGACCAGGGACCGGACCACATCTACCCGGGGCAGCGGCTGCGACTGCGGTCCTGAGGGGGCGGCGCCGGACTGACTCCGCTGTCGGGGGGTGCTCCGGAGGGCCGTCACGGTGAATTCGCTGATCGGTGCGGGTGAATGCGCGGGACGGGCCGTTGCTCAGGCTTGGTGGATGGGGGCGTGGCCGGTAGCAAGACCGCGGGGTACCAACCGCGAGGTGCAGGAGCACACAGTGAAAAACATGGCACGCATCAACATTGTGGTGGCAGGGGCTTGCGGTTTGCTCCTGGCCGTCGGAGGGGCGTCGCCCGCACAGGCATGGGACGGGCCGTTCGACGGGGACGGTGTGTGGAACAGCGACACGATTGCCAGCTTCCACGCCGGATTCAGCTGCCGTAACCGGGCCCGAATCTGCATCAACGGCCCGCTGAACAGCGGAAACGTCCGGAACTCGCAGAACGTGCACCTGTCCGGGAACAACACGGACAGCGGCAGCCCGACCAACGTCAACGGCAACACCAACGACGATGCCGGTGGCACGACCGGAGCCGAGAACAAGACCAGCAACGACTTCCAGCACATCGGCCGTAACGGTTCGCAGAGGCTGTGACCCGATCCCGATCCCGATCCTGATCCGGTCCTGATCCGGTCCTGATCCCGATCCGGTCCTGATCCCGACCCATCTCTCCGGCCCCGGTGTACTCCGGGGCCGGAGGCATGTCCGGGCCGGGGCGCCGCATGGTTTCGGGCACACGACAAGCGCCCGGCGGGATCCGCCGGGCGCTCGGGGAAGGGCTGCCGAAGAGGGGCGCGGGCCGTAGCCGTATCAGGGGTCGGGCCTTGTATCAGGGGCCGCTCAGTGGAGGAGACGTCCCAGGATGTGCTGCACGCTGTTGCTGCTCCCAGAGGAGGCACCGGTCGCGGAGTTGCCGCTGTTGGTCGACCCGTTGGTGTTGGCGATGTTGCCGCTGTTGTTCGGGTTGCCGTGGTTGTTGAAGTTGCCGCTGTTCATGCTGTTTCCGCTGTGTACCGCGCCGTTGATGCAGGGGTGCGGCGACCTGAAGACCGGTGACTTGTAGTTGAAGTCGGCCAGGCGGTTGTTGCAGACCACCCCGGAGACCATGCCGGCCACCGTGCCGACATCGGCACCCACGGCGGCCGCGAGCAGGGAATCGCTCGGGATCACCTGGGCCTGGGCGATGCCGCTGCCGAGCAGCACCAGCCCGCACGCCCCGACGATGCTGCCCGCCTGCGCAATTCTTCTCACGTCGCTCCTCGCCTCTTCGTCCTACGGGTGCCAGACGTATCGTGCTGCCGCGGTCGGCCCGTGTCCGCGTTCAACCCGCGGTGTGCGAAACCCCCGGCGGACACAATCAGCCGGGTGGCCCAACCCGCGCGGGGCCGCTCGCCGGCCGGTCGTCAGACGGCTGCCACACCGGGGCTCAGAGCACGAGCCGCTCCGGCATGGGCTGCGCCACCCCGTCCAGCTCCAGCGTGCACCGCGGCATGGAGGGGACGAGATGCGGCTGGCGCAGCAGGACCCGGAAGGGGTGGGCGGGCTCTTCGGGGAGTTCGCCGGTCAGCACGTTCATACCGGCGCGGTGTTCCTTCTGGTACGCGACCACCTTGCCGTCGACCAGCAGCTCGATCTCCCCGGACCGGCCGGGTCCGACGTTCACCGTGATCGAGTGGTCACCCTGATCCAGATGGAAGTGGTGTCTGTGCCCCATGAGGCACCTCCGGCAGTTCGTCGGTCACGACCGGCGGCGCCGTCCTTGCCTCGCGGCGGCCGGTCCGTTCTTCCAGCCTAGGTTCCGCGAGCGACAATTGTGGTGGGTGCCGGGCGTCCGGTTCACGGAGCGCGGGTCGGCGAGACCTGCCCGGAGATCCGGGCACCGGGCCGGCAGGAGACGACGATGAACGGGTCGGTCCGCGTCGGACATGTGGTCGGGGTACCGCTGCGTATGCACTGGAGCGTGCCGCTGCTGGTGGGCCTGTTCGCGTACGGACTCGGCCGGCAGGGCCTGCCTGTCTGGACGCCGGGCCGTTCGGACACCGTGTACGCCGTCGCCGGGGTCGTGGGGGCCGCGCTGCTCATGGGCAGCCTGCTGCTGCACGAGACGGCCCACGCCGCGACCGCCCTGCGGAAGAAGATCTCGGTGCAGGACGTGACGCTGTGGGCGCTGGGCGGGACCACCCGGATGGGGCGGCCGCAGACCGCGGCGGCGGCCTTCGCGGTGGCGGTCAGCGGGCCACTGATCAGCCTGGTCATCGGCGGTATCGCGCTGGGGGCGGGGATCGGGCTGCACGGGCTGTCCGGCTGGGCGGTGCCCTCGGTCGTCCTGGCCTGGCTCGGCTGGGCGAATCTGTTCCTGGGCGTGTTCAATCTGCTGCCCGCGGTACCGCTGGACGGCGGACGGGTGGTGCAGGCGGTGCTGTGGTGGCGCACGGGGGACCGGGAGCGGGCGGATCTGGCGGCGTCCCGGGGCGGCCAGATCATGGGGCTGCTCCTGGTGGCCGCGGGCTGGATCTCCGTACTGCGCGGGACGCCGGGCGGACTGTGGATCGTCTTCATCGGCCTCTTCATCATGGTGGTCGCCGGCGCGGAGCGGCGCCGCGCGGCCCTGCACCGGTCCCTGCGGGGGCTCCGGGTCGGTGAGGCGATGTCCGGTCCGGTGGCCACCGGCGCCGACTGGCTGACCGTCCAGCGCTTCATCGACGAGGTGGCCGTGCACTCCGCATACTCCGCGCTGCCGCTGCTCGACTTCGAGGGCCGCCCCAGCGGCGTCGTGCAGCTGCGACGGCTCGCGTCGGTACCGGCCGCCGACCGGGAGACACTGCGGGTACGGGAGGTCGCGATCCCGCTTTCCCAGTGCGCGGTCGCCGCACCGGACGATCTGCTGACCGAGGCGCTGGACAAGCTGAGTCTGCGGACCGGCCCCCGCATCCTCGTCGTGGACGCCGGGCATCTTGTGGGGATCGTCACCGGGAAGGACATCGGCCGGCTGATGCAGCGCGAGACCCTGGGCGGCAAGGAGAACGCCTGACCGGCCTGCCTGCCCGGGGTGTCGCGGCGGGCGCGCGCCGCCGCCCGTCCGCGCCCACAATGGTGGTACGGAACGCCCCCGGGGGATACGGGGCCGTCCGCGGCGGAGACCCGTAACGGGACAGCGGCGGAGGCCCGGAACGGACAGGGGTATGGAGTACGTCACCGTGACCGCGCTGAGCCACCCCGGGCTGCTCCGGGAGCACAACGAGGACAGTCTGGTGGCCGGTCCCTGGACGCTCTGCGGCACCATGACCGAGAACCCGCAGACCCTGGTGTTCCCGCTCGGCACCCCGCTCGTGGTCGCGGTCGCCGACGGCATCGGCGGGCAGCCGGCCGGTGAGGTGGCCAGCGCCCTGGCCGTGCGGCAACTGGCGGCGCTCGGCCCCACACTGGACACCGCCGAAGCGGTACGGGACGCCCTGAACCTCTGCAATGACGCGGTGTACGCGGCCGCCGGCCACGACCCGGAGCTGCGCACCATGGGGACCACGGTCGCCGGTGCCGTCCTCCTGGCGGAGTCGCTGCTGGTGTTCAACGTCGGCGACAGCCGGGTGCTCAACACGACCACGGACGGGCTGCGCCAGGTGAGCGTGGACGACAGCCCGCCGCTCTCCCCGGGGCGGCGCACCACCTCGCTCGTCACCCAGGCGCTCGGCGGCACCCCGGACTTCAGCGCCATCACCCCGCATGTCCGGGAAGTGCCGCTGTCCGCGGGCGACCGCTACCTGGTGTGCACCGACGGTCTGACCGACCCCGTCCCGGAGGACGCCCTCAACGACCTGCTGCAACTTCACAGCGGCGGCCGGGCCGCCTTCGAACTGTGGAAGTCCGCGATCGAGGCGGGCGGTCCCGACAACATCACGCTGGGGTTGATCGGGGTCGGGGAGTAGAGGGGAGGGTTCGAGGTCCGGAGCGGCGGCCCCAGGTGTGGGGCGATGCGGCGTACGGCCTACGGGGGCGGCGATGCGTCCTGCGGCTAACCCCACCCCGGATGTGAGGGCTGCCGGATGGGAAGCGGGGGAGCGCTCAACCACGCTTGCTCCATGACGACTTACACCCATCGCACCCTTCTTCTCGCGCTCTCCCTCGCCACCGTCGCAGCCACCGTGACCGCGGCCGCCCCGGCGGCCCGCGCCGGCACTTCTGGAACCGCTGGCACCACCGGCCCCGCCCTCACCTGGCGGCCCTGCGCCGAGCCCGGCGGCCTCACCGGGCAGGAGTGCGCCCAGCTGCCCGTACCCCTCGACTACCGCGATCCGGACGGCCCGCAGCTCAGCCTCGCCGTGACCCGGGTGCGCAGCGACCGGCCCGAGGCGCGGCGGGGCACCTTACTGGTGATCCCCGGCGGGCCGGGCGAATCCGGGGTGCGCCGGCTGGCAGCGAAGGGCCCGGCGCTGCGGAAGGCGATGGCGGGGACGTACGACCTGGTCAGCTTTGATCCGCGGGGGGTGGGCGGGAGCAGCCGGGCGGACTGCGGACTCGACGCCGCCGACCGCCATCTGGTGACGCTGCGGTCCTGGCCGGGGCCGGACGGCGGGATCGACGGCAATGTCGCCCGCTCCCGTCGGATCGCCGAGGCGTGCCAACGCCATGGTGGTGCCGTGCTGCGCAGCTTCACCACCCGGAACGAGACACGCGATATCGACCGCCTCCGTCAGGCCCTGGGCGAGGAGAAGCTGTCGGCCTGGGCGTCCTCGTACGGGACATACGTCGGGGCGGTGTACGCGCAGAAGTACCCGCGGCACACCGACCGCTGGGTACTGGACAGCAACGGTGATCCCAACCCGTCCCGGGTGGCGCGCGGGTGGCTGGCGAACATCTCGGTGGGCGCGGAAGACCGTTTCCCCGACTTCGCGGCCTGGGCCGCCGATCCGGCACGGGAGCGCGAGGGACTGCGGCTGGCCCGGCGGCCCGAGGACGTCCGGCCGCTGTTCCTCGCACTGGCGGCGAAGCTGGACCGTGAGCCGAAGGAGTCGACCACGCCGGGCGTCCCGCTGACCGGCAACCGGCTGCGGCAGGCGCTGCAGAGCGCCCTGCTCAGCGACGGTCTGTTCGCTGAACTGGCCCGGCTCGTCCAGCAGGCGCAGGACCCGGCCGCCGAGCCGGTGCTGCCCGACGCCGTCGCCGGACCGCTGCCGGACCAGGACGCGACGACATTCATGGCGGCGGTCTGCAACGATGTGCGCTGGCCGGCGTCGGTCCCTGCCCACCGGCGCGCGGTGACCGCCGACCGCGCCCGGCACCCGCTCACGGCCGGTATGCCGGCCAACATCACGCCCTGCGGCTTCTGGAAGGCACCCGCGGAGCCGCCCACCCGTATCACCGCCGACGGCCCGTCCAACATCCTGATGGTCCAGAATCGCCGGGATCCCTACACCCCGTACTTCGGAGCACTGAAGATGCGCCGGGCTCTCGGTGACCGGGCCCGGCTGCTCACCCTCGACCACGGCGGCCACGGCGTCTACTTGGGCAACGGCACCGCCTGCGGCGACCGCACCGTCACCACCTTTCTGACGACGGGCCGACGGCCGCAGACGGACACGCACTGCGTCGGCTGAGCCGGGGGCGCCGAGCTGAAGGGTGTGTCCTAAGCGGGGAGCCGGATTCCCTTGATGGCGGTGTCGAAGACGGGCCGGTACCGGGTCCAGTCCGTATTCGGTGCGGAGAGGTAGACCACGTACTGGGTGCCGTCGGCGCCGGCGAAGGCCAGCTCCACCGCCCGGTACTCCCGTGCCTTGCCGTCGAAGGTGAACTCCCAGTAGCCCGCGGGCCGTCCCCGGAACTTCGTGGGGTCCATCCTGACCCGCTCATAGCCCGGGTTGTCCCGGCGCGTCTGGTCCTCCTCGGTCTCCCGCCAGTGACGGACCGGATCGGACGCGCCGGCGAACGGGACGATGTTGATCCGCAGGCCCGCCCGTTTGGTCGGGTCCACGTAGGCGATGTCACCGCCGGGCGGATGTGAGAGCTTCCAGCCGTCCGGTACGGGGAGGGAGAAGCCGTGGCCCACCTTCTGCAGGCGGTATCCGGAGGGGACCGGTGGGAGGCTCGCAGGGTGGCCGGAGGTTTTGGACTCGGGCGGACGGGGGGCCGTCGCGCCGGTACCGCCCCCGGGCAACAGCAGCACCCCACCGGCCACGGCAGCGGCGACCACCAGTGCCGCGGCACTCCACAGCGCCGTGCGGCGGCCGCGCTTGCCCTTCCGAGCGGGCGCCGTGGGGTTTGTGGGGCTCGTGGCGCCCAGGGGATCCGCAGGGGCTCCGGCGGGCTGCGGCCGTGTGGTTGGAGCGTCGAGAACGGTGCCCCTGCCGGCTGCCTGGCCGCCCAGGAGGCGTTCGGCCTCGTGTGCGTCCATGCGCCGCCCGGGTTCCTTCATGAGCAGGCCCTCGATCACCGGGGCCAGGTCACCGGCGTTGCGCGGGGGCGGGTAGTCCTCGGCGGCGATGGCGTACGCCGTCTCGATGGCGGTGTCCCGGTTGAACGGGGGATGCCCTTCGACCGCCTGGTACAGCGTCGCCCCGAGGGACCACAGGTCGCAGGCCGGGCCGGGCTCGGCGATGCCGGTCCGGAGGCGTTCCGGCGCGAGGTACTGGATCGACCCGATCAGCTCGCCGGTCCGGGTGAGGGACGGGGTTCCGGACTGCACGGCGATGCCGAAGTCGGTCAGCACGATCCGCCCGTCGTGCCCGAGCAGCACATTGGCGGGCTTGATGTCCCGGTGCAGCACCCCGGCGTCATGGGCGGCGCGCAGTGCGGCGGCCATGCTGCGGCCGATCCGGGCCGCTTCGCCGGGCGGCAGCGCACCCTCGCGCTTCAGGAGGTCGCCCAGGGTGACCGAGGGGACGTACTCCATGACGATGCACGGCAGGTCCTCGTCGTCGACGACGTCGTGCACCACGATCACATGGGGATGGGTGATCCGGGCGGCGCTACGGGCCTCGCGGCGGGTGCGCTCGTAGAGCGTCTCGATCTCGTCGTCGTTCAGGTGCGGGGGTACCAGCAGCTTCTTCACGGCGACCGGCCGCCCGAGCAGCTCGTCCTCGGCCAGCCATACCGTGCCCATGCCACCGCGGCCGACCCGCTCCACCAGCCGGTACCGCTCGGCCACGAGTCGTCCTAGATCGGACACCGTGAGTTCTCCTCCCCCGCACGGGTTGAACAGTCTGCGCAAGCACCATAGCCCGCGTGTTCGAGGTGGCCGAGGGCGGCATTTCGGGGAGCGGTGCGCCGGGCGGAGCCCGCCCGGCAAGGCCGCTGCGGGGGTCCGGCAACTGCCGCTGGGGACGCCCTTGTTCGTCCTCGTGCCGACGGCGCGGTCGCCTCCCGAGCCGCTCGGGGGGTGGTGCGCGGAGGGCGTGTGGCGCCGTGCGTGATGCCGCGATGGCGCCATTGATGCCATGCATGCGCCATAGAGGCTTGCGGTGGCGCCATGATGGTGCCACTATGGCGTTATGGACCTCACGCCCTACGTCGACAATCTCCGGCATGAACTCGCGGTCGCCGCGGATGCAGGCGGAGACGAAGCCCGCGCCCTGGCCGAGCGGCTCGCCACCCCCCTGGAGTCGGCCGTCCGGCTCACGCTGCTGAACGCCCTCTCCTCCGCCGCGACCGAGATCACCCGCGATCTGGCACCGGGGTCGGTCGATCTGCGGCTGCGCGGGCTCGACCCCGAGTTCGTGGTGACCGCACCGCCGAGCCAGGAGCCGTACGAACAGGCGGAGTTGCCCGAGGCGGCGGCCGAGCCGCGGGCAGCCGCGCACCCGGCCCCCTCCGACGCCGACGAGGGCGGCACCGCGCGGATCAACTTCCGCCTTCCCGCCCATCTAAAGGCCCGGGTCGAGGACGCAGCAGGCCAGGACGGCCTCTCCGTCAACGCCTGGCTGGTACGGGCGGTCACCAACGCCCTGGAACCGGGCGCCCCCAGCCGCTCCGCCCGCCGCGGCCCCCGCCACGGAGGCAAGCAGGGGTATACGGGCTGGGTCCGCTAGGCCGGCCGCGACGCGCTCACCCACTCAGCTACTTCACCCACTTCACCCACTCACCCACTCACCCACTCACCCACTCAGTCACCTGCTCAGCCACTCACTCACTCAGCTACTCACTCACCCGCCGTTCGGCGGGAACTCACACCAGCCATGAGGACGGCACAGCCATGCCTGCTTTCGACACACCCGAACCGCTCTCCGTCACCGTCGAGATCGACCTCGGATCCGTCCGGATCGCCGCGAGCAAGCGCATCGACACGGTCGTGGAGGTGCTGCCGAGGGACGCCACCGACGAGGCCGACCTGCGGGCCGCGCAGCAGACCAAGGTCACCTGCTCCGGCGGCAAGCTGCTCGTCAAGGGCCCCAAGAAGCGCTCCCTCTTCGGCAAGTGCGGTTCGGTCGGCGTGACCATCGAGCTGCCGACCGGCTCGGACGTCCTGGGCACCTCGCCCATGGCGGACTTCACCCTGGAAGGCCGCCTCGGCGAATGCCGCCTCAAGACCTCGTTCGGCGACATCCAGGTCGATGAGGCGGAGACCGTCAACCTGCGGACCGAGTACGGCGACATCCGGCTGGACCGGGTGGCGGGCGACGCCGAACTCGTCGGCGCGGGCCGGATCGAGGCCAATGAGATCGCGGGCGCGGCGCTGGTGAAGAACGGCAACGGCGAAACCGTGATCGGCGAGGTCACCGGCGCGCTGCGGGCGAGAGCGTCCAACGGCCTGATCTCCGTCGGCGTCGCGCACGCCGGAGTCGACGCCAAGTCCGCCAACGGCGCCATCCGGATCGGCGAAGTGGCCCGCGGCCAGGTCGTACTCCATGCCGCCGCCGGTGACCTGGAGGTCGGCATCCGGGAGGCCAGCGCCGCCTGGCTGGAGGTGGCCACCGGCGTCGGCAGTGTGCACACCGACCTCGGCGCCGCCGATGGCCCCGGCGACAGTGCCGAGACCGTCGAAGTACGCGCCCACACCAGCATCGGCGACATCCTGATCCGCCGCTCCTGACCAGGCCCCGGCCACTGGTGGCCGGGCACGAACACCCCACCCAGAGACGGGAATTGCTATGACCATGCACTCCCCGATCGCCGTCACATCGGCGATCGAGGCCACCGGGTTAGCCAAGTCCTACGGCGACAAGGTGGTGCTCGACGGCATCGACCTGCGCATCCCCGAAGGCACGGTCTTCGCCCTGCTCGGGCCCAACGGCGCGGGCAAGACCACCACCGTGCAGATCCTCTCCACCCTCATCTCCGCCACCGCCGGCCAGGCACGGGTCGCCGGCCACGATCTGGTCCGCGAGGCGGATGCCGTACGCGCCGCGATCGGCGTCACCGGCCAGTTCTCGGCGGTGGACAACCTGCTCACCGCCCGGGAGAACCTGCTCCTGATGGCGGACCTGCACCATCTCGACCGGCGCGAAGGCCGACGGCGCGCCACCGAGCTCCTGCGCCGCTTCGAACTGACCGAGGCCGCCACCAAGCCCGTCGTCACCTTCTCGGGCGGTATGCGCCGCAAGCTCGACCTCGCGATGACCCTGGTCGGGAATCCGCGCATCATCTTCCTCGACGAGCCGACCACCGGCCTCGATCCCCGCAGTCGTCGCACCATGTGGGAGATCATCCGCAGCCTGGTCGCCGAAGACGGCGTCACCATCTTCCTGACCACGCAGTATCTGGACGAAGCCGATCAACTCGCCGACCGTATCGCCGTCCTGGACCATGGAAAGCTGGTCGCCGAAGGCACCGCGGACGAGCTGAAGCGACGGATCCCCGGCGGCCATATCCGCCTCCGGTTCGCCGAGGGGTCCCAACTGGACTCGGCCGCCGCCCTCTTCGGCGCCACCGCACACGACAGCGAAGCGCTCACCCTGCACGTCCCCGGCGACGGCAGCATCCCCGCCCTGCGCGCCGTGCTCGACGCCCTGGACCATGCGTCGATCCGCGCCGAAGAACTGACGGTGCACACCCCCGATCTCGACGATGTCTTCCTCACCCTCACCGGCCGCGACCGGTCCGCCAGCGAGGTCAACTCCCCTAAGGAGAGCGTCCGATGACGACCCTGACCTACGCGGCCCGTGATGCCCGGACGATGCTGCGGCGCAATCTGAAGCATGCGCTGCGCTACCCCTCCATGACGATCTCGGTCGTCGCGACGCCCGTCCTGATGCTGCTGCTCTTCACCTATGTCTTCGGCGGCGCCCTGGGGACCGGTATCGGCGGGATGAGCAGCGGCAGCCCCGAGTACATCGACTATCTCGCGCCCGGCATCATCCTGATGGCCGCTACCTCGGGCGCCCTGGTCACGGCGGTCGGCGTCTCCGTCGACATGACCGAGGGCATCGTCAACCGGTTCCGCACGATGGCGATATCCCGTGCCTCGTTCCTGACCGGGCATGTCGTCGGCAGCGTCCTCCAGACGCTGGTCAGCATCGCCTTCGTCATCGGCGTCGCGCTCCTGATGGGCTTCCGCCCGCACGCCACACCGCTCGGATGGCTCGCCGCCGCCGGTCTGCTCACCCTGCTCACCCTGGCGCTGACCTGGGTGTCGGCCGCGATCGGTCTGGTGGCCAAGAACCCCGAGACCGCGAGCAACATACCCTTGCCGCTGCAGTTCCTCCCGTTCCTCGGCAGCGCCATCGTGCCTCCGGAGTCCATGCCCACCGGGCTGCGCTGGTTCGCCGAGTACCAGCCCTTCACCCCGGTCATCGAAACGCTGCGGGGCCTGCTGATGGGCACCGGTGTCGGCACCGGCGCCGCGATCGGCGCCGTGGCCTGGTGCGTCGGCCTCACACTGCTCGGCTACCTCTGGGCACGTACGGCCTTCCGCCGCAGCGCCAACGGCTGAGCGGCCGCGCCGCACCACAGGTGCTTCACCTCGCACCTCGCCCGGCGCTTTGCCGCGCCGCGTCCCTCACCCCACATGTCGTCGTGCCCTCGCCGTGCCCTCGGCGGGCTCTTCATCCTTCATCCACCCTTCATCCACCCTTCATCGGAGGACCCATGCAGCACGAACCATCCGCACCGGCCGCCGAGCAGACCGCTCAGGAAGCAGCGGCGCAGCCCGAGCCGGTGCCACTTCCGCTGACCCGTGCCGCGGGCTGCCCCTTCGACCCGCCCGCCGAGCTGGCGGAACTGCGCGAGCAGCAGCCGCTGCGCCCGATGCGTTACCCCGACGGGCACGTGGGCTGGCTGGCCACCGGTCACTCCGTGGTCCGGGCGATAGCTGCCGACCCCCGCTTCAGTTCCCGTTACGAGCTGCTGCGCTACCCCCTCCCGGGCGGGCCCGAGGGCGCGCTGCCTCCGGCGACGCTCGGCGACCTCACCGGGATCGACGCACCGGAGCACACCCGCTACCGGCGGCTGCTCGCCGGCAAGTTCACCGTCCGGCGGATGCGCCAACTCACCGCCCGCGTCGAGCAGATCACCGCCGACCACCTCGATGCCATGGAACGCCAGGGACCGGCGCTCGACCTGGTGCAGGCGTTCGCGCACCCCGTCCCGGCGCTGATGATCTGCGAACTGCTCGGTGTGTCGCCGTCCGACCGCGCTGCCTTCCAGGCGCACACCGCGATGCTGAGCAGCCCGGAAGCCGGTCCGGAGGAGCTGATGGCCGCGATGACCGCGCTCGCGGAATGCGTCCGCGAACTGGTGGTGGCCAAGCGCGCCCACCCCACCGACGACCTGCTCAGTGATCTGACCACCAGCGATCTGACCGATGACGAACTCGCCGGTATCGGCAGCTTCCTGCTGGCCGCCGGACTCGACACCACCGCGAACATGCTCGGACTCGGCACCTTCGCCCTGCTGAGAAACCCCGAGCAGGCCGCCGCCCTGCGCGGCGACCCTGGCCTCGCCGACCAGGCTGTCGAGGAGTTGATGCGCTATCTGAGCATTGCCCACACCGGGGTTCGGGCGGCCCTGGAGGACGTCGAGCTGGACGGCCAACTGATCAAGGCCGGCGATACCGTCACCGTCTCGGTGGAGGCAGCCAACCGCGACCCGCTGAAGTTCCCCGACCCCGACACCCTCGACCTGCACCGGAAGGCGACCGGGCATCTCGCCTTCGGCCACGGCGCCCACCAGTGCCTGGGGCAGCAGTTGGCGCGGGTCGAGATGCGGGTCGCCTTCCCGGCGCTGTTCCGCCGCTTCCCGACGCTGCGGCTGGCGGTTCCGCCCGAGGACGTACCGCTGCGCGACGCCATGAACATCCGCGGGGTGCACCGGCTCCCCGTCACCTGGGACACCTCGGACACATGGGGAAAGGAGTAGTCCGGTGCAGCTGAGCATCGACCGCGAACGCTGTGTGGGCGCCGGGATGTGCGCCCTGACCGCCCCCGAGGTCTTCGACCAGGACGACGAGGACGGCCGGGTCCTGCTTCGTATGGCCGCGCCGCCACCCGGGCTGCGCGCCACGGCCCGGCTGGCCGCCGGACTCTGCCCGGCCGCGGCCGTCACTGTCATCGACACCGACACCGACACCGACACCGACACCGACACCGACACCGACACCGATACCGACATCGACACCGACATAGAGGCCGACACCGAGACTGACATCGACATCGAGACCGACATAGAGGCCGACAGCGACACCGAGACCGACGCCGAGACCGACGCCGACACCCTCACGGAGCAAGGTGATGTGGGTAGTTCGGTACCGGGCGCCCGGTAGTCCGGCTCCGTCCCGTACGGCACCTGCCCCGTCCCGTACGGCACCTGCCCCGCACGCCATCACCCTGTACGCCGCCGCCTCGGGCGCCGCAGCCCCCGGTGGGGAGGGGAACCCGACCGCCCTCCCGTACGTCTTCCGCCTTGTTGGCTTGGTCGGTCCCTGGAGGAACCCGGTGGAACACAGGATGTTGGGGCAGCGGTACGAGCTCGTGGAGCAGCTCGGGAACGGCGGGATGGGGACGGTGTACCGGGCCGTCGACCACCGGCTGCGCCGCACCGTCGCCGTCAAGACCCTCTCCGCCGAGTTGGCGATGCAGCCCGAGTTCCTCACCCGCTTCCAGCGGGAGGCGCATGCCGCCGCCGCGCTCAACCACCCCGGTGTGGCCACCGTTCATGATGTCGGTGAGGACGCCGGCGGGGGTGCGGCCGAGCCCTATCTGGTCATGGAGTACGTGGCGGGCCGGACCCTCAGCCAGGTGCTGAGGGACGGCCCGCTGGCGGTGGCACAGGCCGTCGACATCACCGGCCAGGTACTTGCGGCGCTGGAACACAGCCACCGGCACGCCATCGTGCACCGGGACATCAAGCCCGCGAACGTCATGCTCACCGCTTCCGGCCAGGCCAAGGTCGTCGACTTCGGCATCGCCAAGGCGCTGAGCGAGGTGGCCACCCGGCTCACCGGGACCGGCGTGGCGGTCGGCACCCCCGCCTACCTCGCCCCCGAGCAGATCAACGGGGGCGAGACCGACCACCGCACCGATCTGTACGCCGTGGGCTGTCTCCTGTACGAGCTGCTGACCGGGCGTCCCCCGTACACCGGCGACTCACCGTTCTCCGTCATGCATCAGCATCTGGCCGCAGAACCGGTGCCACCCTCCCGTCTCCGCCCCGAACTCCCGCCCGCCGTGGACGCCGTGATAGCCCGAGCGCTGCACAAACGCCGGGAGGACCGCTTCACAGATGCCGCAGCCATGCAGACGGCCCTCACGGCGGCGTCCCACTCCGGACCTGCGCCCCACTCCGGACCTGCGCCCGACTCCGCACTGGCGGCCCACTCCGGACCGGCACCTCAGCCTGTACCTGCGCCCCACGCCGCACCGGCGCCCGGTGGCGTCACCAGCCCGGCGCCCAGCCGCAACCCTGCCCCCACCCCCACCGCGTTCGACCCCGCCGCCGCGGACCCCGTCCCGGCGGTGGCACCGGCCGCGCCCGTCGGGAGTGCACCGGCGCCGCGGCCCACCCGCCGGAGACCGGCGCGCGTGGTCTTCCGGCCGACGGCCGAAGGCGCGGTCGCGCTGCTCGGCTGCATGCTGTCCCTGGTGATATCCCGGACCGACATGATCGAGGTCGGCCAGTTCTCCCGGGTCGCGCTGCTCGCCGCCGTCGCCGGATCGGTGCTGCTGCTGTGGTCGGCGCGGCTCGCCTGTGCGGTTGCCTGGGGCCCGGTGGCGGAGGCCGTGGCCGTCTGGTCCGAGCTGGCACGCGCCAATATCGGCTGGGAAACCCACTTCGTCATCATCGCCCTGGTCCTGGGCGTCGTCGGCGCACTCTGCTTCGCCGCCGGCTACAAGGACGAGCACACCGGCGGCTTCGCGCTCATCGCCTTCTGGTTCACGTCCCTGGCAGCCCTCTGGTTCTTCCTCGACGACCTTCGCAAGATCGGCGTCTTCTACGTCCTCCTGCTGGCCGTCACGCTCGCCATCGGCGCCCAGGTCCTCAAGACACGCACCCGGACGACGTCGGGGGGCGGTGGCGCGGCACGGAGGTCCGGTGCGGAGACGCCCGGGGGAGCGATACCCACGGGCGCCCCGGCCGCCCCCGCGCCGGCCGCAGCGGTCTCCGGCGGCCGGCGCGGAAGGCAGTCGGCCGGATAACCGGCGCCCGCCCGCACGCTCGGCCCTGGCCTTGGCCGCGTTCGGCCCTGGCCCCAGAGGTGCTCAGCCCTGCTCCCGGTAGGGCTCAAGCCTGCTTCTTGTCCTGCGCGTCCATCGCAGCCCCCTCGCCCGTATTCCCCGGCCCCCACCGCGCTCCGACGCGCAGTGAGGAGAAGAATCCCTCCCGGTCTGCGGGGGAGCGGCCCCGGCCCCAGGGCACAGATGCCAGACAACGCCCGCACCGACATGGCCACATGTCAGAAGGGCTCCGGATCCCCGGCAACGGCGGGTTTCGGCCCCAGCCCGGCTCCGCTCTATGGGTGGCCATGTGCGGCACGCAGCTCAAAAAGGATGCTCGGCGGCGGGCGGCTTTGTCGTACCTGGCTGGTAGCGGTGGGGGCCTTGGGGCGGAGAGTGCGGTGTGACCCCGATACGGGCGAGTGCCCCGCGGCCGAGAGCGCGGCGCACCCCGTCCATGCGGCCGGGGAGACGCTGCGGGAGAGCCGTCCGGCGCGGTCGCCTGGCCCGCCCGCCCGCCCGCCCGCCTGTCTGGCGCGCTCGCGCGGACCGTTCCGGCCCGGCGAACCGGCTCCCGGCCTATCTACGGGCGTCAGCCGAGGCCGACCACTGCCCCGGGCGTCAGCCGAGGCCGACAACTGCCACGGGCGTCAGCTGACGCCGACCACTGCCCCCGGGCATCAGCCGACGCACACCACTGCCCCCAGGGCATCAGCTGACGCCGACCACTCCCCCCGGCATCAGCCGACACACACCACTCCCAGCAGACACAGATGCGTCGGCGAGGACGGCTTTGCCTCCGGGGCGGTCGGTGAGGTCGGGGTGGCCGGTGCGGTGTCCGCCGGTGAGGTGTTCGCGCCGGAGCCGCCGGAGCCAGACCCTCCCGAGCCGCTCCCGGACCCTCTGGAGCCACCGGTGGCAGCGGGGGCGCTTGTCGCCGGAGCCGCCGCGTCGGTGTGCGCGGGGTGCGCCTCACTGGCCGGTGCGGCCGCGCTCGGGGGCGTAGCCGTATGCGACGGGGTGACGGAGTGCGGCTGCTGGGCCGTCGAGGCGGGCGGTGGTGTGTTCGTGTCGGGACGTGCGTGGCGGCCGGACGGGAGGGACGGGCGGGCACCGGGGTGCCGTGAAGCCTGGCTGTCCGACTGGTCCGGGCGGTCCGCCGACGAGGCGGCGGGCTCCGTCCGGGGCGTCGACACGCTTTCCGGCTCCGGCATCGAGGACGCGTGGGTGCCGTTGGTGGCGGGCTTGTTCTGCAGCATGCTGATGGTCAGACCGCCGCCGACGAGCGCAAAGGCCGTGGCGGCCGCGGCCTGCCGCCGGTGCTTCTTCCACCGCGCCATCTGCCGCCGCCGGGCCGCCCGGCCCTGCCCGGTGGGCGCGGGTATCTCGTCCTCGCCGGGCGCATCGGCGTCCAGGGCAGCGGCGGTTTCCGCGCTGCCAGCCTCAGCGACTGCGGAGGTGCCACGGGCGAACGGCGCGTCATCGGCGATGCCGGCCGCCCCCGCGACTCCGGCGGCGTCACCGGCGAACGGCGCATCACCGGCGAGCGGCTTGTCCTCGGCGTAGCGACCCCGCCGGGGCCCCGGGGCGGGAGTCTCGTCCGGCGGCCAGGACTCCCACATCGCGGCGGCGCCCATCGCGCTCTGCCGGCGGTGGTTGGGTGGGGCGATGTCCGGCGCGTAATCGCCGCATCCTGGACATACGAGCGCTCCGTTGAGACTGCGGCGGCACGACGAGCAGTAGTCCATCAGCGATCTTTCTGTGCTGGCTGCGCCGCCAGGGACGCCGGTGATCTGATCGAGCTGATCCGGTTCGCACTCGGGATCGAGCGGGCAGTAACGCTAACGACACCCGTCGAGGCCCACGCGTAGGGCATGTGACGCTTCCGTGCAGATTCCCGGGTGCCCCCTCCCGCACTCCGGACATGTCACGACGCGCCCCCGGGCGGAGAAGCCGACCGCACCCCGGATGGGCCCCGCAGTGGACGGCCGCGACGGGCCCCGCAGTGGACGGCCGCGACGGGCCCCGCACCCGGACTCACCCACCTCCGGCCGAGAGGGCGGGAAGCAGAAGCAACCACGGGCTCAAACGCGCCACAACCTAATCAAGTTTGACTAGCCTCTCCATCGGGCATACCCTCCCGAAAGTCCCCACTACTCAAACTTGAGGAGTCCATATGGCTCTCCTGCCGGATGCCGGGTACGTCCCGACCGCCGAGGACCGCGCGAGCCTGGATGCCTGGTTCGCCGAGTACGACGCGCAGAGCGCGCAGCGCAACGTCCAGCGCATGGCCGACATGGCGGTGTTCCCCCTCAACCTCGTGAGCGACGACGCGGTCGGCAACGGTCGTTCGGCGCAGTGGGACCGTGAGCAGTTCGTCGCGACGATGACGCAGGTGATGGGCGACGGCAGCGAGGACCTCACCTTCGAGTCCACACGGACCCCCGTCTTCGTCTCGCCCGCCATGGCCGTGGTCTTCTCGGACTCGACGATGACGACGGAGGGCGAAAGCCGACGGCTGCGCTACGCCGACATCCTGGTCAAGCGGGACGGTCAATGGGCGTTCCAGACCATGATCCAGGGCGGCTGGGGCGACAACCTGTAGCGCTCCGGCGGTCACCGCTCCCAGTACTTCGCCACCGCCTGCGCGTACGCCACCCGCCGGTCGACCCTGTCGCCCCGGACCCGGAACCGGCCGCGCACGGACTCGGTGAGGGCCGCCCGGCCGAAGAGCTCACCGGGCCGCTTCCATGCCGTCCGTAGTGGGGCGGTGATGGTGGCGGCGGGGGAGTCGGAGACCACCAGGGCAGCCAGGTACAGCAGGACGAACGGCAGCAGCACCAGGCACAGGAGCAGCGACGGCACCGTGCCCTCCCGCCCGCGCAGCACGGTCCCGTCGGGCAGGTGGATCTCGCACGCGGGCCGCCACCGCTTCTTCCGTGGCGGCAGGCGCAGTTCGGCCAAGTGCTCGTGATCCGGGGTGAGCACGGCGAGGTGACCGCCGTCCCTCCGGACGACCACGGCGAGTGGTGAGGCACCGGCGGAGTCGGTCGCGAGGGTGAAGCGCGGCTTGTACCCGTCGGGAAGCGGGCGGCCGTTGGGGGCGCCACGGCGGACGTGCACGGGGGCGGAGCCTCGGGGGCGCAGTTCGTAGTGCTTGGCGCCGGGGTGGCGGGTGAAGGTGAGTGCCATGGACCGTGTTCCGTGTTCGGTGTCGTCGAGCCGGTGCTGGGAGCCGTGCCGTTGCAGGGTTCCACACCGCACCTGGCGCACGGACGACGCGGAGCGGAGGCCGCCTTCGCCGCGGGCAGTGGGCGGACTCAGCCGTCGGCGCCTCCGCCGGGCGCGTGGTGGCCTGGCGGAGGCGCCGGGTGTCAGTTTCCTGAGCTTCCGGAGTTACCGGAGTTAGCGGAGTTGCCGGAGTTGCCGGAGTTTTCGGCGTTGCCGTTGACGTCTGCCGAATCGATGGCGTGCTGGGCGTCGTCGACCTTCTTCTGCATCTTCCCGAGCTCATCGGGGGCGGCCGGGGAGCTGCTGTCGGACGTGGGCGCCGCCTGGTCCGGTGGGGTGGGGGACTGGCAGGCCGTGGTGGCCAGTAGTGGCACCGCCAGAGCCGTCGTCACCCATACGGACAGGCGCCGACGCCGGTTCATGAGCTGGGGGTCGCCTTGTCCTTCGCGCCGCCGTGGTTCTTCTCGCACCAGGTGGCGACGTCCTTCAGGTCGGGCCTCTTCTTCTTGAGGTTCACCAGCAGGCCCTTACGGGTGGTGAGCCGGTCGCCGAGGAAGGTGGCGATGGCGGTGTGGTCGGCCTTCTTGGCGTTGGCGATGCGCGCTTCCAGGAACTTGATCGAGCCACGCGTGCCGACCGAGCCCTCCATGCGCTTGATCCGCCGGTCGATGCGCTTCTCCAGCCTCGGCACCCGATGGCACAGCTGCTTGGCCCCATCGCCCTTGGGGCCCTTCGCGTGGGCGGCCGCGGAGTCCGTCTTGGCCGGGCTCGCGCTGTCGGCGGCGTACGAGGGCGCCACGGCTGCCGTCGTGGCGAGGACGAGGCCAGCGAGGCCCGCAGTCAAGGTCGCCGTGCGACGCTGCATGAGTGTCTCCGTTCTCTGGTACTTCCCGCATACGGACAGCGTCCTGCCTGGTGCAGGGACCGGCGCGGGCTGCATGAGAGCGAAGGTAGGAGCGGTTCTTGTGGTTTCTTTGTGAGGCCCGTTGGCTGCCCAATGCAGCGGCCCGTTTCACCGACGCGGGGCGCTCGCCCGTCGCGACCGGGCCTTCGACGCGTACGCCGCTGCCGTCTGCGGTGACCAGGCCACCGCAGACGAGGACGGCCACGGTCAGAGCGGCCGTGGCGAGCGCGGCGGGGAGGAACGCGGCGATCCGCGACTCACCCCTCTTGGGCCGTGCGTTGTCGCTGCTACCCCCGCCGATCCGTATCCGACAACCAGTCCCGATGCTGCGGCGCCCCCACCGTGGCCCGGTCCGGCTGCGCGATCGGAAAGGCGATCTCGAATCGCGTCCCCATCCCGCCAGGACCGTCAAGAACACGCAACTGCGCGCGATGCAGAGCGACTTGCTGAGCGACGAGAGTGAGCCCCAGCCCCGAACCAGGGCTGTCGGCGCGACGGTGAAAGCGCCGGAAGACCGTCTGACGCTGCTCCGGCGGCACCCCGGGACCCTGGTCGTCCACGGTCAGGACGACCGTGGGCGTGGTGCGGCTGTCGCGGTCCGCGCGCAGTCGTACGGCGACCTGGGCTCGGCCGTCCGCGGAGCGGCCGTGTGTCAGGGAGTTGGTGAGGAGGTTGTCCAGCATCGACCGCAGGCCCGGCTGCCATCCGTGCACGGTCAGGCCCGGTGCGCCCTCGAAGAGCACCTCGGCCTCGGGGTGCGTACGGCGCAGGTCGGAGACGGCCGCGTCGGCCAGGTCGGCCAGGTCGACGGAGGCGAACGCGTCCGCCTCGACCAGGTCACCCTGGGCGAGCGCCCGCAGCATCACCAGCAGGCCCAGCAGCCGGGCGTGGCCGCGCCGCAGATCGTCCACGGTCTCCGCGCGGTCGGCGGGGTCGAGGTCGTGGAAGGCGTCGAGGATGTCGAGGTTGGTCTGCATGCTCATCAGCGGGGTGCGCAGCTCGTGGGATGCGGCCGCGGCGAAGGAACGGGCCGTGGCCAGGGCCTCGGCGGTGCGCGCGGCCTGTTCGTCGTAGCGTGCGAGGAATGTCTGCAGGGTGTGCGCGAGGTCATCGACCTCGGTGATCCGGGTCGGTGTGTGCTCCAGCCGGGCGGCGCTGGTGTGCGGGTCGAGGCCGCTGGTGCGCTGTTGCAGGCGCCGCAGCGGCCGGGACGCCCCCGCGGCCAGCGCCCAGGCCAGGGCCGCGGACAGCGGCGCGGCGAGCAGCGCGACCGTGATCACCCGGCCGCGGACAAGCTGGATCTGCGCCTGACGCGCGGACTCCGGGGAGAACAGCCACAGCGTCCCCGTCACGCCGGGACGCCCGGTGGTCACCGGTACGGTCAGCGCGCGCCAGGTCTGTCCACGGGAGTGGACGGTGACCGGATGTCCGGTCCCGGCCGGCAGGCGCACGGAGGCGTCGGGTTGCGGGCCATCCATGACGGTGCCGTCCGGGCCGGTCAGGCGGATGCCGATGTCCAACGCCGCGGTGAACAGCTTGCGTTGGCGGGCCTGCTCGGCGCGCGGCCGGTCGTTCGAAGCGGCACGCAGCAGACCGCGGGCCGCCGACGCGACGCCCTGGGCACGCTCACCGAGCCGCCGGTCGGCCTGCGCGTGCAGATCCCTGCCGACCAGCCCCACCAGCACCCAGCCCGCGGCCACCACCAGCAGCGGCACCACGGCCCCCACCACGATCGCGATCCGCGTGGACAACCTCATGACGGGCCGGCCCCCGCACCGCTCCCGCCGCCCCGGCCGGTGTCGCCGCTCTCGCTGTCCTCTCCGCTCTCCTCGGCACGCAGGACGAAGCCGACGCCGCGCACCGTGTGCAGGATCCGGGTCCGTCCACCCGTTTCCAGCTTGCGGCGCAGATAGCTGACGAACGTATCGACCGCGTCCGTGCGGACCTCGAAGTCATAGCCCCACACCCGGTCCAGCAGCTGGTCGCGGGTCAGGACGAGACCGGCGTTACGGGCCAGGACTTCGAGCAGCTCGAACTCGCGCCGGGTCAGCTCCACCGGCCGGCCGTCGAGGCGGACGGTGCGCGCGGCCGCGTCGAGCACCAGGCCACCGACCCGTACGGAGTCGGTCGCGGCCGGTGGCCGCCGCCGCAGCAGCGCGTGCAACCGCAGCACCAGCTCATCCAGGGCAAACGGCTTGACGAGATAGTCGTCCCCACCGGCCTGCAGCCCCGCCACCCGGTCCGCCACCTCGTCCAGCGCGGACAGCATCAGCACGGGTACGTCGTTGCCGTCCGCCCGCAGATGCCGGCACACCTCGATGCCGTCGAGGTCAGGCATGGAGACATCCAGAACCACCACATCCGGCCCCGCCTCCGCCACCTTCACCAGCGCACTACGCCCGCCATCCGCCAGCTCGACACCGAACCCCTTCAGCCGCAGCCCCCGCCCCAACGCCCGCCGAATCGCCGCATCGTCATCCACCACCAGGACCCGCCCACAACTCCCCTGAGCACCCATTCCCGCCCTCTCGTCACCTCCATCGGCCCCCGGAATGATGCATCATCGCGTGCACGACGCAAGGGGCCGCAGGGCGTCCTGGATGGCGGGCTCGGGCGGCCGACGCGTCCACTTGACGGGGGTTTTCCCGACTTCAACGGGGGGTGCCGTACGCCGTACCCACTCCGCTGTCTCAGCCGGCGAGGGGCCCGAGGCTTCGCCGCCGTTCACGGCGCAGCTCGTCAATCCCGCGAAGCATCGCCACTGCCCGCTTCCTGGAACGTCGCGAGCATCTCCGGTGACCAGGTCAGGGTGCCGTCCCGCAGATCGCTGATCACGCCGTGCAGCCAGCGTTGTTCGGCGTCGAGGACGGCGAGCAGGTATTCGTTCTCGATCAGGGTGATGCGTGGCAGTCCCGTGGGGGCTTCGGTGAACGGGCGCTCCAAGTCGGCGCGCTGGGCGGCCAGTCGAGCCGCCCGTTGTTCCAGGATCGGCGCCACCTCGTCGGGGTTGAGCATGAGCATGTTTGACAGTGCTGCCGGGAACAACGGGAACTCCGCCTTGGGGGCCGACAGCATCTGCTCCAGCCACTCGCGGGTGACCGCTCGGCCCTCGTCGGTGACCTCGTAGACGGTCCGCTCGGGGTACTGCTGGTCGCGCTCGGTCTGCCGGACGGTGATCAGCCCGCCGGCCTGCAGCCGCTCGATGGTGCGGTACAGCCCGGCGCGCTGGCCGACGTTGACGACCTGCTCCTTGCCCCACTGCTTGAGCAGTCGCTGGATGCCATAGGGGTGCAGCGGCCGGTGGTGCAGCAGCGTCAGCACGGTCAGGCCCAGTGGCGAGCTCTTCACGGAGGCGGACATACGGGCATCGTAGTCAGTGCGAAATTAGTTGCAGTGGGACTAGTTGTGTTGCAACTATGGCCGGGCGCTTGAACGGCGTATCCACATGACCCATGGGAGGGGTTATGAGCGACGACGGCCGCGGTTCCGGAGTCCGCACGGCACTGGTCATCGGGGGCGGGGTAGCAGGACCGGTGACGGCACTCGCACTGCGCAAGGCGGGCATCACGGCGACGGTCTACGAGGCGTACCCCACCGCGGCGGACGGTGTGGGGGCCTGGCTGGGGCTGGCGCCCAACGGCCAGGCGGCGCTGGCGACGGTCGGTGCCGACGCGGTGGTGCGGGCCGCCGGGCATCCGGTGCCCGGCATGGTGATGGCGGACGGGGCCGGCCATCGGCTCACCGGTTTCGGCGGATTTCCCGAACTGCCCGCCACGCTGACGCTGCCGCGCGAACGGCTGTTCCGGGCGCTGACCGACCGTGCGGTCGCCGAGGGTGTGCGGTTCGCGTACGGCAAGCGGCTGGTCGCCGCCGAGGAGACGTCCGACGGCGTCACCGCCCACTTCGCCGACGAGACCTCCGCGACCGCCGACATCCTGATCGGCGCCGACGGCATCCGCTCCACCGTCCGCACCGTGATCGACCCGCGGTCTCCCGCCCCCGAATACGGCGGCGTACTGAGCTTCGGCGGCTACGCGGCGGTCGGCAGCGAGGCCGGGGTCGAACCGGGCACCATGTACTTCGCGTTCGGGCAAGTTTTTATGGGCTACTGGCAGGGTGCGGACGGGCGGATCATCTGGTTCGCCGGACTGCCCACGGACGCTCCGCCGAGCCCGGCCGACATGGTGCGGGTACCCGCCGCCGAGTGGCTGAGCCGGCTGCGTGACCTGTACGCCGGTCATGTCCCGGGCGAGCGGCTGCTGCGGCACACCGGCCCCGACGACCTGATGGTGGTCGGCCGGATGGAGCGTATGCCCTCCGTGCCGCGCTGGTACCGCGGCCGGATGGTGCTGGTCGGAGACTCGGTGCACGCCCCGTCCTCCAGCTCCGGACAGGGCGCCTCGCTCGCCATCGAGAGCGCGGTCGAACTGGCCCGCTGTCTGCGCGATCTGCCCACGCCCGGCGAGGCGTTCGCCGCCTACGAGGCCCTGCGCCGCCCGCGCGTGGAGGCGATCGGCCGCAACGCCGCAGCCGTCAACAAGGTCAAGGCCGGCAAGGCCGACGCCCCCGGGCCGGCATTCCCCACCCCTGAGGAGATGTTCCGCCCGCTGCACTTCCACCGGATCGACTGGGAGGAGAAGGTCACCGCGGGGTGACGGGGGCGGTGAGGGCTATCGGACGGTGGCGGTGAGGGCTACCGCCTGACAGGGACCACGATCCCCCCAACTCCCCTTTGTCACCATCCCGCAACAAGCGTGAACCGCCCCGGCAGGTGTCCCGTACAGCCCCGTGTGTGCGGCCCACCGGCCGCGGCGATACGCAGCGAGGGAAGGACATCGGCATGGCCGGCGGCAACATTCAGATCAGCCCGGATGAGATGCGGGAGGCGTCGACCTGGCTGCAGAACCAGAAGGAACTGATGCAGCAGAGCCTCCACGAGGCCAACACCAAGATGGACGAGATGGTCGAGGCGGCCTATGCCACGCCCGGGTCCGAGTCCAAGTTCCGTCCGTACTGGGAGGAGTACAAGAACGGGACCGAGAAGGCGATCGAGGGTCTGCAGGGCGTCAGCGAGTTCATCAAGCAGGTCGCCGACGCGTTCGTCGACACCGACGACCAGACGTCCGGCTCCATCGGCTGACGTGCCCCGCACCGTCCGGCCCCGTCCTCCCGGTGAGGGCGGGGCCGGACGGCCGGAACAGGAGAGGGGAGACCGATGGGTCGGATCAGCGTTCCTGTGCAGGATCTCAAGGACACGGCCAGGGAGCTCCAGAACATCGGGGAGCTGATCGGCAACTCCGCGACGCTCTATCACGCCACGGGTGAGGCCGGCTCGTTCAAGAGCGTCGTCGGCGACTCCCGGCTCGCGGAGGCGCTCGACGACTTCGACAAGGCGTGGGTGGCGGGTCATGAGCGGGTCCACGACAACGTGAAGACGTTCTCCGAGAACACGGACACGATCTCCGAGAACTTCACGAAGACGGACGAAGAAACCGTCAACTCGCTGGACGAAGGCAAGAAGGACGCGTGACAGAAGAGCGTCGCGCGGAAGGGAAAAGCGCCATGACGGAACCGACCACGGAGCGGCCGGAGGCGGCCGCGCCCGCGGAATACAGCCTGAGGTTCCCCGACTCCTGGTGGCATCTCGACCTCGACCCGAGCACCCGGGACGCGTCGATCCGCCGCCGTATCGAGGCACAGGTGGAGAAGGCCCCGCAGCTGACCCGCGAGCAGGTGGACGGGCTGATCCGCAGTACCCGGCGCATCGCCCGCGAGGCGCACGCACAGGGCGCGCTGCGGGCTTCGGGGATGCTCAGGATTCTCCATGCGGGCAGCGGCCCCCTGGTGCTCAGCGCCACCACGGTGGTGCTCCGGATCTCCGTTCCGGAGGAGCAGGCGGAGGATCTGGCGGACCTCGTCATGGCGGCCGGCGTGCAGCTCGGCACCGAGGCTGAAGGCACCGGACTGCCGGCCGGCGAGGTGGAGTTGGTGGAACTGCCGCATGCCGGGGCGGCCGGGCGGATCTCCCGCGTCGAGGACGTGAACTACCAGGGGACGCGGGTTCCCACCGCGGTGCGGCACACCCTCGTTCCGGTGCCCCACACCCACGACTACCTGGTGATCGCCAGCTCCACTCCCAACGTGGATCTGGCGGAGCAGTTCTACGAGGTCTTCGACGCGATCGCGGAGTCGCTCCGCTTCGACGGCCGGGCAGACACGACCGACGCAGCAGGTCCGGCGGCGGGAGCCGCCGATGGAAGCCCCATGGGCGAAACAGAACAGGAAAAGTGAGGTAGCGGCCATGGCGCGTCCAGCGGTGTCCGATTGGGAAGACGTCTTCGGGTTCTCGGACGACCCGACCCCGGGTGATACGGAGGTCCTCGGACAGCTCGCGCGCAGCTACCGTTCCGTGGCCGATAACGCGGGTGACGCCCTTCCCCTCGTCTCCGGGCTGGAGAACCAGCAGGTGGGCGAGGGCAAGACCATGGAGAAGCTCCGCGACAAGCTGGGCGACCTGGCCGAGCAGGTGCGCAAGCTGCACAGTTCGTACGACCAGGCGGCCGGGGCGCTGGACACCTATGTGCACTCGCTGCGCGACCAGCAGCGGAATGCCGACAACGCGCTGGAGAAGGGGCGGGAGGCCAAGGAGCGGCTGGCGTCGGCCACCGAGGCGGTGCGTGCGGCCGGTGCCACCATCGGTCAGCTGGACGCGGTCGACCACCCCCCGGACGACATCGAGGCGCGGACGAGCACCCGGCGCGCGATGGACGAGGCCAAGAGCAGCCAGTCCACGGCGCAGGGGCATGCCGATGACGCGCAGGCGGATCTGGACGCGGCCCGGCTGCTCGCCGAGGACGCCCGCCAGGTCCGCGAGGAGGACGCCGCCACCGCCGCCCAGAAACTCGACGACGCGAGGGACGAGTCCGTCGCCGGCTACAGCCTCTGGGACAAGATCAAGAAGGCGTTCAGCAAGGCCCTCGGCATCATCAGCGCCGTCCTGGGCGTACTGGCACTGCTGATCCCCGGCCTCCAGGGGCTCGGCATCGCCCTGACGATCGGTGCCGTCGTGGCCGGTGCGGCGTCACTGGGCATCAATATGTCGATCATGGCCGAGACCGGCGACTGGGACATCGGCGAGATCGTCCTGGGCGTCGTGGGACTGGTCGCGGGCGGTGGCGCGCTGCTCAAGGGCGTCGGGAGTATCGGCTCGGCCCTGAAGGGCGTCGCGCGCAACGGGCTGAACAAGATCGGCTCAGCCTTCCGCCCCAACGGCCGCGGCGCGGGCATCAAGAAGTGCGCGACCGACCCGGTGGACGTGGCCACCGGCGAGATGCTCATGATCAAGACCGACCTGGAGCTGCACGGCGTGCTGCCGCTGCGGCTGACCCGGACGTATCTGTCGACGTACCGCTACGGGCAGTTCTTCGGCCCCTCCTGGGCCTCCACCCTGGACGAACGCCTTGAAGTCGACGGCCGGGGGCGGGCGTTCTGGGCGCGCGAGGACGGCTCGATCCTCAGCTACCCGCGGCTCCCCGAGGCCGGCTCCGTGGACGACCTGGTGTGGCCCGAGGAGGGAGCGCGCCTGCCGCTGGCGGCCGAGGAGACGGCCGAGGGCGAGGTCACCTACTCGGTCGCCGATCCGCACACCGGTGTGAGCAGCCGCTTCGCGGACCGTCCCACGCCCGGGGCCGAGGACGACACCCGCGTGCACTGGCTGGTCCGGTGGCACGACCGGAACGGCAACGAGGTGCGGATCGAGCGGGAGGAGGACGGCTCCCCGACGGCGATGGTCCACTCCGGCGGCTACCGCGTGGAGGTGAACTGCGTCGCCGGCCTGCTGCTGGACGTGGCGGTCGCCACGCCCGACGGCCCCGTCGAGGTGATGTCCTACCGGCACGACGCGGACGGCAACCTCAGCCACGTCGTCAACTCCTCCGCACAGGCGATGGTGTTCGACTACGACGACCGGAACCGCATCACGGCCTGGACCGACCGCAACGACTCCACCTACCGCTACGTCTACGACGACGCGAACCGCGTCACCGAGACCATCGGCCCCGAGGGCTATCTCTCCTCGCAGTGGTCCTACGACCCGGACGAGCAGCGGAACCACTTCACCGACGCCTGCGGCGCCACGACGACCTACCAGCTCAACGACCTGTACCAGGTCGTCGCCGAGACCGACCCGCTGGGCCACACCGTCCACACCGAGTGGGACCGCTACGACCACCTCCTGTCGCGCACCGACGCCCTTGGCCACACCACCCGCTACGAGTACGACCAGTGCCACAACCTCACTGTCGTCCGCCTCCCCGACGGCAAGAGCTCCACGACGGCCTACAACAGGCTGAATCAGCCGACCGTGCAGACCCAGCCCGACGGCAGCGTCTGGCGGCAGGAGTTCGACGAGCGCGGCAATCTGACCTCCCTGACCGCTCCCGACGGCACCACGCACCACCTCACCCGTCATCCCACCGGCGCGACCGCCACGGCCACGGACCCGTCGGGAGGGCTGGTCAGGTTCGAAGCGGACGCGGCGGGGCTGACCGTGGGCGTCGACAGCGGCTCCGGAGGCACGGCGACGGCGGAGCGCGACGCGTTCGGCCGGCTCATCGCCCTGACCGATCCGTTCGGAGCGGTCACCCGCACCGAGTGGACCGTCGAGGGACGGCTGGCGCGCAGCATCGCCCCCGACGGGCGGGTCAAGCGCATGAGCTGGGACGGAGAGGGCAACTGCCTCTCGGCGACCGACTCCGCGGGGGGCGCCACCAGGTACGAGTACACCCACTTCGACCTGCTCGCGGCCCGTACCGGGCCCGACGGGGTGCGCTACACCTTCGCCTACGACGCGGAGCGCCGCCTCACACAGGTCCGCAACCCGCAGGGTCTCACCTGGGATTACGCCTATGACGCGGCAGGCCGTCTGACGAGCGAGTCCGACTTCGACGGCCGTGAGGTCACCTACACCCACGATGCGTCGGGCCGACTGCTCGCCCGCACCACCCCGCTGGGCGAGGAGATCTCCTTCCAGTACAACTCCGTGGACGAGATACTCCTCAAGAACGTGGCGGGGACCACGACGTCCTATGAGTACGACCAGGCCGGATCACTCGTCCGCATGGCCTCCCCGGACTCGACGCTGGAGTTCGAACGCGACGCCATGGGGCGGGTCCTGGCCGAAACCGTGGACGGCCGCCGTACCGGTTTCACCTACGACGTTCTCGGCCGTCGCACCTCCCGCACCACCCCCACCGGCGCCGTCACCGAACTCACCTATGACGAGCTGGGAAACCGCGACAGCCTCACCGTCGACGGGCACCGGATGGCCTTCACCCACGACGTACTCGGCAAGGAGATGGCCCGCGTCTGGGGCAGCCGGACCTCGCCCGTGGAGGCGACGAGCGACTGGGACCCGGCCGGACGTCCCATCGCCCAGCGCCTCGCCACCTCCGCCGGCACCCTGCGCGAGCGCACCTACACCTATCGTGCGGACGATCACCTCGCGGCCGTCACGGACGCGACGACGGGCCTGAGCCGGCAGATGGAACTCGACCAGGTGGGTCGCCCGTTGGCTGTGACCGCCGACGGCTGGACCGAGTCCTACGCCTACGACCAGGCGGGCAACCAGACGTCGGCGACGTGGCCGGAGAAGGCCGGGCGGGCGGAGGCCCGCGGCGAGCGCACCTACACGGGCACCCGCATCCAGGCCGCGGGGGCGGTGCGCTACGAGTACGACGCCGCCGGCCGCATGGTGCTGCGTCAGAAGCGCCGTCTGTCGAGGAAGCCCGACACCTGGCGCTACGAATGGAACGCAGAGGACCAGCTCACCTCGTGCGTGACGCCCGACGGCACCCGCTGGCGCTACACCTATGACCCGCTGGCCCGGCGTACCGCCAAGTACCGCATGGCGGAGGACGGGTCGGTCGCCGAGGCGGTCCACTTCACCTGGGACGAGACCCGCCTCGCCGAACAGACCGACACCGCCAACGGCATCACCCTCACCTGGGACCACGACGACTACCGGCCCCTGACACAGCTGGAGCGCAAGCCGAGGACGCAGGAGGGGTACGACTCCCGGTTCTTCTCGATCGTGACCGACCTGGTCGGTACTCCCACCGAACTGGTGGATGAGCAGGGCGGCATCGCCTGGCGCTCCCGCGCCACTCTCTGGGGTGTCACCAGTCGCAACCGCGATGCCACGGCCACCACCCCGCTGCGCTTTCCCGGCCAGTACCAGGACCCCGAAACCGGCCTTCACTACAACTACTTCCGCCACTACGACCCGGAGACGGGACGCTACGTCTCACCCGACCCGCTCGGACTGGACCCGGCGCCGAACCCGGTCGCCTACGTCTCGAACCCCTCGACCGCGTACGACCCACTCGGTCTGGAGGACTGTGGCCATACGGCCGAGATCTACATCCTGCAGTCCGGCGGGGGTTACAGGCCGTGGCCCATCAGGGCCGAGTACACGGTGCGGACCCCGGGATCCGGCGAGGCCAGGACCGAGGCGGAAGCCACTCTCCCCAGAAACTGGGCGTACGGGAACGTCGTCCACACGGAACACCGTTTCTCCCGCATGGCCGGCGCCAGCACCGGCAACAAGGTCTCCATCCCGAACGACCCGTATCACCTCCGGGCTCCGGTCGCCCGGGGAGAAGCCGTATTCATGCAAGGCACACGGTCGCCGTGCAGCAGCTGCAAGGGTGCGATGAACCGCATGGCCAACGAACTCGGAGTCAACGTCCGGTACGCCTGGTCGGACAAGACCTGGGACGCGGGGGGAGGTATGAAGTGGAGGGAGTGAACCCGGCGCGAACCCCTCCCGCCGGTGCCGTGGCGGGGAGATCCCCGAACCGCATGAGATCGGTTGATTCCGCCCCTTCGGAGTTGATCCCTCTCGTTCCCGGAAGGCCCTGCACCCGCACGGGGTGACAGCAGAAGAGGGCCCCACCGGAACTCACGTTCCTCGGTGGGGCCCTCGCGCATGCCGTCCCCGTAGGGTCAGCTGCCGGGCTTCGGCAGGACGGTCTCCGGGACCTGAACCGTCCGCAGCACCCCGTCGCCCAGGTGCAGGATCGCCCGGCCCGGACGGGCCGCGCCCAGCCGGCTGCGCGGGACCTTCACGCCGATCAGTTCGCCGTCGCTCATGTTCTGCGGCTTCAGCAGCAGGCCGCACCGGTTGCGGCGGGCCTCGGTGTGCCAGCCGGAGAAGCCGGAGGAGAGCCGGTCGGTCTGCCCGGCGATCACCAGGCCCCGGCCGGTCTCGGCACCGGACTTGGCGATCGGCGTGAGAACGGACTCCGCCTTCGACTTCAGCAACAGGTCGGCGTCGTCCAGGATCACCACGGCGCCCTTCGGCGCGGAGGCCAGCGCCTGCTCAAGGGCCGTGGGGTCGATGTCGGCCTCGTCGAACACCGCGAGGACCCCGGGCCGTCCGGCGAGCCGGCGCAGCGGCGACCTGGCCGGCGCGCCGATGACGATGGGTGTCCTGACCGAGAGCAGCGACATGGCCAGCGTCGCCAGGACGGTGCTGCGCCCGGAGCGGGCCGGCCCGGAGACGAGGAACGTCGGCGTGACGGAGAAGTCGGGTCCGACCGCCGTGAGTTCGTCGCCGCCGACACCGGACAGGGCCCACCGTGCGGACGGCAGCGGCCGCGGCACGTACTGCATCGCCTGCTCCCAGGTGAGCCGGTCCGGCAGCGTGTCGACGCGGAACGGCCGGGTGGCGGCCGGGAGGTGCACCGCCTGCTGCCGGCACTGCTCGGCGATCTGCTGGAGCGCCGCGGCCTGCGCCTGGCCCTCCGGGTTCTGCGTGAGGAGCGCGATCTGCACCTCCGCCTTGTCGGCGGCACGGAAGGCGCGGCCCGGCGGGATCTCGTCCGGCACGTTGCGCTGGGTGATGCCGATCTGCCCGTACTCGGACTTCTCGTTCAGCTTGAGTACGAGCTTGTCCTCGGTGGAGCCGGTGACCCGGCTGGAGAACAGCGCCCGGTCACCGGTCATCACCAGGTGGATGCCGACGCTCGCGCCGTCCCGGAGCAGGGTCAGCACGGCGTTCAGCAGGTTCCCGGAGTCGTACTCGCCGAGCTGCTTGTCGAAGACCTCCCAGCGGTCGATGAACAGCAGGATGTGCGGCGGCCGTTCGGACTCCGGCAGGGCGCGGCGCAGCTCCGCCAGGTCGGCGCTGCCGCGCGCGGCGAGCATCTCCTGACGTCGGCCCAGCTCCTCGGTCAGCCGGGCGAGCAGCCGGGCCACCCGGTCGGGCTGGGTGCGCTGGGTGATGGCCCCGCAGTGCGGCAGGCCCTCGATGGGCAGCAGCGCGCCGTTGCCGCAGTCGATGCCGTACATGTGCAGCTTGTCGGCGGAGTGGGCGAGGGCCGTGACGCCGGCGATGGTGCGCAGCGTCTGGGACCTGCCCTGCCGGGGCGAGCCGATGATGTGCAGGTGCCCGAGCGTCGCCGGGTCGATCACCAGGGCCTGCCGGGCCTGTTGGGCGGGCAGGTCCACCACGCCGTACGCGACGGGCGCGAGGTCGTAGTCCGAGGCCGGGACCGGCGGCAGTTCGGCGGTGACCAGCTGCTCGGGCAGCGGCGGCAGCCAGGGGCTGTGCTGTGCGGGGATGCCCATGTCCCGGTCCGCCGCGCGGATCGCCGTGACGAGGCCGGTGAGGTCGGTCTCCACCTCGGCGGGGGCGGCCGCGGTGCGGGGCCGCTGCGGGAGCGGTTCGCCGAGCCGTTCCCAGCCGACCGCCACCGCCCAGGGCGCCGGCAGCGAGGCCGCCGCGGCGCCGGGCCGGCGGCCGCCGACCCGTCCGGACTGGAACGGCACCAGGGAGTTCTGGCCGAAGCGGACATAGGCGCGGCCGGGTGTGCTCTGCGAAATCCCGGCGGCCTCCGAGGAGTTGAGGACGTCCTGGCTCTCGCCGGCGTCCGTCACCCGCAGCGCGATCCGCAGGTTGGTGTTGGCGCGGATCTCCGAGGAGACCACGCCGCTGGGGCGCTGGGTCGCCAGGATCAGATGGATGCCGAGGCTGCGGCCCCGCTGCGCGATGTTGACCAGGCCCTTCACGAAGTCCGGCAGATCCCGCACCATCGAGGCGAACTCATCGATGACGATCAGCAGCCGGGGCATCGGCGCACGTCCCGCGGCCGGTTCGCGCTCCAGCAGCTCGACATAGTCCTCGATGTCCTTGGCACCGGCCGCGGCGAGGATGTGTTCGCGCCGGGTGAGCTCCGCCGTCAGCGACACCAGGGCCCGTTCGACGAGATGGGCGTCGAGGTCGGTGACCATGCCGACGGTGTGCGGCAGGTCCACACAGTCCTTGAACGCGGAGCCGCCCTTGTAGTCGACCAGGACGAAGGTCATCGCGTCCGGACGGTTCGCCACCGCGAGCGAGGCGACCAGCGTCTGGAGGAGTTCGGACTTGCCGGAGCCGGTGGTCCCGGCGACCAGCCCGTGCGGGCCGTCGCGCCGCAGGTCGAGGGAGAACGGGCCGTCCAGGGAGACGCCGACGGCCGCCCGGGTCGAGCGGCCCCCGGCCGACCAGCGCGCCCGGATGCCCGCGGCCTGCGGCGGGTCGAGGGCGAGGACATCGAGCAGCCGCGCGGAACCGGGGAGCACCGCGGCCTCCTCACCGTCCCCGCCTGGGTCCCGCATCGGGCCCATCGCCCGCGCCAGCGAACGGCACCAGTCCAGGGACACCACGTCGGGCCGGATGCCCCCGACGGTGCCCCGCCCGGAGCGGCCCACCCGCACGGTGCCGCCGGGCTCCTCGGCGACGACGGCCTGGCACTCCTCGGGCAGCAGCCGCTCCTCGGCGTCCAGGCAGACCGCGCGGACGCCGACGGACGGTCCGTCGCGCAGGATCTGCGTCACGCCGGGCAGCGAACGCAGCCTGCGGGCCCCGTCGAGCACGACCAGCACATCGGGCCCGGCGGTCCGGCTCCGCCGGTCCTCCGCCCCGGCCCGCTCCGCGATCAGCGCGGTGAGTTCGGCGACCCGCCGGGCGCAGGTCTCGGTGCCGTAGCCGATGCTCGCCGGGGTGTCGCCGGACTTCTTCCGTACGTGCGGCAGCCAGCGCAGCCAGGACCAGCCGTCCCGGCCCGGCCCGCCGGTCGTCAGCAGGTGGATCTGGAGGTCACGGGGGCTGTGCAGGACGGCGGCCTGGGCGATGGCCCACTGTGCCACGGCGCGCGCGGCCGGGCCCTCACCGGCGATGCCCAGAACGTCGTGCTCCCGCAGCGGAACGGTCACCGGCACGTCGTAGGCGGTCCACGGGTCCTGGCGGCGGTGCTCGTCCTTGGTCGGGTCCTGGAGCACCACGTCGGAGGGCAGATCGGCGGTCCCGATGCGCAGTTCCAGGAAGTCGGCGTCCGAGGTACGGCGCTCCCACAGGCGGCGCCGGGGGCCGACGGCGGTCAGCGCCACCTCGGCCGGGTCGGGGAAGCCACGGCGCCGGGCGGTGCGTTCGGCCGTCAGGGCCTGCTCCGCGTCGCCCTCGATGCGCGCCTTCTTCTCCTCGTAGGCGGCGACCGTCTCGGAGTGCGACTGGCGTCCGCTGCGCCGGCTCATCAGGTAGTTGCCGAGGATCACGACCGGGGAGAGCAGCCCGAAGAACAGCATCTGCCAGCGGCCGAAGGCCAGCGCCCCGACCCCCGCCATCACCACGGGGGCGGCCGCGGTGATCCACGGCAGCGGCCGCGCGGCGGGCGGCGCGGGCGGCGAGGGCAGGGTGAAGCGGGTGGCGGTCTCGGCCGGGCGCAGCCGCGGCGGCCGGTTGTAGTCCCAGCCGGTGCCGTCCTCCGACGGCTGCACGGCCGCGTCCGGCCGCTGCGGAAGGGCGAGTTCGAGCAGAGCGCCGCCGACGAGGAGCTGTGCGCCGGCCGGCCAGGCGGTGGCCCCGGCGAGGTCCGCACGGTCCAGTTGCGGGGTACCGCCGTCCGGCGCCGACGCGTCGGGCGCCACCCGGCAGCGTCCCCGGGGGCCCACCGTCAGCACGGCGCACGGACGGTCCGGCAGGGTGCGCAGCACCTGGGCGCTCCCGTCGGGTGCCAGCCCGATGCGGTACTCGCCGATGTCGAGCCGGTGCACCGTGCCCGCCCCGGCCCCGCCGACCACACGGACCTCCACCAGCCCGTCCGGTTCGGCCGACGAGGTGCCGGCCGGGCGGCCCAGGCCCACGATGGCCGCGTGCCGCAGCGGCGCGTCCCGCAGCCGCAGGTCCCCGGGCAGCAGCTGGTCACCGGCGTACAGGCCGAGGCCCTCCGGGGGCCGGTGGACACCACCCGCCCCGGCCAGCGCCTCCGCGACGGCGTGCACCGGCGTGTCGGGGTCGGCGTCGAGGTGGACGTCGAACGCGTCACCGTCCCCCTCGACCACGGTCAACATCAACGACACGAAAACGTCCTCCAGCCGGCGTGAATGCGGGGGCCGCGGGGGCCGTGTTCGAGGCTCCCGTGCCACTGACGGGACCTACGGGCCCGGCCCGTGAACGGTTCACGGACGGTTCACGGACGGTGCGCGGACGCGGTACGGACCCGCCGGTGAACCGTCCGCGCCCGCGCCCCGTATGGACATCGGGTGCACGGCGCCGCGACTCCGCCGCGGTGCCCCCGTTTTCCACCGTCCCGGCTCCGCCGCCGGGGAGTCCCGACAAGGAGTCAGAAGATGATCTGGTACGTCCTGGCCGTGGTGCTGGGGCTGGCGCTGATCGGGGCGGTGGCCGCGCTGGTCGTGACCGAGCGGCGGCCCCGCCCGCCGAAGCCCGCCGCTCCCTCGGCCGCCGTCGTGGGCCGGGAGGCGCTGGACGTGGTCGACGCGGGCCTGCGCCGGCTGACCGGCGAATGCCTGCGTTCCGCCCGGTCGCTGCCCGACCTCTACGCCGTCGTCTACTCCGAGGAGCGGCTGGGACTGCTGCTGGCCGGTGCGGAGGAGACCGCCCCCGCGCCGTGGACCGCCGAGGCGGACGGCGAGCGCTGGACGATCTCGCCGGACGCCCTGCACCGCCCCGGTCCGGAGGGCGAACCGGCGCTGCCGTTCGCGCTGACGGTGACGGTCGGGCTGGACGGCGCCGACCGGGTGCTGGTCGACCTCTCCCGGGCGGGGGGTCCGGTCTCCGTGGCGGGCCCGGACGAGGAGGTGCGCGGCCTGGTGCGCGCCGTCGTCATCGAGGCGCTCGCGGGCCCGGTGGGGTCGCTCGCCGAGGTCACCCTGGTGGGGTCGCTGGCCGGCGACGGGCTGCTGGGCGACGATGTGCCGCGGACCTCGCGGCTGCACACCGCGGCCAGTGTGGAGGAGGCGTTCGCCAGGGCGGCTTCGGCGCCGGGAGCGCCGGAGCCCGGCGCGTCCGACGTCACCCAGATCTTCCGGCTGATCGAGGGCAGCAGCCGGATCGCCGTCCAGGGCGAGGCGCCGCACCTGTTCGTCGTGGACGCCTCACAACTCCCGCGGCGGCAGGGGGCGCTGGACGGCCTGCGGCGCGGCGACGCGCTGCTGGTGCTCGGCGACGCGCCCGCGGGGTGGCGCTGGCAGGCCGGTGCGGACGGATCGCTCGACACCGGACCGCTCGGCCTGGAGATCACCCGGCACGCGGGGCGGATGGCGTGACGGTCATCCGGCCTCGCGGTCCCGGCCGTCCCTGTGCAGCCCGCGGCTGCGCAGCGCCTCCCGCAGGGCGCGGGCGGCGTAGTACGTCCGGGACTTGACCGTGCCGGGCGGGACGCCGAGGACCTGGGCCGTCTGGTTGACGCTGCGTCCCAGGTAGTGCACGTGCAGCAGAACCTCGCGCTGCGGCGGCCGCAGGTCCCGCAACGCCTCGAAGAGCACCTGGGAGGTGAGGAGGTGGTCCACGTCGTCGGAGACCGGCAGGTGGGCGAGTTCCGGGTCGCCGGTCTCCGGTGGTCTGGCCTGGCGGGCCCGGTGGCCGTCGATGACGAGGTTGCGCAGCACGGTGAACAGCCACGGCCGCACCGAATCCGCGGTCGGATCGAGGTCCCCCGCGTGCCGCCAGGCGCGTATCGCCACCTCCTGGAGCACGTCCTCGGCGTGGTGCCAGTCGCCGCCCAGCCGCCGGGCGGCGAACTGCAGCAGCGCGCTGCCGTGGAACTGGTACAGGGCTCTGAGGAATTCCTCGGGACGGGGATCCGCGGTGCGGGGGCCGGGCATGCTGGCTTCGGTCGAAGCACTGGCCGACAAAGGCTTTCTCTCCGGTCATCTGGGGGGAGGACGGGTGCGGCCGGCGGCCGCCGACGCGAGCGGTCGTCCGCTCCGTGCGGCGGGCCCGCCGGCCCGCGGCGGCGGTGAACGCGCCCCGGTCGGGCGTGAGCTGCGGCCGGAACGTGCCCCGTTGCACGTCCCGGCGCGTACGGACACGGCCGCGCCGCGCGCTCCGTGGCGGGCGCCGGCCGGCCGCCGTCAGTCCGGTTCGTGGGCGGACAGCGACTTCACCTCGTCAGCCGTCAATTCCCGGTCGTAGACGTGCACATCGGCGACATCGCCCTTCCAGTGGTCGACCGCCTTGCCGCCGAACTTGCCACGCCCGACCACCACACTGCCGGTGGGCTTCACCCGGCCGGTGGCCTGCCTGCTTCCCGCGAGCCGGCCGTCCACGTAGATCTTCATCCGGTGGTCCTTCTGGCCGTACGTGCCGGTGAGGTGGTACCAGCGCCCGGCCTGTGGCTGCTCGGCCTGCTCGGCGACGGTGCGGGCACCGGGGAAGCTGAACGCGAAGTTCTCGTCCGGCCCGGCGTACTGGAGGTAGAACGTGCTGAACTTCTCACCGTCCTGGGACAGCGCGGTGTGGAACCCGCTCATGTCCTCCGCGTCGAGCTTCACCCGCGCGGCGAACGAATAGTCGTTCTTCCGGGTGTCGATGCGGGTGCCGGTGTCCGCGGACCCACTGCTGCCGTCCAGCCGCAGCGCCCCGCCCCCGGGCCCGTCCGTCCACTCCGTGCCACTGCCGGCCACGGCATCGTGCTCCCCCGCCTTGGCGGTCCCGGACCGGTGCAACGGCCACCACCCGACGCCCTGCAGCCCCTCAGCCGTCGCCTTCGGCGAGGCCGCTGCCGCCCCGCCCTTCTCCTCCCCGGAACCCCCGGCTCCCTCCCCGCGCACCAGCTGCACAACGACAAAGGCCAGCGCGACGGTCAGTACGGCGATCGTGGTGATGAGCGACCATCTGCGCGTCATGAATCTCCCAGGGACGTGCGGCATAAACGTGTCACTGGTGGTCACGTGCCCGATCCACAACTGGTTCAACGTGAATCCAGTTGATGCGGAAGCGGTCGGGGAATGGGCGGGGGTGCCCGTGAATGGGCGGCTGTGCGCGGGAACGGGGGCGATGGGCGGGTGTGGGAGCGGGCACGTGAGGGGCCTCTGTCTTTGGGCAGAGGTGGCGTCGCACCCAGGGACCAGGGAGCGCCCGGTGCGGGGCCGCGATAATCGGCGGTATGCCGTCCAGTGCTCCGCCTGTCACTGACCACAGCTCGGTCCGAAGTCCCTTCGCGGGGCCCGGGGAGTGTGGGTGGCGGCTGTGGCGGTCGGGGCGCGAGGTGGTCCTGGCCGGGGTGCTGGTGTGGCCGCTGTGGCAGGCCGACGAGATGGTGAGTTACCTCGGGCCGCGGGGTGGGGCGCCGGGTGTGGGGCTCGTCGCGGTCGCGGTGGTGTTGATGCTGGTGCGGCGCCGGTTCCCGGCGACCGCTGTGGTCGGGCTGGCGGCGCTGATGGGGGCGGTGCCCGTGGTGGCGCTGCTGACCGCGACGGCCGCCTACACCGTGGCCCGGCAGGTGGAGACGCCGCGGCGGCGCGCCGAGCTGTTGCTGGCGGCGGGCGCCGCGACGCTGGTGACCAGCGTGGCGTTCGCGCCCTGGCTGGGGCTGTCCAGATGGGTGGTCGGACCGGCCCTCGGGGCGGTGCTCGCCACCACCACGATCGTCGTGCCCGGACTGGTCGGCACCTCCGTGGGGCAGCAGAACCGGCTGCTCCGGGCCTTGCGGGGGCGCGCCGCCGCCGCCGAGCAGGCGCGCCGGCTGGCGGAGAGCGAGTCGCGGATGCGCGAACGGTCGCGGATCGCCGCGGAGATGCACGATCTGGTCGGGCACCGGCTGAGCCTGGTCTCCCTGCACGCGGGCGGCCTGGAGATGGCGCTGCTCAAGCAGGCGCCCGGACTGCGGGAAGAGGCCGCGCTGGTGCGCCGCGCCACCCGTGATGCGATGCAGGAGCTGCGCGAGGCGCTGGGGGTCCTCGGCCCGCTGGAGGACGACACCGGCACCGGCGCGCTGACCGATGCGACGGGCACCCGCGCGGACATCGAGGCGCTGGTGGAGGAGTCGCGGGGCGGCGGTATCCCCGTCACCTCTTCCTGGGAGGGGCCCGATCTGGACGCCCGGCCGGCCCGGGTGCGGCGGGCGGTCCAGCGAGTGGTGCGGGAGTCGCTCACCAACGTCCACCGGTACGCGGCCGGCGCCCACGTGACCGTCGCCGTCCGCCACACCGGCGCGGGGGTGGAGGTCCAGGTGCGCAACGGCGTGCCGCCCACCCCGCCGGCCGCCGCGACCGGGCTCGGCTCCGGGCAGGGGCTGACCGGACTGCGGGAGCGGGTGGCGCTGCTCGGCGGCACCCTGAAAGCGGACCGGACGCCTGGCGGCGGCTTCGTCGTGACGGCCGATATCCCCGCCGACCCCGGGCCCGGTGCGGAGACTGCGGACGCGGCGCCGGAGACCAACGGGCCGGTGGCCGACGAGGAGTCCGGCAGCGGGCTGTCCGCCCTCCAGCGGCGCGTCGGTGGCGTCGTCGCCGGGCTGCTCGGCCTGGTGGGGGTGGGGGTGGGGGTGATGTCCGGGCTGGTGCTGGTGGACCAGGCGCAGCACGGTTCCGTGCCATCGGGCCACGAAGTGCCCCGGCTGGGGATGTCGAGGGAGCGGGTGGAGTCCGTCGTGGGATCGGACACCGCCGAGGTGCGCGCGGCCGCCGCCGGACACGAGCCGCCGCGGCCGGACTCCGCCACGGAGTGCGTGTACCCGTACCCGCTCGCGGAGCCGCATGGCGGACGGCTGGAGCTCGTCCGCTACTGCTTCCGCTCCGGCACCTTGATCGCGGTCGACCGCTTCACGGTCCCTGTGGTGACGGAGAAGCCGACGGGTGAGAGCAAGGCGGCTGGTGAGAGCGAGGCGACTCGTGACGGAAGGGCGTCCGAACCCCCCAGGAGGAGCAGGACACATGACTGACCAGGCCAACTCCGGCTCTTCCCGGGCCACTTCCGGGGTGCGGGTGCTGCTCGCCGACGACGAGGAGATGGTCCGGCACGGCGTCCGGATGATTCTCCGGCACGCCGAGGACATCGAGGTGGTGGCGGAGGCGGCCAACGGTGCCGAGGCCGTCCGGCTCGCCGCCGAGGTCCGGCCCGATGTGGTGCTGCTCGACGTCCGGATGCCGGTGGTCGACGGGCTCGCGGCCGTCGAACCGCTGGTCGCCCTGGAGCACCGGCCGCAGGTGGTCATGCTCACCACCTTCGGCGACGAGGAGAACGTCACTCGCGCCCTGCACGGGGGCGCCACCGGCTTCCTCCTCAAGGACGAGGGGCCGCGGGAGCTGATCCGCGCGGTACGGGCCGCGGCCGTGGGGGACGCGGTGCTCTCGCCGGCCGTCACCGGGTCCGTCATCCGCCTGATGCTGGGCGGCAATTCGGCCGACGCCGACGCCGACGCCGACGCCGACGCCGATACCGACGCCGACGCGCCGGACAGCAGGGTGGCGGGTCTGACGGACCGGGAGCGGGAGGTGCTGGTCATGCTCGGCGAGGGGCTGTCGAACCGGGAGATCGGCGCCCGGCTCGGTATCGGCGTGGGAACGGTCAAGACCCATGTCGGGTCGATCCTGGGGAAGACGGGGTGCGGCAGCCGGATGCAGGCGGCGCTGGTGGCGTACCAGGCCGGGCTGATGCGCTGATCCCGGGCGGGCCGGGGAGCCGCCGGGTCTGCCTTTGGACAGAGCGCCCGTAGCCCGTGCGGGCTACCTGGCCGCGATCGGTGCGACCTGCGGAAGACCGCGTATCCCCGCCCTTGGAACGACGTATCCGGGGGTGCCCCGCGGACACGATGGACGGGAGTCCCGCACCCCGCTTCAGGAGTCCCCGTGTCGCAGTCCGCCACCCAGACCGTCCACCTGAAGGCACCGTCCGGTGCCGCCGCCCGCGCCACGTCGCTGAGCAAGATCTACGGTGAGGGCGACACCCGCGTCGTCGCCCTCGACGAGGTCTCCGTGGAGTTCGAGCGCGGACGGTTCACCGCGATCATGGGGCCGTCCGGCTCCGGCAAGTCGACGCTGATGCACTGCATGGCGGGGCTCGACGCCTTCTCCGCGGGCTCCGCCCACGTCGGTGACACCGAGCTGTCCGGTCTGGGCGACCGGCAGCTCACCAAGCTCCGCCGGGAGAAGATCGGCTTCATCTTCCAGTCGTTCAACCTGCTGCCCACCCTGAACGCCCTGGAGAACATCACGCTGCCGATGGACATCGCAGGCCGCACGCCCGACCAGGAGTGGCTGGACCTGATCGTCGGGACCGTCGGACTCTCCGGGCGGCTGGGACACCGTCCTTCGGAGCTCTCCGGCGGCCAGCAGCAGCGCGTCGCCGTGGCCCGCGCACTGGCCGGCCGACCGGAGATCATCTTCGCGGACGAGCCGACCGGCAACCTCGACTCCCTTTCCGGCGCCGAGGTCCTGGGCTTCCTGCGGGACTCGGTACGCGAGCTGGGGCAGACCGTCGTGATGGTCACCCACGACCCGGTGGCCGCCTCCTACTCGGACCGCGTGATCTTCCTCGCCGACGGACGGATCACCGACGATCTGCCCGCCCCCACCCGCGAAGCCGTGCTCGACCGTATGCGGCACTTCGACGCCAAGGGCCGGACGAGCTGACGCGCTCCTCCCGCACGGCATCCCTGTCCCTCGCCTCTCCCAGGACTGAAACCGACCATGCTGCGTACAGCTCTGCGCAATGTCCTTGCGCACAAAGCCCGATTGATCATGACCGCGCTCGCGGTCCTGCTCGGCGTCGCCTTCGTCTCCGGCACCCTCGTCTTCGGTGACACCACCGCGAACGCCTTCCGTAAGGCCGCCGTTGCGAGCCTCAAGGGGGTCGCCGTCTCCGTGCAGTCGCTGGATGCCGGCGGTGGCGAGAGGGCGGCCGGCCTGGACGGCCCCGCCACCCCGGGTGCCAAGCCGGCCAGCGCGCTCGACACCGCGCTGGTCCACAAGATCGGCGCGCTGCCCGGCGTCGCCGCGGTGCGCCCCACCGTCGACGGCCGGGCCACCGTGGCCGGCAAGGACGGCCTGCCGGTCAACACCGACAAGGGCCGGCCGAGTCTGGCCACCAACTACCTGCCCGGCAAGGACAGCCGCACCTCGCTCAAGGAGGGCCGCGGGCCCGCCGCCGAGGGCGAACTGGCGCTGGACGCGCAGACCGCCGAGAAGGGCGGCTACCGCATCGGCGACAACGTCCGCTTCGCCATCGACGGCCCCGCCCTGACCAAGAAGCTGGTCGGCATCGTCACCACCGACGATCCGCGGGTCAACGCCGGGGCTTCGCTCACCCTCTTCGACACCGGGACCGCACAGAAGCTCTTCCTGCGGCCCGGCCAGTTCCACGAGATCGCGGTCGTGGCCAAGAGCGGTACCGACGCCGGTGAACTGACCGACCGGGTGCGGGCACTGCTGCCCGCGGAGGGCGCCGAGGCCACCAGCGGCGAGGACCTGGCCGCCGAGCAGTCCGCCGGTGTCGCCGAGGCGACCGGGTCCCTCACCAAGGCGCTGCTCGGCTTCGCCGGTATCGCGCTGTTCATCGGCGCGTTCATCATCGCCAACACCTTCACCATGCTGATCGCCCAGCGCAGCCGGGAGATCGCCCTGATGCGGGCGGTGGGCGCCTCGCGCCGCCAGGTCGTCCGCTCGGTCCTCGTCGAGGCCACGCTCCTCGGGCTCGGTGCCTCCGTCGCGGGCTTCGTCCTGGGCCTCGGCATCGCCACCGCCCTGCGCCCGCTGATCAACCTGACCGGCGCCGGGTTGCCCGCCGGACCGCTGGTCATCTCGCCCATGGCGTTCGCCGGTTCGATCGTCGTCGGCGTCGTCATCACGGTGCTCGCCGCCTGGCTGCCGTCCCGCAAGGCCGCGAAGATCGCCCCCGTGGCGGCGCTCAGCAGCACCGACCAGGCACCGCCCGCCCGCGCCCTGATCGTCCGCCATGTGGTCGGCATCCTGCTCACCGGAGCCGGGATGCTGGTGATGCTGTACGTCTCCACGCTGCGCAACACCCTCCAGAGCAGCCTGATGATCGCGATGCTCGGCTCGGCGCTGACCCTGCTCGGCCTGATCGTGCTGGCACCGCTGCTCTCCCGGCCGCTGATCGCGCTGGCCGGCAAGGTGACTTCCCGCCTCTTCGGCGTCACCGGCAAGCTGGCCAAGGAGAACGCGCTGCGCAACCCGCGCCGCACCGCCGCCACCGCCTCGGCCCTGATGATCGGGCTCGCCCTGGTCACCGGCCTGACCGTGGTCGGGAAGTCCGCCCAGAGCGCGCTGGTCGCGGAGGCGAACCAGGGCATGACCGCCGACTACAACGTCTCCAACAGCACCCCCGCCGGGCTCGACCCGAGCGCGGCCACCCGGATCGCACGGCTGCCCGGGGTCGCCGCGGCCGTCCCCACCACCACGGCGCTCCTCGACACGAACCACGGTCTGGTCTCCGTCACCGGCACCGACCCCACGACGTACGGCAAGACCGCGAAGCTCGACTTCCGCTCCGGCTCGCTGCGTGACATCGGCCCCGGGAAGATCGCGGTCTCCGACGAGTTCGCCGCCAAGGCCGGGATCGAGGTCGGCAGCACCCTCAAGGCCGGCTCCCTCGACGGCTCCGAGCCGCAGCGGAAGAAGAAGCTGACGGTCGTCGGCGTCTACGCCAAGACCCCCACCACGGACAAGGCACTGGGTACGCTCACCGACGTCCTCCCCTACTCCGACACCCACAAGCTCGAAAACGTGCTGGTCAAGGTCGAGCCGGGCAAGACTGACGGCCTGGAGCGGAAGATCCGTGCCGCGCTCGGCGACAGCCCGCTGATGGAGGTCCAGAGCCACGAGCAGGTCATCAACGACGGCGGCGGGGGCGTCAACATGGTCCTCAAGATGATGTACGGCCTGCTCGGCATGGCCGTCCTCATCTCGGTGCTCGGCGTCGTCAACACCCTGGCCATGTCGGTCTTCGAGCGCACCCGCGAGATCGGCATGCTGCGCGCCATCGGCCTCGACCGCACCGGCATCAAGCAGATGGTCCGGCTGGAGTCGGTGGTGATCTCGGTGTTCGGCGCGGTGCTCGGCATCGGCACGGGCATCTTCCTGGCCTGGGCCGGAAGCACCATGGCGAGCTCGTCGCTGACCCTGTACGAGACGGTGCTGCCGTGGGGGGACCTGGCGGTTCTGCTGGGGCTGGCGCTGCTGATCGGCGTGCTGGCAGCGATCTGGCCGGCCCGCCGGGCAGCCCGTCTGAACATGCTCCAGTCGATTCAGTCGAGTTGACCCGCTCCGGATCATGACGCAGGCCCAGGTCTCGTGCCTGGGCCTTTGTCATGGAGCGGGCGCGGGCGACGGGCGGTGGCCGCCGCGGAGCGCCCGTCAGCGTCCGTCAGTGTCCGATCAGCGTCCGGAAGAGACGACCGCGTCGAGAGTGTCGGCGAGTTCGAGCGGCATGGACAGCATGGGCCAGTGCCCCGTGGGCAGATGGAAGTGCCGCCACGGCGGCTGATTGAGGAAGTCCAGCACCGGCACCCCGGCATCCAGCAGGGCCTTGGCGTCGTTGCAGGCGACCACCACGCGGTCCACGTCGGGACCGGGCTCGTCCGCGCCCGTGAGCCGCTGCTCGAAGGTGCGGAACGGCTGCGGTGTGGAGCGGGCGCGCATCAGCTCGCGCCGCTCCTCGTCGAGCCCGTCGAGGGAGCTGAACGCGGCGATGACGTCGAACGGCGGCAAGGGCAGCTGCCACCCGTCCCCGTCCTCGGCGGCCAGCTCGCGCAGCTGGTCCACGATCTCCTCCGGCATCACATCGAGCAGGCCGGTGCCCTCGGCGAACGGGGCGCTGTCGAGATAGATCACGCGCGCCAGCCGCGATCCGAGACGGCCCGCGGCGGCGGTGACCGGGACCGCCGCATAGCTGTGCGCCACGAGCGTGACATCCCGCAGGTCCTGGTCCACGACGAACCCGGTGATGTCGCGGATATGCGTCTCCAGGTCCACGTCCGGGCCGGCGGCGTCGGCCCGTTCGCCCAGGCCGGTCAGCGTGATCGGCAGTGCCGCATGGCCCCGTTCGCGCAGCGCCCGTGCGGTGTCCTCCCATGCCCAGGCTCCGAGCCAGGCGCCAGGAATGAGTACGAAGGTAGCCATGCGGTTTCTCCTCGGATTTAAGGGGTTGAGGTGAGAGTAGGGTCCATACAGGACAGTTTCCGCCCTCGAACCGCGAGTGATCCATGTCATATCCGCTGACGCGCGTACTCGCTCTGCTGGAGCTCCTCCAGACACACCCCGGGCTGACCGGCGCGCAGTTGGCGGACCGCCTGGGCACCGACGTCCGCACGGTGCGGCGCTACGCCGCCCGCCTGCGCGAACTGGGCATCCCCGTGGAATCCGCCCGGGGCCGCTTCGGCGGCTACCGGCTGGCCCGCGGCTACCGGATGCCGCCCCTGATGCTCACCAACGAAGAGGCCCTCGTGGTCATGCTGGGCCTGCTCGCCGGTGAGCGGCTGGGCATGAGCACCACCGCTCCCGCCGGCGCCGGCGCCCTCGCCAAGATCGAACGCGTACTCCCCGACTCGCTCCGCGACCCGCTGGCCGCCATGCGGGACACCCTGTCCTTCACCGCCCACACCGTTCTCGCGCAGGCCCCCCAAACAGACATCCTGCTGACCCTGGCGCAGTCCTGCCGCTCGGGTCACACCGTTGCCCTGCGCTACCGCTCCTGGCACCAGGAGCACACCGAACGCGACGTCGACCCCTACGGCGTGGTCTTCCACTCCGGCTGCTGGTACCTCGTCGGCCACGACCACCTCCGTGACGACCTCCGCACCTTCCGTATGGACCGGATAGCCGCCACCGCGCCCACCACCGGGACCTTCACCGCCCCCGACGACTTCGACCCGGTGACCTACCTCACCGCCTCCCTGGCCCGGACGCCCGCCCTGTGGCAGGTCGAGGTACACATCGAGGCGCCCGCCGAGGCCCTTGCCTGCCGACTGCCGCGCACCATGGCCACCCTCACCGCCACCCCGTCCGGCGTCCTGATGCGCGCCCAGGTGGAGCGTCTGGAAAGCATGGCCCACCTACTCGCCTCCCTGGAATGGCCCTTCACCATCCACACCCCCGACCAACTACGTGAGTCCCTCAGGGACTTGGCCCGCCAACTCACTACGGCCGCCGAACGACCGTCGGGTTGAGGGGGCGGCCTGGGCGGCCCGGACAGCAACCAAGCCCCAGGTCGCCGACCTGAGGCTGTCGCATGGAGCAGGTGCCCGGCACCGGCAGCGGAGGCCGGAGGGCATGGGGCTTACGGGTGGTACTTCTCCTCAACCGTCTCGGCGGCGCCGGACTTGCGGTCCATGGTGACGCGGACGGTCACGCTGCCGGTCTTCGCGGCCTTCTCCAGCTGGTCCACGGTGCACTTCGCGGTGCCGTAGCCGTCACCGCCGATGGCCACGCTGCCGTCGTCGCCGGAGCAGATCGCGGCCGCGCCGAGGACCGTGGTGGCGTTGGCGACGAAGAACGCCTGGTCGGTGCCGCCGCCCTCGGGCTTGACGATCAGCTTGCCGGGCGCGAGGTACTCCAACTTGCCGACGATCATCCGGCTGTTACCCGCATGGGCGGAGCCGCCCCCACCGGACGTGGACCCGCCGGACGTGGACCCGCTGCCCGTCTTGGCGCCGGACGACCCCTTGGCGGACGTCCCGCCGTCCTGACCCTGCGACCCGGAACCGGCCGAGCCGGAACCCGACGAGCCCGAACCCGACGAGCCCGAACCGGACGAGCCCGAACCGGACGAGCCCGAACCGGACGAGCCCGAACCGGACGAGCCCGAACCGGCCGAGGAGGAGCCGTTCGTGGACTGTCCCGATTCGGGGGCCTGCTGCGACCCGGCCGCGGCCGAGGAGCCGGCGCCCCCCGCCGGCGCGTCCCCGTCCCCACAGGCGGTGACCCCCAGCCCCAGCGCCGCCGCGGCGACGATGGCGGCGGCGATGCGACGCCCGGCACGCCCACGGAAGCGGCTGCCGGCGGTGGCGGTGGCGGTCTTCATCGTGTAACTCCCCTTGCTCTGTTCTCTCGTCTCGCTCCGAACGAAGATCAGCTTCACCGACCGGCTTGGCGTTCCACTAACAGCCCACTAATGCCACACTCTCCGACCCGGACATCGCTCCCCCTCCGCAGCACTTGACGACCCATATGCGCGCACAGCTCAGGGCGCCACAGCGGTTACCGCCGCCGCCCGGTCAACTCCGGGCGCCGCCGGACGTTTCGTGCGACGCAGCATTCCGACCCCGATGCCGACGAGCACAAGAACCATCGCGCAGAATGTCAGCACGGTCATGCCCTCTCCCCGGAAAATCCAGGCGGCGGCCAGGCCGAATACCGGGACGAGCAACGAGAACGGGGCAACAGTCGGCGCGTCATAGGTCCGCAGGAGATATCCCCAGGCGGCGAATCCGAACAGCGTGGCCCCCCACGCCACATAGAGCGCCGCGCCCACTCCGCCGAGGTTCAGATGCTGGAGCGCCCGCAGGTCCGCGTCCCAGCCCTCAAAGGGAACCGAGAGCAGCGCGAGCGGAATCGGCGGCACGACGCTCACCCAGACCATGAACCGGAAGGTGTCCGGCGGCGCCGCCTTCCGCATCGCGATATTCGACAGGCCCCAGCACGCCGCCGCGCCCACCACCAGCAGGAATCCGGCCACGGTGCCGGCCGTCGAGCCCAGCCCGGCCAGCACGATGCCCATCGAGGCGATCACCATGCCGACGATCTGAGCCCGCCGTGCGCGCTCCCTCAGCAGCACCGCGGCGAAGAGCACGGTGAAGACCGCCTGGCCCTGGAGCACCAGGGAGGCGAGCCCCGGGGGGCAGCCCCGCGTGCATTCCGATGAACAGCATCCCGAATTTCATGATGCCGAGCGTGATGCCGACCGCAACCACCCAGCGCCAGGCCACTCTTGGCCGCCCGACGAAGAAGACCGCCGGCAACGCGGCCAGGAGGAATCGCACCGCGGAGAAGAGAAGCGGCGGAAAATCGCGTAACCCGACCTCGATCACCACGAAATTCGCACCCCATACAGCGGCGACAACCACCGCCAAAGCAATATGCACGGGCTTCACGCCAATTTCTCCATGTCCGCACGTCTCCATGTCTCCTGGAAATGCGCTCCTTCGGGATGCTCCATCCCACCAGTCGCCCGTCACAAGGGCCAGCGAAAGTTCCTAAAGGTGGGGGATTAGCATCGCTTCATGTTCGACCTCAATCGTCTGCGCGCGCTGCGCGCCGTGGCCACCCACGGCTCGGTGACGGGGGCGGCCGCCGCTCTGGGCTATACGCCGTCCGCCGTCTCCCAGCAGATCGCCAAGCTGGAGCGCGAGACCGGATCCGAGCTGCTCGACCGGCAGGGCGGCAAGGTGGAACTCACGCCCGCGGCATGGCTGCTCGCGGAGGCGGCGGACGAGGTCGTGGCGGTGCTGGAGCGGACCCGCTCGCGCCTGGAGGAACAGCGCGACCAGCCCACCGGACGGCTGGTGCTCGCCGCCTTCCCCACGGCCTGCCGCGGCTTCGCCGCCGCCGCACTCGCCGGCCTCGCCAGGGGCCACCGCGCCCTGGACTGCCGCCTGGTGGAGTCCGACCCCCAGCGCGCCATCGGCCTCGTCGTACGCGGCGAGGCGGATCTCGCGGTCGTGCACGACTGGCACAACACCCCGCTGACGCTGCCCCCTTCGCTCTCCGTCGCCGAGCTGGGTGAGGACATCGCCGACGCCGCGCTGCCCGCAGGACACCCGCTCGCCGACCGGGAGGTGGTGACCCCGTACGACCTGCGGGACGAGCGGTGGATCGGACAGAGCTCAGGGGCCATGTGCCACGAGTGGCTGGTGCGTTCCTTCGCCGGCCTCGGCATCGCACCGGACATCGCCTACCAGGTCGACGAATACGCCTCCCAAGTGACGCTCCTGGCCGCCGGTTTGGGCGTCACCATGCTGCCCCGCCTCGGCCGCGCCCCTCTGCCGCCCACCGTCCGCGTGATCCCCATGCAGCCCGCCCCCTCCCGACAGCTCTCCGCCGTATGGCGCTCCCAGGCCGACCGCCGACCCGCAATCCACGCCACATTGGCGGCGCTACGCGCCCATTGGCCGGGAGGGAATTCCCGCCAGCCGCCCCGGGAAGCGGCCTGAGGCCCGGCCCGCGCACGGCACTGCGGAGTGCCCGCCGCGCCCGGTCACGGTGTGCGCCCGGCGGGGCGTCCGGCCGGCACCGGGCGGCTGGTTTTCCGTCCGCCCGCGGTCCGGCCCAGGGTGAGGGCCAGTCGGCGCACCCTGCGCCAGTCCATCGGCGGCTTGGCGCGGGGTACTCCGGCACGGTCGCGCGGCAGCCGTACCCGCAGGGCGCCCGGCTCGATACGGCAGCGCACCGGGGCGGGCACGGTGAGCGCCTCGCCGTCGACACCGGCCTGGATGTCGGCTGCGTCGGCGTGGATGACGACCTCCCGGGCGGTGAGAGAGGTGAGCCCGGGTCCGTTGCCGCCCCGGAGCATCAGAGCCGCCTGGACCGCGCTGTCGACCGTGATGCCGAGCACGCCGAGGACCCCGGAATCCAGCCGCTCCCGGTGCCCCAGGCCCGCAGGATCCCCCATCAAGTAGGGGTTGTTGCTGACGAGAACGGCCTGCGGCCCGTCGATGGTGGTGCCCTCGACGTGCACGCTCAGGTGCGGACCGCTGTGGCCCGTCAGCAGGTCGGGGAGCATCTCCAGCGTCGTCCGGGCCTTGTCCTCGCGGTAGGCCGGGCTCTGCACCACCGCCGCGTACGCGCCGAACGAGACGTTGTTGACGAAGACACGTTCCGCAACGTCGCTCCGGGGCGCAGCCACCCCGAGGAAGCCCAGGTCGACGCGGAGTTCGACGCCGTCGGTGAGCGCCTCCAGGCACGTCGAGGGGTCCTCCCGGTCAAGGCCCAGGTCCATGGCGAAATGGTTGCGCGTCCCGGCGGAGACGACGACGAACGGAACGTCGCGCTCCGCCGCCACCGCCGCGACCAGTGCCTGCGTACCGTCACCACCCGCGACCCCCAGCAGGTCGGCCCCGGCGTCGACGGCCCGCCCCGCCAGCCCGGCCACGTCCGTCGGATGCCCGGGATCCAGGAGGACGACCTCCGCGCCGAGGGCCCTGGCCCGTTCCACCAGGTGGAAGCGCTCCACCTTTCCCCCACCGGAACGCGGATTCATGATCAGGAAAGGGCGCTCCGGAGGAGCGGCCGGGCGCTCGGGCATCCGGCGGATGTCCTCCGCCAGGGCCGCCCTGCCGACGGAGACCGCGAGCGTCCACAGGGCGAAGGAGACGAGCACCACCCACAGCAGCCCGGCGACCACATACAGCACGAGGACGGCGACCGGCGCGAGGACCACGAGCATCAGGGCCAGCACCCGGATGACGCCCCGGTGCGTGAGCACCCACCACACACCGGCCACGGCGACGAACAGTCCTGCCAGCCCCCCACAGACCAGCAGGATGCTCCGCAGCCCGGCGAACACGACCAGGACCAGCAGCGCGGCCGCCCCCGCCACCAGAGCCAGGCGCGCGGCCCAGCACTTGTTCATGCGCTCGCACCTCCCGTCCGATGCGGTGCCCCGCGCACTTCCATTGGACCCGCGCGGCGCGGAATGCGCATCATCCGGGCGGCATCACCCCGTGACCGGCCGACGGGCGGGTCAGAAGTCGTACGGCTTCTCGGTGTTCCAGTTCAGCACGTCGGCCTCGTTCCAGCTGAACTGCGGCTTGTCGCCCTTGATGGCGACGGAGTAGGACGGGCCGTCGTGACCGTCGGCGCCGCGCAGGGCGAGGGAGAACGACTGTGCCGTGTGGTTCTTCGAGCCGTAGTCGAAGAGGTTCACCGCGCTGTATACCTTGCCGCCGGGCTGGAGCGTGATGTGCTTGTCGCCGCCCGAGGGGTCCTTCTTGGAGTGCGGCAGCGCGGTGCTGTCGACGTCGCCGAGCTTCACGGTCGGGTACGAGGTGACCCAGCACGGCTTGCTGCCCTTGTTGGACGCGGTGACCAGCAGGTGCTCGCCCTGCTGCCCGGCGAACCGGTGCTCCGCGGTGAGCAGCATCTCGTCGCCGCGGCACTGCTCGGCACCGGCCGTGGTGCCGTCGCCCGCGGCCTCGTCCGTCCCGCCCGAGGCGTTCGTCGAGCGCGCACCGCCCTTGGCGTCACCGCCGCTGTTGACCTGCGCCGAGCCGCCCGCCGCCTTCGAGTCCGCGTCGGCGCCACCGCAGGCGGTCAGGCCCAGCGCCAGCGCGGCGGTGACGGCGGCCAGGGCGGCGGTACGAATCCGGGAAGTACGCATGATCGGGTTCCCCCTGCATCTCGTGCGGGAGTCTTCTTGGCCGTTCCCGCGGTGTGGACACCACTTTTCCCGGGGCCGCTGACGTTCCGGAAACGCCTCACTACCGTCCCGTAAGCAATCCGCGAGAACGGACCCGCAGGCCCACGTCCTACGCGTCGCCCGCCCCCTTGACCCCGGCCGGGTCGAGGGAGTCCACGTCCTCCATGAAGCTCAGCATCCGGGCGTTGACCAGGTCGGGGTGGTCGATCTGCGGGCCGTGGCCCGTCGCGGCGATGATCTCGGCGCGGGCTCCGGGGATCAGCCGCGGCACCCGTTCCAGCTGGCGCTGCGGGTGTACCAGCAGGCTGCGCTTGCCCATGATGAGGGAGAGCGGGGTCCGTATGGAGCGCAGCGCGTCCTCGGTCAGCGGCAGCGGTGCGGGGCGGCGGATCCGGAAGGCGCGGGCGCCCGCCTGGCTCCACTTGCGCAGCTCGGGAACGGCGATGGCCGGTTGCTCCAGCCAGGAGGCGAGGCGCGGACGCAGCGCCGTGGGGGCGAAGCTGGCGAAGAGGCTGACGAAGACCCAGGCGAAGAAGCGCAGGCCCACCTTCTCCAGGCCGCCGGGGTCGAGGGCGGTGACCGACGCGAGCCGTCCGGGCCGGCGGTGGGCCATGTTGAGCACCAGCCAGCCGCCGTACGAGGAGCCGACCAGGTGGACCCGGTCGAGGCCGAGGGCGTCGAGCGCCTCGTCGAGCCACTGGGCGGCGCGCTCCGGCTGCCACATGGGCTCGCGGTGGACGCTGCGCCCGGCGTCGCCGGGGGTGTCGAGCGCGTAGACGGGCCGTTCGGCGCTGAGCGCGGGGGTGTTGGGGTACCACATCGCCGAGCAGTAGCCCGCGCCGTGGATCAGGACCACCGGCGTACGGGACTCGGCTGCCGGGTCCGCGGGGCCGTACCGGTAGACGTGCGTGGTGCCGAAGCTGGTCTCGACGTCCGTCTCGGAGCGGGCGGGCGCCCCCATCGCGTAGACGGCGTCGCAGGTGGCGAAGTACCGGTCGCGCAGCGCGTCGTTCACGTAGCGGCCGACATCGCGGCGCACACGGGTCGGGTTCTCGGGCACGGGGCACCTCCAGGGAGATCCGTTTTTCGTGATACGAACGTACCACGATGTTGGTACGGCGGTACCATAAAGAGGTCCGGAGGAGGGAGCCGGGCCGCGAACCCCACACCGACGGGCGGGAGATACCGGCACATGCCGAAGCACGTGAACCACGAGGAACGGCGCGCCCAGATCGCCGAGGCGCTCATCCAGGTCGCGGGACGCCGAGGACTGCACGCCGTCGGCATGCGCGACGTGGCCGCCGAGGCCGGTGTGTCACTCCGGCTCGTCCAGTACTACTTCGAGACCAAGGAGAAGCTGCTCTTCTACGGGCTCCAGCACCTGACCACCCGCTTCACCGCACGGGTGGGCGCCCGCCTGCGCGCCGTCGGCCCGAACCCGGGCCCGCGCGCGAGCATCGAGGCGCTGCTGCTGGCCTCCCTCCCCACCGACGAGGAGAGCCGCACCTTCCACCTCCTCTACAGCTCCTACGCGATCCTGTCCGTGACCGACGACGCGCTGGCCGCCCAGCCCTTCATCGACAAGCCCGAGGCCGCCGAGGACGCCCTGACCGGCCTGCTCGAACAGGCCCAGGCGTCCCGCCTGGCCGATCCCGGCGCCGACACCCGCACGGAGGCGATCAGCCTGCTCGCGATGACGGCGACCATGGGCACCAGCATCCTCGTGGGCCAGCGAAGCCCGGAGTCGGCCATCGCGGTACTCCACCACCACCTGGACCGGATCTTCACGACCCCGGAGGCGTAGACGGCTGGAGAGGGCCCAACTTCACGCGCTGTTGCGGTACTTGCCGCCGTCCTGCCAACTCGTCCAGGGTTTAGGCCGTATGCGTTTCTGAACCCCTTACCGGCCGCCCTCGGCCTGATAGCCGTCACCGTCACCGTCGCCGGCGCCTGGCTGGGGCTGTTCCTGATCGGCAGCATCCAGGTCCCCGTCGGCCCGATGGACACCAGCTTTGGACACCAGCTACGGCCCCCTCACTCCAACGGTGCGTATCGGATGGCGACCCCGTCCGCCCCGTTCCTAGCCTGGGCTGGTGCGTGCGATTCGTTGGGAACGCGCGAGCCACTCAGAGAGGTCACAGCATGTCCCGCACCAAGCTCCTCGTCCTGGCCACCGCCCCCGCGTTGGCCATCGGTCTGGCGTCCCCCGCACTCGCCGTGAACGCGACCGACCACCCCCGCGTCGTCACTGCAGAGAGCCCGGTCCGGTTCATCGGGGCCAACCAGACCGAGACCGTCACCGTCACCTGCCCCCGGGGCACCTTTGCCCTCAGCGGTGGCTGGAGCGTGTCCTCCGCCAGCATCGACGTGACGGGCAACCGCGCGGCGGGCGACAGACGGTGGCAGATCCGCTTCCAGAACGAGTCGAATCAATCCGGCAGGGTGCAGGCCTTCGCCCGCTGCGCGTACTGACACACAGCACTCACGTCCGGGCGCCCCTCGGCCGACGGGGCGCCCGCCCGGCCCGTCCCCGGATGCCAGTACGAAGCTGCCGCGTCCCCCTCCGCTCCGCTGACCTGCAAGGAGTCTCCATGACGAAGGCGCCCCAGTCTGCCCCGACTCCCGCCCAGGTCACCATGACCCTCTCGGCGATCGCAGCCACGGCGGCGACCCCGCGTCCGTCAGGTGAATCCCAGCAAGAGCAGCTCCAGCGCGCCAGGCTGGGCATCACCGCGCAACTCAACAACGCCGGCCTCGCCACGGGCAGCACGTGGGAGCTGATGTGGCTGGCGCTCAGCCCGGACAACGCGAACCTCGCGTACATCGCCTGGAACTCCGACGGCTCGAACCAGATCGCCGTGGCCATCCGCGGCACGATCGACAATCCCATCGACATGATGGAGGACCTCGACGTCGGCACGGTGGTGCCGTTCACCGCCGGCGGATCGACGGACATCGCCATCTCGGCCGGCGCCATGGCCGCGTTCACGCAGATCATCACCGCGCGCGGCATCACGGCTGTGGCCCCCGAGCAGGCACAGGGCGGCGAGTCCGGCCGGCCGGAGATCGTCCTCCCTTCGGACACCACGCTGGTGCAGGCACTCTCCGACCTCCTGATGTCCGTACCGTCCTCCCCTCAGCCCACCCTCTACGTGACCGGCCACAGCCTCGGCGGCTGCATCGCCACCACGCTGGGCACGTACCTTCAGGCCCAGACCATCCAGCCGAACACGCCGCGGCTGGCACTCGTCACCTTCGCCGCCCCCACCGCCGGTCTGAAGAGCTTTGCCGATTACCTCGGCTCCCGGCCATGGAGCCTGAACGAGCGCTGGGTCAACGCATACGACCTGGTCCCGCGCGCCTGGTCCGATCTGCTGACGGCCAAGAGCTGGTACCCGGCCCCGGGCCCGACGGCGAACGACGAGGTGAAAGTCCTGCTGTCGGTGATCGACGGGCTCCGGAAGGACAACGCCTACGTTCAGCCCAATGCCACCAACCCCAAGACGGTGAACGCGAACTACTCCAAGTACGACAGCGGGCTCGTCAACCACACCACCGCCGACTTCCTGGGCCAGGTCGCGTTCCAGCACGCCAACTCCACGTACCTGACCCTGCTGGGCGCGCCCGTCGTCCCTGCCGGCCCGGTGGTGACCTCGGTGAGTCCCACCTACGGGTGGGGCGGTAAGTCGGTCACCGTCACCATCAAGGGCAGCGGATTCACCAAGGACAGTGTTGTCGACTTCGGCCCGATCCCGTGCGCTGTGTTCGACGTCGACCCGTCCGGTACGCAGATCATCGCGACCGCGCCCGACGGACACGGCATCGTCGACGTTCGCGTCACCACGATGCTCGGCACGTCGCCCGCCGTGCCGCTGGGGCGGTTCGCCTACGACGGCGGACCCGCGCCCGTGGTGGTCAGCGGGATCTCCCCGCGCAGCGGGACGGCCGGCACTCAGGTCACCATCAGCGGCTCGGGTTTCGCAGCCGGGGCGGCCGTGCGGATCAAGGACGTCGCCTTGAGCGCGGTCACCGTCGTGTCACCGACCCAGATCACGGCGAAGGTGCCGCTTCGGCGGCCGGAGTGGAAGACGGTGGACATCACCGTGACGGTCGGCGTGGCCACGTCGCCTACCAGCCCGGCCGACGAATTCACGTACACCGGTTGAGCCCAGGGCGGGGCCGGCATTCGACGCGAGCGCGTTCAGACACGGTCCGCAGGCTCCGCCCCCGCCGACACCGTGAGCCCGGCCGTCTCGGCAGCGATGGCCGGGGTAGGCATCGACGTGCACCGGTCCAGACCAGGTCCTCCGAGGCGTTGATGGACGTCAGTTGCAGCAGTCGCAGCCGGGGCGGCATCCGCACGCGTCCGCCTCGGTGTCGGCGGACGGCACCGTCACGGCAGCCGGGGCCGCGCAGCAGCCCCTGCCCTGCCAGGCGTCGCGGCCTTCCTTGACGGCGATGGCGGCGATGACCAGAGCTGCGATGGGGTCCGCCCAAGACCAACCCAGGGTGGCGTTGAGCACCAGGCCGACGAGGAGGACGGCGGACAGGTACGTGCACAGGAGCGTCTGCTTGGAGTCGGCGACGGCCGAGACGGAACCGAGCTCGCGTCCGGCCTTGCGCTGGGCCGCGGACAGGAACGGCATCATCACGAGCGAGAGGGCAGCGATGACGATGCCGGGAACGGAGCGGTCGGCCTCACCGGTGCCGGCCAGTGCCCGGATGGCGTCAACGGCGACGTAGGTGGCGAGGGCGAAGAAGGAGACGGCGATGATCCGCAGGGTGGTCTTCTCCCGTGCCTCGCGCAGGGCGTGGTCGCGGGCGGAGAACTGCCAGGCGACCGCACTGGCGGAGGAGACCTCGATGACCGAGTCGAGGCCGAAGCCGATCAGCGCGGTGGAGGAGGCGATCGTCCCGGCGGTGATCGCGACGATCGCTTCCATCGCGTTGTAGGTGATGGTGGCCGCGACCAGCCACCGTATGCGGCGGGCGAGCGCCTCCCGGCGGGCCGGGGCCGGGCCTGTGCCGAGGGGAATCCCGGCGGTCATCAGCAGCAGCCCTTCGTCTCCGCGTCCGGGCAGGTCTTGTCTGCCTCGACCGCGAGCACGGTGGTGCGCAGGTCGTCCAGCGCATGGCCCAGGCGTGCGTCGGCGAGTTCGTAGCGACTGCGACGGCCCTCGGGCACGGCCACGACAAGCCCGCAATCACGCAGACACGCCAGCTGGTTGGACAGCCGGGTCCGCGAGATGCCGAGTGCCTCGGCGAGGTCGGAGGGGTAGGCGGGGGCCTCGCGCAGCGCGAGCAGCAGTCGGCAGCGGATCGGATCGGCCAGCGCCCGCCCGAACCGGGTCAGGGCGTCGAGGTCGGTGGCGAGGGTCAGCATGGAAGAGACGATACACGTTTGCTTGAATCCATGAATCTGTGAACTATCGTCGCCCGCTGCCCCGTGCAGCGTGCTGATCAGCTTCCGCAGGCGCAGGCTGCGGCGGGGGCCTCCTCGGCTGGCCGGCTTGTGCAGCAGGCGTCGCCGGTCGTGGCCGCGTTGGGGTCGGCGCTCTTGCCGAGGGTGTCGGCGTCGGCCTTGACGACGTAGACCTCCCACGGTTCCCGGCCGGGGCCATGCACCCACACCTTGTCCTGGAGGGCGTAGCAGCACGAGGTGTCGTTCTCCTCGAAGGTGGCGAGGCCGACGTCCTTGAGGCGGGTCGTGGCGGCCGTCACCTGGTCCGTGGACTCGACCTCCACGCCGAGATGATCGAGGCGGGTTTCCTGTCCCGGCTCACCCTCGATCAACACGAGCTTGAGCGGCGGCTCGGTGATGGCGAAGTTGGCGTAGCCCTCGCGTCGCTTGGCCGGCTCGGTGCCGAACAGCTTCGAGTAGAAGGCGATCGACGCTTCAAGGTCGCTGACGCGCAGGGCGAGCTGTGCACGTGACATGGCGAGACTCCGATCGGCTTGCATTGATATCTATCGATTCAAGGTTGCATCCTGATTCGAAGAACGTCAACATAGAGGTATGTCGAATCAAGAGCTCGTGGTGATCGAGCAGACCAGCGAAGCCGGTGAATGCTGCCCCGGCCTGCTTTCGGCCCCGCTCGACGAGGGCCAGGCCGTGGAACTGTCGAAGGTGTTCAAGGCCCTCGGCGATCCGGTGCGGCTCCGCCTGCTGTCGATGATCGCCTCGCGCGCCGGGGGCGAGGTCTGCGTCTGCGATCTGACCCCGGCGTTCGACCTGTCGCAGCCGACGATCTCGCATCACCTCAAGCTGCTTCGGCAGGCCGGACTCATCGACTGCGAGCGGCGCGGTACGTGGGTCTACTACTGGCTGCTGCCCGAGATGACTGACCGCCTCGCGGGCATCTTGACCCGCCCCGTCGGCGAGCCCCTGCCCGCTCCCGGCGAGACCGCCGGGGCCACCGCGTGAGCGCCGCGCCCGAGAAGGCGGTCGCGGGCCGCCTGTCCTTCCTCGACCGCTACCTCGCCGTGTGGATTCTCGCCGCGATGGCGCTCGGCCTCGGCCTTGGGCGCCTCGTGCCCGGCCTCGGGGATGCTCTCGCCAAGGTGACTGTCACCGGGGTGTCCCTCCCCATCGCGCTCGGCCTGCTCGTGATGATGTACCCGGTCCTCGCCAAGGTGCGCTACGACCGGCTCGACACCGTCACCCGCGACCGCCGCCTGCTGCTGCCCTCCCTGCTGCTGAACTGGATCGTCGGCCCGGCGCTCATGTTCGCGCTGGCGTGGCTGTTCCTTCCCGATCTGCCCGAGTACCGCACTGGCCTGATCATCGTCGGGCTGGCCCGCTGTATCGCCATGGTCATCATCTGGAACGACCTCGCGTGCGGCGATCGCGAGGCCGCCGCCGTCCTGGTGGCGCTGAACTCGGTGTTCCAGGTGATCGCATTCTCGGCGCTCGGCTGGTTCTACCTCTCCGTGCTCCCCGGGTGGCTCGGCTTTGAGCAGTCCGGCGGGTTGGGGTCTCCCCTGCTCAAGCGGAGCCGAGAGCTTGGGGACGTATCCGTATGGGAGATCGCCCGAAGCGTGCTGATCTTCCTCGGCATCCCGCTCGCCGCCGGCTACCTCACCCGCCGGATCGGAGAAAAGGTCAAGGGACGCACCTGGTACGAGTCCAAGCTGATCCCGCGCATCGGGCCGTTCGCCCTGTATGGCCTGCTGTTCACGATCGTCATCCTCTTTGCCCTGCAAGGCGACGCGATCACCTCGCAGCCGCTCGACGTCGCCCGCATCGCGCTCCCGCTGCTCGTGTACTTCGCCCTCATGTGGGCCGGATCCATGGCACTCGGACGCTCCGTCGGCCTCGACTACCCGCGCGCGACGACCCTTGCGTTCACGGCCGCCGGCAACAACTTCGAGCTGGCCATCGCGGTAGCCATCGCCACCTTCGGCGCCACCTCCGGGCAGGCCCTCGCCGGAGTGGTCGGCCCGCTCATCGAGGTGCCGGTGCTGATCGGCCTCGTCTACGTCGCGCTGTACGCCCGGCGCTTCTTCACCGCCCGCACGTCCCTGACGGAGGAAGACCCCGCCCATGTCTGACACCGCCCCGCCCTCCGTGCTGTTCGTCTGCGTCCACAACGCCGGCCGCTCGCAGATGGCCGCCGCGTTCCTCACGTACCTTGCGGGTGACCGTGTCCAGGTGCGGTCCGCCGGGTCCGCCCCCGCCGACGCCGTGAACCCGTCCGTCGTGGCAGCGATGGCCGAGGTGGGCATCGACGTCTCGGCCGAGGTGCCCAAGGTGCTCACCGTCGAGGCCGTGCAGGCGTCCGACGTCGTCATCACGATGGGCTGCGGCGACACCTGCCCCGTCTTCCCCGGAAAGCGGTACCTCGACTGGCAGTTGCCCGACCCCGCCGGACAGGGCGTCGAAGCCGTACGCCCCATCCGCGACGACATCGAGCAGCGGATCCGCGAACTCCTTGAGCAGATCGCCCCTGAGGGACAGGCGTGAGCTTGGCCTTCCGGCACGGATCTGGCGCGCGACGCCTGAACCGGCTCAGCAGGAAGGGGCGTCCTGCGGACGCCGTGGTCCGGGGCGCGCCGGGTCGCTGGTGTCGTCAGCCGGGCAGGGTGCGGGCGATCTCCAGGGCGAGGCGCAGTGGGCCGACGGCGGGGGAATGTGCGTGGTCGGACGGATGGGTGTTGATCAGTTCGTCGCCCGCAGCGTGTGGCAATCGGGCTTGGGGAGCCACCAGTTGGCGCTCGGGGGGCGGTGCCAGCGGTGGGTCCGGGCGTAGGTGTGGATGAGTTCCAGGGCTCGGTTGGTGGCGGGGTGCGCGGTGGTGGTGTTCCAGACGGCGTGCCAGGGGTAGAGGGGGACGGGGTCGCTCAGGGGCCGGGCGGTGAGGCCGTCGGGGAGGTGTGAGCAGGGGAGGCCGAAGGCCGGGTGGCGGAGGGCTTGGACGGCGGCCAGAGCGGAGGTGCGGCCGTGTCCGCGTACCCGTGTCGCCACCTTCAGGCCGAAGGCAGCGACGGCTTGGTCGACCCAGTCGTGCCACTCGGCGGACTCGTCCGCTGCGTGGATCAGGAGCGGGTGGTCGGCGAGGGCGGCGAGGGGGACCTCGTCCCGGTCGGCGAGGGGGTGGCCGGTGGGGAGGATGACGCCGATGGGGTCCAGGCCCACGGGCATGGTGGCGAGGGCGGCTCCGAGGGGGCGGCCGAGGCCGAAGGGGCGGCCGAAGGCAAGGTCGAGGCCGTCGGTGAGGAGGCGGGGCAGTGCTGCGGCCATGCCGTGGCTCTGGAGCACCTCGAACGGCAGGTCGGGGGCCTGGGTGCGCAGGTGATGGATCAGGAGCGTGGAGGGCAGGCCCTCGGCGACGACGTCGATGCGCAGGGGTGTGCAGGTGTGGGTGATCTCGTTGACCAGGCGCTCGGCGTCGACGAGGAGGCGTCGGCCGCGTTCGGCGAAGGTCTCGCCGGCGGGGGTGAGGGCGACGTGGCGGCGATCGCGGGTGAACAGCGGGACGCCGAGCCGCTTCTCCAGGGTTCTGATCTGGGCGGAGAGGGTCTGCTGGGCGATGGTGAGCCGGTCCGCGGCCCGGCCGAAGTGGAGTTCGTCGGCGAGGGTGACGGCGTAGCGCACCTGGCGCAGGTCGAGGTCCACAAATCCTCACCGTAACAGTCTGAGGCTGTCACGTGTCCGATGAACGGTGTTGGACCGGCGGCACGCTGTGGCTGTTGACTCATCGAGTGAAAGGCGCCAGAGGGGCGCAAACCGAAGGAGTTGTCCGGCCTTTGACCGCTGCGTCAAAGGCTGGTGGCGTGGCGAGGCGGTGGCCGCGACTACCTACGGGTCCCGCGAGACGCGGTGCGCGGTCGGGCCGCGTCGCCGCCGCGCCTGGCACGGGGGTAGCAGGGCAGGGCCTCTCGCCGGCCCGACCGCCACACCACGCCTACCTCTCACTCACCCACCAGATGGGGCGCTTGGCGTTTGCCGACGCCCAAGGAGAAGTCGCTGTATGTTCGCGAAGCACGTTCAGGGCCGGATCTCCCGCCAGGCCCATGCCCGGGTGCCCGAGGGCACTTTCGAGGAGCACCACGGCCGTCAGGGGTTCGAGGGTGAGGTCTCTCAGCTCTACCACGCCCACCCGACCACGGACTGGCTGCGGGTGGAGGGCCCGATCCGGCCACGGGGCATCCGGCTCACCGACGTTCCCGCCGCCGACGAGCACGACGAGCGCGCCCTGCCGACGCCGCTGATGTTCAACGAGGACATCACGGTCTCGGTGTCGAAGCGGACGGCGCCGATGCCGTACTACGTCCGCAACACCGACGGCGACACCCTGTTGCTGGTCCAGTCGGGCAGCGGCGCCCTCGTCACCGACTACGGCACCCTCGCGTACGGGCCGCTGGAGTACCTGGTGATCCCCAAGGGCACCAACTACCGGATCGTCCCCGACCCCGGCGCCGAGCAGCACGTCACCTACGTGGTGGAGACGCGGGATCCCATCACGCTCCCCGAGCGGGGGCTGCTGGGGCACTTCCTGCCCTTCGACCGCGGCGTCCTCGACGTCCCCCGGCTCGACGCCGGCATCACCGTCCCCTCCGCGCAGAACCCGGCCGGTGAGTGGGAGGTGCTCGTCCGGCGCGCGGGCGAACTGTCGTCCATCTTCTACGCCTTCGACCCCGCCGACGTGGAAGGCTGGACCGGCACCCTGGCCCCCTTCCGGCTGCGCCTGGCGGACATCCGCCCGCTCACCTGCGAACGCCTCGAAATGCCGCCGGTGGCACACGCCACCTTCCAGGCCGGGCAGAACTGGTTCGTCACCATGGCCCCCCGGCCCACCCAGACCGCGGACGACGCGGACAAGGCGCAGCCGGCCCACCGCAACGTCGACTACGACGAGCTGTTCGTCTTCCTCGGCACCGGCGACGGTGCCGGCGACGGTGGCCAGGCCGGTCCGCCGACGGGGCTGGCCACCGTCACACCGGCCGGTATGAACCACGGCCCCGACCAGGTCCGCCATGCCAACCCGCGCACCCGGCTGCCGTTCTACGTGTGGAACGTCGACACCGTCCGCCCCCTGCGCTACACCGAAGCCTTCGAAGCCGTCGAGATCCCCGACTTCGCCCGCCAGGAGAGCTACCGCGGCTGACCCCGGCCGGCTCCCGTCAGCCCCCGCCCGCATCCCCTTCCGCCCGGTAGAGGATGCGGGCACCACCGAGTTCCCTGCCCTTCGGTGGGGCCGCTGCCTTTGGGTAGCGGCGGGTCGTCCCCACAACCGCTCCAGGACAGGTCGAACCAGTCAGTGTGCCGGCGCGGCATCACTTACGCCGGAGCTGTATCACGGCCAATTACCATTCCATGACGCTCGGTTGAGCAGGCAGAATCGGCGACGGCCGGAGGAGCCGTGGCACAGATGGCCGAAGCGCAGAGCGAGGCGAGACGGATCGGCGAAGCGATCCGTCAGGCACGCGTGTTACCGCGGCGCTCGCAGAAAGACGTCGCTGCCGCACCGGGGTAGGGGAGTTGGGGCACGCGGAGGGCACGCCCACCCCGGAGAGGTCTCGGCAACGAACAAGCCCCAGGCCGCTGACCTGGGGCTTCCATATGGAGCGGGTGACGGGAATCGAACCCGCGCTCTGAGCTTGGGAATCAGGGGGCCTTCCGGCGCCCGATGCCTTCCTGACCAGGGGAGATGCCGCTGGTGGGGGAGGTGTGCTCGGGCACGTCTCCGGCCCTTGTTGACCGCTGTTTACCGCTCCGTCTGGCACGGAAGTGGCACGGTGACTCGGCGAGGCTATGGTGTCGCTCGATCTGGGCCGTGCGTGAGGGTTTTCAGGTGTTCGAGTCCGCTCGAACGGCTGTGGATTGCTGACGTGAAGGGGACCTGCGGGCTCCGCGAGCCCCGAGCGCTGCGAGAAGAATCAGCGGGAGAGCCGGCCCCGTACAGCCCCTGTGTAGGTGGAGGGGGAAGCGCGGGCGAACCTGAGCACCGTCGGCTCTGCCGCATGGTGGTGCCTGCCGGCTCACTCCAGGACGGCGAGGTGGTCGGCGGCGCCCCCGCGCCACTCGATCAGGAAGAGGGTCGCATCGTCACTGGTGCTCCCGCCCCGCTCCTGTTTCAGGGTGTGGGAGAGCGAACGCACCACCGCCCGCACTCCCTTCTCCGTGTGCTCGAAGCGGTTGACCCAGGATGAGTTGTTCCTCGCCGAACTGCTCTTCGCCGGCTTCGTGCTCCTCGATCAGGCCGTCGGTGAAGCACAGCACCCGGTCGCCGCGTCTGCCGAGCCGGCGGTCTCCAATGAGTGGGTCACAGGGCAGCCTGATGCCGGGCTTCGGCGCATGTGCTCGGTCGACAAACGCGCCAGGATCCGCTCGTTCCCTGCTGTCGCGCCGACAGTGCGGAAGGCCCCGATGTCCACACACCGGAGCCAGCCCATTCGTCATGTTATGCCTGTACCGCTTATCCGACATAAGGTGCTTTTGGGTAATTCGATCCTTGATCGGAAAGGGCTCAGCGCCCCGACAGTCGCGTGCCACGCCGCACCCGCCCTCCGGAGCATCGTTTCGGCGCCTGTCTGAGTGCGGTACTGGCGGAGGACGGCCGGCTCGGTCTTCGGGGAGCTGTTGGAGCGCTCGGAGTTGCTGTCCGAACGGACCGTGGAGAGCTGCGAGGCATGACCACGCTTCACCCAGGGGGCCTTCCCGCCGCTGAGCTGCCTGGCCGAAAGACTGGCCCTGCGGCTTCTGCTGAGCGAGGCCACGGTCACGCGCTTCGAGACGTTCGATCCGGGCTGAGGAGACCTTGGGGTGGCCGGCCGGAGAATTGCCTCGTCAAGGGGGTGAGGACCAGGTGCAGGGTCGTGTGGTCAGCTGAGGAAAGACAGCCGGACTTGGCGTTCCGGGTTGTCCCGGCCGGTGTTCACCAGTACGACGGACTGTGACGCCCCCAGCTCCAGCTCACCGTCGACCACGGGCAATGTGGCGTGCGGTGGGACCAGAGCTGGGAGCATGTGGGCGCTGCCGTGGCCTGGACTGTCGTGGCGGTCTTGCCAGTGGTCGTCCGCCGGAAGAATGTCGCGGAGGGCCGCCAACAGGTCATCGTCGCTGCCCGCGCCGGTCTCGATGATGGCCAGGCCGGACGTCGCGTGGGAGGTGAAGATGTTCAGCAGTCCGTTTCGTCCGTGAGCGGCCTCCCGGAGGAACGCGGAGCATGCGTTCGTGAGGTCGTGCAGGGTCTCCGTGGAGCCGGTTGTGATGTTGATCGTGCGGGTGGTGAAGGTTCCAGCCATGGTTCACAGGTACCCGTCGCGGAGCCTGAGCGCTAACGGCCGGATGGGTGAACAGCCTTCGCCTCGCGTCAGCCCCGCTCCTCCTCTTCGGCTTCCATGAGCCGGATTCCCTGGTGCGTCAGCGTGGCCATCACGGGTGTGTTCCCTTGTGCCCAGTCGACGGTGACGAGCCCTTCGCCCACCAGATAGGCGCAGGCGGCGGCCAGATCCTGCTCGGGGACCTGAAGATCGTCGCGCAGCTTTGCCCCGGTGACACCGAGGAAGCGATTGCCTTCCGTGGTCTCGTACAGGGCTTTCATGATCGCATCGCGGTAGTGCTTCCGCTCTTGCAGTGTTGCCATGATCGCTGTCCACTCGTGCCGGCGCCGACGCGGAGCCTGTGGGACAGGCGAGGCAGTACGCCCGCCCCGCCGCCCGTTGCCGGCTCTGGCTTCAGATTTCGTCCGTCTGTGTGCGGGCGTCCCCGGAGGATCGACTGGTCACCAGCCAGGGCCGCGCCGGCTCTGGTGTGTGGGTGGTGTCGACGGTGAGGTGGAGGCGGGTTCCGCCTGAGTCGTCGACGGGGTAGCTGCGCTGTTCGGTGGCTGCGAAGTGATGACGGAGAACTTCTGCGACCTGGCGGGCGGCTTCGGGGGACGCGGCGACGATGCGCACGTCGGCGCGCCCGGCCGAGGGGAGTTCTGGTGGCTTCACGGTGGCCTCGTTCATTTAGGGACGGCAGGATGACGTGTCGGTGGGTGTGATGCCGTCGCGCCACACCCACCGCCCCCGGTCAGGAAAAGGTCGGTGTCATCTGCGGCCCCCGGCGTGGTGACGATCGTCTCCACGTCCTCACCTCCCTCGGGCGGAGGTCAGGAACTCGGCCGGTTTCTCTGTCGCCCAGGCGGCTCCGCCGTCGGTCTCCCACTCTTCTTCCTCCTGCAGCTCCTCCTGCGCGTGACGGGTGGTGTCCTCGCTCGTCATCAGCGCGCTGGCGGTGTGGAGGCCGCCGGGGGTGGCCGCGGCGGACATCAGCCGGGTGGCGGCGGCAACGTCGGTCTCCGGCGGGATCACCAGCAGGTCCCAGCGGCCCGCGGTGTAGGAGTGAAGGATCAGCTTGTTCGGGTCCTGCTCTTCGGCGAACCAGCCCACGTGCACCGTGTGCCCGTTCACGGGCACCTTTCGCGGCACCACGGGCCAGTGGGTCGGGTTCACCGTGACACGAGTGATCCGGCCCCAGCGCGCGTCCAGCACGTCGGTCAGGGCGGGAAGTTCGCGGGAGAGATCGCGAGAGCGGGGCCACCAGGCGCCGTCCAGGAGACCCGGAGGTGATCCTGCCGGAGTGAAGGAGAGGCGGGCCGGTGACGAAGGTTCGCGCTCGCTGATGATCGTACGGTCGATGGTCGCGGTCATGGCGCGGACCTGTCCCCGGGGCTCGTCTTCGACGTCCCGGTGTTGTTGCTCGCCGGGAACGGCACCGGCGTGGCAGCCGGTGTGCGAAATGCTCCCGGTTTCTCCACTCTACTCCGGCCAGCCGTCCATGAAGGTGCGCGTGACCAGGAACTTTCCTGGCCAACGCGGGTCGGCTCCGCCGCCGCTCCGCGAGCCCGCGCCCCGGCACGCGGAGTACGGTGAAGTGACGAGGTCACCTCGCCGGGCGGACGCACCGCCCCGGAAGGCGGGCGAACACACATGGCCGACTCCGACTCTCCCCGCGTCCCGCAGCTTCTGCCTGACGCGGTCCACCAGGCGGTCAGGCCCGGAACGGCTCTCTTGCGGCTGGTGACCATGCACACCCGCGAGCAGGTTCTCGACGGTGCGTGGTGGCCGCGTTCGTGCGACATCGGCGCCGAGCTCCCCGGTTTGATCGCCGCGTTGACCGAGCATCTCGGCCCCGTCCTGCGCGTCGGCCTGGACGCCGATGCCTGGGAAGATCTGCCGACGCGTCTGGTCATCGACGACCGGGTCGTACACATCGACCCCTTCCCGGTCGGTGACGACACCGTCCTCATCACCCGAGGCGACCAGGACTACTTCTCCCTGCTGGTGGTCCCGCCGCACGCGACACCTGAAGCGGCCCGCGCCGCGATGGCCAGGTCCGTCGAGGCCGGCAACATCACCCAGGCCGAGCAGATCCTCATCGACACCGGCACCCGTCGCGCCCACCCGGTTCTGGCGGAAGAGCCTCGGACGGGCGGCGAAGGCGGCGAGCGGTGAGAAAGCCGTCGATGCCTCGACGCTCTTTCGGCGACAAGGGATACAGGCTGCCGGCGAAGGTGCGGTCCGCCGGAGGAACGGCCGCAGTCGGCGAAGAGCAAGCCCGGCTTGCGGGGGCCCGATTCCGGCGGAACCGCGTCCAACTGGCCCGGCGCCCGCCCCTCGTCGTACCCGCCTCGGCCATGGCAACGCCAGGGGAGCGTTCGCACGTGCATCGTTGCTGACCATCGGGCACTGTGTGCCTCAGGTCATACACATTGCGTCTCGTGATGCGAGATGACGGCCGATCAAATCGCCCTGCAATGCCTTATAGGCGCCAACTCCGCGCGTTAAGCGGCCTCTTATGGGGCGCGAATGGCGCACGGCTCAAAAATGCCCTGGACAACAGCTAAGCCCCAGGCCACTGACCTGGGGCTTTCGCATGGAGCGGGTGACGGGAATCGAACCCGCGCTCTGAGCTTGGGAATCAACGGCGTCTGAGGTCACCACTGAGGGTCTGACCTGCGCAAATGCGGGCTTTGAGGTAGAGCGGCAAGTGCCGGAGGTTAGCCGTATTGACCGTGACTGGCCGCCCGTTAGGGCACGCGGAGGGCACAGCCTCGTCAGGAGGTTTCAGATTGCCGCCAGGCTTCCCTCGCGGGTAGGCGGAGGCGACTGTGAGTGTGTGGGCGTCCAACGTGGTTGCTGGTGCAAGTGCAGACCGTAAAGCAGCCACGCGGCCCGTCGGACAGCCGGCGTATGTGAGGCAACGTGCAGGGTCACCTGCATGCCTGCACGTATCCAAGGGGTTGCAGGCCGCCAGGAACGTGCTGGCTGTCCGCGAGACCTCGGTGGTGCCGTACTGCCGTGCGCCGGGTGCCGGTGGAATTTGTGCCCTTGGGGGTGCCGCACAGCATCTGCCCCGGGGCAACAGTGTGGTGTGAGACCTCTTTGTGTCTGCTTGCGTGTATCGACGGGATTGCGGCGCTCCGGTGCATAGCGTCCCTGTTGGTGCTCGGCCCCTGGCGGGCCGGGGCGGACAGAAGGAGCGCGATCGTTCATGACCAGTCGGACTGATACGGCACCTCTGGCGGAAACGTCACCTGAGGAGCGCCTGGAGCGGCTGAAGGGCCTGCTGAGGGGGACGCGCGGTACGCGTGCGGCGCAGGCGCTGCGCAGTTCCGGGGCCGGCAACGTGTTGATCGGTGCGCTGCTGCACGCTGCCGACCGGCTGCGGGCGGGGCATCAGGCGACCGATCTGGAACAGAAGCTGCTGGCGGTGCTCCGCACGAAGGTGCCGGACGCGGAGATCCGTGAGTGGGGGCGGGTCTACCGGGAGGCGGTCAATCAGCTGGGGGAGAACGTGGCGGTGGTGCCACGGGCCCTGTCCACCCGGCCCATGGCCTCCGGCTACAGCTTCGCGGACCTGCGGGCGGGGTGGGGCCCGGTGGTGGCGGAGACCATGGCGAAGAAGAACGCGATGGTGGTCAGCCGGGAAATCCTGGCGGCAGGAGCGCCGGTCGAGGACGCGGAATTCATCGCCGCCCTGCTGGACAACGGTGGCCTGGGCGCCGTGGGCTTCGACCGGCCACGCGGGACGCTGAACGGTGCATCCGCGGCCGGTGAGCAGATGATCGGCGAGGCGGAGGGCCCGGCGGAGGAGACGCAGGGTGAGGGTGACGGGCGCGCGGTCTACCGGGAGTTCAGGGCGAAGCTGGAACTGGAGAACTTCTACGTCCACCGGGAGGTGGGCGACCAGGGCGGAGGAAAGGACGAGATCTACTGGCTCGCTTCATCCGGCAGTGACCTCATCAACGGCCCCGCATACAGGTCGGAAGAGTTCGGGGCCGTAAAGCGGGGAGAGACGCGCTCGTTCTCCTCGAACCGGGTCATTTTTGACGGCAAGATGGCCAAGAGGCTCGCGATGGTCCTGTACTGCATGGAAGCCGACCAGAGCACCGCCGCGTGGTACGACGACCTGATGAAGGCGCTCGGCGACCTCGCCAAGGCGCTCTATGCCCTGGAGTTCGGCAACGCCCTTCTTCCCGGGCTGCCCGGCGCCGACCTGGTGACCCTCGCCACCGAGCTGGCCAAGATGGGCGTCATCCTCATGGAGGCCCTGCGCAACTACGACGACCTCTCCGCCACCCGCGGTATCGCCTTCACCGCCTTCGACATGGCCCTGCTCTACCACCGCGACGGCGGCAACGTCGCCTACCACTTCAACGGGGATGGCCACCACGAACTGCGGATGAAGTACACCGGCGACCCGGTGCCCTTCCCCACCGGCACCCTGGAGTACCTCGTCCAGGACGCGCGCGGGCACTGGAGCGTGCCGATCAGCCTGGGCTGGGAGAGCATGAGCGCCCCGGCTGTGGCCTCGTACAACGGCAAGCTGTACGCCGCCTTCATCCGGCCCAGCGACCAGGCGGTGATGTGGAGCGTCCAGGAAGCGGGAATCTGGAGCGAGCCCCAGCAGGTCGGAGGCTGGCGCAGCTACTACCCGCCGGCGCTGGCCGCGGCCCACGGCAAGCTGTACATCATGGTCAGCGGCTTGGACGCGAAGCTGTACTGGAGCACTTTCACCGAAGCCACATCCTGGAACGCGGCGACGCAGGTGTCTGTCGTCGTCAACCAGGAGAGGCCATCCCTGACGACTACGGCCAAAAGGTCAGGGTCCGGAGAGACCGTGTGGATGACGTGCACGGTCAAGAACGGGAATCCGTTCACCATGTACCACGACGGCACACGGTGGATCCCAAACCTGGACCCGATGCCCTACAGCCCTCTTGTCAGGGACGTGAGCATGGCCCCGGGAACGTCAGTTGCCTACGAGCCATGGCGGGCGACGCGCATCGGCGAAACCGTGCATGTCTGCAAGCCGGTCTTCACGGCCCTCGGGCCCGTCCACTGGACCGAAAAGGTGGGCCCGAGCTGGCCCAGCGCGCACGGGCCGACCCTCGTCACCCACGGCTCGGCGATGCACCTCCTCTTCTGCGGAACGGATGGCGGCCTGTACACATCGGTCGCCGGCACTCAGCAGCGCACCCGCCTGACCAAAGCCGCCCCGATGGACGCGTCGGCCGCGGTGTCCCACAACCACAAGCTCTACGTGATGTACCGCCGCTGACCCACCTGGCAACCCACCCACGGCGGTGGTCCGGTCGCGTAACCACGGGTGATGGAGCCATCCGAGGCGATCTGGGAGGGGATCAGCCGAGAAAACCCGCTCCAAGCGACGCACGGCAATGCAGCGCGGGTCGCATGGGAGCGAGGTGGTCACTGCCTCATGTAGGGGCCGCGACAGAGCATCGAGACTGGCAGCGGCGACTGAGCAATGCCCCCAGCCGTTCCCCGAGGGAACGAGCCGTCTGTTCCTTGGAGGAACGGCTGTCCTGTTCCCTCAAGGAACGGTCCTTCGGCGTCCCGTGTTGGCTGGCCTGGGTCGGCGTTCTGATGGCCTCGGCACACCAGGATGAGCGGGCGCGCCGTGTCGTGGTCGCCGGCTGCTCGCTCATGCACGAGATGGGTCCGGACTGCGCAGCTTCTTCAACTGAAGATCAGGCTGCGGAAGGCATTGCGGATGCGGGTCAATGGTTCGCGGTCGCGGGTGTAGTAGAGCTTGCCGTACGGAAACAGGAGGCCGAAGGGGTGTCCATCATGCGCGAGATCGAGCTCAAGCCGTGCCCGTCAAGCGGGAAGAACGCCGCACCACCTGGACCAAGAAGTAACCGAGGGGGCGGGGCCGGCGCGGCATCCGCCGGTGCTGGCCCCGGAGCCCTGTGCTGATCAGTCCTGTGAGCGAGAGGAGAAGTGCGGCTGCGGCGGCTGAGAGGCTTGACGTGCTACTGGCACCAGGGGGACTTCGTCGCCCATGCCTACCAGGGCCACGCCCCGGTCGCCCTGCACCCCTCGACCGCTGAGATCCTCAGCGCCTTCGACACCTGGACCACCCTCGCCGAGGCGGCCGAATCTCTGGACCAGCTGCATCCCGAGACGGTGATGAAGGCAGCCGGAACACTGCTCGACTGCGGCCTGCTGACCGAGGAACGCAGCCCCGAGGCCGAAGCGGACAAGCGCTTGGCCGACACCTGGGCCCCTGGTCACCGGAAGCACCCTTCGTCCACTACGCCACACCACGGGCCTCCATATGTTGCCGAACATGCGTCTGCCCGGCCAACTGAGGACTCCACACGGGGCCTTGGGGCGGTGAGAGCCGCTCGGCTGTCCCGGGGCCGGAGGGAAACACCGGCCCCGGTCCTCACCTGTGAGCCATCCACGTACCACCGGCACCGGGGGGGGGCTGTCCACTTCCCCGTCTCCGTCCTGCCGACGGGCGTGGTGCCGAATAGCTCACCGGTAAGTTTGAGTCGGGCTGTCCCCCGTCCTTCCACGACGGGGGACAGCCCTTGACTGACACGCCCTTGAGGGGCTGGCCGCCTACCGGAAGGCTGTCAGCTCAGGGGGCTGCACTGTGTGACCAGTCCGCTGTTCGCGAGTTCCGCAGCCGGACCCGTCACGCTGCCCCGGCCGATCGGGCGCAGGCCGGTCACACCGGCGGGAAGCAGGGCCTCAGGGCGCCGGTGGCCTGGACCGGGACGCCGCCGACGGTGGCGGTCGCCGTGTAGCTGCTGGCGCTGATCTGCAGGATGGACAGGCCGGCGTTGAGGGTGGCGATGCCGTTGGCGTTGGTCACCGCGGATCCCACCGGCAGGCCGTAGACGAAGAAGTTGACCGTGACGCCCGCTTGCGCCGGCGTGAGGGTGGCCGTCAACGTCGCGGCGAACACGCTCGGAATCGGGAAGGGCAGGTTGACGTGCCAGCAGGCGGGCGCCAAGCTCAGCGGGCCCGTCGCCGGAGTGACGGGGATGGTGAGGGGCGCGGACGCGACGCCGGTACACGCGCAGGCGGTGCCGGCCGCCGTGACCGTGGCGGTGACCGTGGCGGTCCCGGACGTGTTGAAGGTCAGAGTTCCGGTGGCGACACCGGCCGCGTTGGTGGTGGCGGTCACCGGGACCGCACCACCGGTGAAGGTCACCGACCCACCGACGACCGGCAGACCGTTGCAGGTCACCACAGCGGAGACGGGGGTCGGCTGCCCCACGGCCACCGGCCCGGCCACCGGCTGGATCACCACCAGGCAGGACGGCTGCGGAGTAACGGTGATGGGGAGGGGCGCGGAGACGACGCCGGTGCACGCACACCCGCTGCCGGCCGCGGTGACGGTGGCAGTGATAGTGGCGGGCCCGGCGGTGTTGAAGGTCAGCGATCCGGTGGCGATGCCCGCCGCGTTGGTGGTGGCGCTCACCGGGACCGCACCACCGGTGAAGGTGACCGAGGCACCCGAGACCGGCAGACCGTTGCAGGTCACCAGGGCAGACACGGGGGTCGGCTGCCCGACGACCACCGGCCCGGCCACCGGCTGGACCACCACCTGGCAGGTGGACAGGGGCGGCACGGTGACCGCGTTCGAGTCCAGCGTGACGGCGGCGCCGAGAGCCAGCAGCCGGCCGTCCACGGTGGCCCCCGTGGTGGCGGTGATCGAGGTGAAGGCCAGGATGCTGCCCCTGATCGTGGAGCCGGCGCCGAGCGTCGCGGAGCTGCCGACCTGCCAGAACACGTTGGCGGACTGCGCCTGGTTGATGAGGTTGACGTTGCCGGCGGCTCCCGTGATGAGCGTGGTGGTCATCTTGAAGATGAAGACGGCGTTGGGGTTGCCCTGAGCGTCCAGGGTCAGCGTCCCGTTGAGGGAGAACGTGCCGGAGGCGGCGGTGTACACGCCGGGGGTCAGGGTGGTCCCGCCGAGTTCCGTCGCGACGGTGCCCGTGACCGGCTGGGAGAGTGCGTTGGCGTACCCAACGAGCAGGTCGGCCTGGGCCTGCGCCGCGGCGGCGTCGTTCACGTGGATGGTTCCGGTGACTGTTCCGGGAGGAAAGCCGGTCACCGCACCGGCGGGGCTCACTCCGAGGTTGCCGGCGACGACGGTGGGCCCGGTGTTGGTGATCGCCGTGTTGGCGAGCACCCCGTAGGTGGCGGCGGTGCCCAAAGGTACGGATGTTGCCATCGTGGATTTCCTTTCCAGAGGCTTCCGGGGCAGCCCTGATGCCGCCCTGGAACTGTGGGAGAGCGGCGCGCTTGCACCGCTGCGACCGGTGCCTCGGGCACGGGTTGAGCTGTGCCACTTGCTGCGCGCCGGGAGGAACATGAAGGCTTCGACGGAGCGTGGTGTGCGCACTCGTCTCAGCTGCCTGAGCGCACTCAGGCGGCGGCGTTCGTACCGAGTGCTCCTGGTAACGCCGCACCGGAGGCCGCCTGTTGCCGGATCGTCGCCCCGGACGCAGAGGACGTCCGGCATCCAGGTCCGGGGGAGAGAACAGGGGCAGTCCGGAAACCGGCGGAGTTGTCGCCCGAGGCGGTCACTTGGGCGTGCTAGCGGTCCGTGGAGCCCGGCTTGAGAGGGGATACGCCGATACCGGTACGGTCCGATTCAGCGAAGTCGGCAGCGTGAGTTGATTTCCACACCCCACGACTCAAAGCAGTTGATTCCTTTTCGACTGAAAACTTTTGCCCATGTTGAGCCCTCGCGATCTAGGTCTGCGTGGATCGAGTTCGGGACTCTTCAAGGACCGACTGGCAGTCGGATCACAGCTGGGAGGGGCAACTGACCAGCCGTCCAAGGAGCGCCCACAAGGAATGCCGCTGACCGCTACCGGCCAACCGGCAAAACATGAGTCCCCGAGAGGAATGGGCGACCTCCGGACTCACTATTGCTATTTAAGGCATCACCGGCGGCCCCGGATAGAGGGAGGACCCAGATGTCGCCCGAATGGCGCAGCGCTTACCCAGGGCCGCTGCCGCCACGAACCATGCGTGGACATCACGCCTTGACGGCCGAGCGAACTCACGGCCGCGATGTTCCCTTCGAAACAGCCACCCCCGAGCTGCGTCAGCACCTCACGCGGGACGGGCGTCCGGCGCTGTTCACCGTGTACCCCGAGGCCGACCGCATCCTGCTGCCCCGTACACCGGACCCCCGCCTGTCCGCACCGCTGGAGCAGACCCTCTATCGCAGGCGCACGCACCGCTCCTTCAGTGCCCAGCCGGTGAGCCTGTACGATCTCGCGGTCCTGCTCGGTACCGTCTTCGGCCCTGCCGAGTTCATCGACGGCTTCGAGTACGGCGCCCTCATCCGGCGCACCAGCCCCTCCGGCGGAGCCCGGCAAGAACTCGACGCCTACCTCGCCACCCCCAACGTCACCGGCGTCCCCGCTGGCCTGTTCCACCCCCGACACGCCAGCCGACACCGCCGGCCTGAACGCCTTCCGGCACACGACCCTGCGCCACGGACAACGGGGACGGTCTGACGACTGACCCATCGGACACGCCCTAGTCGTACCTGCCGCTGTTCGTGTGACACCGAAGGCACAGATGAGTGACCCCTTCATCTCCGGGTGCTGCTCCGGCGGTGGGACCTCTGCTACTTGATGCTGCCGGTGTAGATCGCGGCCGCCGACTCAGGGGTGGGAGTGACCTCGATCTGCACGTGCTGTTGGTTCTTTGGCAGCTCGCAGGCCCAGGGGACGTTTACGGTGCGCCCGGCCAGCAACTTGGTGCTCGGTGAGCCTTCCAGGCCGTCATCGAAGATGGATTCAGCCTGCTTGCCTTCCTCGTCACCGTACTGGCAGTTGACGGTCATGGCGGTGACGTCCAGAGTGCTCTTGGCTCCATTGGCGACGCGGACGTTAAACCTTATGTAAGGCGTGTTCCCCGGGGCCGCGTAGTCGTGGGAGACGCCGCGGCTGAACCCTTGCAGCGTGACGGAGGCATTGTTTTCGTAGGTCACTGTGTCCGTGAGGCTGTGCGGCTGGTCCGAGGACTGGCTCGGGTCGTCCGTGGGCTCCGGTTCGGAGGCCGGTGTGACGGTCTCCTCTGCCTTTTCGGAGTGCGGCGTTTGGCTGTTGATGCTGGTTCCGCCGCAGGCGCTGAGAGACAGCGCGAGCGCTGCAGCGGCAAGGGCGGTACAGGCGTTGGCGATGTGTCGCATAGGTCCCCCCTGTAGTTGAATGCTCATGAATAATGCAGCGCTGTGTGGTGCCGCGAACGCGGAGTGTTCATTTCGTGATGTGAACCGGGCGAGCTCCTTGGTGGTGGCGGATCAGCGCTGGGTGCCGCTGACGCTGTACCAGCGGGTCGGCTTATCTCCTGCGCGAACTACGTAGCCGGCTAGGCCGTTTCTTTTGAGTTGAAGGTCCGGCTGTTGCTGCCCGTTAGGTGGCGCAGGAGGAGGGGCGCGTCGCCTCTGGTGGGTAGCTGGCGGATCTGCTCCGCAGGGACCGATGGCACGCATGTGAAGGTCTCGGCTGCACGCTAAGCCCGTGTGCCGACAATGCACCTGGACTTTCGCAGTTCCTCACGGATGCAGGGGGCGGTCGCGATGTTCGGTGGCACGCGCTCAACCGCAGGCGGTGCGGCAGTGCTTCAGTCGCGGCAATACCGGGGCTATTCGCGACTGCATCGTTGCAGGCCACTCGGCGGGTGTGACGCAGGCCACGCAGATCGCGTCTCGATTCGAGATGACGGCCGATCAAGTCGCTCTGGGAGGGTGTGCGAGTGCCAATTCGGCGCAGTAGCTGGTGCGTTATGGCACGCGAATGGCGCGCAGTCCAAAAATGGTCTAGACAACAAACAAGCCCCAGGTCTCTGACTTGGGGCTTCCATATGGAGCGGGTGACGGGAATCGAACCCGCGCTCTGAGCTTGGGAAGCTCATGTTCTACCATTAAACTACACCCGCGTAATCCCGCCTCTGTCGAGGGCGGAACATCGTCGCACACTCTACCCCATCACCGCCTCGCGGTGCATTTGGCGTGCTCGGAGGTGGTGTGTGGGGGTGTCGGGGCGGGTGTTCCGGGTGGGGTCCTGGGGGTTTCCCTAGGGGGATGTCGGGTGTGGGGTGCGGGAGTTGAGGCGTACCGTTGGGGGTCGGAGTGCCGCGTGTGGTGGCGCCCAGTTCATCCCCTAATGTGGCTTTTGTTGTCCACGCAGTTGGGAGAGGGACTTGATGGAGCGCACCGTCGTACGTTGTGCCGAGGGCCACGTGTTCAGCACCGCTTCGTTCCCGATGCAGACCACCGACCGGCTCGGTCCCGGACGGCTGTTGCGCTGCCCGCGCTGTGCTCGGCTGCGGCACTCGGTGCCCGTCGACCACGCCAAGCGGTAGCGATCAAGAGAACGAGAGATCGAGAGATCGAGAGATCGAGAGATCGAGAGATCGAGAGATCGAGAGAAGCGGTAGCGATCAAGAGAGTGTGGTGGCGTCTGAGTCGCCGCCGCACTTCGTGAGAGCGGCGGCTGCGCCTCGTAGGAGAGGTAGCGGCCGGCAGTAGGACGAGGAGTGGGCGGGGCCCGGCTTCCCAGGTGGGGGCCGGGCCCTCGTCGTGCGGCGCGTATCCTCTTCTGCGTGCTTCTCTCAGACAAGGACATCCGGGCCGAGATCGATGCTGGTCGGGTGCGTATCGACCCCTATGAAGAGTCGATGGTGCAGCCGTCCAGCATCGACGTGCGGCTCGACCGCTATTTCCGGGTGTTCGAGAACCACCGCTATCCGCATATCGACCCCGCCGTCGAGCAGCCCGATCTGACGCGTGAGGTCGTGCCCGAGGGGGATGAGGCGTTCATCCTGCACCCGGGCGAGTTCGTGCTCGCCTCGACGTACGAGGTCATCACGCTGCCCGACGACCTCGCGTCCCGGCTTGAGGGGAAGAGCTCGCTGGGGCGGCTGGGGCTGCTGACGCATTCGACCGCCGGGTTCATCGACCCGGGGTTCAGCGGGCATGTGACGCTGGAGCTGAGCAATGTCGCCACGCTGCCGATCAAGCTGTGGCCGGGCATGAAGATCGGGCAGCTGTGCATGTTCCGGCTGACCTCGCCGACCGAGCACCCGTATGGGAGCGCGAAGTACGGCTCCCGCTACCAGGGGCAGCGCGGGCCGACGCCGTCCCGGTCGTTCAAGAACTTCCACCGTACGCAGGTATGACACCGCAGCGTCGGGGTGGGCGGCGCGCTCGACAGGGCGGGCGCGTGGCGGAGCGTGTGGACACCGAAGGTCTGAGAGAGATACGTGAGTGACGTGCGGGAGAACCTGACCTACGAGCGGTTCGGCGGGGCGATCCGTGAGCTGGCGCAGATGGTGGCCGATGACGGGTACGAGCCCGATGTCGTGCTGTCGATCGCCCGGGGCGGTGTCTTCGTCGCCGGGGGGCTGGCGTACGCGCTGGACTGCAAGAACATCCACCTGGTGAATGTGGAGTTCTACACCGGGGTGGGGACCACCCTGGAGATGCCGGTCATGCTGGCGCCGGTGCCGAACGCGATCGACTTCTCGGAGAAGAAGGTGCTGATCGCGGACGATGTCGCGGACACCGGGAAGACGCTGAAGCTGGTGCATGACTTCTGCCAGGGGACCGTGGCGGAGGTCCGCAGCGCGGTGATCTACGAGAAGTCGCAGTCGCTGGTGAAGTGCGAGTACGTGTGGAAGCGCACGGACGAGTGGATCAACTTCCCGTGGAGCGTTGAGCCGCCGGTGGTGCGGCGCGAGGGGCAGATTCTCGACGCGTGAGGTGACGTGACCGTGATGGGGCCGGCCCCGGCTGGGCAGGGCGTCGTGTGACGCGCTGTGGGGGCCGGCCCTGATGGCGTCTGAGTCGGGTTGCGTCTGAGTCGGGCTTGTGCCCGGCGGGTCGTCCTGCTGACCGGTTCAGGCGGGGTGCGGCTGCCGCATCTCGTTGCGGATCATGAGCGTGGCGTCGTTCAGCTCGTGCGTGTCCATCACGTCGGACTTGATGCCTACCCCCTGCTGCTGCACGATCCCCACCGCGCTGGTGTCGCCCCACACGCAGCGGGTGATCGTCATTTCCTTGTCGAGGCCGCGCTTGGGAACCATCATGATGGACTCGCACATCATGATCGTTCCGTCGAAGGTGTCGCCCTTCCACCCGGTTTTCTTGGTCCCTTCGATGACCTCGATCTTGGCTCCGAGCGTCTTTGCGTTCTTCTCGTCGTCCTTGTGCATGCGTGCCAGGGCCGCGTCCACCGCGGCGGTCGGTTTGGTGACCCTGCCCTGGATGCCGGTGACGGTGATCGTCGACCGCTTCCCGGGGCCGCCGGGCGACGGAACGTAGGAGCCCGACCAGGGGAACGCCTTCTTGATGCCCATCTTGTCGGTCTCCTTCTCGGACGTCAGGCAGTCGGAGTGGGAGCAGATGGTGGGGAGGTCCTTCTTCTTGTAGTAGTCGCCGTGGAGGATCTTGTGCGGAAGGCTGAGGGTGTACGGCACCATCGGGGCGTCCTTGCCGTCCTGGCTCTGAAACCACACGACGCCACCGACCGCGAGGGCGAGCACGAGCACGGTTCCCCCGGAGATGGCGGCGATCAGCGCGCCCTTACGCTTCCGCTGCGGGGGCGGGCCAACCGGTGAGCCGCCCCAGGCGTTCGGTCCGCCCGGTCCGCCCGCTCCGCCCGGTCCGCTGCCCGTCGGCGGTGGCGGCGCGGCGCCGTACGCGGGCTGCGACCCGGCCTGTGGCTCGGACGGTGGACCGGACTGCTGCGAGCCACCGGGTGGGGGGCCGCCGGGGGTGGGGTAACCGGACGGTGGCGGTGGCTGGTTGTGGCTCACTCTCGTGTCTCCTCGCGAAGGATCAATAGCTTGATCCTTCCATGTCAGGCGCGCGGCCACCGCCCGGAAACCAGACGGCCTCGATGGCGGCGGGAGCTCTCGTTTCCGCGCCAAACGGGGCGATCAATTCGTGGTCGAACTTCCGCTTGCCGTGCCCCGTAAGGGAGTTGATGGGCGGTCGGTTTTTGGTGTGTCGGTTTTGGCCAATTGTGGTTCGGGTGTTCCGCCGTTGCTCGCTGGGGACTACAACCCGCGGTAAGAGGAGACCGGAGGGGAGGGCCCGTGGTGCGTGGGAGATGTGGGCGGTGGGCGTTACGTGGGTGGAGTGCGGGAGAGGGGTCGCGGGCGGGGCGTGGGCGGCGGCTGAGGGCCGTCGTGGTGACCTCGGCGGCGGTTCTGAGCATGGTGTGCACCGTGTCGGTGGGTGGGGCGAGTGCTGCCACCGGGGGCACGGGGAAGGGCCGGGCGAAAGCTGCCGTCGGTGCCGCCGCCGTCAAGCCGTTGGGGCCCGAGTTGGAGAAGGTCCGGGCGCGGGAGGCGGAGCGGCTTTATGGGGAGCCGGGGGTGCGGCCCCTGGGGGAGCGTAAGACCTCGTTGATCTCGTTGGGGGACAGTGAGATCTCGGGGGAGGGCGTCGGGACGTATGAGGCGGGGACGGACGGGCCGGACAACTGGTGCCACCGGTCGCCGGATTCGGCGATCCACCGGACCGGGATCGCGGCCGACGTGACGTACAACGCCGCCTGCTCGGGCGCCGGGACCGGCAACATCGTGATCGGCGGCAGCAAGCAGTACGCCGATGAGCTGGTGCAGAGCGACAGCCTGGCCATCGCGGCCCGTAACACCCGGCTGAAGATGGTGCTCCTGGTGGCCGGTGCCAATGACGATCTGCAGTTCGGGCCGGTGATGACGGACTGCGTCACCCGCTGGTTCCTGCTGCAGGGCACCTGTGAGCCGAAGTACCAGCCGGGCTGGCAGGCGCGGGTCGACGGGCTGGTGCCGAAGGTCGAGCGGACGGTCGGCGATCTGCGGACCGTGATGCGGGACGCGGGGTACGCCGACGGCGACTACCGGCTCGTGGTGATGTCGTATCCGAGCCCGATCGGGCCGGATGTGGAGGACAACCCGCAGTATCCGGGGAAGCTGCTGGGCGGCTGCACGGGCTACACCTCGGATGCGGGCTGGGGGCGCAATGCCGCCGTGCCCGCGTTCGAGAAGGGGGTGCGCAAGGCGGCGCGGGACAGCGGCGCGACCTATCTGGACGCCTCGCGGCTCTTCCACGGGCACGAGGTGTGCATGGAGGAGACCTGGGCCCGCGGGCTGTATGTGAACCTCACCAACCCCTTCCCGCCGAACTCGAATTCGGTGCGGCAGTCCTTCCATCCGAACGCCCGCGGGCACGGCGCGTTCGCGTCCTGTCTGACCCAGCTGTACGCGTCGGGGCTGCGGGAGGCGGCCTGTGCCGATCCGGCGAGCACCGGGCGGCCGAAGCTGTACCCGGGCGGCTGGGACGACGCGTACCGGCCGCTGAGGAACGCCGGGACGGGGAGCTGTGTGGACGCGACCGGGGGCGCCAGCCGTAACGGCACGGTGGTCGGCGGCTGGGACTGCCACGGTCAGCGCAACCAGGGCTGGTGGTACGACACCGAGCAGCGGTCGCTGCATGTGGAGCTGACCCAGGACCGGTGCCTGGACGTCCCGGGCGGGCGGTACACGGCCGGGGCCGGACTGGTGCTGTGGAACTGCTCGGGCGCGGGCAACCAGCAGTTCGTACGGGCCGACGGCGGCACGATCCGGCCGGCCGCCGCGCCGTCGCTGTGCCTGACGCTGGCGGGGGCGAAGGAGCCGCTGCGGTTGCAGGGGTGTGAGGGGTCGGCGGGGCAGCGGTTTGTGTGAGGGCGGGCCGTACCTCTGAGGCCGAGGCCGGGGCCGTACGTCCGAGGCCGGGCTCGTAGCGCCATAGCCCCGTAGCACCACGGCCCCGCAGTAGGGCCGTAGGGAGTGCGGGACCGTCCGGGACCGCCGTACGGCAAAGGGCCCGCTCCGGAGGCGAGTGCTCCGGGGCGGGCCCCTTGATGTGGCCGGTGGCGCCTTACAGGGTGCCGAGCTTCACCAGGGCGAGCAGCGCGACCAGCTGGATCGCGGAGGCGCCGAGTGCCTTGGGCCACGGAAGGTCGTGCGACTTGCTGACCATGGAGGTGAGCAGATAGCCGGTGGCGAGCCAGGTCAGCCAGCCCAGGACCTGGACCAGGGTGCTGTCGCCGCCGAGGAACATCGCGAAGAGCAGCCGGGGCGCGTCCGACATCGTCATGATCAGCATCGACAGGCCGATGGTCGGCTGCCAGGCGCCGTCACCGCCGAGCTGGCGGGCCATGGTGTGGGTGACCGCGCCCAGCACCAGGCCGCCGACGACGAACATCGCGGCGGTGATCCCCACCCACGGGATGATCTCGGAGAGGGTGGCGCTCAGCACATCCTCGCGGGCCTTGTCGAAGCCGAAGACCGCGAGCAGGCCGTAGGCCAAGCTGACGATCAGCGCCGGGCCCCAGACCGCGTGGTCGCGCATCTGCCAGAACGTGGCGTCGGGGCGCAGCGCGATGCCGGGCAGCAGCTGCTTCCAGTGCAGCCGGGGGCCGGCCGGGGGCGCGGTGGTCTGGCCGGCGCGGTAGGTGGCGCCCGCCGCGTACTCCTCGGAGCCGCCGTCGTAGTGGCCGTCGGGCGCACCGTAGGCGTCCGGGGCCTCGCCGACGCTGAACTGCTGGGTGTGACCAGCGTTGTTGTCGTTCGAATACGGTGCGTAGGACTGCTGCTGGGGTTGGTAGCCGCCGTCGCCGAAGTACTCCGGCTCGCCGTACTGGCCGTGCGGCTGCGGCTGCCCCTGCGGCTGTCTCTGCGGCCCGCCGCCGTATTGCTGCGGTGCCTGCTGCCATTGCCCAGGCGGTGAGGGGGGCTGCTGCCCGTACGGCCCTTGCTGCCCGTACGGGGCCTGCTGCCCCTGCTGTCCTTGCTGTCCGTTCTGCGCGGGGCGGGCATCCCGTCCGCGACCCATCCTGAATCCAGCCACGTACTCGAAAGTACCTGGTCCGCGCGGATCGGGTGGCGGAGCAGGGGGACCGGGCCCGGGTTTGCTGCTGACCTGTGACATCCCTTAGGGGGTTCCCCGAGGGGAGAGGGGGCCGGGGGCCGGTGCCCAGTGGAGGGTGAGGGCCGGCAGGTTCTCCATGTTGCCGCTGCCGTCGTCCGTGGCCACGACCCGGAAACCGTGGTGTGCGTAGAACGCCCGTGCCTCGGCGTTGAGTTGGAAGACATGCAGGGAGAGGCCGTCGGGGCGGTGCCGCCGCGCCTCGGCGAGCAGACGGGTGCCGATGCCGGTCCGGCGGGCGTCCGGGCGGAGGTAGAGGTGTTCGAGCAGATCGCCCCGTACGGCGGCGTAGCCGAGGAGCTCGGGCCCACGGGCGGCGACGACGGTGTGACACTGCGGCAGCACGGTCTCCCGGATCCAGCGGGTGACCTCGTCATGGGTGCGGCGCTGCGGCGGCAGGTAGGGCATGGCCGCCCGCCGCGCTGCCTGGTGGATGGCGGCGATCACGGGGGCGTCGGCGGGGTGGGCGGGGCGGAGGGTGAGGGGTGGGGCGGTGTCGGCCGGGGTGTGGTGCGGCTTCTCGGACGCGGCCGTGGTCGTGGTCGGGGTCGCGCTCCTGTCCGCGTCCCGGTCCCCGTCCCGGTCCCCGTCTCGGTCCCTGTCCCGATCCCCGTCCCGCTCCCTGTCCCGGTCCCGGTCGGTGTTCATCTCGTCATGGTCGGATGGGTCGCGGTGTTGAGCAACTGCATTAACTCGGTGACGAGTTGAGCCCGTGGCGTCGTGGCCCGGCGCGCGCCCTCCGCCTGGGCCGTGGCTCAACTCGCCGTGAAGTCCGCCGTGCTGAAGGAGAGTGTGGGCTTCTTGGCGAGACCTGACGGGCCGCCGGGCCGGACCGTGACCCGGTCGTGGGTGCGGCCGCGCCGGGTGAGGAGTACGAGGTCGGCATGGCGGTCGCCGTCGAGGTCCGTGAGGGCGAGGACCGTGGTGTGCGGGCGGCCGGTGCCGGGGAGACGGGGCACGGCCAGGCGCTGGACGGTGCTGGACAGCCCGTGCGCGGTGCCGCTCAGGAGCGCGGGGCGGGTGCCGCCGATGGCGAGGTCCGGATGGCCGTCGTGCTGCACGTCGGCCGTCGCGAGGGTGGGGTCGCCGCCGGTGCCCGTACGGAGCCTGCCGGGGCGGCCGGCGACGGTCAGCAGGCCGTCGGCGTCGGCGGTGACGGGCACCGCCGTCCGGCCGCTCCCGGTGAAGCGGCCGAAGACCGTGGTGTGGCCGGGCGGGTAGCCGGCCGAGCCCGCGCGGACCGGGCCCCGGGGGCTGCCGAGGGCGAGCCGGCTGCGGGCGCGGCGGCCGGGGTCGGCGGCCCGTACGAGGAGGTCGTCGGTGCCGTCGCCGTTGAGGTCGGACGAGGACAGGGGCGCGGTGGGCGCGAGGGCTGTCCCGGGGATGTCGATGGGCGCGCCCGCCGCCTTCGGGGCGCCGGTGCGGGTGAACGGGCCCCGCAGGTAGCTGATCCGCGGGCCGGAGGCGGTGACGGCGAGGTCGGGGGCGCCGTCGCCGTCGAAGTCGCCGCAGACCGGCTGGTCGGGCCATTCGTTGCCGAACCTCGCGCGGTCCGGGATGCGGAGTTTCACGGCGCGGGCGGCACCGAGGCCGTGCGGGGAGCCGAAGAGGAGCTGTACGGGGACGGGGGGGCGGCCGACGCCGTCGTACGGCGGGTCGGTGGTGACGACCAGATCGCTGAAGCCGTCCCGGTCGAGGTCGCAGACGGTCTCGGCGTCGAAGGACGCGGGGACGGTGCCGGCGGTGGGGGCGGCATGGCGGGCCGGGGTGAGCAACTCCCGGGTGGCCGGGTCGAGTCCGCGCGCGGAGCCGTAGACGATGCCGATGCCCGGGTCGTCGTCACGGCCGCCGGACGGCGCGAGCAGGCTGTCGAGGACGAGGTCGGGGTGGCCGTCACCGTTGAAGTCGTGGGCGGCCCGGCTGCCGTGGCCGGCGGGGACGGTGCGTGCTCGCGGCAAGGAGGAGGCGCGGTGGGGCGAGGCGGGACGCGGGTCGGCGGAGGGGGAGAGCAGCCCGCAGGAGCTGAGCAGGAGAGCCAGCCCGAGCCCTGTCGTCGCGGCGATCCGTCTTCCCATGCCGTGTCCACCCCACCTGTAAGCGTGTTGTCGTGTCGTCAAACCGCGGCCCCCAGAAAACCGCGGCCCCCAGAAAAGCCCAACAGCCGGTCCCCTCGCCAGAGGGGACCGGCCGTCGGCTCACGTCAGCTCTCGCCGCTACTGCACCGGCTCGGCCTCCGGGGTGTCCTCCGGCTCCGGGTCGCCCGCCGGGTCGGCGGGGGTCTTGACGGAGTCCAGCAGCAGCTGGGCCACGTCGACGACCTGGATGGATTCCTTCGCCTTGCCGTCGTTCTTCTTGCCGTTGACCGAGTCGGTGAGCATGACCAGGCAGAAGGGGCAGGCGGTCGAGACGATGTCGGGGTTGAGCGACAGGGCCTCGTCGACGCGCTCGTTGTTGATGCGCTTGCCGATGCGCTCTTCCATCCACATCCGGGCACCACCGGCGCCACAGCAGAAGCCGCGCTCCTTGTGGCGGTGCATCTCCTCGTTCCGCAGGCCCGGCACCTTGGCGATGATCTCGCGCGGCGGGGTGTAGACCTTGTTGTGGCGGCCCAGGTAGCAGGGGTCGTGGTAGGTGATCAGACCCTCGACCGGGGTGACGGGGGTGAGCTTGCCCTCGTCGACCAGGTGCTGGAGCAGCTGGGTGTGGTGGATGACCTCGTACTCGCCGCCCAGCTGGGGGTACTCGTTCGCGATGGTGTTGAAGCAGTGCGGGCAGGTCGCGACGATCTTCTTCGACGCCTTGGGCTTCTTGGTCGACTCGTCCTCGTCGTCCTCGCCGAAGGCGGCGTTCAGCGTGGCCACGTTCTCGGCGCCGAGCTGCTGGAAGAGGAACTCGTTGCCCAGGCGGCGGGGCGAGTCACCGGTGCACTTCTCGTCGCCGCCCATGATCGCGAACTTGACGCCCGCGATGTGCAGCAGCTCCGCGAAGGCCTTGGTGGTCTTCTTGGCGCGGTCCTCCAGGGCACCGGCGCAGCCGACCCAGTAGAGGTACTCGACCTCGGTGAGGTCCTCGACGTCCTGGCCGACGACCGGAACCTCGAAGTCGACCTCCTTGGTCCAGGCCAGACGCTGCTTCTTGGCCAGGCCCCAGGGGTTGCCCTTCTTCTCCAGGTTCTTCAGCATCGTGCCCGCCTCGGACGGGAACGAGGACTCGATCATGACCTGGTAGCGGCGCATGTCGACGATGTGGTCGATGTGCTCGATGTCGACCGGGCACTGCTCGACACAGGCGCCGCAGGTGGTGCAGGACCACAGGACGTCCGGGTCGATGACGCCGTTCTCTTCCAGGGTCCCGATCAGCGGGCGCTCGGCCTCGGCCAGCGCGGAGGCGGGGACATCGGCGAGCTGCTCGGCGGTCGCCTGCTCGTTGCCCTCCATGTCCTTGCCGCCGCCGGCCAGCAGATACGGCGCCTTGGCGTGCGCGTGGTCGCGCAGCGACATGATCAGGAGCTTCGGGGAGAGCGGCTTACCGGTGTTCCAGGCGGGGCACTGCGACTGGCAGCGGCCGCACTCGGTGCAGGTGGAGAAGTCGAGCAGGCCCTTCCAGGAGAAGTGCTCGATCTGGGAGACGCCGAACTGGTCGTCCTCGCCCGGGTCCTCGAAGTCGATCGCCTTGCCCTCGCTGGTCATCGGCTGCAGCGCGCCCAGCGCCACACCGCCGTCGGCCTCGCGCTTGAACCAGATGTTGGGGAAGGCCAGGAAGCGGTGCCAGGCGACACCCATGTCCGTCTTCAGCGAGACCGTGATCATCCAGATGAAGGACGTCGCGATCTTGAGGCCGGCGAAGAAGTAGGTGAGGTTCTGCAGGGTGCCGAGGCTCATCCCCTTGAAGGCCGCGACCAGCGGATACGAGACGAAGTACGCGGGCTCGTAGTGGTCGACGCCGTGCTGGGCGCCCTCCAGGGCGTGCAGCGTCACGATGCAGATGCCGACGATGAGGATGACGGTCTCGACGAAGTACGCCTGGCCGGTGTTGGAGCCCGCGAAGCGGGACTTGCGGCCCGCCTTGCCGGGCCGGCTCAGCTGGCGGATGACGATGAGGACGACGATGCCCACGGTCGTCAGCGTGCCCATCCCTTCGACGAACATCTCCCACGGCAGCCACTCGCCGATGAACGGGAGCAGCCAGTCGGCCTGGAACAGCTGGCCGATGGCGTTGACGATCGTCAGCAGCAGGGTGAGGAAGCCCACCGCCACGAACCAGTGCGCCACACCGACGACGCCCCAGCGGTTCATGCGGGTGTGGCCGACGAACTCCTTGGCCAGGGTGACGGTCCGCTGGGCGGGCGCGTCGGTACGGGTGCCCGCGGGTACCGGCTGACCCAGCCGCATCTGGCGGTAGATCTGCAGGAGGGCGCGGCCGAACAGCGCCACGGCGACCGCGATGAGCACCAGCGACACGATGATCGCGGCGAGTTGCATGGGAGGCTCCTCGTACCTGCGAGAGCGGAAAACGGGGGTAACTACTAAGCGGTAACTTTTTTGGTCTGACGCTGAGATTACCCATTCTCCTCCGCCCCATGAAGCCGCCCGGCCGGTGATCTGCGTCGCGAAGGCAACCCTGGGTAGGGGGCCGGCGTCCTGGGGGAGAGTCCTGGTGACGGTAAGGGCGATATAAAAGTTGAGCGTGCCGCGCTCAGGTCTGTTGACAGGTTTTCCTCGGTGCTGCACTCTTGAGCCTGTTCCACTCAAGTCAGCTGGAGGAATTGAAATGGCACGTGCGGTCGGCATCGACCTGGGCACGACGAACTCCGTCGTCAGTGTTCTCGAAGGCGGTGAGCCCACCGTCATCACCAACGCCGAGGGCGCCAGGACCACGCCGTCCGTTGTCGCCTTCGCCAAGAACGGCGAGGTGCTGGTCGGCGAGGTCGCCAAGCGTCAGGCGGTCACCAACGTCGACAGGACCATCCGGTCGGTCAAGCGCCACATGGGCACCGACTGGAAGATCGACATCGACGGCAAGGGCTTCAACCCGCAGCAGATGAGCGCCTTCATCCTGCAGAAGCTCAAGCGCGACGCCGAGTCGTACCTCGGCGAGAAGGTCGTCGACGCGGTCATCACCGTTCCGGCCTACTTCAACGACTCCGAGCGCCAGGCCACCAAGGAGGCCGGCGAGATCGCGGGCCTCAACGTCCTGCGGATCGTCAACGAGCCCACCGCGGCCGCCCTGGCCTACGGCCTGGAGAAGGACGACCAGACCATTCTGGTCTTCGACCTCGGTGGCGGCACCTTCGACGTCTCGCTGCTGGAGATCGGCGACGGCGTCGTCGAGGTGAAGGCCACCAACGGTGACAACCACCTCGGTGGTGACGACTGGGACCAGCGCGTCGTCGACTACCTGGTCAAGCAGTTCCAGAACGGCCACGGCGTCGACCTGGCCAAGGACAAGATGGCGCTCCAGCGCCTGCGCGAGGCCGCCGAGAAGGCGAAGATCGAGCTGTCGTCCTCCACCGAGACGACGATCAACCTTCCCTACATCACCGCCTCCGCCGAGGGCCCGCTGCACCTGGACGAGAAGCTCACGCGCTCGCAGTTCCAGCAGCTCACCTCGGACCTGCTGGACCGCTGCAAGACGCCGTTCCACAACGTGATCAAGGACGCGGGTATCAACCTGTCCGAGATCGACCACGTGGTCCTGGTCGGCGGCTCCACCCGTATGCCCGCCGTCGCCGAGCTCGTCAAGGAGCTGACCGGCGGCAAGGACGCCAACAAGGGCGTCAACCCGGACGAGGTCGTCGCCATCGGCGCCACCCTCCAGGCCGGTGTGCTCAAGGGTGAGGTCAAGGACGTCCTGCTGCTGGACGTCACCCCGCTGTCCCTCGGTATCGAGACCAAGGGCGGCATCATGACCAAGCTGATCGAGCGCAACACCACGATCCCGACCAAGCGCTCCGAGATCTTCACGACGGCCGAGGACAACCAGCCGTCCGTGCAGATCCAGGTCTACCAGGGCGAGCGCGAGATCGCGGCGTACAACAAGAAGCTCGGGATGTTCGAGCTGACCGGTCTGCCGCCGGCTCCCCGTGGCGTCCCGCAGATCGAGGTCTCCTTCGACATCGACGCCAACGGCATCATGCACGTGACCGCGAAGGACCTGGGCACGGGCAAGGAGCAGAAGATGACCGTCACCGGCGGCTCCTCGCTGCCGAAGGACGAGGTCGACCGGATGCGCCAGGAGGCCGAGCAGTACGCGGACGAGGACACCAAGCGCCGCGAGGCCGCCGAGACCCGCAACCAGGCCGAGCAGCTCGTCTACCAGACCGAGAAGTTCCTCAAGGACAACGAGGAGAAGGTCCCGGGCGAGGTCAAGACCGAGGTCGAGGAGGCCCTCACCGAGCTGAAGGAAAAGCTCAAGGGTGAGGACACCGCCGAGATCCGCACCGCCACGGAGAAGGTCGCGGCCGTCTCCCAGAAGCTGGGCCAGGCCATGTACGCCGACGCCCAGGGTGCGGCCGGTGCCGAGGGCGCTGCCGGTGCCGAGGGCGCCGAGCAGGCCAAGGCCGAGGACGATGTCGTGGACGCCGAGATCGTCGACGACGAGAAGCCGAAGAAGGATGGTGCCGCGTGACGGAGGAGACCCCGGGCTTCGACGAGAAGCCCGACGTCCCTTCCGACGCCGCTCCCGAAGACGCGGCGCAGGCCGAGTCCGCCGACAAGGCGGGCTCGGCCCCGGCCGGGGACGTAACGGACGTAGCGCTCCAGGCGCAGCTGGACCAGGTGCGTACGGCGCTCAACGAGCGCACGACGGACCTCCAGCGACTGCAGGCCGAGTACCAGAACTACCGCCGTCGGGTGGAACGGGACCGGGTCACGGTCAAGGAGATCGCCGCGGCGAACCTCCTGTCCGAGCTCCTTCCCACCCTCGACGACGTCGGCCGTGCCCGTGAGCACGGCGAACTGGTCGGCGGCTTCAAGTCGGTGGCCGAATCGCTGGAGACCGCGGTCGCCAAGCTGGGTCTGCAGCAGTTCGGCAAGGAGGGCGAGCCCTTCGACCCGACGATCCACGAGGCGCTGATGCATTCGTACGCGCCGGATGTCACCGAGACGACGTGCGTGGCGATCCTGCAGCCCGGGTATCGCATCGGTGAACGAACGATCCGCCCCGCGCGGGTCGCCGTCGCCGAGCCGCAGCCGGGCGCGCAGGGCGGCAAGTCCGGCTCCGACGACGAGGCCAAGGGTGCCCCGGCCTCGGACGAGGAGAGCGGTGGCCCGGAAGAGGGCTGACGTGAGGACAGAAACGAAAACCGCGCGGAAGGAGGGACGTCGGGGATGAGCACCAAGGACTTCGTCGAGAAGGACTACTACAAGGTCCTCGGCGTCCCGAAGGACGCCACCGAAGCCGAGATCAAGAAGGCGTACCGCAAGCTGGCCCGGGAGTTCCACCCGGACGCCAACAAGGGCGACGCCAAGGCCGAGGAGCGCTTCAAGGAGATCTCCGAGGCGAACGACGTCCTGGGCGACAGCAAGCGCCGCAAGGAGTACGACGAGGCGCGCACGCTGTTCGGCAACGGCGGGTACCGGCCGGGACCGGGCGGTGGCGGCAACTTCAACTTCGACCTGGGCGACCTCTTCGGGGGCTCGCAGGGCCAGAGCGGCGGTGGCGGCTTCGGCGGCGGGCTCGGCGACGTCTTCGGCGGTCTGTTCAACCGCGGCGGCGCCGGTACGCGTACCCATGCGCGCCGCGGCCAGGACATCGAGTCCGAGGTGACGCTGAGCTTCACCGAGGCCGTCGACGGGGCCACGGTCCCGCTGCGGATGTCCAGCCAGGCGCCGTGCAAGGCGTGCTCCGGCACCGGTGACAAGAACGGCAGCCCGCGGGTCTGCCCGACCTGTGTCGGCACCGGCCAGGTCAGCCGGGGCGCGGGCGGCGGCTTCTCGCTCACCGACCCGTGCGCCGACTGCAAGGGCCGGGGCCTGATCGCCCAGGACCCCTGCGAGGTCTGCAAGGGCAGCGGACGGGCGACCAGCGCGCGCACGATGCAGGTCCGCATCCCCGCGGGCGTCTCCGACGGGCAGCGCATCCGGCTGCGCGGCAAGGGCGCACCGGGCGAGCAGGGCGGCCCGGCGGGCGACCTGTATGTGGTCGTGCATGTCGACGCGCACCCGGTCTTCGGCCGCAAGGGCGACAACCTCACCGTCACGGTCCCGGTCACCTTCCCGGAGGCCGCGCTCGGCGGGGAGGTCAAGGTGCCCACGCTGGGCGGACCGCCGGTGACGCTGAAGCTGCCGGCCGGCACCCCCAACGGGCGCACCATGCGGGCCCGCGGAAAGGGCGCCACCCGTAAGGACGGCACCCGCGGTGATCTGCTGGTCACCATCGAGGTGCTGGTCCCCAGCGACCTCGGCGACAAGGCGAAGGAGTCGCTGGAGTCCTATCGCGAGGCGACCGCGGGGGCGGACCCGCGGGCGGAGCTGTTCAAGGCTGCGAAGGGAGCTTGAGATGGACGGCCGGGGCGGGCAGCGTCGTAACCCCTATGAACTGACCGATGAGTCGCCGGTGTACGTCATCTCCGTCGCGGCTCAGCTCTCCGGCCTGCATCCGCAGACCCTTCGCCAGTACGACCGGCTGGGGCTGGTCTCGCCCGACCGCACGGCCGGGCGGGGCCGCCGCTATTCGGCCCGGGACATCGAACTGCTCCGTACGGTGCAGCAGTTGTCCCAGGACGAGGGCATCAACCTCGCCGGTATCAAGCGCATCATCGAGCTGGAGCACCAGGTCGCGGCCCTGCAGCAGCGGGTCGTCGAGCTCCAGGGCGCCCTGGAGGGCGCGGCCAGCGCGATGCAGCAGCGTGAGGCGGCGGTGCACGCCTCGTATCGGCGCGATCTGGTGCCGTATCAGGATGTCCAGCAGACCAGCGCGTTGGTGGTCTGGCGCCCCAAGCGGCCGGAGTGACGGCCGGGGCCGGGGCGCGGGCGCCTGGTGTGTGACGTGGGGAAGGGCCGGGGGGATCCCGGCCCTTCTCGCGTTTCCGTGACCGGCTTTCCGTGACCGGCTCTCCGCAGTCGGCCGTGCCCCCGCCCCGGGCCGTTCAGCAGCCGTTGTAGCCCGCCGTCGGCATCGACAGCCGCCGGTGTACCTGGGACTTCATCGCCAGGGTGTAGACCGGCTCGTGGAGGTCGGCGGTCTCCAGGCGGACGCCGGCCGCGGCGCACCGTGCGGTGAATTCGTCCGCGCCGGCGATGGCGTTCTCCAGGGTCCGGCGGTTGGGCGCCACGAACACATCGACCAGGCCCTCTTCGACGTCCCGCCACAGCGCGCGGTGGTCGGCGCGCAGCTGGTGCAGGCTGAGCCGGCAGGTCAGGTGGTAGTCACGGGCTGCCGCCCACTGCTTGCACATGTCGTGCTGGCCGCGGTCATCGACCAGGAACGGATCCTCGTCCAGCTCGGACAGCGGCATCAGGCAGGCGATCGCCGTGACTCGGACCGAGTTCATCGTGCCCTCCGGGGCGTGGCGACTGTGGGGGCGACGATACCCCCGCGAGCGGCCCGTGGAGGAGGGGCTGTACCGGGCGGCGAGGCATAGCCGCAGGCGTGACAGATCTTCCAGCCGTCCTGATTGACGGCGAGCTGACCGCCACAGCGCGGGCAGAGCTCGGCGTGCGGGTGCGGCCGGGCCGGGGACGGACGGCGCGGGACGGCCGTCACGGTGCACACTGCCGACGCCATGAGCTCAGGCCCGGCCCATCGCCCTGGTCACCGCGATCTCGATCATGACGCGGTCGGGGTTGGGCGTCGGCGTCCGGCCGTACCGCTCGGCGTACCGGCGTACCGCATCGGCCACCGACTCGGCGTCCGTACGCACCCGGGCCCGGCCCTCCAGCGTCGCCCAGCGGCCCTTGTCGACCTGGCACACGGCGACGGTGGCGCCGTCCGCCCCGGCGGCGAGGACGTTCTTGACCTTGGCACTGTCCTTGCGGGTGATGACCCGCGCGATGCGCTGCCCGGCGTCGTAGGTGACGCCTACGGGGACGACATGGGGCGTCCCGTCCGTACGCAGCGTGGTGAGGGTCGGCATCAGATACTCGCCCCAGAAGGCGAGGTATTCCGGGCTGAGGGCGCTGAGGTCATGGGCCATGAGGGCAAGGGTAGGCCGGGGCCCGGGGGTCAGAGGAAGTCGATGGTTTCCAGGTCGAAGGAGAAGGGGGCGGGGAGGGGGAGGGATTTGCCGATGGGGGCGGTGTTGTGCGCTTCGTAGTCGTCCCCGGAAGGCTCGCTGAACAGCGTGAGGGCGGACTTGCCGCGGTCCACGAGCAGGTAGAGCGGGATGCCGGCGCGGGCGTAGCAGTGCCGCTTGGCCTTCCGGTCGCGTTCCGGATTGCTCGATGTCACCTCGACGACCATGGCGACTCCGTCGCTGGGCATCCAGGGTTCCGCGCCTTGGAACAGCCGGATCTCGCTGGGGGCGATGGTGGCATCCGGGATCACATGATTCCTGGGACACCTACCGCCGCGTGGCATGGCGAGCCCCTTGTAGCCGGAGACATCCATGTCCACGGCGGACTTTCGCATGATCTGCGAGACCACCCTGCTGAAGCAGTGCTCATGTGTGCCGTCCGTGGGTGGTGTCACGACGATCTCCCCCTCGATCAGCTCGGCTCGGAAGCCCGTGGGCGTCTCCAAGGCGAGGAAGTAATCCAGGAGGGTCTCTTCGTCGGTGGGCATAGGCGCGTGTGCCATAGCCGTCATGCTGCACCTCCTCGTGGTCGAAGGCCAGTGTCGCCGGGCGACGCGGGCGGTGGCAGGGCGTTCGGGCGCGATTCCCTCGCACGAGTGAGCGATCCCCGGTGGGGGGACTCGCTTCCCTAGCCTTGAGTGGAATAGACTCAACTTATCGCACGTTGGTATGTGCAGGATGCGCCGGAGTGGGTCCAGACTGGGCACTGATGGCCGGGCAGGACGAGTCGAGGAGGATCGCGAGGACGTGGACGCCGAGCTGACCAACAAGAGCCGGGAGGCACTGAGCGCTGCCAATGAGCGGGCGGTCACCTCCGGGCATGCGGACATGACGTCCGCGCATCTTCTGCTCGCGCTGCTGGCCGGGCAGGACAACGAGAACATCATGGACCTGCTGGCCGCCGTCGAGGCCGATGCCGCCGCGCTGCGCAACGGGGCGGAGCGCCAGCTGGCCGCGCTGCCCAGCGTGCAGGGCTCGACGGTCGCGCCGCCGCAGCCGGACCGCGATCTGCTCTCCGCCATCGCGGACGCCACCCAGCGGGCCAAGGAGCTCGGTGACGCCTATGTCTCCACCGAACACCTCCTCATCGGCATCGCCGCCAAGGGCGGGCGCACCGGCGAGCTGCTGGAGCAGCAGGGCGCCAGCGCCAAGAAGCTGCTGGCCGCGTTCGAGGCGAGCCGGGGCGGGCAGCGGGTGACCAACGCCGACCCGGAGGGCACGTACAAGGCGCTGGAGAAGTTCGGGACGGACTTCACCGCGGCCGCCCGCGAAGGCAAACTCGACCCGGTCATCGGCCGGGACCACGAGATCCGCCGCGTCGTGCAGGTGCTGTCCCGCCGTACCAAGAACAACCCGGTGCTGATCGGTGAGCCGGGCGTCGGCAAGACCGCCGTCGTCGAGGGGCTGGCGCAGCGGATCGTCAAGGGCGATGTGCCCGAGTCGCTGCGCAACAAGCGGCTGGTCGCGCTCGACCTGGGGGCGATGGTCGCGGGGGCCAAGTACCGCGGTGAGTTCGAGGAGCGGCTGAAGACCGTCCTGGCGGAGATCAAGTCCAGCGAGGGCCAGATCATCACCTTCATCGACGAGCTGCACACCGTCGTCGGCGCGGGCGCCGGCGGCGACTCGTCCATGGACGCCGGCAACATGCTCAAGCCGATGCTGGCCCGCGGTGAGCTGCGGATGGTCGGTGCGACGACGCTGGACGAGTACCGCGAGCGGATCGAGAAGGACCCGGCGCTGGAGCGGCGCTTCCAGCAGGTGCTGGTCGCCGAGCCGACCGTGGAGGACACGGTGGCGATCCTGCGCGGGCTCAAGGGCCGCTACGAGGCCCACCACAAGGTGCAGATCGCGGACTCCGCGCTGGTCGCCGCGGCCTCCCTCTCCGACCGCTACATCACCTCCCGATTCCTGCCCGACAAGGCCATCGACCTGGTCGACGAGGCCGCGTCCCGCCTCCGGATGGAGATCGACTCCTCCCCCGTGGAGATCGATGAGCTCCAGCGCGCCGTGGACCGGCTCAGGATGGAGGAGCTGGCGCTGCGCAACGAGACCGACGCCGCCTCCGTGCAGCGGCTGGAGAAGCTGCGCAAGGACCTCGCCGACAAGGAGGAGGAGCTGCGCGGCCTGACCGCCCGCTGGGAGAAGGAGAAGCAGAGCCTCAACCGCGTCGGTGCGCTCAAGGAGAAGCTCGACGAGCTGCGCGGCCAGGCGGAGCGCGCCCAGCGCGACGGCGACTTCGACACCGCCTCCAAGCTGCTCTACGGCGAGATCCCGGGCGTCGAGCACGAGCTGGAGGAGGCGGCCGCCGCCGAGGCCGAGCAGGAGGCGTCCAAGGAGTCCATGGTCAAGGAGGAGGTCGGTCCGGACGACATCGCGGATGTGGTCGGCGCCTGGACCGGCATCCCGGCCGGGCGGCTCCTGGAGGGCGAGACCCAGAAGCTGCTCCGTATGGAGGAGGAGCTGGGCAAGCGGCTGATCGGCCAGACCGAGGCCGTCCGGTCGGTGTCGGACGCCGTCCGCCGTACCCGCGCCGGTATCGCCGACCCGGACCGGCCCACCGGCTCGTTCCTCTTCCTCGGCCCGACCGGCGTCGGCAAGACGGAGCTGGCCAAGGCGCTCGCGGACTTCCTCTTCGACGACGAGCGGGCGATGGTCCGTATCGACATGTCGGAGTACGGCGAGAAGCACAGCGTCGCGCGGCTGGTCGGCGCGCCGCCCGGCTATGTCGGCTACGAGGAGGGCGGCCAGCTGACCGAGGCGGTGCGCCGCCGTCCCTACTCCGTCGTCCTGCTGGACGAGGTGGAGAAGGCCCACCACGAGGTCTTCGACATCCTGTTGCAGGTCCTCGACGACGGCCGGCTCACGGACGGCCAGGGCCGCACCGTCGACTTCCGCAACACCATCCTCATCCTGACCTCCAACCTCGGGTCGAACTTCCTCATGGACCCGCTGCTCAAGGAGGAGCAGAAGACGGAGAAGGTGCTGGAGACGGTGCGGGCCTCCTTCCGGCCCGAGTTCCTCAACCGGCTCGACGACGTGGTGGTCTTCCACCCGCTCGGCACGGACCAGCTGGAGCGGATCGCCCGTATGCAGCTCGATCATCTGCAGCGCCGTCTCGGCGACCGCCGGCTGACGCTGGACGTCACCGACCGCGCCCTGACCTGGCTCGCCTGGCTCGGCCAGGAGCCGGTCGCCGACGCCCCCGCCCCCGACATGTCCTACGGGGCCCGGCCGCTGCGCCGCCTGGTCCAGACGGCCATCGGCGACCAGCTCGCCCGCGCCATCCTGGCGGGCGAGGTGCTGGAGGGGGACACCGTACGGGTGGACGTGGACGGTGATCAGCTGTCGGTGGAGTCGGAGGGGCGGGTGACGGGCTGACCCGCCGCCCGAGGCCCGGTGCCGTCAGCCCGGTGCCGCCCCGCCCGGTCGATCGTTGCCCCGGGCGACACCTTGCCCGCATCCGCTCCGTCCCGGGTTGCCACGACGGGGCGGATGTGGGGGAGGATGGCAGGGACCATACGAAGGGAATTCCACGGTGAGCATCGACCCGTCCTCGATTCCGAATTTCGGGGGCCAGCCCGAACCCGAGCCCTCGGGGCCTGAGGGTCCCGTCGTGCCAGACCAGGACCTGGTCAAGCAGCTCCTCGACCAGATGGAGCTGAAGTACGTAGTCGACGAGGAGGGTGACCTCGCCGCCCCGTGGGAGCAGTTCCGCACGTACTTCATGTTCCGGGGCGAGGAGGAGCAGCAGATCTTCTCCGTCCGTACGTTCTATGACCGTGCCCACGGCATCGACGAGAAGTCGAAGCTGCTGGAGGCGATCGACGACTGGAACCGCCGGACGCTGTGGCCCAAGGCCTACACCCACACCCATGACGACGGCACGGTCCGTCTGATCGGTGAGGCATCGATGCTGATCGGCACCGGCGTCTCGCTCGAACACTTTGTGTCGAGCACGGTCAGCTGGGTCCGCGCCTCCATCGAGTTCGACAAGTGGATCGTCGAGCAGCTCGGCCTGGAGGCCGAGATCGAAGGCGACTCCGACGAGAAGCCGGGTGACGACGAGGCCTGAGCCCCGTCCGTCCCACACCCACCCTGCTGCGCGGGCCCCGGAGCCGATCGGCTCCGGGGCCCGTGTGCGCTGTCGGTGGTGGCTCGGCTTGGCTCGGCTTTGCCTATCGGCGGCCCCGCCTCCCCGGTGCACGCCTATCGTGAGGGCCGAATCTCCTTTTGATGGACTCGGGAAAGCGGGACTGCATGGGTACGAGGGGGACGGCTGACGTGCGTGGGGCTGTGGGCTCGGCGAACTGGAGTCCTGCGGCGCGGGTGCGGGACATGGGTACGTCGATCTTCACCGAGATGACGGAGCTGGCGCGGCGTACCGGAGCCGTGAACCTCGGGCAGGGCGTCCCCGAACTGGACAGCCCGGCCACGCTGCTCAAGGACGTCGCGGACGCGGTGCTGGCGGGCAGCAACCAGTACCCGCCCGCCGTCGGCTGCGCGGCGTTGCGCGAGGCGATCGCCGCTCATCAGCTCCGGCGGTACGGACTCGACTACCGGCCTGCGGGCGAGGTGCTGGTCACCACGGGCGCGACGGAAGCACTCGCGGCGGCCCTGCTGGCGCTGTGCGATCCGGGCGACGAGATCATCGCCTTCGACCCTTGCTACGACGCGTATGCCGCGGATGCGCGGCTCGCCGGTGCCCGCCTCGTCGGGGTCCCCCTGGTCCTCGACGGCGACGGTTTCGCCCTGGACGCCGACGCGCTACGGGCCGCCGTGACGCCGCGTACCCGGGTGCTGCTGCTGAACTCCCCGCACAACCCGACGGGCAAGGTGTTCACGGCGGACGAGCTGGCCGCGATCGCGGAGATCTGCCGCGAGCGGTCGCTGACGGTCATCACGGATGAGGTGTACGAACACCTCGTCTACAGCGACGGTGCGCGGCATCTGCCCATCGCGACGCTGCCGGGGATGCGGGAGCGGACGCTGATCATCTCCTCGGCCGGCAAGACCTTCAACGTCACGGGCTGGAAGGTCGGTTGGGTCTGCGGTCCGGCTCCGCTCGTCGCCGCCGTGAACTCCGCGAAACAGTTCCTGACGTACGCCTCGGGCACCCCGTATCAGGAAGCCCTGGCGCGGGCCCTCGACTCGGTGGAGGAGTGGGCGGCGGGCCTGCGGGACACCCTGCGGCAGAACCGCGATCTGCTGAGCGACGGCCTGACCCGTGCCGGTCTGCGGCCCCTGCGGGCGGACGCGGGGTACTTCGTGCAGGCGGACGTACGGCCCTGGGGCTACTCGGACGGCGTCCAGTTCTGCCGGGACCTTCCGGAACGCGCGGGCGTGGTGGCCATCCCCACCGTGGCGTTCTACCTGGACGCGGACGCCCCGGCCTGGCTGGTGCGCTTCTCGATCTGCAAGCGCGACGACTCGATCCGCAAGGCCGTGGACCAGCTGATGGCTGCGCGCTGACCGGGGGTCGGCTGTCGTTTCTGATCGGCGGTGGGGCGGGGCGTGCCGGTGCCGGGCTGCGCGTCCCGGCGTTGCGTCTCTCCTCGGACGGCGCCTTTGAACCTCTGGACTTCCTCAACTGTGCTTTGAGATGCCGGGGTCGGGGCATCAGCCCCGCACGAAGGAATGAGATGACCGTCGACGAGGACGGTCCACGGCGCCGGACGGCGCCGGAGCGGCGCACCGGGCGCCGGACGGAGCGGGTGCCTCGCTTCGGGGGAATGAAAGGAGTGTGAGGCAAATGGGGATTGTGGTTTTCCTGGTGATCTGCGTGGGGGTGATCGGCCTGGTTGCCGTGGCCTCGCGGAGCGGTTCGGGCGGGGGGAGCGGACGGGGCTCCGGCACTGCGGCCGGCGGCAGCTGGTGGGCCGGCGGGGGCTCGGGCGGTGGGCACCACGGCGGCGGCGGATGCGGCGGCGGTTCCTCCTGTGGTGGCGGTTCGTCCTGCGGCGGTGGTGGCGGTGGCGGCGGCTGCGGTGGTGGCGGTGGCGGCTGCTGAACCGGGGCCGCTGCGACGGGGCCGCTGAGCAGGGGCTGTTGAGTCGGGGCCGATGCGCCGAGGCCGTTGAATCGAGAAAGCTGAATCGAGGCGACTGCGCCAACTCCATATGTGTGGATGGCTAGTTGCTTGTCGCTTATGCGCCCGTCGGGGCTGGTCGAAAGGCCAACACCCGCCGGGCGCTTGGTCGTTGAACAACTGAACTGCAAGGCCCCCGAGCGGATGGAAACCCGGAGGAGATGGGTAAAAGCGCTGTGGGCGACGGGCCTTTCATGATTCCCTCTCCCCAGAGAATCCCCCACGTTCTCCGACCCCACGTGGGCACGAGCCGGCAGGCAGTCGTACATCCCTGATCCTTTTCGGGCGGGCCGGCCCACCATTCCACTGCGTGCTTGCGGAGCCGACCCATGCTCACCACTTTGACGACGGCGTACACCGATACCCGTGCCTCCGATCTGGCCTGGGCGCTGGGCAGGGAACCCCTGCCCGCCCTCGCCGTACTCGATCTCCAACTCCAGGACGCCCAGGTGCAGTTGAGGCTGCTCGGCGCCTCTCACCAGGTGCTCCTTGAGGAGGAGCGCGGCACCTGTTCCGAAACGGTCGCCTGTATGCCGGGCAGCAGTACACCGCTGCCGCTGGGGGTGGCGAAGCGGCTGGGGGACTGGGAGTACGAATTCGCCGCCCATGTGGAGAACCTCTCGCGCGGCTCGTTCGCCGGGCGGGCGCAGGAGTTGCTGGCGCTGGTGGCCGAGCATCCGCACGGTCTCGCCGGTACGTTCCCCGGTTCGCCGCACGCCTTCACCGCGATGCTGGCGCAGCGTCAGCAGGGCCAGGTGCGCTGGCGGACCTGGCACGCGTATCCGCAGGAGGGCCGCCTGGTGGCCACCCGTACCCGCGTGGGCGTACGGGCGAGGGTCGCGGCGGTCTAGCGCGGCCCGGCGATAGTGACCGGTCGGGTTGGCGGGCGGGCGCGGGGGAGTGTGGGGTGCGAGGGGCGCGGGGTCGGTGCGCCGGGGGCGTGGGGGTCCGGGAGGGCGCGGGCGGTGGGGCGGGCGCGGTCCGTGGGGCGCGGTGCGCCTGCGCGCCGCACGGTTCGTCAACGCTCCGGCTGAGGGCTGTCACCCACGAGGTCTACTCGTGTGGGTGACGGAGAGCCACAGAATCGTCACGTAGCGTTCATTTTATGATCGACCTGCCAGAGTCCGCTCGCGTCGGCGCTCCCGGCCTGCCGGACGGCATGACACCGGCGCGACTGCCCGTGCCGGCCAGGCTCGGCCGGCTGCTCGTCCTCGCCGTCGTCTTCGTCTGCGCCGCCTGCGGTCTGGTCTACGAACTCGAACTGGTCGCGCTGGCCACGTACTTGGTGGGCGACTCCGTCACCCAGGCGTCGGTCGTGCTCTCCGTCATGGTCTTCGCGATGGGCATCGGCGCGCTGCTCGCCAAGCGGCTGCGCTGCCGGGCGGCGGTCGGCTTCGGCGCGGTGGAAGCCGGGCTCGCGCTGGTCGGCGGGGTCTCCGCGATGGCGCTCTACGCCTGCTTCGCCTGGTTCGGGCAGTCCTGCTCCGCGCTCGTCGGCTTCTCGCTGGCCATCGGCATCCTGATCGGCGCCGAGGTGCCGCTGCTGATGACGCTGATCCAGCGGGTGCGCCGGCAGGACGCGGGTGGTGCGGTCGCCGATCTCTTCGCCGCGGACTATGTCGGAGCGCTCGTCGGCGGGCTGGCCTTTCCGTTTCTGCTGCTGCCGGGCTTCGGCCAGCTGACCGGCGCACTGCTCACCGGCGCCGTCAACGCGGTGGCCGGCGCGGTGCTGGTGCTGTGGCTGTTCCGCCGCGATCTCAGTGCCCGCGCCCGGTGGGCGCTCCTCGGCGTCAATGCCCTGGTCCTCGCGCTGCTCGCCGCGGGCGTCGTACTGGCCACCCCGTTCGAACGGGCCGCCCGGCTGGCGGTGTACGGCTCCTCGGCCCGGGTCGCGGTGCAGACCGGTGTCCAGGAGGTGGTGATGACCGGCGGGACGGGCGCCGGTGCGGGCGAAGGAACCGGTGCGGGACACGGGAGGAAAGGTTCCGGCGGACCGCTGGCGCTGTATCTCGACGGCCGGCTCCGGGTCAGCGCGGAGAACGAGTTCCGCTACCACGAGGCGCTGGTGCACCCGGCGATGGCGGGCGGTCCGCACGGCCGGGTGCTGGTGCTCGGCGGCGGCGACGGCCTCGCGGTGCGCGAGATCCTCCGCTACCGCTCGGTCCGCTCGGTGACCGTCGTCGAACTCGACCCCGGCGTCCTGCGGCTGGCGCGCACCGACCCCGGCCTCACCCGCCTCAACCGGCACTCGCTCGCCGATCCCCGGGTGCGGACGGTGACCGCCGACGCCTTCGACTGGCTGCGGCAGCGGGGCGTCCGCGGCCCCGGCCGGCGGGCGGCGCCGTACGACGTCATCGTCTCCGACCTTCCCGACCCCGGGATCACCGCGAGCACCAAGCTCTACTCGCAGGAGTTCTACGGCCTCGCGGCGCAGTTGCTGGCCCGCGACGGGCGGCTGGTGGTGCATGCCGGGCCGCCGGTCGAGCGCTCGCGTCTGTACTGGACGGTGGAGTCGACGATCCGGTCGGTGGGCCTGAGGACGGTTCCCTACCGGCTGTCCGGACGGCCCGCGGCCTTCTCCGGCGGCCCGGACCGCTCGGCGGGCGGCGCCCCGCCCAGGGACCCGGCGGCACCGGCCGCCGCGTCGTCGCCCGCGACCCGGTACTGGGGCTTCCTGCTGGCCGCACGGCACCGGCCGTCCTTCGGACTGGCCCCCGACGCTCCCCCACTGGCCGGCCTGAGCACCGGGGAACTCCGGGCCGGGCAGCGTGCGGAGACCCGCGACCGGAGGGTCGGCCTCCCGGCGTCGACGCTGATCCATCCGCGGTATCAGGACTGAGGGGGCTCCGGTGCGGGGGCGGGGCGGGCGCTGGGTTGTGGGGTGCGGGCTGCGGACGGTGGCCGCGGGCCGCGGGCCGCGCACGGTGGCTGTTGGGTGCGGACTGTGGGCTGCGGCGGGAGCGGTTTCCGGCCCGGCGTCAGAAAGTGCTGCGTGGGTGGGCACGGGTCCGCGGGCGCTGGGTAGGCTCCCATGTCATGGAGCATGAGGTGTACGTTCCGTTTCCCGTCGGGACCGTGCGGCAGGCGCTCACCGAGCCGGAGCGGGTGGCGCGCTGTGTCCCAGGAGTCCAGCTCGACGCCGATGCGGCCCCCGGCTGTCCGGAGGGCCGGCTGCGGCTGCGTATCGGAAGCTCCACCATCACCTATCGCGGCTCGCTGACGGTCAGCGGCGGCCCGGACGACGGGGCCGGTGAGGACGGTGCGGCCGGTGAGGACGGTGCGGCCGCCGCGGTGACCGTCGAGGCGAAGGGCGCCGAGACGCGGGGCGACGGAGCGGTCGCGCTGACCCTGGCGGTACGGCTCTCCCCGGCCACCGAGCCCGGTCCCGGTACGACGCTGAGCTGCTCCGGCACGGTCCACCGCGACGGCCGTCTCGCCGAGGCCACCGACCGCTCCGCCGACACCGTGGGCCGTCGGCTGCTGGACCGCTTCGCGGAGAACCTGGCGGCGGATCTGCGGCGGCGGCCGGTGACGGACGAGGACGGTCCGGCCGCTGAGTCCGAAGAGACTGCTGAGGCCGAGGCGGCGGCCGGGACCGGGGTGTTCGACACCGAGGTGCCGCCGCCGTCCCTGGACCCGGGCAGCGATGAGGACGCCGACGAGAGCGTGGGCCTCGGAGCTGCGGCTGCCGCCGGTGAGGACATTGACGCGGACGAGGCCACGGACGCGTTCCCCGCGCTGCAGCCCGAGCACGGCTACGGCGACGAGGCGGACCGGCTCGGCCCCGCCGAGGCCGCGCACGCTCGCCGCACGATGATCGGCCGCAGTGCGGAGGAGGTCGATCACGCCCCGCCGCGCGGCCGGTACGCCCCGGTGCCCGCGCCCGAGTCGAACGGCACCTCCCTGACCCTGCGCTGGGCGGCGCCCGCGGCCGCGGTGGTGCTGGCGTCCGCGGTGGTCGTCGGCCGGGTCCTGCGCCGCCGCCGCTGAGCCGGGGCCACGGCCCCGGGCCCTGGCCCTGGTCCGTCCGCCGTCCCCGGATGCGCGCGGTGCGTCGCCGTGGGCCGTCCCGCCCGTAGGCTCGTTCCCGTGAGCACCGACAACACCACGCAGCGAGCGGCACGGACGCAGGCGCCGGAGGGCGTGCGACTTGCCGCCGGAGAGACCGAACTGACCGTACGGCCGGACCTCGGCTGCCGGATCGCGAGCCTCCGCACCGGCGGTACGGAGCTGCTGCGGCAGGGCCCCCGGTACGGCTGTTTTCCGATGGTGCCGTGGTGCGGACGGCTGGCGCAGGGGCAGTTCCGCAATGGCGGTGAGCTCCATCGGATGCCGCTCAACGCGGCGCCGCACGCCATCCACGGCACCGGCCGCGACGTGAGCTGGCGCACGGCGCGGACGAGCGCCACGGAGGCGGTCTTCACCTACGACCTCCAAGACCCGGCGGCGCCCTGGCCGTACCCGGGGCGGGTCACCCAGCTCGTCGAACTCGCCGACGACGGCGGCTCGCTGACCCTCACCCTGGGCGTCGAGGCGACCGCCGACTCCTTCCCCGCACAGGCCGGCTGGCACCCCTGGTTCCTGCGGAACCTGGGGGAGGGCGGCCAGGACGCCCAGCTCGACTTCGCGCCCGAGTGGCAGGAGGAGCGGGGTGCGGACCATCTCCCGACCGGCCGCCGGATTCCGCCGAAGCCGGGCCCCTGGGACGACTGCTTCGGGATGCCGCAGGGCGTGGCGGCCACGCTCACCTGGCCGGGCCGCCTGGAGCTGACGGTCACCAGCCGCGCCGAATGGGCCGTGGTCTACGACGAGCAGGAGGCCGCGGTCTGTGTCGAGCCGCAGAGCGGCCCGCCGAACGGCCTCAACACCGTGCCGCACCTGGTCACCCCGATCGATCCGCTGGAGATCTCCATGACCTGGAGCTGGCGGAGCCTGTCGCAGGGCACCGCATAAGCTCGTGCGTATGAGTGACGACGTGCGCGGCGAGCTGCTGCAGCAGATCAAGGACAAGGCCGTGGTGCACGGCAAGGTGACGCTTTCTTCCGGCAAGGAGGCCGACTACTACATCGACCTGCGCCGGATCACCCTGGACGGCGAGGCCGCGCCGCTGGTCGGTCAGCTGATGCTGGAGATCACCGCCGATCTGGACTACGAGGCGGTCGGCGGGCTGACGCTCGGCGCCGACCCGGTCGCGACCTCGATGCTGCACGCCTCCGCGGCGCGCGGCGGCCGGCTGGACTCCTTCGTCGTCCGTAAGGCGCAGAAGGCGCACGGGATGCAGCGCCGCATCGAGGGCCCGGACATCAAGGGCCGCCGGGTCCTGATCGTGGAGGACACCTCCACCACCGGTGGCTCGCCGCTGACCGCCGTCGAGGCGGCGCGTGAGGCGGGCGCCGAGGTCGTCGCGGTGGCCACGATCGTCGACCGGGGTGCCGCCTCGGCCATCGCCGAGGCCGGGCTGCCCTATATCACGGGCTACCAGCTGGGTGACCTCGGCCTGGGCTGAGCCGGGTCGAAGGCCGCGGCGGATTTGCGGGCCTCTGCCCTGACCTGCGGCTTCGCCGAGGGGCAGTCGGTTTCACGTGAAACCGGCTGCCCACGGAGTGGGACGGCCGGACAGGCAATGTGGAGCGAGGGGCCTTGTCTGGGAAGATGTGCACGGCGAAGTCCTCGCCCCCTGGTCAGGGCCCAGTACGCACACCCGCACACACAAGGAGCGGACAGATGCCCATCGCAACCCCCGAGGTCTACAACGAGATGCTCGACCGGGCGAAGGCAGGGAAGTTCGCCTACCCGGCCATCAACGTCACGTCGACGCAGACGCTGCACGCCGCGCTGCGTGGGTTCGCCGAGGCCGAGAGCGACGGCATCATCCAGATCTCCACCGGTGGTGCGGAGTTCCTGGGCGGCCAGTACAACAAGGACATGGTGACCGGCGCGGTCGCGCTCGCCGAGTTCGCGCACGTCGTCGCCGAGAAGTACGGCATCACCGTCGCGCTGCACACCGACCACTGCCCCAAGGACAAGCTGGACGGCTACGTCCGCCCGCTGCTGGACATCTCCGCGGAGCGCGTCGCCAAGGGCCAGAACCCGCTGTTCCAGTCCCACATGTGGGACGGTTCGGCCGAGAACCTGGCCGACAACCTGGCCATCGGCCAGGAGCTGCTGGCCAAGGCCGCCGCCGCCAAGATCATCCTTGAGGTCGAGATCACCCCGACCGGTGGCGAGGAGGACGGCGTCACCCACGAGATCAACGACGAGCTGTACACCACGGTCGATGACGCGCTGCGCACCGCCGAGGCGCTGGGCCTGGGCGAGAAGGGCCGCTACCTGCTCGCCGCCTCCTTCGGCAACGTCCACGGCGTCTACAAGCCGGGCAATGTCGTGCTCCGTCCCGAGCTGCTGAAGGACCTCCAGGAGGGCGTGGGCGCCAAGTACGGCAAGACCGCCCCGTTCGACTTCGTCTTCCACGGCGGCTCCGGCTCCACCGAGCAGGAGATCGCCACCGCGCTGGAGAACGGCGTGGTCAAGATGAACCTGGACACCGACACCCAGTACGCCTTCACCCGCCCGGTCGCGGACCACATGTTCCGCAACTACGACGGAGTGCTGAAGGTCGACGGCGAGGTCGGCAACAAGAAGACCTACGACCCGCGCAGCTGGGGCAAGCTGGCCGAGGCCGGTATGGCCAAGCGGGTCACCGAGGCCTGCGCCAACCTCCGCTCCACCGGCACCAAGATCAAGTAACCGGCGGGCCGGCCCGCCGGCCCCCGCGCACAAGGCTCCGCATCCGCCGCGATGCGGAGCCTTTCGCGTGCCCGCGGCCCCGGCGCCGGACCGGTGCCGGACGGGCGAGTGGCCGCGAGGGCGGGCATGCTCGCCGTATGAGCGAACCGAGTGCGCCCGGCGCGGTACGGCTGGCCTCGGCACAGGGCCGATGGGTGCTGCTGACGGCCGTGCTGGGCTCCGGGATGGCGCTGCTCGACAGCACGGTCGTCAATGTCGCCCTGCCCCGGATCGGCGAGGACCTCAACGCGGATCTGGCGGTCCTCCAGTGGACCGTCACCGCCTACCTGCTCACCCTCTCCTCACTGATCCTGCTGGGCGGTGCGCTCGGCGACCGCTTCGGCCGGCGCCGGGTGTTCGTGATCGGCGTGGTGTGGTTCGCCACGGCCTCCCTGCTGTGCGGGCTCGCACCGGAGGCCTGGGTACTGATCGCGGCCCGTGCCCTCCAGGGCGTCGGCGGGGCGCTGCTGACACCAGGTTCGCTGGCGCTGATCCAGGCCGTCCTGCACCCCGACGACCGGGCCCGCGGGGTCGGCGCCTGGTCGGGGCTCGGCGGGGTGGCCGCGGCGGTGGGCCCGTTCATCGGCGGCTGGCTGGTGGACGGCGCGGGCTGGCGCTGGGTGTTCTTCCTGAACGTGCCGCTGGCGGCGGTGTGTGTGCCGGTGGCGCTGCGGCACGTACCGGAGACCCGGGAGCGCGCGGCCCGCCTGCACCGCGGCTTCGACGTACGGGGCGCGGTGCTGGGGGCGCTGGCGCTGGCCGGGGTGACCTACGCGCTGATCGCCGCGCCCAACGGCGGCGCCGGCCCCGGCGTGATCGTTCCCGCGGTGGCCGGGCTGCTGCTCGGCGCACTCTTCATCAGAGTCGAACGACGCCAGTCCGATCCCATGCTGCCGCCCGCCATCTTCCGCATCCGTCAGTTCTCCGCGATCAACGCGGTAACGGTCTGCGTCTACGCCGCTTTCGGCGGCTTCTTCTTCCTCTCCGTGCTCCAGCTCCAGGTCGTGGTGGGCTACTCGGCGCTCCAGGCCGGTACCGCGCTACTGCCCACCACCGGCCTGATGCTGTTGCTGTCCGCCCGCTCCGGAGAGCTGGGACAGCGCACCGGTCCGCGGCTCCCGCTCACCGTCGGACCACTGCTGTGTGCCGCGGGCCTGCTGCTGATGATGCGGGTGGGCCGAGGCGCGTCCTACCTCACCGATGTGCTCCCGGCACTCGTGGTCATGGGCGCCGGCATGGTGACGCTGGTCGCCCCGCTCACCGCGACCGTCCTCGCGTCGGTGGACGTCGACCGCGCGGGCCTGGCCAGCGGAATCAACAACGCCGCAGCACGGGCCGCCGGTCTGGTAGCGGTGGCGGCGCTGCCCCTCCTGGCAGGCTTCGGCCCCGAGGCCTACCGCTCCCCGGACGCCTTCGGCGCCGCCTTCCTCCGCGCCATGCCGATCTGCGCCGGCGTCCTGGTGGCCGGCGCCCTGATCGCCTGGCTGACCGTACGCACCGACGCCCTGCGCCCCGAACCAGGCACAGAACAGCCCTGCCAAGCAGAAACCACCTACCACTGCGGCTTCAGCGCACCCCCGCTGAACCCGGGCGAACCACAAAAGACCGACCAACAACAGGAACCCAACAGATAACGCTCACCCCCACTCACCCTTACACCCACCCACCACGGGAGGGGACGGGCCGGAGGGGCCTGGTGTGTGGACGTAAAGCGAAGCAGTCCACACACCAGGCCCCGGAGGTCCGTCACCGCACCCCGAAAGCCCCGCGCAGCGGACCTCGCCCGCCGCATGGGGGTACCTCCCACGCCCTTCAGGCAGTGGGGGAGCAACGGCGAACAACGTCCACGGCGGGACAGCCGAAAACGCGGGCCGAAAGCAAGCGCAGCGCACTGGCAAACTGGAGCCATGCCCATTCACGAAAACCTCCTCGGTGGCCCGCCCCCGACCCACCTCCCCGACGACCCCGAGCCCCGCGAGATGCTCGCGGCGGGCACGGCACCGTCCGATGTCGCCGCGAAGTACCCGACCTCGTCCCTGGCCTGGGCGCAGCTCGCGGACGACGCGTTCGAGGGTGGCCGGGTCGTCGAGTCGTACGCCTACGCCCGCACCGGCTACCACCGCGGCCTGGACGCGCTGCGCCGGGCCGGCTGGAAGGGCCACGGCCCGGTGCCCTTCGAGCACGAGCCGAACCGCGGCTTCCTGCGGGCGCTGCACGCCCTCGCCCGCGCCGCCCAGTCGATCGGCGAGCAGGAGGAGTACGAGCGCTGCATGACCTTCCTCCGGGACTCCTCCCCGACCGCGGCCGACACCCTCTCCTGACGGCCGGCGCCGGGCAGCGGGCCCTCCGGCAAGCCGCGCCCACCGCGCTTCCGACGGGCAGCGCCCAGGTCAACGGGCCGGCCGCATGATCGCGGCCGGCCCTTGCGCGGTCGCTGCCCAGCACCGATGATTTCAGTGGGCCGGGCCATCCCGCGCCCGAGGGGACCGGGGCTCCCGAGCCGACAAGGAAGGGGCGGACCGCTACCCGGTAGTTCGCACCTGAGGAGTCCCTCATGTCGCAGCCGTCTCCCATCGATCCCCCGGACCACGGACCGGCCGCGCCCGCCGGGTGCCCGGTATCGGCCGTCGCCGCTGAGTCCGACCCGCCGTTCGCCCCGGATCTGCGCATCGGCAGCAGCAGCACGACCCCGTACGAGGACTATGTCCAGGCGGGCGTCCTCACCCATCTGCAGCAGCCGCTCTCCGACGACCCCGGCGAGATGGTCTTCCTGGTCACCACCCAGGTCATGGAGCTGTGGTTCACGGTCATCGTCCATGAGTGGCGCACCGCCGCCGAGGCGCTGCGCCGGGACGATCTGCCGGTGGCGATGGACGCGCTGCGCCGCTCCGCCTACGAGCTGGAGGCGCTGAACGCCGCCTGGAAGCCGCTCGCCCGGCTGACCCCGGCGCAGTTCAACGCCTACCGCAGTGCGCTCGGCGACGGTTCCGGTTTCCAGTCGGCGATGTACCGGCGGATGGAGTTCCTGCTGGGCGAGAAGTCCGCGTCCATGCTGGTGCCGCACCGTGGCTCCCCCCGGGAGCACGCCGAACTGTCGAAGGCCCTCCAGGAGCCCAGCCTGTGGGACGAGGTGCTGCGGATGCTCGCCCGGCGCGGCTGGGCGGTGCCCGAGGCCGTGCTGGAGCGGGACCCGGCGGTGCGTTACGAGCCGGATCCGGCCGTTGAGGCCGTCTGGGCCGAGATCTACGCCGGTTCGCAGGAGTCCGAGCTGGTCCGGCTCGGCGAGGCGCTGACCGATGTCGGTGAGCTGGTCCTGCGCTGGCGCAACGACCATCTGATCGCGACCTGGCGGGCGATGGGAGCGAAGATGGGTACCGGCGGTTCCGCGGGCGTGGCCTGGCTGGAGAAGCGGGCCCGCAAGAATGTCTTCCCCGAGCTGTGGACGGCGCGAAGCCATGTCTGAGACCCCCGAATTCCCCGAGCCCTCCGGCCGCTCCGAGCCCGCCGGGGCCCGTGAACAGGCCGCCCGCGCCGCGGAGTTGGACGCCGCCGATCCGCTCGCCGCGGTCCGCGAGCGCTTCGTCCTGGACCCCGCGCCCGACCATGCGTCCGGCGATACCGATGTCTACCTGGACGGCAACTCCCTCGGCATGCTGCCCCGCGGCGTCGCCGACCGGATAGCCGATGTCATCGACCGCGAATGGGGCCGGCTGCGCATCCGCTCCTGGAGCGAATCCGGCTGGTGGACGGCGCCGGAGCGGGTCGGCGACAAGATCGCCCCGCTGATCGGGGCGGGTCCGGGCCGGGTGGTGGTCGGCGACTCGACCAGCGTCAACATCTTCAAGGCCCTGATCGGCGGCGTCCGGATGGCCGGCAAGGGCTGCACGGAGATCCTCGTCGATGCCACGACCTTCCCGACCGACGGCTATATCGCCCGCTCGGCGGCGCGGATGACCGGTCTCGCGGTGCGCCCGGTCGAGCCCGCGCGGATCGCCGACGAGGTCACCGAGCGGACGGCGCTGGCGCTGGTCAACCACGTCGACTACCGCACCGGCCGGCTCAACGACCTGCCCGGCATCACCCATGCGCTGCACTCCGCGGGCGCGCTCGCCGTCTGGGACCTGTGCCACAGCGCCGGTGCGCTGCCGGTCGGCCTCGACGCGCACCATGTCGATCTCGCCGTCGGCTGTACGTACAAGTACCTCAACGGCGGCCCGGGGGCGCCCGCGTACCTCTACATCCGGGAGAGCCTCCAGGAGCGGTTCGAATCGCCGCTGCCGGGCTGGAACTCGCACGCCGACCCGTTCGCCATGGACCCCTCCTACACCCCGGCCGACGGCATTGCGCGCGGCCGGGTCGGCACCCCCGACATCCTGTCGCTGCTCGCGCTGGAGGCGGCGCTGGAAGTCTGGGACGGGGTGGCCATCGAGGACGTACGCACCAAGAGCCTCGCCCTGACCGACTTCTTCCTGGAGTGTGTGGCCGCCTATGTGCCGCCGGGCCGGGTGCGCTCCCTCACCCCGGCCGACCACCGGTCGCGCGGCAGCCAGGTGTCGCTGGCCTGCTCGCCCAAGCTCGCCGCGGACCGGCAGGGCGGCACCCCGCTGGCGGGCGAGGTGATGGACGAGCTGATCCGGCGCGGGGTGGTCGGCGACTTCCGCCACCCCGATGTGCTGCGCTTCGGCTTCACCCCGCTCTACACCTCCTTCGCGGACGCGGAGCGGGCGGCCCGGGTGCTCGGTGAGGTGCTGGGGGCGCTGCCGGAAGTGGAGTCCGGGGCCGCCGGGTGAGCGTGGCGGACGAGGAACCGGCGCTGCTGGGGCTCGCCCCGGTGGCGCCGGACCGGACGGTGGCGTACGGGCCGCATCCGGACCAGATCGTCGATGTCTATGAGCCGCGGGCGGGTGACGGCAGCGGGAGGGCGGCGGCCCGCGGCCCGCTGGTCGTCCTGCTGCACGGCGGGTTCTGGCGGGCTGCCTACGACCGCCGCCATCTCTCCCCGCTCGCCGCCGAGCTGGCCGGGCAGGGGATGCCGGTCGCGCTCGCCGAGTACCGCAGGGTCGGCGCGGGCGGCGGGGCGCCGCAGACCTTCGAGGACGTCACGGTGGCCCTCGGCGCCGCACGCGCGGCCCTGGCGGACACCGCGGCGGATCCCGCCCTGGTGCTGATCGGGCACTCGGCGGGCGGCCATCTCGCGCTGCTCGCCGCCGCCCGCCCCGGCACCCCGGTGACCCGTGTCCTCGCGGTCGCACCGGTCGCCGATCTCGCCCGCGCCCATGAGCTGGGCCTGAGCGACGGCGCGGTCGCCGAGTTGCTGGGCGCCGGGCCCGGCCTGCCGGAACGCCTCGCCGCGGCCGACCCGGTGCGCCATCCGCCGTCGGGCATCCCGGTGACGATCCTGCACGGCACCGAGGACCCGGAGGTCCCGGTGGACCTCTCCCGCCGCTACGCCGCGCGGCATCCCGGCGGCACGGAGCTGCGCGAGCTGCCCGGCGTCGGCCACTATGCCCCCGTCACCCCCGGCAGCCCCAGCTGTCACACCTTCATCCGTTGCGTGCAGCGACCTTGTAGTACTTGAGGCGGACGTCGGCAGATCCCCACTGGTGAGGACGCCGCGGAGGTCCTCCGTTGCTTACCTTTGTCAGCGTGAACGAGAAGACCCAGAAGCAGGACTCCTTGCACTCGGAGGTACGGATAGCCCATGGCGTGCTGCACCGGCTGCGCCAGGACCTGTTCGTCGACGCCTTCGCCTTCCGTCCGCTGCCGCCGCTGGAAGATGCCAAGATCTGCCGGTGGGTGCCGTGGCTGCCGGAGCGGCTGCGGCAGTGGGCGCGCTGGCTGCCGCACGCGACCGTCGGCTTCTTCTCGGCTTTCGTCTTCCTGGTGGACCTGGCCAGCTCCGGCCCCGGATCGCTGCACGGCATGGTGGCCGCCGGCTTCTCCCTGCTGCTCGCCGTGCCGCCGATGCTCACCCTCTTCCGCCCGGTCGGCGCCTACTGGCTGTCGTTGGTCCCGTTCGCCGTTGGGGCGTTCGCCGACGCGGGCAACCCGTACGGGGCCAACATCTTCTCGAACGGCGCCTTCCCCACCCACGTCATCGTGATGACCCTCGTGGTGCTGCGCACCCGGCCGCGGCTGGCCATGGAGATGTGGCTGGTCACCTTTGCCGTGGCGGCGGTCCTGACGGCGCTCGTCGGCGCGGAGCCCGGTGATCTGCTGACGGTGGCGGTCTTCTGCGGAGTGATCCTGATCTCCGCCGCCGCGGTCCGGGCCTGGCGCGAGGAGCGGCGGCAGGTCGTCGAGACGCAGACCCTCACGGAGGAGGAGCGCTCGCGGCGCACGCTCCTGGAGGAGCGGGCCCTGATCGCCCGTGAGCTGCACGATGTGGTCGCCCACCACATGTCCGTCATCGCCATCCAGGCCGAGGCGGCTCCCTACCGCGTCAAGGACACCCCGCCCGAGCTCGCCACGTCCTTCGCCACGATCCGGGAGAACGCGGTCGCCGCGCTCGCCGAGCTGCGCCGCATCCTGGGCGTGGTGCGCTCCGCCGACCCGGACGCCTTCGCCGAGAGCGACCCGGAGGCCCCGCAGCCGACGCTCGGCAATCTCGACGCGCTGCTGGGCAGCGTCCGCAGCGCCGGGCTGGAGGTCGAGGCGGTGGTCACCGGTTCGCCCCGGCCGCTGCCGCAGGGCGTCGAGCTGTCCGCGTACCGGATCGTGCAGGAGGGGCTGAGCAACGCGCTGCGGCACTCGCCGGGCGCCGATGCCCGGGTGGAGATCTCCTATGTGCTGGGCGGGCTGGGCGTACGGATCATCAACGGTGCGCCGAGCCGGCTGGCCAAACCGTCCCCCGGCGCGGGGCACGGTGTGCTGGGGATGCGTGAGCGGGTACAAATGCTGGGCGGCGAGATGACCGCCGACCACACCGAGGACGGCGGCTTCGAGGTCGCGGCATTCATCCCGGTCACGAACACGGCGGGGCAGACCAAGGCAGGGGGCGGCCGGGCATGATCCGGGTTTTGATCGTCGACGACCAGGTGATGGTCCGGGAGGGCTTCTCCGTCCTGCTGAACGCCATGCCGGACATCGAGGTCATCGGGGAGGCGGTGGACGGCCGGGAGGCGGTGCGCAAGGTCGCCATTCTCAAGCCCGATGTGGTCCTGATGGACATCCGGATGCCGGAGATGAACGGTCTGGAGGCGACCCGGGAGATCGTGGCCGCCGACGAGGGCGCCAAGGTCCTGGTGCTGACCACCTTCGACCTGGACGAATACGTCTACCAGGCGCTGCGTTCCGGGGCCAGCGGCTTCCTGCTCAAGGACGCCTCGGCCGGTCAGCTCGCCGACGGCGTCCGGATCGTCGCCTCCGGCGAGGCCCTGCTGGCGCCCACCGTCACCAAGCGCCTGATCTCCGAGTTCTCCCGTCTCGGCACCCCCCGCGCCCCGGCCCAGGAGCGCATCGCCGATCTCACCGAGCGCGAGACCGAGGTGCTGGTGCTCGTCGCCCAGGGCCTGTCGAACGGGGAGATCGCCGAGCATCTCGTGGTCGCCGAGTCCACGGTGAAGACGCATGTCAGCCGCATCCTGGTGAAGCTGGGGCTGCGCGACCGGACGCAGGCCGCGGTGTTCGCGTACGAGGCGCGGCTGGTGACGCCGGGGGGCTGAGGCGTCCGGCGGACGTGCGAAGGCCGCCGGCGGTCCCGGACCCCGGCGGCCTTCGCACGGCCCGCTTACGGCTGGGGCACCTCCCGCACCAGCTTCGAGCTCCAGGGGCACCAGATCAGGCCGGGCAGGAACGGGCCGCCGGCCTCGTCCAGATGGTCTTCGACATAGGGCGTGGTGGCGTCGCAGACCTCGATGGCGAAGTCGAAGAAGTCGATGGTCTCCGGGCGGAGATGGAAGCTCCAGCGCCAGTTGTACGGGGCGGGGCGCTTGTCGATCCGGCCGATGACATGGGGCTCGGAGCTGGTCGCCCCGCTCAGCAGATCACGGGCGTGCTGGATCTTGCGGGGGTCGGTGAGCTTGATGACGAATTCCGCGCGGGTGACGTCCGTCATCACGAAGTAGGCCGCCGCCTCGGACCGGGTGCGCTGTGCGTCGCCCGGCTGCTTCCCCTGGGCCGGTCCGGCTGCCGTGACGGCGAGCAGTGCCGCCGCCGCGAGAACGCCGATCTTGGTGGTGATACGTCGCATGAACCCCTCCGGTGCCGCGGGTCGTGGTCACGACCGTACGCACGGAAAGTAACGGGTAAATTACCCACAGCTCCAGAGTTACTGCCCGTTAACGCACCGCCAGGTGAAATGGCGCACAGTGACTGGCGGTTGCTCGGGTCATGTGCTGTATCCACACCCTGTGGACGGCGGGGCGGCAACCACGGTGGCCACCACCCCGGGGCCTCAGCCGATATCGCGCCGGCGCACCCCCATCAGGCCCAGGAGGGCGAAGAGGGCGGACAGCGTCAGCAGCGGCGCGCAGCAGGCCGAGCAGGATGCGGATCGTCGTGGACTTGCCGGCGCCGTTGGGTCCGAGGAAGCCGTGGACCTCACCGGCCGCCACCGACAGATCGAGGCCGTCCGGTGCGTGGGTGCGGCCGAAGGACTTGTGGAGGCCGTCGGCCCGGATGGCGGGGGCGGGAGAGAGCGCCGTGGTCATGATGTGGAAGCTACTAGTTTCATAAATTTGTGAAGTTAAGAAACCGTATAAACTTGCGGGGGTGGCTCTGATCAGGGGAGATGATGCGGATATGAGCGAGCAGGCACAGCAGAGCGCGCAGCGGACGGACGATGCCCGCCAGGGCGGCGGCGAGGACACCCGCGACGACGGCGCGGTCTCGCAGTTCGTCGAGCGGTTCGCCTCCCAGCTGGTCGACGCCGGGATGCAGCGGATGTCCGCCCGGGTCTTCGCCTGTCTGCTGGCCTCCGACTCCGGTGTGCTGACCTCCGCCGAGCTCGGCGAGCGCCTCCAGGTCAGCCCGGCCGCCGTCTCCGGCGCGATCCGCTACCTCTCCCAGGTCGACATGGTCAGCCGGGAGCGCGAGCCCGGCTCCCGCCGCGACCGCTACCGCGTGCACAGCGACCAGTGGTACGAGGCGCTGGCCCGCCGGGACAACGTCCTCACCCGCTGGGAGGGCACCCTGCGCGAGGGCGTCGACAGCCTCGGCGAGGACTCCCCGGCCGGCCGCCGGATCGCTGAGACACTGGTCTTTTTCGAGTTTCTGCAGACGGAGCTCACCGGGCTGCTCCAGCGCTGGCGCGAGCACCGCGACCAGCTCCGCGCCGACCTCGACAGCGCCGATCGCTGAGCTGCTGCCCGGTCGCTGAGCTGTCGGCTGCCGCGCTGCCCCGGCCCCGCGCGCTCAGCCCCGCGGCAGCTGTAGCCGCCAGGCCGCCGGCTGCACGGTCCACGTGCGGGTCCTGACCGGCCCGCCGACCAGCGCGTCCGCCCGGTAGTGGAAGTCCGCGCCGGACACCGTCACCGCCCGCGCCCGGGTCCGCACCGGCCGGCCGCCGCCTGGCCAGTGCACCACGACCTCGGCCAGCGCACGGCTGTCACCGGGCCCCGGCCGCGGCCCGTCCGCCCCGGTCCGTGCGCCGGGCACCACCGACACCCCGCGCACCGGCCGGTCCAGATCCGCCAGCAGCACCCCGTCCGCCTCGATCCGCAGCCGCTGCCCCGGCACCCGGGCCCGCCGGGCGCCCAGTCCCGCCGCCGGTGCGGCCAGCAGCGCCAGCGCCGTACGGGCGGTCCGGGCGGCCGGCTTCCACCACGGCCGGGGCCCGTCGAGGCCGTCCGCCGTGCCGCTGCGTCCGCCCAGCGCCTCGGCCGGGTCGACGGGGGCCGGGCGCGGGGCCGTCCCCGGTACATACGCCCCGTGCCCCAGCCGGGTCGCCTCGCTCCCGCAGGGGATGCGCAGCCCGCCCAGCACGATGCCGTCGCTGTCGTCCGTGAGCAGATCCATCGGCCGCTCCCCGCCGTCCAGGACGGCCCGCGCGGCGGCCACCGTGTCCGTGGGGACGCCCAGCGCACCGCTCAGCGCGACCGCGGCCGGCGCACCGACCGGGACCATCGACAGTGGCACCGCGGCCAGCTCGCGCTCCTTGTGCAGCAGGCCCACCACCCGCAGCAGCGTCCGGTCGTCGCCGATCACCACCGGACGCCGGTGGCCGCGCCGGGCGAGCACCCGCGCGAATTCCTCCGGCCCCTCCGGAAGGCAGATTTTCGCCCCCGCGCCCGCACACAGGACATCCTTCGCGATCCGGACGGATTCCCCGTCCGTGCTGCGGGCGACCGGGTCGATGACCACGAGCAGGGGATGCCCCCGAACGGAGTCCACGGGAGAGTGCCCAGAAGGCTGCGCCGACACCTCGGTCCTTCCTCAGGTAGCATCTCGGTGCAAGAGCCCCTTGCGCTATTGCGCCAGGGGCTTCGTCTATTCCGGGGCACCGGTCCGACGGCTCTAGTGATGACGTACGCGTGAACAGGCACGCCGGCGCCATCCACGCACGTGGGACATGCCCCGCCCGGAAGGGGTGTACGCCTGTGCCCGCACTTGTGCTGCTCGGTGCTCAGTGGGGTGATGAGGGCAAGGGAAAGGCCACCGACCTGCTCGGTGGATCCGTGGACTATGTAGTGCGCTATCAGGGCGGCAACAACGCCGGCCACACGGTCGTCGTCGGCGACCAGAAGTACGCACTGCACCTTCTCCCTTCCGGAATCCTCTCGCCGGGGTGCACCCCGGTCATCGGCAACGGCGTCGTCGTGGACCCGGCGGTCCTGCTCTCCGAGCTGAGCGGACTCAACGAGCGCGGCGTGGACACGTCCAAGCTGCTGCTCAGCGGTAACGCGCATCTGATCACGCCGTACAACATCACCGTCGACAAGGTGACGGAACGGTTCCTCGGCAAGCGGAAGATCGGCACCACCGGCCGCGGTATCGGCCCGACCTACGCCGACAAGATCAACCGCGTCGGTATCCGGGTGCAGGACCTCTACGACGAGTCGATCCTCATCCAGAAGGTCGAGGCGGCCCTTGAGGTCAAGAACCAGCTCCTCACCAAGCTCTACAACCGCCGCGCCATCGAGGCCGGCCAGGTCGTCGAGGAGCTGCTGGGCTACGCCGACCAGATCAAGGGCTATGTCGCCGACACCACCCTGATCCTCAACAAGGCGCTGGACGACGACAAGGTCGTGCTCTTCGAGGGCGGCCAGGGCACGCTGCTGGACATCGACCACGGCACGTACCCCTTCGTCACGTCCTCGAACCCGACCGCGGGCGGCGCCTGCACGGGTGCGGGCGTCGGCCCCACGAAGATCAGCCGGGTCATCGGCATCCTCAAGGCCTATACGACGCGCGTCGGCGCCGGTCCGTTCCCGACCGAGCTGTTCGACGAGGACGGCGAGGCACTGCGCCGCATCGGCGGCGAGCGCGGTGTGACCACCGGCCGGGACCGCCGCTGCGGCTGGTTCGACGCGGTCATCGCCCGCTACGCGACCCGCGTCAACGGTCTGACGGACTTCTTCCTCACCAAGCTCGACGTGCTCACCGGCTGGGAGCAGATCCCGGTCTGTGTCGCGTACGAGATCGACGGCAAGCGGGTCGAGGAACTGCCGTACTCGCAGACCGACTTCCACCACGCCAAGCCGGTCTACGAGATGCTCCCGGGCTGGTCCGAGGACATCACCAAGGCCAAGACGTTCGCCGACCTGCCCAAGAACGCCCAGGCGTATGTCAAGGCGCTGGAGGAGATGTCCGGCGCCCCGATCTCCGCGATCGGCGTCGGCCCCGGCCGCGACGAGACGATCGAGATCAACTCGTTCCTGTCGTAGCGACTCCGCCCGGGGGACCTGCGCGGTCCCCGGTGCACCGCAGCAGCGGCCGCGCGGCTACTTCACCCTGGAGTAGCCGCGCGGCTGTTTGTCGTCGCCCAGGAACGCGCGGTGGAGGGTGCCGTCACCGCTCAGGCTGAGCACGGAGGTGCTGCTCGGGGAGCAGCCGGGCGCGGACCGGTCGACGACCGACGGGCCGACGGTCAGTTTGCCGTGCTCGGCCGCGTAGAGGCTGGCGTGTGCCGTGCAGTGGCCGTTGCGGCCGATGACGTCCGTGGTGAGGACCCTGCTGCCCGCCGGGGCCTGTCTGATGGTCAGCCGCTGGCTGCCGTAGCCGTCGTCATCCGTCCGCTGCCAGGTGCCGAGGAAGCCGTCCGGGACGGTGCCGTCGGCCGGGGCGACGCGGTGCAGGGTGGCGGTGCGCCCGGCCGCGGACCAGGTCAGCGTGGAGTCGCCGCCCTCCTTGAGGGTGTGTTCGCCGAGTGCGGCGCAGCGGCCGGCCGGTACGGACCGGACGACCTTGGTGTCCAGCCGGAGCGCCGGGTGCCCGTCCTGCTGGGTGACGGACACCAGCGTGCCGTCGCTGCGGCACTCGTAGGTCGCGCCGAGGCTGGTGCTGTTCGCCACCACCTCACCGACCTTGCCGTGGCTGATCACGAACCGCCGCTGCTGCCCGGTGGGTTCGCCGTCCCGCAGCACCGGCCCCGACCAGGTGCCGATATAGCCGGCCGGGATGTCGGACGCGCTGTCCTCGGCGCCCGCACCGCCGCTCAGCACCGGCACCGCGGCGGCGGCCGCGGCGGCCGCGACGACGGCCGTGGCGGCGAGGGGAAGCCAGCGACGGCGGCGGCGCCGCTCCGGCGCGGTGGGCGGTGGGACCAGGGCCGGAGCGGGCGGGGCCGGTGCCGGCGTGGCCGGTGCCGTAGCGGCCGGGACCCTGGTGGTCACCGCCGTCGGCGACTGGCCTCCGGGCGGGGTGTCGGTGTCCAGGAGGAGCACGGCGTGCTGCCCCAGGCTCGCGATCAGCTCGGCCGGCAGCCAGGGCGCGGCCGCCGGGCCGCCGGGCTCCGGCTCCAGGCGCGCGGCGAGCTCCCCGGGGGTGGGCCGCGCCGCCGGGTCCTTGGCCAGGCAGTCCAGGATCAGTCCGCGGATCCCGTCCGGCGCCGCGGCCAGTTCGGGCTCATCCCGCGCGATCTTGAACATCACCGCGTGCACGCCCGAGGCGAGACTGCCGAACGGCTGCTGCCCGGTCGCCGCGTACGCCAGCACCGAGCCCACACAGAACACATCGCTGGCCGGGCCGGCCCGCTGCCCCGTGACCTGCTCGGGTGACATGAAGCTGGGCGAGCCGAGCACCGTGCCGGCCCGGGTCTGGGTCTCCCCGACCGCGTCCAGCGCCCGTGCGATACCGAAGTCGATGACCCGCGGTCCGTCGATGGTGAGCAGCACATTGGACGGTTTGAGGTCGCGGTGCACCAGACCGACCCCGTGGATGTCGCGCAGTGCGCAGGCCAGCCCGTAGGCCAGCCGCCGCAGCGAATGCTCCGGCAGCGGGCCGTAGCTGCCGGTACGGCCGTACGGGAATCCGACGACCTCGCTCAGGGTGGGGCCCGCGATATATCCGGTGGCGACCCAGGGGACCGCGGCCTCGGTGTCGGCGTCCAGCACCGGTGCGGTCCAGTGCCCGCCGACCCGCTGCGCGGCCGCGACCTCCCGCCGGAAGCGGCTCCGGAACTCCTCCTCCGCGGCCAGTTCGGCCTTCACCAGCTTCACGGCGACGGTCCTGCCGCCCTCGGAACGGGCGAGGTAGACCCGCCCCATCCCGCCGCTGCCGAGACGGCTGAGCAGCCGGTAGTCCCCGATCCACGACGGATCGTCGGCCGTCAGCCCGCGCAGGCCGTCCATCCGGCACCCTCCCCCTCTTCCTTCCGTGTGCCGGAGACACGTTCCGGCAGCAGTCGTCCCTCTGAGCCTAGGCGGCCCTCCAACGCGCCGGGGCCAACAGGCCGTTTGTCACCCCGCCTTGGTGGCCGTCCCCCCGGCCTTGCGGTACGACAGCGCCCTCCCGTCGTCGGAGATACGGCGCAGCATGCCGTCCACCAGCTCCAGGGTGCTCGGCTCGCCGGGGCTACAGCTGTCGTGCGGTCCGGAGACCACCGTGGACGGGCCGAGGCGGATCGGGGGGCCCGCGTCGGTCAGGGTGGCCGCGAAGGTGCAGCGGTAGGACTCGCCGGTCGCCGTCATGGTCAGCACGGTGTCCCCGGTCGTGCCCTGGGTGAGCGTCAGGCGCCGGCCGTTGAGGGCGGAGCCGCCGAGGGTGGTCTCCCAGGTGCCCAGATAGGCCGCGGGCAGGCCCCCGTGCGCGGCGGCCTGCGCCGCGGTCCCGCCGTCCTTCGCCGCTACGCCGTCGCCGCCCCTGCTCAGCATGGCGTACGCGGTGGCCCCACCCGCCCCGACCAGGGCCACCGCGACCGCGGTGGCCAGGGCGGCACCGGCCGCGCGGCGGCGGCGTGGTGCGGGTTCCGGGGCCGCTGTCGCGTGGTCGTGGGGGCCGGGGCCAGGGGACGGCGTCGCCGGAGTGTGGTCCGCGAGGGTCGTACGCGAGAGGGCCGCGGACGGCGCGTCCGTCCCGTAACCGCCCTGCGCGCGCCCCTCGTTCGCCATGTGCCCCTGCGGTGCCTCGTCCTGCGGGTCCTCCGCGTCCAGCAGCTCCACGGCATGCCGTCCCAGCCGGGCGATCAGCGTCCCCGGCAGCCAGGGCTCGTCGTCGGTGCCCGGCCCGCCCGCGGCGCCGCCCTCCGCCTGGGCCACCAACTGGGCGGGCGTGGGCCGCTGTTCCGGGTCCTTGTTCAGGCATCCGGCGATCAGTGCGCGCAGCCCCTCGGGCACCCCGGAGAGGTCCGGCTCCTCCTGGGCGATGCGGAACATCACCGCGGGCGCGAGGCTGTCGGCCGTGCCGAACGGCTGCCGTCCGGTCGCCGCGTAGGCGAGCACGGACCCGAGGCAGAAGACATCGCAGGCCGGGGTCAGTTGGTCGCCGTGGACCTGCTCCGGCGACATGAAGCCCGGCGAGCCGATCGAGGCGCCGGTACGTGTCACCCCGCTGCTGGTGACGCCCTCCAGCGCGCGTGCGATACCGAAGTCGATGACCCGCGGCCCGTCGATGGTGAGCAGCACATTCGACGGCTTGAGGTCGCGGTGGATGATCCCGGCGGCGTGGATCGCGCCCAGCGCACGGGCCAGCCCGGCGGCCAGGATCCGTACGCTCCGCTCGGGCAGCGGAGTACCGCTGCCGACGACCCGCTGGAGAGAGGGGCCCGCGATATAACCCGTGGCGACCCAGGGGGTCTCGGCCTCGGTGTCGGCGTCCAGGACGGGCGCCGTCCACTCCCCGCCGACCCGCTGCGCGGCCCGTACCTCCCGCCGGAAGCGGGTCCGGAACTCCTCCTGGCCGGCCAGCTCCGCGCGCACCAGCTTGACCGCGACCGTGCGGCCGCGGTCCGAACGGGCCAGGAACACCCGGCCCATACCGCCCTCGCCGAGCCGCCCGAGCAGGCGGTAGTCCCCGATCCGCACCGGGTCCTGCGCCCGCAGCGGCCGCAGCACTCCGTGCCGCGCCGCGCGCCCCGACCCTTCCTGCTGCCCAGCGAGTATCAGCCGTTCCACAATCCCGTCGCCCTTCCCCCCGAAGCCGCCAGTGGACGAGTGGACGCCGGTGTCTTCGCACCCGGTGGTGCCCGCGGCCTCTCGTCGGCGGTGAGGATATCGAGCGTCCGCCCCGCCCCCGCAGGCCCGTACGCCCCTTAATGGGCAATTCGCCCCGGCGGCAATCGTACTCCTGCCCGAACTGGCCGCCCACTATGGCGGCTTGGCCCCGCCGTCCGCACCCCGTCAGACCTTGACGGCGTAGACGATGAGGTTGTCCACCGGGTGCCCCTGGGCGTTGAACGCGCCGTCGCAGGTGATCAGCCGCAGCGCACGGTCCGGAGTGCGGCCGTAGACCCGCTCGGTGGGGAACGCCTTCTTGCCGTGGAGAGGTCGAAGCCCGGCACGGTGGCGCCGCCGGTGTCGCCGATGAACAGCAGCGCGGGCGAGGCGACATACGAACTGAGCTGCTCACGGCGGGCGGTGCCGACGCAGGAGGCGATGGCCCGGTCGCCCTCGGCGTCGCCCGGGGGCACCGCGACCTCAACGCCCTCGCGGGAGGTGGGCACCGGCCGGGGCGTGCCCCTCTCCGAGGGCGCGGGCTGTTTCAGGCCCTGGCCCCAGGAGAGGTCGGGCTTCAGCTGGACGGCTGCCCGGCCCTGCCGCTTGAGGCAGGCGTTGGCGAGCTGGTTGAGGGCGCCGAGCGCCTTGCGCTCCGTCGCCGTGGGGGCGTCCAGGTCCTCGGACCCGCACCGGGAGCTCTGGAGCCGGTCGGGATCGTTGCCCACCATCTGGATCCTGGGCCGTCCGCTCGGGCTCGCGACCACGTCCGAGGCGATCCCCGACGGGGTTCGAAAACGGCGGGCCGTCGCCGACGCGAGGGCCGCGATTCCGGACAGAGTGTCCGCGAGCCGTGGGTGGAGTCACACACACTGTCGGTACCGGCCACCGATCCGTGATCCCTAGTCTGAGGGCGTTCGCCGCGCCCATCCCCCGGCGGACCCGAGCGACCCGATCCGAGGTACTGACCGTGACCACGACGCCCTCCGCCTCCGCCGCCGACCCTGCTGCCGGGGCAGCAGTGAAGGCCGCCGACCGCGCGCACGTCTTCCACTCCTGGTCCGCGCAGGGCCTGATCGACCCGCTGCCGATCGCCGGCGCCGAGGGGTCGTACTTCTGGGACTACGACGGCAACCGCTACCTCGACTTCTCCTCCCAGCTGGTCAACACCAACATCGGCCACCAGCACCCCAAGGTCGTCGCGGCGATCCAGGAGCAGGCCGCGAAGCTGTGCACCATCGCGCCCGGATTCGCGGTGGACGTCCGGTCCGAGGCCGCCCGGTTGGTCGCCGAGCGCACCCCCGGCGACCTCGACAAGATCTTCTTCACCAACGGCGGCGCGGAGGCCGTGGAGAACGCGGTCCGGATGGCCCGGCTGCACACCGGCCGCGCCAAGGTGCTCTCCGCCTACCGCTCGTACCACGGCGCCACCGCCACCGCGATCAACCTGACCGGCGACCCGCGCCGCTGGCCCTCGGACACCGCCTCGTCCGGTGTCGTCCACTTCTGGGGCCCGTTCCTCTACCGCTCCGCCTTCCACGCCGAGACCGAGCAGCAGGAGTGCGAGCGCGCCCTCGCGCACCTGGAACAGACCATCGCCTTCGAGGGCCCGCAGTCCATCGCGGCGATCATCCTGGAGACCGTCCCCGGCACCGCCGGCATCATGGTGCCGCCGCCCGGCTACCTCGCCGGCGTCCGCGAGATCTGCGACCGGCACGGCATCGTCTTCATCCTGGACGAGGTCATGGCGGGCTTCGGCCGCACCGGCGCCTGGTTCGCCGCCGACCACTTCGGCGTCACCCCCGACCTGCTGACCTTCGCCAAGGGCGTCAACTCCGGCTATGTCCCGCTCGGCGGTGTCGCGATCAGCGCCGAGATCGCCGCCACCTTCGACCAGCGCCCCTACCCGGGCGGACTGACCTACTCCGGCCACCCGCTGGCCTGCGCCTCCGCCGTCGCCACCATGAACGCGATGGCCGAGGAGCGGATCGTGGAGAACGCCGCCGACATCGGTGAACGGGTCATCGGCCCGGCGCTGCGCGAGATCGCCGAGCGCCACCCCTCGGTCGGCGAGGTCCGCGGTATGGGCGTCTTCTGGGCCCTGGACCTGGTCCGGAACAAGGAGACCCGCGAGCCGCTGGTCCCGTACAACGCCTCGGGCGCCGCCAACGCCCCGATGGCCGAATTCGCGGCGGCCTGCAAGCGCGGCGGTATCTGGCCGTTCGTGAACATGAACCGGACGCATGTCGTCCCGGCCTGCACGATCACCGAGGCCGAGGCCAAGGAGGGCCTGGCCGCCCTCGACGAGGCCCTGGCGGCGGCCGACGCCCACACCGTCTGAGTCCGGTGCCGGGTCCGCCCGGCACCCGGAACCGCAGGTCACGGGCGTGCCACAGGGCATGCTCACGGCAACCTCGGGCAGCGGCCCGGTGCGGCCCTCGCCTATCGTGGGCGGGGGCCGCACCCACCTGCGCGGTCAGGCACGTCGAAGGAGACGCACACGATGGCCGCCGGCGGAGACAGCTCAGTCATACGACGCAGCACCCTGCGCCAGCAGATCGCCGACGCCCTGCGCGACGAGGTCCTGGCCGCCCGGCTGCCGTCCGGCCACCCCTTCACCGTCAAGGAGATCGCCGAGCAGTACGGCGTCTCCGCCACCCCGGTGCGCGAGGCGCTGCTGGACCTGTGCGCCCAGGGCCTGCTCGACGTCGAACAGCACCGCGGCTTCAAGGTGCACGCCTTCACCGCCGACGACTTCCGCGCCATGGTCGAGGCCCGCACCCTGATCATCGAGGGCATCTTCCGCAGCGGCGCCGACCAGGCGCTGCGCGCCACCGCCGCGGGCGTGCTGATCTCCATCCGGCGCCGCGCCGACGAGGCCGCACGGGCCGCACGGGCCGGCGACCTGGACGTCCTGATCGGCTATGACCTGCGCTTCTGGCGCGAACTGAGCGGCATCGTGAACAACCCCTACATCAGCGACTTCCTCGACCGGATCCGCGTCCAGACCTGGATGTTCGCGGTACCGCTGCTGCGCCGCCAACGCGACCTCAAGGGGCTGCTGTGGCACGGCCACTGCGCGCTGGCCGACGCCCTGATCCAGCACGACCTGGCCGCCGCCCAGCGGCTGATCGCCGAGTACAACGAGCACTCCCTCGCTCTCGTCGGAACGCGCGGCTAGCACTACGCTGTCCCGACCATCGGCCGTAATGGGCCGTACCCGTAGCTGTACGTGCGCCGGTGCCCCCGTCCCCGACCGGAAGCGAGCCCACACCCGTGGCATGTGACCTGTGGCTGGTACCCCTCGTCGATGTGCTGTGCCACAGCCCCGACAACCCGTTCTCCGAAGAGATCGCCGCCTACGACAAGGCCCTGACGGAAGCGGGCCTGCCACCGGTCCCGGTCTTCAGCTATATGCCCGGCCTCTCCGGTGACGTCGCCCCCGTCGCCGGCTTCGACTACGACGCCCTGCACTTCCTGCGCCGCGCCTACCTGCTGCGCCTGTGCGGCCTGGAGGTCACGCCGGTCGACGAACTGGGCGGCGACTACGAGCAGTTGCTGGAGATGTTCGAGACCACCGCGCAGCAGTCCCACCTGGTCTGGCACTACGACCACGCGGGCGCCTACGTCCCCGTCGACTTCCCGCACCCCCTCGCCAACGACGAACTCCTGGAGGGCGGCGGCCCACTGGGCTCCTCCCACGGCCTGCTCCGCGACCTGGAACTCGTCGCCCCCTCCCTGGGCATCGACCCGGCCAATCCCCCCGCCGCCCCCGCCCCACCCGCAGGCCCCACCTCCCTGGAGGAACGCGCAACCGCCGCCCCCCTGGACAACAACCCCTTCGCCCGAGAACGCCACGTCTGGCTGGGCCTCCACGCCGCCGCCACCCGAAGCCTGGCCCAGGGCTCCATGATCGTCTTCAGCTAGCCCCCAGCCCACCGGCGTGCACCCCCACCAAGGTTTTTCCCACCCACCCACGGGAGGGGACGGGCCGGAGGGGCAGGGTGTCCGGACGTAAAGCGAAGCAGTCCGGACACCCTGCCCCGGAGGCCCGTCACCGCACCCCGACAGCCCCGCGCAGCGGACCGGCCCGCCGCAGGCGCAACGGCGGGGCAGCCGAAGACGTGGGCAGAACGCAAAGCGCAGCGGACCGGCCCGCCGCAGGCGCAACGGCGGGTGCACCGCGAAGCGGGCAACAAACGGCGAGCAACGCCCACGGCGGGAAAGCCGAAAACGTGGGAAGCCTTCACTCCGGCGGCCGCTGCCGAGGCATATTCGGCCGAGCCCGATGCGGCACCGCAAACCGCCCCGCCGCAGGCGACCCCTCCGGACGCGGAGAAACGGCGGCAGAGCTGCCCCCGTCCGCGGCAAAGCGCAGCGAATCGGCCCGGAACTCCGCCATCCAGTCGGCGGTTTCGGCCCGCACCAGTTCCGCGAGATCCTCGTTGAACCGCCGCAGCACCCCCAGGCAGCGCTCCGCCGCCTCACCCGCCGTGCCCTCGGCCGGCCCGAGCACCTCCCGTACGCTCTCCGTCGCCCAGTCGAACTGCAGCGCCTCCAGCCGCCGGTGAATCGCCTGTGCGGTCGCCAGATCCCGCATCCATCCGGTGGTCACCCCGAAGTACCGGTCGCCGCCCACGCACACCGCCGCCAGCAGCAGCGAAAGACAGCCCCAGGACGCGCCGCCCTGCCAGACCCCGGCGAGGTCCAGCAGCGGCAGCGCCCCGCCCACCGTCACCCCGGCCGCGGCGCCCAGCCGCAGCGCCCGCGCGCCGCGGCGTTTGGCCAGCCGGTCGTGCAGATACCAGTCGGCGGCGCGCAGTGCGCCCTCCTCGGTCCAGAGATAGAGCGCGTCCAGGCGGTCGGCCGGTTCCCCCCAGTCACCGAGCGGGAAGACCCGTCCGGCGAGGTCCCTCCGGCCGGGGCCGCGGCCGCCGCCGTCCCCTGGGGGACGGCCGCTCTCCCGAGGGGGCCCCTCGGGCTGCATCTCCGGATGACTCACCCGTGCACTCCCTCTCTACGCTCTCTACCGACACGTGCGGTGCACGCGTGACATCCGGGACGGCCGTTGCGCGCAGTCCCCCTTCCTACCGCCGAACGGCTGGCCTCGGCCGCACGATCACGCTCTTTCCGCCCGGAAGTGGTGCGGGATCGGGTATAAGGCCGCCGGGCATCTCACCCGAAAGAGTGGCCAACGCGGTGACGCACGGTTTCCGGCCGCCCCGGCGCCGCTCGCCCGCCGGGTCCGGCCGGGGTCCGGCCGGCCGGGGCTCTCGTCTAGGCTGCCACCGTGAAGGTCCTCGTCATCGGCGGCGGCGCCCGCGAACACGCCCTGTGCCGCTCTCTGTCCCTCGACCCCGACGTCACCGCGCTGCACTGCGCTCCCGGCAACGCCGGTATCGCCGAGGTGGCCGAATTGCACGGGGTCAACGCCCTCGACGGCGCGGCCGTCGCCGATCTCGCCGCCGGCCTGGCGGCCGATCTGGTCGTGGTCGGCCCCGAGGCCCCGCTGGTGGCGGGCGTCGCGGACGCCGTACGCGACCGCGGTATCCCGGTCTTCGGCCCCTCGGCCCAGGCCGCCGAGCTGGAGGGCTCCAAGGCGTTCGCCAAGGACGTGATGGCCGCCGCGGCCGTCCCCACGGCCCGCAGCTATGTCTGCACCACCCCGGAAGAGATCGACGAGGCGCTGGACGCCTTCGGCGCGCCGTATGTCGTCAAGGACGACGGGCTGGCGGCCGGCAAGGGCGTCGTCGTCACCTCGGATGTGGAGGCCGCCCGCGCCCACGCGCTGGCCTGCGACCGGGTCGTCATCGAGGAGTTCCTCGACGGCCCCGAGGTCTCGCTCTTCGCGGTCACCGACGGCGAGACCGTCGTCCCGCTGCAGCCCGCCCAGGACTTCAAGCGGGCCTACGACGGCGACGAGGGCCCCAACACCGGCGGCATGGGTGCGTACAGCCCGCTGCCCTGGGCCGACCCCAAGCTGGTCGACGAGGTCATGGCCACCGTCCTCCAGCCCACCGTCGACGAGCTGCACCGCCGCGGCACCCCGTTCTCCGGGCTGCTCTACGCGGGCCTGGCGATCACCTCCCGCGGGGTGCGCGTGATCGAGTTCAACGCGCGCTTCGGCGACCCGGAGACCCAGGTCGTCCTGGCCCGCCTCAAGACCCCGCTCGCCGGTCTGCTGCACGCCGCGGCCACCGGCTCCCTGGCCACCTTCCCGCCGCTGCGCTGGAGCGACGGCGCGGCGGTCACCGTCGTCATCGCCTCCCACAACTACCCGGACACCCCGCGCACCGGGGACCCGATCGACGGCCTCGCCGAGGTCGTGGCGGAGGACGGCCCCAAGGCGTACGTCCTGCACGCCGGGACCAAGCGCGACGACTCCGGCGCGGTGGTCAGCGCGGGCGGCCGGGTGCTGTCCGTCACGGCCACCGGTTCCGACCTGGGCACCGCCCGGCAGCGCGCCTACCGCGCCGTCGGCCGGATCTCCCTGGACGGCGCCCAGCACCGTACGGACATCGCCGCCAAGGTCGCGGACGAGGCCGCGGGCGCATAGCGACGAGGGCGCGCGGGCCGCTGGGACGTGCCCGTCGCGCCCGTCGCGGCCGGTGACATCTCCCCTGGGGCACATGGCACATACCGTGGCATATGCCTCAGGCCCATCGGTGCAGACCGGGCCGAATCGCCCACGACCGGTGCCCTTCCGACACCGGTTCCCGGCTTTGCCCAAAGCCATTCCATCGAGTGACCGCACCGAGTAACCGGCTGACGGGACCAAAACCCCCAACTAGGGTGCCGCGCAAGCGTCCTGCGGTGGCCGTGCCGGATTCCGGCACGGTGATCGCGGCGGCGTCCGGCAAGTGGCTCACCGGCATTGCGATGTCAGTGGCCGGTGCCACAGTGGGTGGGGAGTGAGCTCGCTCCGCACAACGCGCAATTCTCGTACGTCCGTCCCGTGTTCTCTCCGTCCGGCTCCAGCAGGACAGCAGGGGGTGTACAGGCTCGTGGCAAGTCCGGAAACAGGCGTCCTGGCGGCGCGTGCCCGCGCCCTCGCCGTGCTGCGGATCCGCAGCACCGCGCTGGCCGTGGCGCTGCTGCCCGCCGCGGTGGCCGTGGTGCTGCTCGCGGGCCGGGTGACCGGCCATCTCGGCGCGGGCTGGGACCTCGCCTGCTGGATCACCGGCGGCCTCGCGGTGCTCAGCCTGTCGCTGGCCGCGCTGGTCGCCGTGGTCGTCGCGCGCGCCCGGCCCGCCCTCAGCCCGTCCGTCCCGATCTCCGAGAAGTCGGCCCCCGACCTCTACCGCCTGGTGCGCGACCTCGCCGACCGGCTGGAGGTCCCCGCGCCCTCCGCCATAGCGCTCACCCCGGACTGCGACAGCTGGCTGGAGGACCGTACGCACCGCGCCCATGGCCCGCCCGGCCGCGGCAGAGGACGGGCCGACGGGGAGCGCCGGGTGCCCGAGGCGCCGGTCCTGGTCATCGGCTCGCCGTTCCTGTGGTGGATGCGGGTCGCCGAGCTGCGCGCCCTGCTGGCCCCCGTCGTCGCCGGCACCGGCCCCTCGGCCCATCCCGACATAGCGGCCGCCCGCCGCTTCATCCGCGGTCTGGACGCCGCGGTGGCGGTCTCCGCCCGCGCCCGGCGGCCGGTGCGGGGCCTCCCGCTCCGCTTCGTCGGCCGGGTGGCGCGACTGCTGCTGCGGGCCGGCCGCGATCACGCCACGATCATGGAGCGCGCCGTCGCGGCCGCCGCCTCCGAGCGCGCCCAGGCCGTCGACTACGGCCTGCGGATCGTCGCCCAGGAGCAGGTCGGCCTCGCGTACGCGGGCTGGGACCGGCTGCTGACCCGGGTCGCCCTGCCCGCCTGGCGGATGGGCCGCTGGCCGTCCCGGCTGGACGCCGGAGTGGTCTCCGCGCTCACGGAACTCTCCCGCCGTGACCGCCTCGCCGACGGCTTCGCCTCCCGTCTGGGCGAGCGCCCCGCCTGCGACCTCCTGGAGGAGCCGGGCGCCATCGACCGCGCCGCCTCGCTGCTGGCCGCCCGCCTCTTCCACGGCGGCCCGGCCGAGCCGGGACCCGACTGGTCACCGGTCGGCTGGCAGCAGTATCCGGAAGAGGTCGTGGACCGGAAATGGCGCCTGGAGGCCGCCCGCCTCCACCGCGTCCTCGACAACCTCCCGGCGACCGCCCTCCCGGAAGCCCCGGCGGCCCCGGTGACCCCGCCCGCGACGGCTGCCCCGGTGGCCCCGGCCCAGGACCCCGCCGCCGCCCCGCCCCTCTCGTACGCCCGCGCCGCCGCCCGTACACCCGGCCACGGCCCGGCCGGGCGCCCGCCCGCCGACGAGCCCGCCACGGGCCCGCCCGCCGACGAGCTCGCCATCGGTCCGCCCGCCGCCGGCCCCCGCGAGGAGCAGCCGCCCGCCCCGGCGCCCGGCCCGACACTGGCCCGCGTCATCGACCGGCTCACCCACGACGCCTGCGCGGGCGATCTCGTCGCGGAGCGGCTGGGCGCCGAGGTCGAGCGCGAGGAGCGTGCGGAGGCGGCCCGCCAGGCCGCCCGCGGCACCGCACCCCAGGACGCCGCCATCGGCCTGGCCTGGGGCGACGGCATGGCCGAGGGCGGTCTCCCGCTGTTCCCGCTGCAACCGCCCCGTACGGGCCGCGAGCTGCTCGCCGACCACGTCACCGCCATGGTCTGCTGCGCCGCCGTCGACACCGCCGGTGCCGTCCCGGGCCTGGACTGGCTCGACGGCCCGGCGCTGCTGGTCGACGGCGCCCGCCGGTGCGACCTCGGCCGCCCGGTGCTCAGCCTGGTCGACGACGGCGACGCGGAACCGCTCCGCGGCTGGCTGACGACGATCGGCGTACGGCCGGAGAAGCCGGTCCGGCTGGTATGACCCCGGTCCGCGGCGGCCGGGGAAGCGCCGCGGTTCCCGGGCGGCCCGCCCGACCGGCTGAATGTTCCCTTCCAGTTCGCATTTCGGGGGCGGTTGCATCTAAATTCACGACGAAGGGTGACGGAGTGGGTGCGTAATGTGATGTGCTGGGGGCGGCCGGCCGGGTGCGCCCCGCCGGCGCAGCACCGGCCCGAGAGGCCGCGGCCGATGGGGGACGTGGGAGGGGAGTGGAAGGTGGCGACGGATCAGATCAGGCGCTGGGAGTCGGGCGCCCTCGCCCACGCGGTCACGGACCCGTTCGGGCAGGGACCGCTGCCCTGGCTGCGCGGCAGCGAGAACTACTTCGACTCCGGCCGCATCATCCCCTGGTACGTCGACCCCGCCGTCGCCCAGGGCGATCTGAGCGTGCCCGCACCCCACAAGCACAACGGCCCGCGTACCGCCGATGACGTCCACCGCCAGATCAAGGGCTTCGCCGGCACCGGCGCGGTGGCCCCCGGCGAGGCCATCGACTTCCGGGTCTCGGTCGATCCGCCCCAGCCGTTCAGCATCGACGTCTACCGCATCGGCCACTACGGCGGCACCGGCGCCGCCAAGATCACCACCAGCCCGCGGCTGGCGGGCATCGTCCAGCCGCCCCCGCTGACCGCCGAACGCACGGTCTCCTGCCATCACTGGTGGCTCTCCTGGCGCCTCCAGGTCCCCACCTTCTGGAACCTCGGCGCCTATGTCGCCGTGCTCACCACCGCCGACGGCCGCTACCGCTCCCATATCCCGTTCACCGTCCGCGACAACGAGCCCGCCGATCTCCTCCTGCTGCTGCCCGACATCACCTGGCAGGCCTACAACCTCTACCCGGAGGACGGCCGCACCGGCGCCAGCCTCTACCACGCCTGGGACGACAAGGGCGCCCTGCTCGGCGAGCAGGACGCCGCCACCACCGTCTCCTTCGACCGCCCCTACGCCGGCGCCGGTCTGCCCCTCCATGTCGGCCATGCCTACGACTTCATCCGCTGGGCCGAGCGCTACGGCTACGACCTCGCCTACGCCGACGCCCGCGATCTGCACGCCGGCCGCGTCGACCCTTCCCGCTACCGCGGCCTGGTCTTCCCCGGCCACGACGAATACTGGTCGGTGCCCATGCGCCGTACGGTCGAGGCCGCCCGGGACACCGGCACCTCCCTGGTCTTCCTCTCCGCCAACACCATGTACTGGCAGGTCGACCTCTCCCCGTCACCCTCCGGCCCGGACTCCCTGCTCCACTGCCGCAAACGCCAGGGCCCCGGACGCCCCGCGCTGTGGCGGGAGAACGGCGATCCCGAACAGCGGCTGATGGGCATCCAGTACGCCGGCCGGGTCCCCGAACCGGCCCCCCTGGTCGTCCGCAACGGCGGCCACTGGCTCTGGGAGGCCACCGGCGCCCACGAAGGCGATGAGCTCCCCGGCCTGGTCGCCGGCGAAGCCGACCGCTACTTCCCGCGCACCAGCCTCCCCCGCCACACCGAACGCATCCTGCTCGCCCACTCCCCGTACCGCGACAGCGAGGGCACCCGCCGCCACCAGGAGACCTCCCTCTACCGCGCCCCCAGCGGCGCCTGGGTCTTCGCCTCCGGCACCTTCGCCTGGTCCCCCGCCCTCGACCGCCCCGGCCACGTGGACCAGCGCGTCCAACGCGCCACCGCCAACCTCCTCGACCGCATCTGCAAACGGGACTGAGCCCGGCCTCCGGCCCGCATCCGGCCCCCGTCCCGTACCTCCGGCGTGCGTAGGGGAGAATCGAGGGGATTCCTGGATCAACCTACGCGGAGGAAGCGTGCCCGGTTTTGTAGAAAAGCCTGAGCCGGTGGAGGTCCCCGGGCTCACCCACCTCCACACCGGCAAGGTGCGCGACCTCTACCGCAACGCCGCCGGTGAGCTGGTCATGGTCGCCAGCGACCGGACCTCGGTCTACGACTGGGTGCTGCCCACCGAGATCCCGGACAAGGGCCGCATCCTCACCCAGCTGTCCCTGTGGTGGTTCGAGCAGCTCACCGACATCGTTCCGCACCACGTCCTCTCCACCGACATCCCGGCCGGCGCTCCGGCCGACTGGGCGGGCCGCACCCTGGTCTGCAAGTCGCTGGACATGGTCCCCGTGGAGTGTGTGGCCCGCGGCTACCTCACGGGCTCCGGCCTCGCCGAATACCGGCAGACCCGTACGGTCTGCGGGCTGGCTCTCCCCGAAGGTCTCGTCGACGGCTCCGAACTCCCCGCGCCGATCTTCACCCCGGCCACCAAGGCCGCCGTCGGTGACCACGACGAGAACGTCTCCTACGAGGAGGTCGCCCACCAGGTAGGCGCCGAGGTCGCCGCCGAGCTGCGGCAGACCACCCTCGCCGTCTACGGGCGGGCCCGCGATATCGCCCGCGAGCGCGGCATCATCCTGGCGGACACCAAGTTCGAGTTCGGCTTCGACGGTGCGCGGCTGACCCTGGCCGATGAGGTCCTGACGCCCGACTCCTCGCGCTTCTGGCCGGCCGATCTGTGGCAGCCGGGCCGCGCCCAGCCGTCCTTCGACAAGCAGTTTGTGCGCGACTGGCTGACCTCTCCCGCCGCGGCCTGGGACCGTACGGGCGAGCAGCCGCCGCCGGCCCTCCCGCACGAGATCGTGGCGAGCACCCGCGCCAAGTACATCGAGGCCTACCAGCGCCTCACCGGCCTCAGCTGGGCATAACGGAAAAGACCCCGGTCACCGACCGGGGTCTTTCCTTTCCTGAGCGGACGACGAGGCTCGAACTCGCGACCTCAACCTTGGCAAGGTTGCGCTCTACCAACTGAGCTACGTCCGCATGCGCCGCGCAAAGCTCCTGAGAACAGTCGCCGCCGCGCGGTGCGGGGTCCACTATAGCCAACCCCGCTCGCGGGCGATGCGCGCCGCGGCATGACGGTTCTCCGCGCCCAGCTTCGCGGTCGCCGACGAGAGGTAGTTCCGCACCGTCCCCGGCGACAGCGAGGCCCGCGCCGCGATCTCCGTGACAGGCCCTCCTGCCTCGGCGCATTCCAGTACCTCCGCCTCCCGGACCGTCAGCGGCGACTCCCCGGCGCTTATCGCGTCCGCCGCCAACTCCGGGTCCACATAACGGTTTCCGGCATGCACCGAGCGGATGATCTCCGCCAGCCGCTGCGCCGACACCGTCTTCGGCACGAACCCCCGCACCCCGGCCTCCAGCGCCCGCTTCAGATGCCCCGGCCGCCCATGACTCGTCACGATCATCGACCGGCAGCCCGGCACCTCATCCCGCAACCATGTGGCGACCGCCACACCATCCGCCCCGGGCATCTGCAGATCCAGCACCGCGACATCCGGCTCATGCGCACGGGCCATCGCCCGCGCCTCCGGTCCCGTCGCCGCCTCCGCCACCACCAGCAGATCGTCCTCCAGCGACAGCAACGCCGCCAGCGCCCCGCGGATCAGGTGCTCATCATCCGCGAGCAACACCCGGATCACCCCCTCACTCACCCCGCCACCTCTCTCTCCATCCCGTTCTCCCGCCGCCCCGGCCGCCCACCGCGACGAGCCCCGCTCCGCCTCGGCTACCCACGCGCCGCGCCCACCGGGAGTTCGACGGTCAGCCGGAAGAGGCCGCTCGGGGCCAGGCTCGATGTCAGGCTCCCGCCCAAGGGGCGGAGACGTTCCCGGAGTCCCTTGAGGCCGCTGCCGGGGGCCGAACCGGCGGCGGCCCCGTCCGGCGGGCGGGCGACGCCGTCGTTCTCGATGGTCATCACGAGCACCGAGCGGTGCGGATCGATCCGGGTCCGCACCGCACAGCGCCGTACGTCCACGGCATGCCGCAGGACGTTCGTGGTGCCTTCGCGGACGACCCAGCCGAGCGCCGACTCCACCTCCGGCGACAGCTCTGTCCCCTCCTCGCCCTCGATACGGCACTCCACCCCGGCCGACCGCAGGATGGAGCGGGCCCCCGCCAACTCCGCCTGCAGATCGGCCTTCCGATAGCCGCGCACCACCTCCCGGACCTCCCGCTGCGCCTCCTGGGCGATCCGCTGCACCTCCACCATCTGCTCCACGGCCTCCGGCCGCTCCCGCCGCGCCAGCTGCACCGCCAGCTCGCCCTTGAGGGCGATCACCGCCAGATTCCGGCCCATCACATCGTGCAGATCCCGGCTGAACCGCAGCCGCTCCTCGGCGATCGCGAGCCGGGTCTCGGTGCCGCGTGCCGCGTCCAGCTTCCAGATCACGCCGAGCAGCCAGCCCGTGGGCCGCGCCAGCAGAAGGCTCCACACACCGGCGAAGAACAACAGGACCGCCATGCCCAGGGCGCCCAGCCGGGAACCCGTGAGCAGCATGAGCAGCGCCATGACCGCCCCGCCGCCGGCCAGCGCGGCCAGGAACTTCCGCTTGGACACCACCAGGCTGTGGGCCATGAAGAACGGCGTGAGGGTCGCGCCCATCGCCACCGCCACCGCACTCAACCTCTCCTTGTCGGCGGTGCCGTTGACGGTGAGCAGCCCGAACAACGCGATCTCGGCGACGAGGGTCAGCACGGCCGAGACGAGCAACAGGCTGCGCGGGGTCGTCCCCCGTTCCAGATAGCGGTCCAGCGCGCGGTTCAGCAGCGGTACGGCCAGCGCGCCCTGAGCCACATTCAGCCCCATGGCGACACCGGCGAAGGTCACCTGCAACGGGGCGCCGCCCGTTGCGCTCATGACGGGCGTCACCCCGCCGAGCACGGGAAGCCAGGGGAGGAGGTACAGACTGACGCGGAAGTAGGCGTCGATCATGGCCATCCGGCCCCGCCGCCGCCACACCGCCCGTAGCTTGTCGATCATCCGCTGCCCGCCCCCGTCGTCCCGATCGTCTTACACAGCTAGCGCCTCGGCTCCCAGCGGAACCACCGCTGGACAGCAAACAACGCGAGCACGGTCCAGGCCAAGCCGGTGAGCAGCGGCCCCAGCGTCTCCTTGAGGCCCTCGCCCCCGGTCCAGCCTGCCCGTATCAGCTCCATCGCCGGTGACAGCGGAAGCAGTTCGAGCACGGAGGCCACGCGCTCCGGGAGGATGTCCGGCGGGACGACCATCCCGGACCCCGCCAGCGACACCATCATGAAGGGGAGCACGGCGATCTGGGAGGCCTCGGCCGACTTGGCGAGAACGGAGGACAGCGCGGCGAACCCCACGACCACGGCCATCCCGAGCACCACACCGGCGACCAGGAGATGCGGCGCGGTGGGCATACCGGCGTCCAGGACCAGTCCGCCCAGGACCACCAGAAGGACACACTGCACCAGGCCGAGCAGTACCGACGGCAGCGCGGTGCCGGCCAGTATTTCCCGGTCCAGCAGCTCCCCGGTACGCAGCCGCTTCAGGACCAGCTCTTCGCGCCGCGCGGTGTACGAGCTGGTGAGGCTGGAGTAGACGGCGAAGAGCAGGACGTACCCGAGGGTCGCGGGCAGCAGCACCGTCCCGGCCGACAGCCCGGTGCCGGACACCATTTCCTCGACCGCGCCTTTCATGGCGAACGCCAGGGCGACCGGGATGAGCACCGCGGTCGTCAGCGCGGTCTTGTTGCGGCCGAGAAGCGCCAACTCGGCCCGCCCCAGGGCGAGAAGACGCGCCGCGGCCCCGGTCTCCGAGGGTGTTCCGGCCCGTTCGAAACCGCCGGTTTCCCGCACGCTTGCACTCATGAGTTCTCCAGCCCCTTTGCGATGTGCAGAAATGCCTCTTCCAGCGATGCGGACCTGACGTCCAGATTTCCGAGCGCTATCCCCTTGTCCTGCGCCCAGAGCAGGACGCCGGTCGCGGCCCGCTGCAGTTCGTCCGTCCGCAGCCGGACCGTGCGCCCGTCCGTCTCATGACCGAGGACGCCCAGTTCCCCCAGCGGGGGAAGATCGCCGAGATGGAATCCGATGGGCAGCTCGAAGGAGATGTGCGAGGGGTGTGCGGCGACCACGTCCGCGACATGTCCCGCGGCCGCGATCCGCCCCTCGTGCATGATCGCCAGCCGGTCCGCCAGCTCCTCGGCCTCTTCGAGATAGTGCGTGGTCAGCACGATCGTGGTCCCAGAGTCCCGCAGCCCGCGCACCAACTCCCATGTGGTGTGGCGCGCTTCGGTGTCCAGACCGGTCGTCGGCTCGTCCAGGAACAGCACCTCGGGCCTCCCCAGCAGCGCCAGGGCCAGATCCAGCCGCCGCCGCTCACCGCCGGAGAGCTGTTTGACCCGTACGTCCTTGCGCCCCTCCAGCCCCACGGAGGCGAGAGCTTCGCCGACCGGGCGCGCCCCGCTGGTGCACCCCGCCCACATGCGCACGGTCTCCGCGGGCGTCAGCTCGGCGGGGAAGCCGCCCTCCTGGAGCATGACGCCGACATGGGGCCGCACCTTGCGCCGCTCCCGGAACGGGTCATGGCCAAGGATCCGGACCTGCCCGGCCGTCGGCGGCGCCAGGCCCTCCAGCAGTTCGAGAGTGGAGGTCTTGCCCGCGCCATTGGTCCCCAGAAGCGCGAACAGCTCCCCGCGCTCGACGGAGAAGTCGATACCGCGCACGGCCTCGAAACTCCGCCGCCCGCCCCGTTCCTCGTGCCCGCCCCGCCCCTCGTGCTCGCTCCGCTCCCGCGGACCGCTCCCGCGCCGCCCGGCCGAGCCATAACTCCTGCGGAGACCGGTGACTTCGATCACACCGCCCCCGAAGCCGGCGCTTGCGGCGCCGCCGCGGCCGACGCCCCCGATGGTTTTCTCCCCGATGTCCATGAGTCCAGCGTTCCGCCGGATCAAGCTTTCCGGCAGTGCGGGCTGTCATCGCAGCTGATGACAAATGTCAGTTGCCCCGGCGAGGAGGGAGGGAAGGAGAAGAGGCGATGCCAAAGAAAGAAGGCCCCGGTCGCAATGACCGGGGCCTTCTTTATCTGAGCGGACGACGAGGCTCGAACTCGCGACCTCAACCTTGGCAAGGTTGCGCTCTACCAACTGAGCTACGTCCGCAGGCATCCACTCGGCTTTCACCGAGCGGCGCGACAGCTACTCTACCTGATCCTTTAGGAAGGTCGAGCTGTCAGAGCGGGTGACAGGGATTGCACACTGCGCCTCCCCCTTGGAAAGGGGGCGCTCTACTACTGAGCTACACCCGCGTGACTCCGTGAGGTCCGGCCTTTCGGCCTCGCCCCTCGGCGTGCTCCAGACTCTAGCTGATCAGTAGGGGTGCTGTGCAAGTCGGCTGCGCGCGGGCCGAGGGATGCCGGTAACTCGGTCAGTGATTGGCGGCGTTGAAGGCCTCGTAGACCTTCTTCGGGATCCGGCCGCGCGGGGGCACGTCCATCTGGTTGGAGCGGGCCCAGGCGCGGACGGCCGCGGGGTCGGGGTTCACCGCGGTCCGGTGGTACGCCTTGCCGGACTTGGCCCGCTTGCGGCCTGCCTCGACGAACGGAGCGAGGGCACCGCGCAGTTTCTTCGCATTGGCGGGATTGAGGTCGATCTCGTACGACTTCCCGTCCAATCCGAAGGTGACCGTCTCTGCGGCTTCTCCTCCGTCGATGTCATCGGAGAGCGTTACTACTACGCGCTGCGCCACGGATATCGGTCCTTTCGGGGAGCAACCCCTTGTTGACATGGGGTGATGCTCCGGATCCGGCTGATTGGGATCAATGCTTTTTCATTTGTACAGCGATGGGCATTGCATTGTGAAGCCCAGTTAATTTCGTCAGCGTGTCTTCCCGCAATCCGGACCCCGGATCTTTTCGAGGATTTTTCCTGCGGTGCACTCGCGCCGATACCGGACCGTGATCGGGCGCACTCTATATCTATGCGCGTAGATTTTCGAACACGGTACTGTGAGGACACCGCCTTACGCACCACACCACCGGGAGTGCCAGTGGCACGCGTCGTAGTCGACGTCATGCTCAAGCCGGAGATCCTCGACCCGCAGGGGCAGGCGGTGCAGCGCGCACTGCCACGCCTGGGCTTCGAGGGGATCGCCGACGTCCGTCAGGGCAAGCGTTTCGAACTTGAGGTGGAGGGTCCGGTCGACGAAGCCGCCCTCGCTCGCATCCATGAGATGGCCGAGACCTTCCTCGCCAACACCGTCATCGAAGACTTCACCGTGCGGGTCGACTCATGACCTCGCGGATCGGAGTCATTACCTTCCCCGGCACGCTCGACGACCGCGACACCCAGCGCGCGGTCCGGGTGGCCGGAGCGGAAGCGGTGCCGCTGTGGCACCGCGACAAGGACCTCAAGCAGGTCGACGCCGTGGTGCTGCCCGGCGGCTTCTCGTACGGCGACTATCTGCGGGCCGGGGCCATCTCCCGTTTCTCGCCGGTGATGGAGACCGTTATCGAGCAGGCCAGGGCCGGTATGCCCGTCCTGGGCATCTGCAATGGCTTCCAGGTGCTCACGGAGACCCACCTGCTGCCCGGCGCGATGCTGCGCAACAACCATCTGCACTTCATCTGCCGCGACCAGAAGCTGCGGGTGGAGAACGCGGAGACTTCCTGGACCGCGGACTACGCGCCCGGCCAGGAGATCAGCGTTCCGCTGAAGAACATCGACGGCCGGTACGTCGCCGACGAGCGCACGCTCGACATGCTGGAGGCCGAGGGCCGGGTCGCCTTCCGCTACCTGGACGGCAACCCCAACGGCTCGCTCCGCGATATCGCCGGCATCACCAATGAGGCGGGCAATGTCGTCGGCCTCATGCCGCACCCCGAGCACGCCGTGGAACCGCTGATCGGTACGGGCCGTACCGACGGCCTCGGATTCTTCACCTCGATCCTGAAGAAGCTGGTCAACGCATGATGGCCGAGCGAAGCGAGGGCACCATTAAGCACAGCCTCGACACCGTCAAGCACGCGGCCGAGACGCCGGACACCGACCAGCCGTGGGCCGAACTCGGCCTGAAGCAGGACGAGTACCGGCGCATCCGGGAGATTCTCGGCCGCCGTCCCACCGGCGCCGAACTCGCCATGTATTCGGTGATGTGGTCCGAGCACTGCTCCTACAAGAGCAGCAAGGTCCATCTGAAGCAGTTCGGCGAGAAGGTCCCCGAGAACGACGCCCTCCTCGTCGGCATCGGCGAGAACGCCGGTGTCGTCGACGTCGGCCAGGGTTACGCCGTCACGTTCAAGGTGGAGTCCCACAACCACCCCTCGTACATCGAGCCCTACCAGGGCGCGGCCACCGGCGTCGGCGGCATCGTCCGCGACATCCTCGCCATGGGTGCCCGCCCGGTTGCGGTCGTGGACCCGCTGCGGTTCGGCGCCGCCGACCACCCCGACACCAAGCGCGTCCTGCCGGGCGTGGTGGCCGGAATCGGCGGCTACGGCAACTGCCTGGGTCTGCCCAACATCGGTGGCGAGGTCGTCTTCGACGCCTGCTACCAGGGCAACCCGCTGGTCAACGCCGGCTGCATCGGCGTCATGAAGCACGAGGACATCCACCTCGCCAAGGCGTCCGGCGCGGGCAACAAGGTCATCCTCTACGGCGCCCGCACCGGCGGCGACGGCATCGGCGGTGTCTCCGTGCTGGCCTCGGAGACCTTCGATGACTCCAAGCCCACCAAGCGCCCCGCCGTCCAGGTCGGTGACCCCTTCCAGGAGAAGCTGCTCATCGAGTGCACCCTGGAGATCTTCAAGGAAGACCTGGTCGACGGTATCCAGGACCTCGGCGGCGCCGGGCTGTCCTGCGCCACCAGCGAGCTGGCCTCGGCCGGTTCCGGCGGTATGCGCGTCGAGCTGGACACCGTGCCGCTGCGCGACTCCTCCCTCTCGCCCGAGGAAATCCTCATGAGCGAGTCCCAGGAGCGCATGTGCGCGATCGTCGAGCCCGGCAAGGTCGACCGCTTCCTGGAGATCTGCGAGAAGTGGGATGTCATCGCCACCGTCATTGGTGAGGTGACGGACGGCTCGCAGCTGGAGATCTTCTGGCACGGCGAGCAGATCGTGGACGTGCCGCCGCGCACCGTCGCCCATGAGGGCCCGGTCTACGAGCGCCCGTACGCACGCCCCGACTGGCAGGACGCCCTCCAGGCCGACGACGCGGCCAAGCTGGCCCGCCCGGCGACCGCGGAGGAACTGCGGGCGCAGGTCCTGAAGCTGGTGGCCTCGCCCAACCAGGCATCCAAGGCGTGGATCACCGACCAGTACGACCGGTTCGTGCAGGGCAACACCGTCCTGGCGCAGCCGGAGGACGCCGGTATGGTCCGCATCGACGCGGACACCAACCTCGGCGTCGCACTCGCCACCGACGGCAACGGTCGCTACGCCAAGCTCGACCCCTATACGGGCGCGCAGCTGGCGCTGGCCGAGGCGTACCGCAATGTCGCCGCGTCCGGTGCCAAGCCGCTGGCGGTCTCCGACTGCCTGAACTTCGGTTCGCCCGAGGACCCGGCCGTGATGTGGCAGTTCGCCGAGGCCACCCGCGGTCTCGCCGACGCCTGCCAGACCCTCGGCACGCCCGTCACCGGCGGCAATGTCTCGCTGTACAACCAGACCGGCGAGGTGGCGATCCACCCGACCCCGGTCGTCGCGGTGCTCGGTGTCATCGACGATGTGACCCGCCGTACGCCGATCGCCTTCCAGGAAGAGGGCCAGCTGGTCTACCTCCTGGGTGACACCCGCGAGGAGCTCGGCGGCTCGGCCTGGTCGCAGGTCGTGCACGACCACCTCGGCGGTCTGCCCCCGCAGGTGGACCTGGAGCGCGAGCGCCTGCTGGCGGAGGTGCTGATCTCGGCCTCCCGGGACGGCATGATCGACGCCGCGCACGACCTCTCCGACGGCGGTCTGATCCAGGCCCTGGTGGAGTCGTGTCTGCGCGGCGGCAAGGGCGCCCGCCTCGTCGTTCCGGACGGGCTGGACCCGTTCGTCCTGCTGTTCTCCGAGTCGGCGGGCCGTGCGGTCGTCGCCGTCCCGCGCAGCGAGGAGCTCCGCTTCACCGACATGTGCGGTGCCCGGGGGCTGCCCGCGACCCGGATCGGCGTGATCGACGGCGAAGAGATCGACGTCCAGGGGCAGTTCAGCATCCCGCTGAGCGAGCTGAAGGAGTCGCACGAGGCGACGATCCCGGGTCTGATCGCCTGAGACGGAGCCGGGGCGCCGCGCCGTGCCCCCACTGACGGTCCGACGGTCCGTCCCCGCCCTGGGGACGGACCGTCGCCGCTTTCCCGCGCGGACACCCATGGCCGCCCGCGTGGTATCCCTGCTGGTGATGCTGACCGCCGCCGGGTGCTGACGCCCGGCCACACCGACCTCACGGGGGAGTCGGAATGAAGTCCACCACTGTGCGCAAGCTCTGCAGGATCGCCGCCCGCGCCTGCCTGCTCCTCTTCCTCGCGCTCGTCGGGGCGCGCTTTTTCGTCGACATCCCGTATTGGTGGGGCTGGGTTCCGCTGGGCCTCTGGATAGCGATCGGGTTCGGGGTGAACCGCCGGGCGGCCCGTGCGGAAGGGGACGGCGTGACGGGTCCGGTCCACGAGCCGGTGGCGGTCGCCGCTCCCGTCACCGGCCGTTGGAAGGCCCTGAACAGCCCCGCCGACAAGGTCCCCAGCCATGGCACACGGGCCTACGGGCAGGCGTACGCGATCGACATCGTGGCGGAACCGGAGCCGAACTCCCGGCCGGCCTTCGGCTGGTGGCCCCTGGTCCGCCGCAACGAGGACTTCCCGGCCTTCGGCGCACCCCTGCTCGCCGTCGCCGACGCCACCGTCGTCCGTGCCGAGGACGGCCAGCGCGACCATCTCAGCCGGACGTCCTGGCCCGCGGCCGTCTATCTGCTCGCCCTCGAAGGCCCCGCCCGCACGCTCGGCAGCGGCCGCCGGCTGATCGGCAACCATGTGGTCCTCGACCTGGGCGACGGCGTCTACGCGCTCTACGCCCATGTCCGCCGCGGTTCCCTCACCGTCCGTACGGGCGACCGGGTGCGGACCGGACAGACCGTCGGCCAGTGCGGCGACTCCGGCAACAGCAGTGAGCCGCACGTCCACTTCCAGCTCATGGACGCCGCCGACCCGGTCGTCGCCGATGGCCTTCCGTTCACCTGGCAGGGCATCGGCGTCCCGCGCAACGGCGAGACATTCGAGGCCGGGAAGCCGCTGACGACACCGGCGGGCTGAGCGGCCGACGGCCCCGAATCCGAAGACGGCTGTCAGTGGCGCCTCGTAGGCTGACGTACATGCCTCCTGCCGCCCGGAAGCCGCGCCCCCGCCGGTACGACCCGAAGAAGACCCGTACCGCCGTCGCGGCCCAGCTCGCTCACGTCCAGGAGGCCGTACGCGCCCTCACGCCCGGCCAGTTGGCGCTGCCGACCCGGCTCGGCGACTGGACGGTGCGCGAGCTGGTGGCGCATCTGTCCATGGCCGTGGGGAGCGTGGCGCGCAGCCTTGAGCGCCCGGTTCCGGCGCGGGCGGAGGCCACCCTGCTGGAGTGGCCGTCGGCGGCCGCGCCGCGCGCCCTGGACGTCGACGAGCGCACCCGCGCCCTGGCCGGCGCGCACGACCCCGTGGAGCTGCTGGAACGCACCGCCGCGGAGTTCGCCGAGGCCGTCGCGCCGGAGCCGGACGACCGGCTGCTGCCGGTCCTGCCGGGCGCGATGCCGCTGGCCGACTTCCTCGTCACCCGCTGCCTCGAACTCGTCGTGCACACCGACGACCTCGCGGCGGCGACCGGCACGAAGATCCCCTTCGACCGCCAGGCCCTGGCCGCCACCACCCGGCTGCTGGCCGACACCCTGGCGGACCGGGCCCCCGGCGGATCGGTGGAGCTGCGCATTCCGCCGTTCGCCGTGGTGCAGTGCGTGGCGGGCCCCAAGCACACACGCGGCACCCCGCCGAACGTCGTCGAGACCGACCCGCTGACCTGGATCCGGCTGGCCACCGGCCGTACGACCTGGGCCGAGGAGCGGGAAGCGGCGACCGTCAGCGCCAGCGGCGAGCGGTCCGACCTCGGCGGCTGTCTGCCGCTGCTGAGCTGACGGGCGCGGGGGCGTCGCGCATCTCACACGGAAGCGGGCCGCGCCCCCGAGCCGCAAGATCCACACGGTCGGCGCCGCGGGCCCCGCGCCCGGCGGCGCACCAGGTGGGCCAAGGGATCCGAGGCGTGCGCGGCCCGCGGGCCGCCCTCCGGGCCGCGTGGGCACGTCAAGCACCCCGGCCCCGCATTTATGCACTCATCCAGGTCCGCGACCCTCCCTGGTTCGGATGAATGCGCGACCTGCCCTAGACTCGGTGCCGTGCCACGTGGTGACGGACGACTCAACCACGACCTGCTCCCCGGCGAGAAGGGCCCCCAGGACGCTTGCGGCGTCTTCGGTGTCTGGGCTCCGGGTGAAGAGGTCGCCAAACTCACCTATTTCGGGCTGTATGCGCTGCAGCACCGTGGACAGGAGTCCGCGGGCATCGCGGTGAGCAACGGCTCCCAGATCCTCGTCTTCAAGGACATGGGCCTGGTTTCCCAGGTCTTCGACGAGACTTCGCTCGGTTCCCTCCAGGGCCATATCGCCGTGGGCCATGCCCGCTACTCCACCACCGGTGCCTCGGTGTGGGAGAACGCCCAGCCGACGTTCCGTGCGACCGCGCACGGCTCGATCGCGCTCGGCCACAACGGCAACCTGGTCAACACCGCCGAGCTGGCGGATCTGGTCGCCGCGCTGCCCCGTGAGGGCGGCCGCGCGACCCAGGTCGCGGCCACCAACGACACCGACCTGGTGACGGCCCTGCTGGCCGGCCAGGTCGACGAGGACGGCAAGCCGCTGACCGTGGAGGAGGCCGCCCCGCGCGTCCTGCCCAAGGTCAAGGGCGCCTTCTCGCTCTGCTTCATGGACGAGCACACGCTCTATGCCGCCCGCGACCCGCAGGGCATCCGCCCGCTGGTCCTCGGCCGCCTGGAGCGCGGCTGGGTGGTGGCCTCCGAGACCGCCGCCCTCGACATCTGCGGCGCCAGCTTCATCCGGGAGATCGAGCCCGGCGAGATGGTCGCCATCGATGAGGACGGCCTGCGCAGCACCCGCTTCGCCGAGGCCCGCCCCAAGGGCTGCGTCTTCGAGTACGTCTACCTGGCCCGCCCGGACACCGACATCGCCGGCCGCAATGTGTACCTCTCCCGTGTGGAGATGGGCCGCAAGCTGGCCGCCGAGGCGCCGGCCGACGCGGACCTGGTGATAGCGACCCCGGAGTCCGGCACCCCCGCCGCCGTCGGCTACGCCGAGGCCAGCGGCATCCCCTACGGCTCCGGCCTGGTCAAGAACTCCTACGTCGGCCGGACCTTCATCCAGCCCTCGCAGACCATCCGCCAGCTCGGTATCCGCCTCAAGCTCAACCCGCTCAAGGAAGTCATCCGCGGCAAGCGCCTGGTGGTCGTCGACGACTCGATCGTCCGCGGCAACACCCAGCGCGCCCTGGTCCGGATGCTGCGCGAGGCCGGCGCCGCCGAGGTCCACATCCGGATCTCGTCCCCGCCGATCAAGTGGCCGTGCTTCTTCGGCATCGACTTCGCCACCCGTGCGGAGCTGATCGCCAACGGGCTGAGCGTGGCGGAGATCGGCAAGTCGCTGGGCGCCGATTCGCTCGCGTACATCTCGATCGACGGCATGATCGAGGCGACCACGATCGCCAAGCCGAATCTGTGCCGCGCCTGCTTCGACGGCGAGTACCCGATGGAGCTGCCCGACCCGGAGCTGCTGGGGAAGCACCTCCTGGAGTCGGAGACCGCGGCACCGGCGAAGTCCGACGTGGACGGCGTCCAGACGCTCACGGCCGGGGTCGGCGGCGCCGACGCACTGCGTCGCCCGTAGAGCTCGTCATACACACGACAGGAAAGTGCTCAGCCATGTCCGCTGAATCCTCCGGTGCAAGCTACGCAGCCGCGGGCGTCGACATCGAAGCCGGCGACCGCGCCGTGGACCTGATGAAGGAGTGGGTGAAGAAGGCCACCCGCCCCGAGGTCGTCGGCGGGCTCGGCGGCTTCGCCGGCCTCTTCGACGCCTCGGCGCTGAAGCGGTACGAGCGCCCGCTGCTGGCCTCCGCCACCGACGGCGTCGGTACCAAGGTCGACATCGCCCGCAAGATGGGCGTCTACGACAGCATCGGCCACGACCTCGTCGGCATGGTCGTCGACGACCTGGTCGTCTGCGGCGCCGAACCGCTGTTCATGACCGACTACATCTGCGTGGGCAAGGTCTACCCGGAGCGGGTCGCCGCGATCGTCAAGGGCATCGCCGAGGGCTGTGTGCTGGCCGGCTGCGCGCTGGTCGGCGGCGAGACCGCGGAGCACCCGGGACTGCTGGGCGCGGACGAGTTCGATGTCGCCGGCGCCGGTACGGGCGTCGTCGAGGCGGACCGGGTGCTGGGCGCGGATCGCATCCGTACGGGGGACGCGGTGATCGCCATGGCGTCCTCCGGCCTTCACTCGAACGGGTACTCGCTGGTCCGTCATGTGCTGTTCGACCGGGCGGGCATGGCCCTGGACCGGGAGATCCCGGAGTTCGGCCGCACCCTGGGCGAGGAGCTGCTGGAGCCCACCAAGATCTACTCGCTGGACTGCCTGGCGCTGACCCGTACGACCGAGGTGCACGCCTTCTCGCACATCACCGGCGGCGGTCTGGCCAACAACCTCGCCCGGGTGATCCCGGACGGTCTGCACGCCACGGTCGACCGTGCCACCTGGACGCCGGGCCCGGTCTTCGACCTGGTCGGTTCGGCCGGCTCGGTGGAGCGCGGGGAGCTGGAGAAGACCCTGAACATGGGCGTCGGCATGATCGCCGTCGTCCCGCAGGGGTCGGTGGAGGCCGCGCTGACCACGCTCGCCGACCGCGGTGTGGACGCCTGGGTCAGCGGCGAGATCGTCGAGCGCGGTGACCGCGCCGAGGCAGTGACCCTGACCGGTGACTACGCGAGCTGACGTACCGAGCCTCGCCCCTGGCCGGACCGGGCCGGGGGAGGGGCCGCCCGTCCCCGGCAGCCGTCGGTGCGGCGGCCCGCCGCACGGCTATCCGGACGGAGTTATCCGGGCAGCACAGAACCCGGTCCGGGCAAAAGCCAGGACCGGGTCCGCGATGCTGTTATGGGTGCCGCGAGCGCAGAGACTCAAGCGCGACGACGCTGGTCTGACGAGTCGCCCTCGTCCTCTTCGTCGTCGTTGTACAGCTCTGCGTACCGTGCGTACGGGTCGTCGTCCTCGTCCTCCTCGAACGGCTCTGCGTTCGGAGGCTGCTGGTTCGACGGTGATGCACCCAGCTCGTCGGCCAGTCGTGAGAGATCCGTCCCACCGCTGCTGTACTTCAGCTGGCGGGCGACCTTTGTCTGCTTGGCCTTGGCCCGGCCGCGCCCCATGGGTCGACCCCCTCAATGACGGGGCTCGATGGCCCCAGAGTCTTGACACGCGTTCATGGATCAGAGCGGACTCTCGACAGAGAGACCGGCCCGTAGGGCTTTAACGGTACCTGCTTCCGCGGCCATACGGTACGTCGCCCGCATCACCCGCCGCTCGGCACGACCTTCGAGGTGCCCCGTCCCCGCTGGTCAACTGCGATTTTAACCTGTCTTGTACGGCGACCCGCCGACGGGTGGTGAGGGATGTCTCCCTGATCACCCGTGGCGGGCCGCACACGGCACGCTTTCCGGCCGACAAGGCCGCATTTCCGGCCACGGTCAGCCGCGCCGGGCCTCCGCCATCCGCTGCTCGGCCAGGCGGTCGGCGGCCGCGGCAGGCGGAATGCCGTCGGCCTTCGCACGAGCGAATATCGCCAGGGTGGTGTCGAAGATCTTCGCCGCCTTGATCTTGCAGCGGTCGAAGTCGAAGCCGTGCAGCTCGTCGGCCACCTGGATGACCCCGCCCGCGTTCACCACGTAATCGGGGGCGTAGAGGATGCCGCGGTCGGACAGATCCTTCTCGACGCCGGGGTGGGCGAGCTGGTTGTTGGCCGCGCCGCACACCACCTTCGCGGTCAGCACCGGCAGCGACTCATCGCTCAGCGCACCGCCCAGCGCACACGGCGCATAGACGTCCAGGCCCTCGGTACGGATCAGCGCCTCGGTGTCCGCGACCGCGGTGACCTGCGGGTACTTGGCGAGGACGCGATCGACCGAGTCGGCCCGGACATCCGTGATCACGACCTCGGCACCGTCCTGGAGGAGATGCTCGACGAGGAGGTGCCCGACCTTGCCGACGCCCGCGATGCCCACCTTGCGGCCGCGCAGCGTCGGATCACCCCAGGCGTGCTGGGCCGAGGCGCGCATGCCCTGGAAGACGCCGTAGGCGGTCAGGACGGAGGAGTCACCGGCGCCGCCGTTGGCCGGGGAGCGACCGGTGGTCCACTTGTTCGTACGGGACACGACGTCCATGTCGGCGACGTACGTACCGACGTCGCAGGCGGTGACGTAGCGGCCGCCGAGGGAGGCCACGAACCGGCCGTAGGCGAGCAGGAGTTCATCGGTCTTGATCAGATCGGGGTCACCGATGATCACAGCCTTCCCGCCGCCGTGGTCCAGCCCGGCGAGGGCGTTCTTGTAGGACATGCCGCGCGACAGGTTCAGGGCGTCCAGCACGGCCTCCTCCTCGGAGGCGTAGGCATGGAAGCGGGTACCACCCAGGGCGGGGCCCAGAGCGGTGCTGTGGATGGCGATCACGGCCTTCAGGCCGCTGGCACGGTCCTGGCAGAGAACGACCTGCTCATGGCCCCCCTGCTCCGACCGGAACAGGGTGTGCAGAACGCCGCCGTCGGTGCCGGCGTGGGCCGGACGTACGTCAGTCACGGTGGTGACTCCCATAAGTCGCGAAGGACGCCCTCCTACGGGTGGGGGAGGGCCGGTTGCAAAGAGCGTAAGACCTGCGCCGCCGGTTGATCGGTCGGGTGCCGAGGATCACCCTCTCCCGGGGGACGGGCATGGGACGATCTGGTCGTATCGCAGGCCGGCGGGGGCCCTCGGGATCTCCCGGCGGTGGACTTCCCTTTGAAGGAGCGGGCGTGGCCCTGGCGTCGTCGGTGAAGGTCCCGTACATGGCATATCTGCGGGTCTACGAGCCGCTGGCTGCGTTCCCCGAGCCGGAGCGCAGCCACTGGGCCCGCTATGCCAAGCGGGAGAAGACTCCCACCGCCCAGGACGAGCAGCGCCGGGCGCTGGCGGACCTGCTGCCGACCCCGCCCGTGCCGGTGCCGGTCCACGAGAGCGCGGACGCCTTCATCGCCGTCGTGAACGAGGTGACCTGCGTCTGTCCGTGGCGCACCCGGCTGCGCGGCTGGCAGGCCCTGGAGGCGCTGGACGAGCTGCTGCCGGCCTCGGTGCTGGATGCGGCGCTGCCCCCGGTGGTGCGCCGGCAGGCGGCCACGGACTACGAGCAGTGGCGGGAGCGCAATCCGGACGCCAGGCCCTGGATCCGCGGGGCGGCCTGGCATGTCCCGGTCCGCTGGTTCGTGCTGTTCACCGACGGCGAGCGGGAGTACACGAAGGGTGAGCAGGGGCCGGTGCTGCGCTACCGGATGCCGATGGTGCAGGCGCGGCGGCGGGTCGCCCGTGGGCTGCGGACGCTGCGGGACGCCCTGGAAGAGGGGCCCTTGATCGACGGCCTGGTAGATGTGGGGCGCTGGCTTGAGGAATTCCACCCGCGTTCGCTCGTGGAGCTGGATTACGGAGGGCTGGTGCACGCGGTGCCCGAAGGGCAGCTCGCCGAGGACCGTTCCGCCGCCGACGTGGCGGAGGGGCTGGCGGCGCTGCGCGAGGGGGACGGCGAGCGGGCCGGAGTCGCGTACGAGAAGCTTTCCCAGCGGTGGCGTGCGGTGCGGGAACGTCAGTTCTCCAGCTGAGCGCGGGCGCCGTGAAAAGGTTCGTGATGCGGAACCTCCGCGTTCGCTTTTCGGTGGTCGGACGGTAAGGGACGTAGGTCCCGATCCGGGCGATTGCCTCAAGCGTGACCTAAAGCACTGACTTCGGGTCTTGCTCTCAAGCCATACCCTCGTGCCAAAATAGGACAAGGGGCCCGCCCTGGGCTCCTTCCGTCCAACTAAGGGCGGATAGATCGGTATTGCGTTCCTTGAGGGGTCTCGTGGCGGCTGATCACGCTGTGACTGATCGTCACGGACGGGTGACTGTCCGCTATGGCACGGTCCATCGGCATCCGCCGAGGTTGAACACCTGAGAGGGCAATTCCATCGGTTTGGCCGACGTGGCTGGACAGATGGTGTAGTTGTAGTGCCGAGGACAAGCCGTTCGTCCTATAACCGACTCGGCCCGCGTCCGCCATTTCGGGCAACGTGGGTCAAGGTGCAGAATTTAGAGGAAAGAACCGTGATGGTTCGGTTCTCCCGAGGAGGCCGCTCATGACCGCTCGCACCCCTGACGCCGAGCCGCTGCTTACCCCCGCTGAGGTTGCCACGATGTTCCGCGTGGACCCGAAGACGGTGACCCGCTGGGCCAAGGCAGGCAAGCTCACGTCCATCCGCACGCTCGGAGGACACCGGCGTTACCGCGAGGCTGAGGTCCGCGCACTGCTCGCGGGCATTCCGCAGCAGCGCAGCGAGGCCTGAACAACCGCATAACCAGGTCGTTTTCGGGGCCCCCAACCCGAAAGCGTCCGCTTTGCGTCACACCGCTCGACCGCTTCACCACGCTTCACACAGCTTCATATGACGCGGCGCCTGCCCCACAGGCCCCATACCTGCTCCATTTGGGTACGTCATCGATCGCGCTGGACTCCGCCGGGTCCAGCGCGATTTTTTTGTGTGCGCCCGCTTCAGGGCCCGTCAGAGCGGTCGGGTCGCCCTGGCGCCGACGCCGTCCCGGGTGGCCGCCAGGGGGTCTTCACGGGCCCTGTCGGGGCCTTTCCGTGCGGACCCCGAACCCCCTTCCGGGAGCCACCTCCTGGGCGGTGCAATTGCACATATTAAATTGACCGGTTGTAGGGAGGGCGTAAGTTCAGCATCACGCCAAACTTGTTCGGTGACACCCGTCACACGGCGCGATGCTTGAAGACGATACGTCCGCCGCGATAGAGAACCGCGCCCGCCACACCCAACAGGCTGCCACCGCCTGTTGGATGACGGAGGCGCCGGTGGTCACCGGGTCGCGGGACTTTCGCCCTCGTCCACCGGCGGCTCCCTGACGGCCGCGGACGAGGCGGTGGCGGACGCGGGCGCCGAAGGCTCCGAACGGGCCGTGTGCGGCTCCATGACGAGCCGTTGCAGCTGATGGCAGACGGGGCAGTGCCGTGTCAGATGGCGGTAGCCGGCGGCGGCTGCCAGATGGGCCCGCAACAGTGCCCTGGTCTCGTGCCGTACCGCAGTCGTCATGCGCATACCTCCCCGGCCCCCACGCGTTCCTCAGTGAGTACCGGTGGTACGTGCCGCCGTCAATACAGCGGGCGGCAATCCGGCTACGGTCCGCATTCGGCGGGGCCGGAAATGGCCAGGGGCAGGGCGCGGGCGTCACCTGACGGGATGTGGGATGCCGAGGGCGGGCGGGCGGCCCGGTCCGGACAGCAGAACGGCCCGCATCCGATGAGGATGCGGGCCGTTCTCATATGCGGTCCTGACGGGATTTGAACCCGCGGCCTCCACCTTGACAGGGTGGCGAGCACTCCAAACTGCTCCACAGGACCTTGCGTTTCGCTTTCCGCTTGCGGCGGGCTGCGAAGCAAGACTCTACAGCAGGTCAGGGGGTGCGGTCGAACTCGGTACCGGCGGCCCGCATTCCCGGGGAAGACACCGCCTAGGGCGCGGCGGCGTCCACCGCCTTCACGATCCGTTTGTCGGAGACCGGGTACGCGGTCCCCAGCGCATGGGCGAAGTAGCTCACCCGGAGTTCCTCGATCATCCAGCGGATCTCCAGGGCCGCGGGCGGCACCGGGCGGCCCTGCGGGAACTGCTCCAGCAGCCAGGCGTATTCGTCCTGCATCTCCTTCACCTTCGCCATACGGGTGCGGTCCCGCTCGGCGTGGGTGGGCAGCTGCTGCAGACGGCGGTCGGCGGCCACCAGATAGCGCATCAGATCCGGCAGCCGCTTGGCGCCGTGCGCCGTCACGAAGCCCGGCTTGATCAGCGCCGCCAGCTGCTCCTTGATGTCCGTGAGGGACGGCAGCAGCGAGGGGAAGGTCGTCTCCTTCAGCCGGCGCTCGCACGCCTGCCAGGCGGCCAGTACTTCCTGGACCTGCTGGATGGTCTTCAGCGTGACGTCCACCAGGTCCGCGCGGACCTGGTCGAACAGCTTCCGGAAGGACTCCTCGTCCCAGGCCGGACCGCCCCGGGCCGCGATCAGACGGTCCGCGGCGGCGGTGACGCAGTCCTCGAAGAGCGCGTTGATGGAGCCGTGCGGATTGCGGGACAGCGCGAGCTTCTGCTGATTGCTCAGCTTGCCCTGGGCGAACTTGGCCGGATTGGACGGGATGTTCAGCAGGATGAGCCGGCGGGTGCCCGCCCACATCGCGGTGAGCTGCTCGGCCTCGGTGTCGAAGAGGCGTACGGCGACGCTGCTGCCCTCGTCGACCAGCGCCGGGTAGGCCTTCAGCGGCTGGCCGGCCCGCCGGGTCTCGAAGGTGCGCGGCAGGCTGCCGATCGTCCAGGACGTGAGCCCCGTGCGCTGCTCGGGACCGGCCGGGGCCCGTCCGTCGCCGGCGCCGCCCTTGCGGTCCCCGGCGGGCCGTTCGGCGGCCTGCTCGAAGGCCTTGGAGATGGCCGCCCTGGTCTTGGGCTTGAGCTTCAGCCGCAGCGCCTCCAGGTCCTTGTCCTCGGCGAGCTTGCGCCGCCGCTCGTCGATCACCCGGAAGGTGATCTTCAGGTGGTCCGGGACCTTGGCCGGGTCGAAGTCCGCGGCCTCCACGGGCACGCCCACCATCCGCTGCAGCCCGGCGGCCAGAGAGGTCGTCAGGGCGCCCTGCAGGGGGACCGTGGAGTCCAGGAAGCGGGCCGCGAAGTTCGGTGCCGGGACGTAGTTGCGCCGGATCGGCTTGGGCAGGGACCGGATCAGCTCCGTCACCAGCTGCTCGCGCAGGCCCGGGATCTGCCAGTCGAAGCCCTCGGAGGAGACCTGGTTGAGGACCTGGAGGGGGATATGGACGGTCACGCCGTCCGCGTCCGCGCCCGGCTCGAACTGGTAGGTGACCTTGAACTTCAGCTTTCCCTGCCGCCAGGAATCCGGGTAGTCGTCCTTCGTGACGGCCTCGGCGGACTCATTGATGAGCATCGAGTGCTCGAAGTTCAGCAGCTCCGGCTCTTCGCGGTGCTTCTTCTTCCACCACGAGTCGAAGTGCGCGCCGGAGACCACGTCCGCCGGAATGCGCTGATCGTAGAAGTCGAAGAGCGTCTCGTCGTCCACGAGGATGTCGCGGCGCCGGGCGCGGTGCTCCAACTCCTCGACCTCGCCGAGGAGTTTGCGGTTGTCATGGAAGAACTGGTGATGGGTGCGCCAGTCGCCCTCGACGAGTGCGTTGCGGATGAACAGGTCGCGTGAGGTCTCCGGATCGATCCGGCCGTAGGCGATCTTGCGCTGGGCGACGATCGGGACGCCGTAGAGCGTCACCCGCTCGTAGGCCATCACCGCGGCCATCTTCTGTTCCCAGTGCGGCTCGCTGTAGGTGCGCTTGACCAGGTGCTGAGCGAGCGGTTCGAGCCATTCCGGTTCGATCTTCGCATTCACCCGCGCCCACAGGCGGGAGGTCTCCACCAGCTCGGCGGACATCACCCAGCGCGGTGGCTTCTTGAAGAGCGCGGAGCCGGGGAAGACCGCGAACTTGGCGCTGCGGGCGCCCAGATACTCGTTCTTGGCGTCGGTGTCCTTGATGCCGATGTGCGAAAGCAAACCGGAAAGCAGGGAGGTGTGGATATGGTCCGGCGCCGCGTCCTCCTCGCTGAGGTGGATGCCCATGGTCTTGGCGACCGAACGCAGCTGGGAGTAGATGTCCTGCCACTCGCGTATCCGGAGATAGTTCAGGAACTCGCTCCGGCACATCCGGCGGAAGGCCGAGGAGGACAGCTCCTTCTGCTGCTCGCGGATATAGCGCCAGAGGTTGAGGAAGGCGAGGAAGTCGGAGCTCTCGTCCTTGAAGCGGGCGTGCTGCTGATCGGCCTGCTGCTGCTTGTCCGCGGGCCGTTCGCGCGGGTCCTGGATGGACAGCGCCGCCGCGATGACCATGACCTCGCGGACACAGCCGTTCCGGTCCGCCTCCAGCACCATCCGCGCCAGCCGCGGGTCGACCGGCAGCTGGGAGAGCTTGCGGCCCATCGGCGTCAGCCGCTTCTTGGGGTCTTTCTGTTTGGTGTCGAGCGCGCCGAGCTCACTCAGCAGATCGACGCCGTCCTTGATGTTGCGGCGGTCCGGAGGGTCGATGAACGGGAACTTCTCGATGTCGCCGAGGCCGGCCGCGGTCATCTGCAGGATGACGGAGGCGAGGTTCGTCCGGAGGATCTCCGCGTCCGTGAACTCGGGGCGGGAGAGGAAGTCGTCCTCCGAGTAGAGGCGGATGCAGATGCCGTCGCTGGTACGGCCGCAGCGGCCCTTGCGCTGGTTGGCGCTGGCCTGCGAGACCGGCTCGATGGGCAGCCGCTGGACCTTGGTGCGGTAGCTGTAGCGGGAGATACGGGCCATGCCCGGGTCGATGACGTATCTGATGCCCGGGACGGTCAGCGAGGTCTCGGCGACGTTCGTGGCCAGCACGATCCGGCGGCCCGTATGCCGCTGGAAGACGCGATGCTGCTCGGCGTGCGACAGCCGTGCGTACAGGGGGAGGACCTCGGTGAACGGGAGGGCCTTCTTGTTGAGCGCGTCGGCGGTGTCGCGGATCTCCCGCTCGCCGGAGAGGAAGACCAGGATGTCGCCGGGGCCGGCGGACTGCAGCTCGTCCACGGCGTCGCAGATCGCGGTGATCTGGTCGCGGTCCCCGTCGTGGCCGCCTTCCTCCAGCAGCGGGCGGTAGCGCACCTCCACCGGATACGTCCGGCCGGAGACCTCGACGATCGGTGCGCTCGGCTTCGTCTCCTCGTCGCTTCCGGAGGTGCCCGGCGTGGCCGGGGAGCCGGTACGGTCCGGCGCCGCCCCTACGGACGCGAAGCTGCCGAAGTGCCGGGCGAAGCGCTCCGGGTCGATGGTCGCCGAGGTGATGACGACCTTGAGGTCCGGGCGCCGGGGCAGCAGCTGTGCCAGATAGCCGAGGATGAAATCGATGTTGAGGCTGCGCTCATGTGCCTCGTCGATGATGATCGTGTCGTACTGGCGCAGCTCCCGGTCCGTCTGGATCTCGGCGAGCAGAATGCCGTCCGTCATCAGCTTGACGAGGGTGTCCCCGCCGACCTGGTCGGTGAAGCGGACCTTCCAGCCGACCGCCTCGCCCAGTGGCGTCTTCAGCTCCTCGGCCACCCGCTCGGCCACCGTACGGGCCGCGATCCGGCGCGGCTGGGTGTGCCCGATCAGGCCCCGGATGCCCCGGCCGAGCTCCAGGCAGATCTTCGGGATCTGCGTCGTCTTGCCGGAGCCGGTCTCCCCGGCGACGATCACGACCTGGTGGTCGCGGATCGCGGCGAGGATCGCGTCCTTCTTCTGGCTGACCGGCAGCTCTTCCGGGTAGCTGATCGCGGGCACCGCGGCGCGGCGCTGCTCGACCCGCAGCTCCGCCTCGTCGATACCGCCGGCGATCTCGGCGAGCACCGCCGCGCGGGCTTCGGGTTTACGGATACGGCGTGCGCCGTCGAGCCGGCGCCCCAGCCGCTGCTGATCGCGCAGCATCAGCTCGGGCAGACGCTCCAGCAGGTCGGAGAGGCCGGGAGCGGGGGTGCCGGGCAGCGCGGGAGCAGAGCCGTCGGGCAGGGCGGAGGCAGGCTGACTGGACATACGTCCCCCAGGATCTCACCTCGGATAAACGACTGGCGAACGAATTGCCCGCGCGGGCGGCGCACGGTGCCGCCCGGCAACTCTCCCCGTCTCCCGGCCGCTCCTCGTACGCACGGACTTCCGGGCCTGCCCGCACCGCCATCCGGGTGGCCGCGAGGGCGGGCGCACAGGAGCGGGCAGGCGACGGAAAAACGATTCCGACACCTGCGCGCATCCACGACAATGGCCGCATGAAAAAGGGAATACGACGGTTAGCGGGCATTGTCGTGATGGCCGCCGGAATCGGGTTGGCCAGCTGGCTGGTCTTCGGCGCGCCGCACTACTGGGAAGGCGATGTGCGGCTGGTCAAGGCGGCGATGGGGCTGGCGGCGACAGGGATGATCACCGGCGGTGCCGGGCTGATCTTCTGGCGGCCGGAGGACGAGCCCGTCGAGGCCGCGGGGGAAGTCGGCGTCGGATAGCGACGAAACGGCGACGAAAGGGCCACGAAAAAGGCCCCGATTCGAGGAATCGGGGCCTTCTCCCAATGGGTGTGGCTGGGGCCGGGGTCGAACCGGCGACCTATCGCTTTTCAGGCGATCGCTCGTACCAACTGAGCTACCCAGCCGCAGCGGTCCTGACGGGATTTGAACCCGCGGCCTCCACCTTGACAGGGTGGCGAGCACTCCAAACTGCTCCACAGGACCTTGCATTGTGCGAAAGCGGCGTGAGCCAGTCTCGCACACGGTGATGCGTGCCCCCAACGGGATTCGAACCCGTGCTACCGCCTTGAAAGGGCGGCGTCCTGGGCCACTAGACGATGAGGGCTGGTGGCCACCTTGGCGTCGTTACCGGCGCCGTCGGGGACGTGAGAAGCATATGGGATGGGAGGACCGTTCGCCAAAACGGTTTAGCGAGGGTGGTCGGACGGGCTCCTGGCCGGGCGCGGGGAAGCACCCGGGGGAGGGCCGGACGGGCGCCCGGATGACGGGTCGGCCGAGGGCGGTGAGCCGGACGGGGCGGGCGTGGCGCCGGGTTGGTTCCCGTGGGGGAGGTGGCGGCTGACCTCGGCCCGGGACAGGCCCAGTCCGCCGAGGGTGATCTCGTCCCACGCCTGCAGCCGTTTCGTCCCGCGGTCCAGATAGAGCACCGATGCCTGGACCGGCTCGGGCTTCTTGTTCTGCACCGCTCGCAGTCCGCCGCCGCCCGCCGAGCCCTCGACCATCAGCCGGGTGCCCCGGGGGAGCAGGGTGTTCTCCCGGTGGTGGACATGGCCGGCCAGCGCCAGTGGGGCCAGGCCGTCCGCCTCGGTCACGGCGGTGGGGTTGTGGGCCAGCGCGATATCGACGGGGGTGCCGGCCAGCCGCTGGGTGCGCAGCGCGTCGGCGAGGCGGCCGCCGGCGGTGCGCTCGGCGGGGTCACCGGCCGCCACCACGGAGCGGTCCGGGGTGAACTGCGGGTCGCCGACGCCCGCGATACGGACACCGGCGACCCGGGCGACATTGCCGTGGTCGAGGACGGTGACATGGCGGCGCCCGGTCAGGTACTTCTGCGTGCCGCGGGAGTCGTGGTTGCCGCGCACCCAGACGTAGGGGGCGCCGAGGGTGGAGGCCGGGTCCAGGAAGTGGTTCTCGGCGGCCGAGCCGTGGTCCATGGTGTCGCCGGTGTCGACGATCACGTTGATCCGGTACTGCTTCACCAGGGAGGCGGTGATCCGCCAGGCGCCCGGGTTGAGGTGGATGTCGGAGATGTGCAGAACGCGGATCGTGGTGGGGTCCGGCTGGTAGACGGGCAGCGTCGAGGCGGCGTCGTAGAGCTTGGTGACGTTGGTCACCAGGCGCGCCAACTCCTCCTGGTAGACGTGGAATTCGCTGACGATGCTGCGGGCGTTGCCGACCACGGAGGGGGCCGAGGTGAGCAGGCCGGAGAACTTCGGCTCCAGTACGGACTCGGGGTTCCAGGTGGCGTATGCGGTGCCCGCGGAGGCGGCGAGCAGGGTGAGCGCCAGACCGCCGGCGGCCAGGGCGCGGCGCGGGCGGCGGTAGACGGCCAGGCCCAGCGCGGTGGCGCCGGACACCACGGCGATTCCGGAGTGCAGCGCCAGTCCCAGGGCGCCGTGGGTGACGTCGTGGGTCACCTCGGCCTGCAGACCGGCGAACCGTTCGGGGTGGTCGACCAGCGCCTGGGAGCGGACCGGGTCCAGCCGGTCGACGGCGACATCGAGCCGTACGGGCGCGTGGTGGCTGCGCAGTTCCAGGTCGCCGAGCGGCGCGACCTCGATCCGGGTGCCGCCGGCCAGTGAGGGGCGCAGCGCCATGCTGGTGTCCATCGGGCCGACGGGTACCCGGATGCTGCCGATCAGGAGCAGCCCCAGCCAGGCGCCGGCGACGGTGACGGCTATCAGGCCGAGGGCGGCCGGTAAGGGGCGGCGCGGCGTGCCGCCGGGCAGCGTGGCGGTGGGGGGCGTGCGGCGGGAGCGGTAGCCGCGGCGGACGGCTGCCGGGAGGGCGCGTACGCCGTCGGAGCCGGTATGGAGCAGCCGGCGCGGAAGGCTTTGCGGGGCGTCGGGGTGTGGTGTCCGGGAGCGCGCTGCGCGGGCCATTGGTCCCGTATGCCCCTCCGTGCCGCCGTTAAGCGAGGAGTGGGTGCCTCCGGTTGCGCTGCGGTGCGCCGGGCGGGCAGCGACGATCGGTGGGGAGACGGCGTGGCGGAGAATGGTGGTGTGCTGGAAATGACGCGCGAGGAGTTCGAGGAACTGGTCGCCGAGGCGCTGGACCGGATCCCGCCGGAGCTGACCCGGCTGATGGACAACGTGGCGGTCTTCGTCGAGGACGAACCCCCCGCCGATGACCCCGGGCTGCTCGGGCTCTACGAGGGGACGCCGTTGACCGACCGGGGAGAGTGGTACGCGGGCGTGCTGCCGGACCGGATCACCATCTACCGGGGGCCGACGCTGCGGATGTGCGACACCCGTGAGGACGTGGTCGCGGAGACCGAGGTGACGGTCGTTCATGAGATCGCGCACCACTTCGGGATCGATGACGAGCGGCTGCACGCACTGGGTTACGGCTAGTCCCGGGAAGCCATCGGCCGGCGGCAGCGGCGTCCCTGGAACGCGTGCCCGGTGCGATCGGCCGGGTGTGATGCGTGTCCTCAGGTGGGGAGCGGGAGTTGGGCAGGGCGTCCGTGCCGCCGTCCCTGCGTTCCGGATCCGGAGGTCCCGCCGTGCGCCCGAGCCCACATCGCCCGTCCCTGACGCCGACACCGTCCCTGTCGTCGTCCCCCGCCCCTTCGTCACGCCCGCCGTCGGCCCGGGTGCGCTCCCGGGCCACCGCCGCGGCCGTGGCCGTCTCCGCGCTGGCCGCGGCGCTGGCCGGCTGTATGAGCGTGAGCGACCCGGAGGAGCCGAGACCGTCCGGCAGCACCGCGCGCCATGACGGGAAGGACGAGTGGTCCGGCCCCAACGGGGTGACGGTGGACGGCCGCGGCGACGGCCCGAAGGGGATGGGGCGCAACGGAGAGGGCCGCCCGGCCGGGGGCAAGGGGAAGGGCAAGAAGGGCAAGCCGTCGAAGAGCGAGGCGCCGGAGCCGTCCGAGCCCGGTACGCCGTCCAGTCCGGTGCGGCCGTCGGGCCCCGAGCCGGGCGCGGGCCACGGCCACGGCGGCTCCGGCGGCCACGGCGGGCGCCCCGGGCAGCCGGAACCCACGCCGCCCCGCCCCGACCACCCGGTCACCCCGCCCGCCTCGCCCGCGCCCAGTACGCCGCCCGCGCAGCCCACCCCGCCGGCGAGCAGCCCTCCGCCCCCGCCGAGCTCCCATGCCTCCGGGCCGTCCCCCGTATCGCCGATGGCGTCGGAGTCGGAGTCGGAGCCCTACGAGGAGGAGGCGTGAGGGGTTCCAGCCGGGGCGGGTAGGTTTGTCCGGGGGAGCGGATGGCCGGGCCAGAAGGTCATTTGCCATCGGGGGTGCGGAGTGCGTATGGTGGTAGATCGTTTGATCCCATTTGCCCGGCGCCAGAACAGAAGCGCGCCGCGTGGCGCGTTCTCTCCCTTGCCGTGGCTGACCGCATAGAGGCGGTCGTGTGAAACACACGGAGTTTGGGCGCGTGCCGAGACTCCGGAAGGTTTCGCATTTCGCATGTCCATTTCCACTGAGCAGTCCGTCATGCCCGCACTCGACGAGCAGACGGTCCCCCAGGTGACGGCCGCCGACGAGGCGCCCGAGACCGACGCGGCGGAAGCCGCCACCGACACCGTCACCTTCGCCGACCTCGGACTGCCCGAGGGCGTCGTCCGCAAGCTCGCGCAGAACGGCGTCACCACGCCCTTCCCGATCCAGGCCGCGACCATCCCGGACGCGCTGGCCGGCAAGGACATCCTCGGCCGTGGCCGCACCGGCTCCGGCAAGACGCTCTCCTTCGGTCTGCCGACCCTGGCCACGCTGGCTGGCGGTCACACCGACAAGAAGAAGCCGCGCGCCGTCATCCTCACCCCGACCCGTGAGCTCGCGATGCAGGTCGCGGACGCGCTCCAGCCCTACGGCGACGTCCTCGGCCTCAAGATGAAGGTCGTCTGCGGCGGTACGTCCATGGGCAACCAGATCTACGCCCTGGAGCGCGGCGTGGACCTCCTGGTCGCCACCCCGGGCCGGCTGCGCGACATCATCAACCGGGGCGCCTGCTCCCTGGAGGACGTCCAGGTCGCCGTCCTCGACGAGGCCGACCAGATGTCCGACCTGGGCTTCCTGCCCGAGGTCACCGAGCTGCTGGACCAGGTGCCCGCGGGCGGCCAGCGGATGCTGTTCTCCGCCACGATGGAGAACGAGATCGGCACCCTGGTCAAGCGCTACCTGACCAACCCGGTCAGCCACGAGGTCGACAGCGCCCAGGGCAACGTCACCACCATGACCCACCACGTCCTGGTCGTGAAGCCGAAGGACAAGGCGCCGGTCACCGCCGCCATCGCCGCCCGTAAGGGCCGCACCATCATCTTCGTCCGCACCCAGCTGGGCGCCGACCGCATCGCCGAGCAGCTCGTCGAGTCCGGCGTGAAGGCCGACGCGCTGCACGGCGGTATGACGCAGGGCGCGCGCACCCGCGTGCTCGCGGACTTCAAGGACGGTTACGTCAACGCGCTGGTCGCCACCGACGTCGCCGCCCGCGGTATCCACGTCGACGGCATCGACCTGGTCCTGAACGTCGACCCCGCCGGTGACCACAAGGACTACCTGCACCGCTCGGGCCGTACCGCCCGCGCCGGCCAGTCCGGCACCGTCGTCTCGCTGTCGCTGCCGCACCAGCGCCGGCAGATCTTCCGGCTGATGGAGGACGCGGGCGTGGACGCCTCGCGCCACATCGTCGGCGGCTCCGGCGCCTTCGACGAGGACGTCGCCCGGATCACCGGTGCGCGCTCGCTCACCGAGGTCCAGGCCGACGGTGCCAACAACTCCGCCAAGCAGGCCGAGCGCGAGGTGGCCGAGCTCACCCGCGAGCTGGAGCGTCTGCAGCGCCGCGCCACCGAGCTGCGCGAGGAGGCCGACCGGCTGACCGCCCGTGCCGCCCGCGAGCGCGGTGAGGACCCGGCCGAGGCGCTCGCCGCTGCTGCCGAGACCGCCGCCGCCGAGGTGGCCGAGGCCGCCGTTCCGGCCCAGGCCGGTGCGCCGGACGAGCGCCGCGACGACCGGGGCAACTTCGAGCGCCGCGACCGTCGTGACGACCGTTCCGGTGGCCGTTCCTTCGACCGTGACCGCCGCGATGACCGGGGCGGCTTCAACCGTGACCGCCGCGATGACCGTTCCGGTGGGCGTTCCTTCGACCGTGACCGTCGTGACGACCGTTCCGGTGGCCGTTCCTTCGACCGTGACCGCCGTGACGACCGGGGCGGCTTCGGCCGGGACCGTCGTGACGAGCGTTCCGGTGGCCGTTCCTTCGACCGGGACCGTCGCGATGACCGTTCCGGTGGGCGTTCCTTCGACCGCGACCGCCGTGACGACCGCTCCGGCGGCCGTTCCTTCGAGCGTCGTGACGAGCGTTCCGGTGGCGGTTTCAACCGTGACCGCGGCGACCGTCCGAGCCGCCCGTTCAACCGTGACGACCGCTCCGGCGGGCGCTCCACCGGCCGTTCCACCGGTGGCTACCGCTCCGGTGGCGGCGACCGTCCCTTCAACCGTGACGACCGTTCCGGCGGCCGTCCGTCCTCCGGTGGCCACCGCTCCGGCGGCGACCGCCCGTACGGCCGTCGTGACGACCACCGTGGCGCCCCGACCGGCTCCTTCGGCCGCCGCGAGGACAAGCCGCGCTGGAAGCGCAACGGCTGATCACCGACGCTGAGCGCGCAGGGCCCGTACGCACGCAAGTGCCGTGCGGGCCCTGCGCGTTGCAGGGGCCGCCGCGCCCCTTCGGCCGGCCTCTCGGCACCCCGCCGAATGGCTTGATCCGTAATGCCTTCGGGCTGCGGCACCTGCTCGGGCTATGCTGCTCGGTGCGGGCCATTAGCTCAATTGGCAGAGCAGTGGACTTTTAATCCATTGGTTCAGGGTTCGAGCCCCTGATGGCCCACCAGATGCGGACGGGGAGACCGTCCGGTGGATGAAGTGAACTGAGGGCCCGGACCGTGCGCGGTTCGGGCCCTCGGGTGTGAGTGGGGGTGGGGCGGGGGTCAAGTGAGGCTGTCTGCAAGGGCGTCCCGGCTCCTTGCCTTGTGAGGTGGCTGGTCCGGTTCGTAGCCCGTCTGTCTTGTGCCCGTTCGGTTCGTGGCCCGTCTGTCTTGTGACCGTCTGTCTTGTGCCCGTCCAGCTTGTGACCCGGCTGGCCTGTGACCCGTCCGGTCCGTGACCCGTCCGGCTCCCGAGGAGTCGCCGTTCCGGTCCGTACCGGCCAGCCTGGGGACGGCGAGGTGGCCGGCGCGGCGGTGCCCGTATGGACGGGCGGGAGTGGGGAGAGGCCGGTGTGGAGGCTCCGAGATGAGGCGTCCCCCGGGGGCGAGGGGGAGAAGCGCCGCTCCCGGGTGGTGTTATTCGGCCGTCTGCTGGTGCGGCGACTTCCTCTCCTTCTGATCGCCGGCGGGCTTGTCTTCGGCATGGGGACGCCCGCCGGCTACACCGCCGCCCCCTTCTTCGCGGCCGCCCCACTGGCCGCCGCGCCGCTCTCCTCTCTGCGTGGCACGGTTCTTACGGCCCTGGCCGCCGTGCTCGGCGAGATCTGGGTCGTCGGCTATCGCAGCGCCGCGCAGGGCCGCGGCGCGTCGGTGACGGAGGTCCTCACGGTCCTTGTCGTCGCCCTGGCGGCCCTCGGCGTCAACCGGGCCGTCCGGTTGGCCGCCGCCCGCCCGGTCTCCCTACAGGACGTCTCGGAGGCCGCCCAGCGCGCCGTATTGGCCACGCCGCCCGAACGGCTCGCCGGGCTCGCCATCGCCGCCCGTTACGTGGGCGCGCGGGCGGCTGCCCGAAGCGGTGGCGACCTCTACGCGGTGCAGGACACCCCGCACGGCGTACGGCTGATCGTCGGCGACGTACGGGGCAAGGGGACGGCGGCGGTGCAGACCGCGGTGATCGTCCTCGGCGCCTTTCGCGAGGCGGCGGAACAGGAGCGCACCCTGGGGGCCGTGGCGGGCCGGCTGGAGCGGGCGCTTCAGCGGGAGGGCGGGCAGCGCGAAGGGGTGGAGCAGACCGAGGGGTTCACCACTGCCGTACTGGCGGAGATCCCCGCCAACGGGCAGCCCGTCCTGCGGGTGCTCAACCGGGGCCACCCGTCCCCGCTGCTGCTCACGCCGGACGGCGGACTGCGCGAGCTGGCGCCCGCGGCGCATGCGCTGCCCCTCGGACTGGGTGAGATGGCAGGCCGCCCCGACCGGCCGGACGAAACGTTCTTCCCGGCCGGCGCCCTGCTGCTCTTCTTCACCGACGGGGTGACCGAGGCCCGGGACCTGCTGGGCCGCTTCTACAACCCGTCGGGCAAACTGCGCGGCTGCCGCTTTCCCGGTCCCGACGTCCTTCTGGACACGGTCATAGAGGATGTGGCACGGCATACGGGTGGGGCGCCGGCTGACGATATGGCGCTGGTGGCGGTGCAGCGGCCTATGGGGGCGTAGGGGCGGGGCTGCGTTTATGGGGACTGGGCCGCGCGTACGGGGCGGTACGGGGGCGGGGGCTTGCGTACGGGAGGCGGGCCGTCCGTACGGGAGCCGGGGCGCGCCTCCCGTATATCGGCCGCACCTCCTGTGTCTACCGGCCATGCCTCCGTACGCCCGGCCCTGCTCAGCGTCCCGAGGTGTCCGCCGTCCCGGAGGAGAGGCTGTGCAGGCTCCGGCCGTACGGGCCGGTGAGTGCGACCGGGTGGCCGTCGAGGGCGAGGGTGAGCAGCAGTGCGTCGTCCGGGCGGGGCGCGTGGGGTGCGGCGGCGGTGATCCACGGCAGGACGGAGTGGTGCTCGTTGGAGACCCAGTGGCCGCCGCCGGGGCGTCCGTCGAGCAGGGACCGTACGAGGCGCGCGAACTCCTCGCGGCGGGCGGGCGGGAGGTAGCTCAGCACGGCGCTGTGGAAGATGACCAGCGTCGCCTCGGGCGGTGCCTCGGCGGCGAGCGCGGGGAGTTCGCCGATCAGGTCGCCGCGCACCATCCGCGGCCGCGGCGCCGGCCGTACCGCTTCGACGGCCGCGGACAGCCGCGCCGCCCGCTCCCCGTCGCCCGGCCATACGAGCGCCTGCAGCCAGCGCAGATCGTCCGGTTCGGAAACCGGGTCGAGCGGGTCGAGGTCGATGCCGCCCCGCCAGACGATCTGCGGCATCCGGTCGGGCAGCTCATCGGCCGCCCCTCCCGTATGGCACGTGAGCACCAGCGGGCTCTCCGGTGCCCCGACCTCGGCCCGTAGGGCGCCCGCCCGGCGGTCCTCTCCGTACGGGCCGTCGGCTCCGTAGCCCTCGGCTGCGTACTGGCCGCCGGTTCCGTAGCCCTCGGCTCCGTACGGGCCGCCGGCCTCGTACCGATACCGATAGCGGTCGGGATGCAGCGCCAGCCCCGCGGATGTGCCGGCCTCCAGCAGCGCCAGCGGCTGCGGCAGACGGGCGAGCAGCGGCAGCAGGGTGGCGCAGCGGGCCGGTTCGTTGGTCTGGACGGCGCGTTGCATGATCACCGCGCGCACCTCGTCCCAGTGCCGGATCGTCCACTCGCGCCAGCGCCCGTAGGCGGCCTCCCCGCGCGGGCCCATATCGGCGTGCGGGCCGTCGAGATAGCGGACGGTGGCGAGCAGGAGCTCCGGCTGCTGTTTGTCGCCGGCCGGCAGCGACCCCGACAGCAGATCGCAGAACTCCGCGTCCTGGCTGATCCGCGCGCTCAGCTCCTCATGCGCGTCCGACCTGCCGCGCACCTCCCGCCAGGAGAACTCCCGGTACCGCTCCGCCACTCCCCACGCGTTACCGGCAGCCCGTCCGGTGTTCCCGGTGTTCCCGACGTTGACGACCATGATCCGACGTTACTGCTCTCACCCTCCGTAATTGACGGGCACCCCTCCGCATAACGACTGGTGCACAATCCGCGCGAGATCGTTTAGCGGCGAGCGAGCAACTCGCCCGTTTTGCAGCCGTGGTGGCCGAAAACGTCCACGTTGGATGTGGTGTCGCGCCGACAAGGATTCGCGGGAAGGCTTGGAATTCGGTCACGATCTCTATTACTGTCCGATAACGCAGCGCGGTCGTCCCAGCCGTCGCAAGAGGCGGCACCGCGCGCCGACGCCGAATCCCGTATGCGCATTTCACGCACCCCCAAGCACTTCGAACTGCACCAAGGGAACCGGGGAACCACTTCCTTGGGGTGAATCGGACGCCCTCCGCCAGCGGGCGCCCGTAGGAGACCTTCCTGCTCCGAACCCGTCAGCTAACCCGGTAGGCGAGAAGGAAGGAAAGGAGTGCGCCCCCGTGGCGTCCAACAGGCCTGCCCCCGAGTCTCCCTCCGCCCAGTCCGCCCACGAGCTCGATGACCGGGGTGCCTTCCAGGGCCCCGGTGGCGGTGAGGGTGACGGTCCGTGGGAGGAATGGAATCCCACCGAAGAATCCACCCGTTCCGCCCGCGGTAAGCACCGGGTCGTCAAACAGCGCAGCGGCGGACTCTCCCGCGGCGGCACCGTCCTGGGCGTCGGCGTCATCGCCGCGGTCGGCGCGAGCGGCATGGCCTCGGCCGAGGGCCGTCCGCCGGTGCCGATCTCGATGCCCGACGTCGGCGGAATGGCCGACGACCTCTCCGAAAAGCTGCCGGACGCGAAGGATCTGCCCGGGATCGGTGAGCTGATATCCGACGAGGGCTCCGCGGGCGCCGACACCGCATCGGCGTCCGCCGAGGGTGCTCAGGCGTCTGCCGACGGCTCGACGCCTGCCGCCGCCGGGCCGCTCACCCGGGCCGCGCAGCCGGGTGCGGACGCGGGTTCCGGCGCGGACGCGGGTTCCGGCACGGGCGCCGGTGAGGCGCTGCGCAGCCGCATCCTCCAGCAGGCCGATGCGCAGCAGGACGCCGGCGAGCAGGAGGCCCGCGAGGCCGCCGAAAAGGCCGCTGTCCAGCAGGCCGCAACGGAAGCCGCCGCCCACCAGAAGTCGGCCGAAAAGGCCGCAGCAGTCAAGAAGGCGGCCGAGATGGAGGCCCAGCGCAAGGCCGAGGAAGCGGCCCGCCGGAAGGCGGAGGCCGAACGCCTCGCCAAACTGGCGAAGAGCTTCATCGCCCCCGTGTCCTCCTACACGCTCACCGCCAGCTTCGGCCAGGCAGGCGACCGCTGGGCCGCGGACCACACCGGACAGGACTTCGCCGCCCCGACCGGCACTCCCGTCAAGGCGGTGCACTCCGGCACCATCACCCAGGCCGGCTGGGCCGGCTCGTACGGCTACCGCATCGTCCTCACCCTCGACGACGGCACCGAACTCTGGTTCTGCCATCTGTCCTCGATGGTGAAGACCTCCGGCAAGGTCAATACCGGCGACGTCATCGGCCGCGTCGGCGCCACCGGCAACGTCACCGGCCCCCACCTCCACCTGGAGGTCCGCCCCGACGCCGGCGACCCGATCGACCCGATGCCGTGGCTCCGCGATCACGGCCTTGCCGTGTGAGTCAGGGGGTGCGGGTGACTGAGGGCATCGACGTGCCTTCGGCGGTCGGCTCATGCCACGCCCACCTGCACACATGACCTCAACCCGCCAGTTTCTTACGTGAGTTGCCGTGACGTGCGGGGGAAGAGGAGGGAACAACTCCCCTTCCCCCGACGTTGCCACTACACATGACCGCTACACACAGCACCCCGAGCACAGGAAGCCCGCGAACCACCGGAAGCGGCGAAAGTACCGGAAGCGGCGAAAGCAGCGGGAGCAGCCGCAAGCCCATCGGCTCGCTCTCCGTCTCCCCGCTGTCCCTCGGGGGCAACGTCTTCGGCTGGACGGCCGACGAAGCCACGTCCTTCGCCGTGCTGGACGCGTATGTGGCGGGCGGCGGCAATTTCATCGACACCGCCGACGCCTACTCGTACTGGGTCCCCGGCAACAAGGGAGGCGAATCCGAGACCGTCATCGGCAACTGGCTGGCCTCCCGTGGCAATCGCTCCGATGTCGTCATCGCCACCAAGGTAGGCGCCCTTCCCGATGACAAGGGCCTGTCCCCCGCCACCATCAAGTCCGCGGTCGACGCATCCCTCACCCGTCTGCGCACCGACTACATCGACCTCTACTACACCCACTACGACGACGAATCGGTCGAGGTCCCGGAGTTCCTCACCGCCCTCGACGACCTCGTCCGGGCCGGCAAGGTCCGCGAGATCGCCGCCTCCAACATCTCGGCGCAGCGCCTGGAGGAGTCCCTGACCTGCTCCGCCCGCGAGGGCCTGGCCCGCTATGTGGCCCTCCAGCCCCACTACAACCTGGTCTCCCGCGACACCTACGAGGGCGAACTCGCCGAGGTGGCCGCCCGCCACGGCCTGGCCGCGGTCCCGTACTTCTCCCTCGCCGCCGGCTTCCTGACCGGCAAGTACCGCCCGGGCACCGACGTCGACAGCGCCCGCTCCGGCCGCGCCGCCCAGTACGTGAACACCGACCGCGGCAACCGAGTCCTCCAAGCCCTCGACACCGTAGCCACCGCCCACGAGGCCGAGCCGGCCACCGTGGCCCTCGCCTGGCTCGCCGCCCAGCCCACGGTCGCGGCCCCTATAGCCAGCGCCCGCACGGTGGAACAGCTGCCGGCGTTGCTGGCGGTGGGGGAGGTGGCGCTGACGGAGGCGGAGCTCAGGCTGCTTGGGGAGGCGTCCGCCTGACCAAGCTCCCGAGGAGGGAGGAAGCGGGCCCGCCCGCTTCCTCCCTCCCTTCTCCGTCCTACTTCCGGCGATCCACCACAGCCCACGACGCAGCGGCCACCCCACCCGCCACCGCGAACACCGAAGGCCAGGCCCCGACCTTCTTCGCCAACGGATGCGACCCGGCAAACGCAGCCACGTAGACACCACTCAACGCAGCCGCCGTCACATTCCCCGCCTTACGCTGCCACTCCCGTGCCGCCACAGCCCCGGCGGCCGCCAACGCCACCCCGCCCAGGGGACGCTTCTTGCTCCAGCGGGCCACGGCGTAGCCGCCTACTAGGCCGGTTGCGGCAACTGCTGCGGTCGGAATTCCAGCCATCACTAAGCCCTTCTGCAAACAAACAACTGAGCCTGCCCTTCTGCTGACTCTACGTCGCGCCATCGGCGGCAGAAGGGTGTGTCGCAGCATCGTGGACTGGGCAAGCACGGCAACGAGTTCATGCTGAACACGTACGCTGGCAGTGACGTTGAGTGTGCAGAGAGGGGCCGAACGTGTCATCTGACGCTACTCCGGAACTGCCTTACGAGCCGATCGCGTTTGGTCAGCGAATGCAGGTGCTTCGCCTTCGCCGCGGTATGAGCCGGACCGTCCTTGCTGGGCTACTGGGCAAGTCACCGAGCTGGGTAAAACAAGTCGAGGGGGGACGGCTCCAGATGCCGAAACTCCCTATGGTTCTGCGGATCGCTGAGGCTCTCCGCGTGCCGAACCTTGCCGATCTCGTTGGTGAGCACGCGACGGCGATCTCGCTTTTCGCCGGTCCCGGCCACGCGCGCCTTCCGCACGTACGGGACACCCTCAACGAGTACCCGCTGACGACCGCGCGCCAGGCGCCGTCCCTCGCGCATCTTCAGAACCGCATCGCTCATGCCTGGCAGGCCCGACACTCCGCTCCTCATCACCGCGACGTTATCGGCGAACTGCTCCCGCACCTCATTCGCGACGCTCAAGCCTCGTTGGCTCAAGCGGAGTCGGGAACGGAAAGAAGGGTTGCACAGTCCGTGCTGTCCGAGGTCTATAGCCTCAGTCAGTTCTTCCTCGCATACCAATCTGACGCACCGTTGCTGTGGCGGGTAGTGGAGCGGGGTTTGGTCTCCGCACAGGAATCCGAGGATCCACACACCATCGGCGTCGCGGCATGGCTTGCGGCGCAGGCGCATCGCGACAGTGGTCCCGCGCACTACGACGCCGCCGATGCCGTAAACCTGGCGACTCTCCGCTACCTCGAACCCCTCCTCCCTGAAGCCGACGATGATGTACTTGCCATCACGGGGGCACTGAACTTCGAGGCCGGATATACCGCGGCCCGACGAGGAGACGCCGGCACCGCCTGGCGCTACTGGGATGTCGCGCGGTCCATGGCAGGGCGACTTCCCGCGGATTATTTCCACCCCGTGACCTCGTTCTCCAGAGCGATCATGGGGGCTCACGCGGTGACCGTAGCCGTGGAGCTGCACGCAGGCGGTGAAAGCGTCAGACAAGCCGCCGCCGCAGACGTGACGCTCATCCCGTCGCGTCCGCGGAGCGCTCGCCACCGTATTGAAGAGGCACGTGGCTACTACCTCGACGGCCAGGCCGAAACTGCTCTGGCAGTTCTGGACAAGGCCCACCAGGCCGCTCCCGAAACCACCCGCTACAACGGATACGCGCGGCGGATCGTCTTGGAAGAGACCGAGTCGAGGAGCCCAGCGCAACGGCGTAGGGCAAGCGAACTCGCCGTGAAGATTGGTGCGTTGGCCGCATAAATGAAGGGGTACAAACTGTGCCCCTGACGCTCTCCAGATGGCCGTACGGTCAGTCTCGCCTGACCGTACGAAGACCCCCGCGACCGCTCCACACGGTCCGGGGGCATGGCCAACCTGAGAGAGCAGGTCAACGTGTCGCACTGTATCGCCCGAATCTTCGAATCCCTTTTGCGGGCACCGCTACCTCCATCGGGTCGGCGCAGGCCACTACAGCCGCGACGACGGGACGTGCAGGCCATTGCCCGTGCGCGCTGCGCCATGAAGGGGGCGGGTTGATGCGTGTCCGGCAGTCGCTGCGTCTTCTGCCCTGGTCGAACTCAGCGGGCCACCCCTGCTACCTGTCCACCGACGGGACAGGGTTCTTGTCGCGCCTTGCTGACGATATGGAGCAGATGCAGCTCGACATGGGACGCGATCTTCTCGACTTCGCGCGCGATCTGCTTGATGACAGCAAGGTCACTCACCATGAACTTCGCTTCCTCGCCCGCCGGTTGACGGAGGCTCTCCGGGACGCGTTACGCGTTGCTGAAAGCCGTGGCTCCAGGATTCCCGCACATGGTGGCGAGGAGGCAGCGGAGGCTGGAGGGCGAGGCAACGGAGCTGAATAGCGCAGGTGTGTCCGTATGACGGATGAGCCGCTGAAGGTCTGAGCGTCTAGCCGAACCTTCTAGGCAGCCCTTCAGGGGGTGTGGTGCTGACCACACCCCCTGGAGGCGCGCGCCATGGAAGGCGATGAGTTGACAGGATTCGGCTATGGCGAAGGCGCGGTCATCCAACCCAGTCCGTTTTGGCCCTCCGCAGGACGTCGAGGAGGGGCAGTGGTTCGCGGGACACACAGAGTTACACGCGGCCGGTGTCCATCGTCGGTCTGGCCAGGGCATCTCTGGCACCGCGCACGAGGGCGTCGATTCCATCGTTCTCTCCGGCGGGTATATCGACGATGAGTACGGCGAGCAAGAGATCATCTACACGGGTGAGGGCGGTCGCGACAGGGATACCGGTCGCCTCTACGCAGACCAATCCCTGGCGCTGCCGGGTAATGCCGGCTTGCTGCTCAATGAGGCACTGGGGCACCCGGTGCGAGTGGTACGCGGTCTAAAAATTCGAGGAAAGAAGCGACCCCGTGCGACGGGGGGCTATGAGTACTGCGGGCTGTTTCGCGTCGCAGAGCACTGGACGACAGTCGGGAAGGAAGGTTTCCGCATCTGTCAGTTCAGGCTGCTCAAGTTGGCCCCGGGCGAGTCGGCAAGGCCGCACCCTGTCTCGCCGGGGGAGGGTGCGGACACCACCACCGAAGAGCAGTTGCGTCGAATCGTCGCGTACGAGCGGCTGATCCGTGACTCCAAGGTGGTCCGGCGGGTGAAGGAGATCTACGACAACACCTGTCAGATCTGTGATTGCCGACTGGTGGTGTCGCCCGGTGGCGAGGCGTATAGCGAAGCGGCTCATATCCATGCACTGGGCAAACCCCACGGTGGCCCGGATGAACTGTGGAATGTCCTCTGTCTCTGTGCGAACTGCCATGCCCTCTTTGATCGAGGAGCGCTTCAGCTCAGTGATGATCTCGATGTGTTTGATGGCCTCACGCAGCGATTCGTAGGGGCCCTGACCATAGCCAAGGAACACCAGGTCAAAGTGGACTGCGTGCGTCAGCACCGCGCGCGCTGGGCTGAGCGATTCACCGAGTAGGACGGCCCGCTGAGGCCCGTACGGCTACGCGCTCGGCAGGCCCTACCGCTCCTCCCGCACCCCCCACGCATGCACCAATGCCGCCCGCCCCCAAGCCTGATACTCCCGCAGATGCTCCAGTAGATGCCGTTCGTGGCTGGTGAAGTCGGGGGTGGGGCCCATGAGGTGGGCGCGGCGGCGGTGGAAGGAGAGGGCGGTGGCGAGGGTGGTGTATTCGGTGACGGCGCGGGCGGCGGCGGGGCCCTGGGTGCGGCGGGCCAGGTCGCGGGCCAGGGCGCGGGTTTTGAGGGAGGAGAGGGCGGTGGGTTCGGCGGGGGCGAGCCAGCCGGCGGTGATGTAGGGGGCGAGGTAGCCGCGCAGGGAGAGCAGTTCCTGGTTGCGGGCCCAGATGGCCAGCCAGGTCAGGACGATGAGGACGGGGACCATGAAGAGCCCGTAGACGATGAGGAAGCCGAGGTCGCCCAGGGAGGAGGCGCCGTTCCAGATGGCGTGCAGGAGGACGGCGGTGAGCAGGCCGAGGAGGGCGAGTGCGCGGCGGGCGGCGCGGCGGTGGGGGTAGCGGGTGGCGGTGATGCCGAACGCGAGGCCGGTGAGGATGGTGAAGAGGGGGTGGGCGAAGGGGGAGACGATGATGCGGAGGAAGAAGGTGCCGGCGGTGAGGGAGTCCAGGCCGGAGTGGCCCAGGGACTGGTCCTCGCCGAAGGCGTTGCCCAGGTAGAGCACGTTCTCGGTGAAGGCGAAACCGGTGGCCGTGATGCCGGCGATGACGATGCCGTCCGTGATGCCGTCGAAGTCGCGCCGCCGGAAGCGGTACAGGAAGAGCACGGCGGCGGCCTTGACCACCTCCTCGACGACCGGGGCGATCACCGTGGCGCCCCATGCCTCGGCCTCGGAGGGTGAGGTGGAGGCGATGTTGGCGGCCAGCCAGTCCGTCGCGAAGCCGTTGGCCAGGAGTGCGACCAGGGTGGCGGCGCAGGCGCCCCAGGTGAAGGCGAACGCGAGGTTGCGCCAGGGCTCGGGTTCGACACGGTCGAGCCAGCAGAACGCCGCCACCAGAAGCGGTACCGGGAAGACGGCCAGCCCCAGGCCGACCAGGAAGCCCTCGGTGCCGGTCTGCTGGCGGACCATGCCGATGATGACCACGCCGGAGAGCGCCAGCAGCGACACCAGGGCGACCGCACGGAGGGTGGTGCTGCGCCATGGCGCCGTCCGGTGGTGCGTATGCGCGGCGGCGGGCTCGTACGGGTGCGGGGTATGCGGGGTGTGCGGGGTGTGCGGTATGTGCTGTGTGTACGGGGGAGGGGCGGGCGCGTGGGGCGGGTGCGGGGGCGGCTGGGACGGGTACACCCATCGACCCTAGCGAGGGGGTTCGGCCTCCGTGTCGCGGCGGCGGAAGAGGAGGTCGTGGACGATATGCCCCTTGTCCAGGCCCTGGCCCTCGAACTTGGTGAGGGGCCGGAAATCCGGGCGGGGCGCGAAGCCGGGGTGGAGGTTCTCCAGCGTCGGCTCGGCGGAGAGCACCTCCAGCATCTGCTCGGCGTACGGCTCCCAGTCGGTCGCACAGTGGACCAGGGCGCCGGGCGCGAGCCGGGTGGCGGCCAGCGCGATGAACTCCGGCTGGATGAGGCGCCGCTTGTGGTGGCGCTTCTTCGGCCAGGGGTCGGGGAAGTAGACGCGCAGGCCGGCGAGGGAGGCGGGGGCCAGCATCTCGCGCAGCAGGATGATCGCGTCGCCGTTGGCCACCCGGATGTTGGACAGACCGTTCCGCTCCGCGAGACCGAGCAGATTGCCCTGCCCGGGGGTGTGCACATCGCAGGCGAGGATGCCGGTGTCCGGGTCGGCGGCGGCCATCTGTGCCGTGGCCTCACCCATGCCGAAGCCGATCTCCAGGACGACCGGCCGCCCGTCGAAGAAGGCGTCGAGATCGATACGGGAGAGCCCGTCGATGTCCAGTCCCCAGGTCGCCCACCGGCGGCGCAGCGCATCGGCCTGGCTGGGCGAGACCCGGCTGCGGCGGGGCTGGAAGGAGCGGATCCGCCGCTCGTGATGGGACCCCGCCGGGTCGGCCGCGGGGCCCGTCCCGTCGGGGAACATGGGCTCGCCGCGCCGGGGGGTGGCGGCCGAGACGGCGGTGGCCCCGAGAGCGGGGGCTTCCTGAGCGGCGGACGTCTGGCTCGCGGCTGCCGGAGCGTCGGCCTCCGGGGCGCTCGCTTCGGGGGCGTCGGATGCGCGGGCGTCGGATGCGGGGGTGGCGTGGTTCTCGGACACAGTGGGTCGATTCTACGGGGGCAGGACGAGGGGCCGGGCGGGCCGGCGGCGAACCCCGACTTCCCAGGCGATGGCGGGGCGGAGGGGGCGAAAACCCCGGTGAAACGGGGGTTGGCGCGGTGAGTTGCCGCGTGCATACGATGCGGGGTCGACGTCTGAAAAAAACAAACCGGGGGGCTGTTCATCGTGTCGCAGGGTGGCCAGGGAAGCGCCGAGTATCCACAGGGGCCGCCTCCGGCGGGCCAGGGAGGCGCCGGGATGCCGCCGGCCGGTCCCCCTGCCGGTCCGTCGGCCGGTCCGCCCGCCCCGGGGCAAGCCCCTCCGCCGACCGCCCCGGGCCAGGTCCCTCCGCCGCCCGCCCCGCCGCAGGGCCAGCCCGGCCCGTATATGGGAGCGCCCGGGTACCAGCCGCAGGGACAGCCCGCCCCGGGAGCGCCGCACTTCCCACCGCACGCGGGGCAGCCCCAGGCGGCGCCGCCCCAGCAGGGCTACGCGCCCCCGCCGCCGGGAGGTCAGCAGCCGCCTCCTCCGTACGCGCAGCAGGGCCAGGCACCCGGGCAGTTCCCCGGGCAGCCGCCGTTCCCCGGCGGGCCCACGGCGGCACCGTTCCCCGGCGGGCCGGGGCAGCCCCCCGGTCCGCCGCGCAGCGGGGCTCCCGTGCCGCTCATCCTGGCGATCGTGATGGTCGTGCTGATCGGCGCCGGTGTCGGCGGGTACTTCCTCTTCACGTCGGATGACTCCGCCGATACGGCCTCGGACCGGCCCGCGAACGCCATCCCGCGGCTGTGGGAGGCGAAGTCACCCGTCTCCGAGCGCGAGGGGCAGGACGAGAACGGTCTGCGCTCCATGTGGTTCAACAACGACGACGTCGTCTTCGGGGACGGCGGCGGCGTACGGGCCTTCAACCGTAAGACCGGCAAGAAGCAGTGGACGGTCAAGACGCCCAAGGGTGCGGGCGAGGTCTGCGCCATGTCCAAGGAGCCGAGCGAGGACGGGGTCGGCGCCGTGGTCTTCGACGCGGGCGGCGACGACTGCTCCTTCCTCTCCGTCGTGGACACGGACACCGGACGCACGCTCTGGTCGAAGAACCTCAAGGGCGGCAGCACCGAGGACAGCCCGCAGATGGTGGTGAACTCGAAGGTCGTCGCCGTCGCGATCGGGGACACATACGCCGGTTTCACCATCACCGGGGGCGCGAAGGTCTGGGAGCTGACCGCGCGCGGCCACGACTGCACCACCACGGTGGGGCTGAGCCCGCAGTACCGGGCCGTGGGCAGTGACTGCTCCGACGCGAAGCCGAAGAAGCAACTGGCCCTCCAGGACCTGGAGTACAGCGGCATCCATTCGACGGTCTCGGGCGAGGGCCGGGCGGTCGGGCAGATTCTGTCCGACCGGCCCCTGACGATCCGCATGAGCGCCGCCGCCAACACGATCGACGCCGAAGGTTCGCTCTCCACCTTCACCGAGGACGGGGACCTGGACGAGACGTTCAAGCTGGAAGGCGAACTGAAGGACCTGAGCCTCAAGCCCCGCGACACCTTCGTCGACGAGGACGAGCAGGTGCTGGTGTCCGGCTACGGTTCGGGCGGCATGGCGGCCCTGGACCTGAAGACCGGGAAGCTGCTGTGGAAGAAGTCGGCCTCGGCACCGGCCGCGCTGGACACCGAAGGGCTGATCGCGCTGACCGACGCGCCTGCCACCGGTGCCCACGGCCAGGACCCGGTGCTGGTGTCGCTCGGTCTGCGTGACGGCAAGGAGAAGGTGCTGGGCACCGTCTACGACCCGAAGCACGCGCTGGGTTCCCCGGACCTCATGTCGCTGGCCTGGGACGGGCACACCAACACGCTCTTCCTCCAGGGCGAGGGGATCAACGGCGACAAGTCGAGCATTCAGGCGTTCAAGGCACCCGTCAGCTGAAGGACCCGGCGCACCGGCTCTCCCGGCGCACCGGCTCTCCCGGCGCACCGGCTCTCCCGGCGCACCGGCTCTCCCGGCGCACCGGCTCTCCCGGCTCCCGGCCCTCCGCTCTCCGGTTCTCCGGTACGCGCGGAAGGCCGGGAGCCGCTTGCGTTATGCGCGCCCCGTGCCCAGCACCCCCAACACCCTCCGCGCCACCTCCCGCCCGATGGGCAGTGAGGCCGTGGCGGCGGGGGAGGGGGCGTTGAGGACGTGGATCATGCCGGGGGAGTCGGCGAAGAGGAAGTCGTCGACGAGGGTGCCGTCGGGGAGGACGGCCTGGGCGCGGACACCGGCCGGAGACGGGAGCAGGTCCTCCTCGCGGGCGGCCGGGAGCAGGCGGCGGACCGCGTCGGCGAAGGCGCGCCGGGACAGCGAGCGGTGCAGTTCGCCGGCGCCGTAGCGCCAGTGGCGGCGGGCTATCCGCCAGGAGCCGGGGTAGGCGAGGGTGCCGGCCAGCTCGGCGGGGTGCAGGGTGCGCCAGTCGTAGCCCTCGCGGGCCAGGGCGGGGACGGCGTTCGGGCCGATGTGCACGGCGCCGTCGATGCCGCGGGTCAGATGGACGCCCAGGAACGGGAAGGCCGGGTCGGGGACCGGGTAGACCAGGCCGTTGACCAGGGAGGCGCGGTCCGGGGCGAGGGTGAAGTACTCGCCGCGGAACGGGACGATCCGCATGCCCGGGGCGTCACCGGCCAGCCGGGCGATCCGGTCGCAGTGCAGACCGGCGCAGTTGACCAGGGCGCGGGCGCGGTGGACCGTGCCGTCGGCCGTACGGACCGCCACCCGGCCGGGGCGGCGGCCGATGGCGGTCACCTCGGAGCCGTACCGGATCCGGGCACCGGCGTCCTCGGCGAGGCGGGCGAAGCGGCGGGCGACCGCGCCGAAATCGCAGACGCCGGTCGTGCCGACATGGATGGCGGCCAGGCCGCGCACCTCGGGCTCGTACTCCGCTATCTGGGCCGGGCCCAGCTCGCGCACCGGCAGGCCGTGCTCCCGGCCGCGCTGGATCAGGCCGTGCAGCCGCGGCAGCTCACTGCGGTCGGTGGCGACGATCAGCTTGCCCGTGACCTCGTGCGGAATGTCGTGCTCGGTGCAGAACTTCACCATCTCCGCCGCGCCCTGGAGGGCGAAACGGGCCTTGAGCGAACCGGGCGGGTAATAGATGCCGCTGTGGATCACGCCGCTGTTGCGCCCGGTCTGATGGCGGGCCGGACCGGACTCCTTCTCCAGGACCACCACGCGCGTACCGGGCGCGGCACGCGTGATCGCGTACGCCGTAGAGAGTCCGACGATGCCGGCACCGATCACCAGCACCTCGCAGTCGTACGCCGCCACTGCACCTCCCCAACCGCATGACCGCAGGCCGACCCGTCGCCACGGACCTGCGCATCATCGCCGACGACGTATCCCATCATGACGGCCGGCACTGACAATGCCGAGCGGACGGGCTCCGAGCGGCCTGCTCCAGGCCAGTCCGGGCCGCGGCCGGCCGGCCCGGGAGCGGACCCGCGCGGCCGGGCAGCCCGCCCGCCCCGGTCCGCCCCGCCACCCGGCCTGGCCCCGCCCCTAAGCCGGCGCCGCCAGCAGCGGTCTCGCCCGCTCCCGCAGCTCGACCACCCGGGGCTCGTCACCGTACGGCTCCAGGCGGTGCAGCAGATCGCGGACGTACTCGGTGGTGCGGGCGGAGGAGATCCGTCCGGCCACCTCGACCGCGCGGGTGCCCGCCGCGCAGGCCGCGTCCAGATTGCCGGACTCCAGTTCGGCGACCGCGGAGACGACGAGGCGCAGACCGTGCGAGCGGACGAACTCCTCGGTGGGCCGGGACAGCGCCTGCTCCGTGAAGCGGCGGACCTGACGCGGCAGCCGCAGATCGCGGTAGCACTCGGCGGCGTCGGCCGCGAAGCGCTCGTACGAGTAGAAGTCCAGCCACGAGGGGTCGGGGTCGCCGCCCCGGGAGCGCTCCAGCCAGCCCTCGGAGGCCTTCAGCGCCACCTCACAGGCGCGCGCCTCGCCCGCCTTGGCCTGCGCCCGCGCCTCGACCAGGCGGAAGAAGCTCATGGTCCGGGCCGTGGCCAGTCCGCGGTTGCGTTCCAGGGCGGCCTGGGCGAGATCGACGCCCTCGTCGGCGAAGCCGCGGTAGGTCGCCTGCAGGGACATCGAGGCGAGGACATAGCCGCCCAACGGGACGTCGGCGGCCGCGCGGGCGAGCCGCAGCGCCTGGATGTAGTACCGCTGTGCGGCCTCCTGCTGGCCCGTGTCGAAGGCCATCCACCCCGCGAGCCGGGTGAGTTCGGAGGTGGCTCCGAAGAGCGCCCGGCCGACCTCGTCGCTGTACGAGGCGAGAAGCAACGGGGCCGCGTCCACCCGGAGGCACTCCGGCACCATGGACGAACGCCAGTCCCCGCCGCCGTACTTGGAGTCCCAGCGGCGCGCGTCCTCGGCCGCCTCCCGCAGTTTGCTGACATCGCTGTGGCCGACGTGCTGCGGAATCCCGGCGTCGCCGGCCGCCGCGGCGTCCTTGTCCCGGGCCTCGGCCGCCTCCCGCGCCACCGAACTGTCGGCCGGGGATATCAGCCAGCGCGAAGCGGGGGTGGCGTACGCGCTGACGGCGAAGGATCCGGCCAGGCTCTGCCAGATGCCGCCACCGCCGGCCCGCCGTCCGGCCAGATCGAGACGGTAGAGCTCGGTCGCGGAACGCACCGCGGCGCCCACATCGCGGGGAAAGGCCAGGCCGACCTCGGGTGCCGGGTCCGCGTCGGCCAGCCCGATCTCGTGCAGCGGGACCGGACGGCCGAGTTTGCTGCCGATCGCGGACGCGATCAGATGGGGCGCGGCGCCCTGGGGCACCATGCCCTTGGAGACCCACCGCGCCACCGACGTCTTGTCATAACGAAGCGTCAGTCCGCGCTGCGCACCGAGGTCGTTGACCCGGCGCGCCAGTCCGGCATTGCTGATACCCGCGAGGGCGAGAACGGTGCCAAGCTTTTCGTTCGGCCCGCGTATATCCCTGGACATTGCGCACCCCTCGACACAGCGACGGCCGCCCCGGTACCCCGGGGCATGCGTCCACCCAGAGTAGTTCGCCGGATCCCGACCGTTAAGAGTCGGTGTCCCGGATGGCGAGATTCGTGTTCAAACAGGGGTGCGGGAATTGGCATGTGCTCCGGGTACGTGTGCCCGTGCGCCCGTCCGTGCGCGCTGGCCGCCCGCTTTCGTGGGCGCTTCCATGGCTTCTGCGTGGGTCGGCCCGCTGCACTGGATCCAGTGGGCTGGGGGATACCGTCACCTCAATTCCCCGCGGGTGACGGTCCGGTCCGGGGGGCGCAGCCCGCCTCCCGGACCGTCGCGAGTACCGGCCGCCGACGGGCCGCCGACCGGTCCGGCCGTCGGCCGACGCCGTGCCCGAAGGCGTCAACTGGGTTGTATGGCACGGAGTTTGGCCGAAAAGTGACGGGTGATGCTTTCGCGCCGCCGCCGCGCGCACGGAGCCGCCTCGGGGGCCACACGGGGGGCCTTCCGGGGCCGATGCGGCGGCGTGCCCGCGCCCGGCGAGTGCGGCGGCGCGCCGCCCCCGGCGTGCGGGTGTGCCGCCCCCGGCGGCCCCTTGTGCCCGCCCGCCCCGCGAACTGCCCGTATACAGCCCCGCTCCACCGCCTCTCCCGCGCCGCTGTCATGGCAGCATGGTCCGCACAACAGCTCGGTGACGGCCGGGCGGTCCGCTGACGGGGCGGCCGTTGGCCCCGGCGCACGGGGAATCGGGTGGAGGCGGCGATGCGCTGGCTGGTGGGGTGGAGCAGTGCCGTCACGGGGCCCGCGGGCCACGAGAGCCCCGCGGTCCTCCCCGTGGGCGCCCAGCTCCTCTGGGACGGCCCGGATCCCCTCTGGGCGGTCGGCGACTGGCGGCCGGACGAGATCCGCGTCGTGCAGGCCGACCCCGAAACCCGGCTCGCGGTCTTCGGCGTCTGCGGCGCCACCGACGACCAGCTGAAGGTGGGCCTGTACGCGGCGCGCGGCGGCGCACTGCGTCATCTCACAGCCTGGCCCGGCAGTTACACCGCCGTGGTCCAGGTGGGGCGGCGGATCACCGTCACCGGCGACCTTGCCGGCGCCCGTCCCGTTTTCCACACCCCCTGGGCCGGCGGCACCGCCTACGCCACCGCCGCCCTCCCGCTCGCCGACCTCGTCGAGGCCGGTCTGGACATCGGCCACCTCGCCGCGCTGCTGGCCTGCCCGGACATCCCCGAGGCGCTCGGCGCCGGCACGCCCTACGAAGGCGTCCGCCGGATCCCGCCCGGCCACGCCCTGGTGCTGCGCGGCGGCGCGGGGGACATCACCTCCTTCGAACCGACCGCCTCGCTCGCCGTCGCCGCGCCCCAACTCGCCCCGGAACAGGCGGTGGACGGCGTCCGCGACGCCCTGGTCGAAGCCGTCCGCGCCCGGCTGGCCGGACCCCGGCACGCCCCCGATCCGGACGGGCGCGACGGCCTCGACCCCGGCCCGGTGCCCGGCATGGGACCCGCCGAGCGGCGCGCGGCGCGCGGTGCGCCGGCTCCCGGCATCGGCGCCGACCTCTCCGGAGGAAGCGCCTCCGGAACCCTCGCCCTGCTGGCCGCCGGTCTCCCCGGACGGCCAGGAAGGCTCAACGGACACGGCGAACGCCTCCTGGCCGTCACCTTCAACGACCGTGCCACCCATGGCGACCAGGCAGGCCACGACGCCGAGTTGGAGCGCGCCCGCACCCTCGCCGACAACCCGCGGCTGCACCACGTCGTCGTCGCGGCCGGCGAAGAGGCCCTCCCGTACACGGACCTCGGAAGCGGCCCGCTCACGGACGAGCCGGGCCCCTCCCTCACCACCGCGGGCCGCCACCGCCGACGGCTGCTGGCCGGCAGCGCGGACCACTTCGTCGGACACGGCGCCCGCCAGGTCCTCGACGCCCACCCGGCCCGGCTCGCCGACCTCCTCATGGACCGCCGCCGACGCCATCTGCTGCGCCCGGTCACCGCGCTGGCCAAGGCGGACGGCGCCCTGGCGCAGTCCGTCCTGGTGCCCTTCACCGTCTACCGCGCGGCCCGCCGGCTCGCCCGTATGCCGTACGCGACCGGTATCGCCGATACGGCGCGCGGCCTCCTGGAGCGGCAGTTCGCCGACGAGCCGGTGGCCGGCGGGGCCGTGGACGCCTCACTGGCCGCGCTCGCCTGGTGCCGGCCGGGGCCCGCGGCGCGCTGGCTCACGGGGGAGGCGCTGGCTGAAGTATCGGTTCGGCTCAGCGACGCGGCGCACCGCTCGCCCGCGGTGGGCCGTCCCGGCGAACGGCGCGCCCGCGCCGCGCTGGCCCGCCAGGCCGCGGACCACCGCGTCTTCGAGCAGGCCGCCGAGGTCCGCAACCAGCGGCTGCACGCCCCGTTCCTCGACAACCAGGTGGTACGCGCCTGCCGCGCCCTGCCGGACACCCTGCGGGTGCAGCCCGGGGCGCGGGCCGCGGTGCTGCGCTCCGTACTGGCCGGAGCCGGAGTCCGGGACCTGCCGCCAGGATGGGGCGCCCCCTCGCAGCTCACCCATGCGGCGGCGGTGCGCGCCGGGCTGCGCGGCGCCGTCGGAGACCTGGTGCGGCTCTTCGACACCCCGCTGCTGGCCGATGCGGGCCTGGTGGAGGCGCGGGTGGTCCGCCGGGCACTACGGTCGGCGGCCGAGGGCGCGGCGCTCCCCCTGGACGGGCTGGCCGAACTCGTCTCCACGGAGCTGTGGTTGCGGCGGCTGGTGTCCCGGCGGGGGACGTGCTGGACGGGGGCCGGGGCGCCGCGCCAGAAGGCGGTCGCGGGCGGAGTGGTGCCACGGGCACGGCTGGCCTGAGCCGGGACGCGTCCGCTGCCGGGTGACCCCGGCCGGAGGCCCGCACCCGCCAGGGCACGGGCCGTTGGCGCCTCAGCGACAGCTGATCGTGGACTGCGCCCAGTCGGCGAGCGCGGCCGTACCGAACGGCGTCTCCGGATCGGTCACCAGCCGCAGCGTCGTACGGCCCGTCAGCGGGACGTGCACCGGAACGGCCGGCTCACCGCCGCGCACCACCGCCGACTGCCACAGCCGCACCCCGTCCGCGTAGACGGCGAAACGCACCGCGCCCAGCCCCGCACCGATATCGTCCATGCCCGCCACGGCGTCATAGGCGGTGCACTGTCGGTTGAGGTCGATGGTCACCGAGGACTGCCCGTGGACGCTCACCCCGTGCGCATACGTCCGGCCGGCGATCTCCGGTGCCTGGCGCTGCCACATCCAGCTGCTGTCCAGGGCGCGCACCTCCGGTCCGCTGCCGTCGCCCAGGAAGTCGTAGCGGAGCGCATTGACCCGGTAGGCGGCCGGGGCGGGCTGCGGCGGCGGGGTGGGCTGCGGAGGCGGCGGGGTGGGCGCCGGTGGTGTGGGCTTCGGCGGGGTGGGCTTCGGTGGTGTCGGCTTACTGGGCGACGGCCGGGGCGAGGGCGGCGCCGGGGTGGGCGCCGGCTCCGGTGCGGACTCCTTGGACATCGGTGTCTGCCGGGGGGCCGCCGTGCGTTCCGGGGCCGGCTTCCGCGTCGGGGCCGTCTCCGGGGCCGCCTTCGGGGCGGGCGCGGCGCCGCCCGCCGGTGGCAGCGAGGGATGCGGCGAGCCGGGCGCCGGGCGCTGCGGTGCGGACGGGGCGGGCCGGGGCGCCTGGGCCCGCGGTTCCGGCGCCGGTTTCGGGGAGCCGGCCAGCGCCAGCGCCAGCGTCGCGCCCGCCGCCACCGCCACCCCGACCCCGATCCCGACCTTGACCGTGCCGCCCAGCCCCTTGCCCAGGCCGGCACCGGCGCCACCGTGCGCACCGGAGCCCCCGCTTCCGGCGGCCGCGGCCGCACCGGCCGCCACCCCCGCGGTACCGGCCGCCGCCGTCTTGACGGCGTACCCGGCGGCGAACCAGCCGATGAACGCGACCGGCAGCAGCGCCCGGATCCGCTGATTGACGTCCGCGACCTCCAGCGCGGCCAGCCGGCACCGCGGACAGGCGTCCAGATGCTTGCGCAGCCCCCGCTCGGCCCGCACCCGCAGCCCGCCGCGGGCATAGGCGCCGAGCCGGTCGGCATACCGGGCGCAGTCACCGCCGGCGGTCAGCGACTGGCTGACATGCGCCTGCAGATACGCCTGCTTGAGGCCCTCGCGGGCGCGGTGCGCCAATACGGCGGTGGCGTTCGCGGTCAGCCCGAGCAGCGGGGCGACCTCGCTCGGCGACTCCTCCTCGACCGTGGTGTGCCACAGCACCGTCTGATAGCGCTCCGGCAGACTGCGGAACGCCTGCACGGCCATCGACCGGTCGGCCTCCTGCATGGCCCGCACATCCGCGCCCAGGTCCAGGGTGGCGTCGTCCACCGGCGCCTCGGCCGAGGACACCGCGAACACCGCGAAGTCCTCCACCAGGTGCTCCCGCCGCGCGGTCTGCGCCCAGGACGCGGCCACCCGGCGGACGGTCGTCAGCAGATAGGCGCGCACCGCGGATTCCGGGCCCGCCCCGCCGCGCACTGCCTGGAGCGTGCGGGCGAAGACCTCGCCGGTCAGATCCTCCGCGGTGTGCACGTCCCGGCAGCAGCTGCGGGCGTAGCGCCGGACCGCCGGGGCGTGCCTGCGGTACATCTCCTCGTACGCGCTGTCGTCGCCGGCCCGCAGGTCGGAGAGCAACTGGGCGTCGGACGGCGGGAGATCGCGGTCCTCGGGACCGGTGGCCGGGTCCGCGCCGCGGGAGGGATCCCGCTGCGACGGCACGCCGGGCCCCGCGTCCGGAGGGACGTCGGCGCGCCCGTGCGGCCCGTCCGGGGAAGTCAACGGCCCGCCCTGCCCGGGGACCTGCCCGGACCGCGTCCGCTCCTGCTCGCCCGCCCCGGCCTCGCCGTCGCGCTGCCCGTCCCGCCCATCAAGATCCATCGCCGAGGCTCCCAGCCGCTGTGCCCATGGAAATACCGCGTAAGCGTGCCATACGGGACGCCGGTGGCTGCCGCCAAGGACCGCCATCCACTCATCCGGGGTGCACACGCGGACGACCGCACGGGCGTTCACCCGTACGGGCCATGCCGCGCAGACGGCCGATACCGGGCGCGGCCCCCGTACGGGTCCTGTCCTGCGCGGCACCAGGATGTGCCCCTGACGTGTGCGGAGAGGGCACAGCGGTCCCCGGACGGCACCGCCGCGCGGTCCGGCCCCGCCCCGTGGACCCGGCGGCCGGGTCCATCGGACGGAGCCGGCCGCCGGACCTCACCCGGCCGGGCGCGAGCGCAGCCCCTCCAGCAGAATCTCCAACAGCCGCGCGGACGCGGCCTGCTGCTGGCCGGGATCCGGCAGTGTGGGCGCCCCTGTGGCGATGACTAACAGGATGTCCGCGACCGTCACATCGGCGCGCAGCTCACCGGCCGCCCTGGCCCGCTCCACGAGCCGCCCGACGACCTCCAACAGCGCGTCGGCCCCGGCCGTCTCCTCGGCGGCGGCGCCCGGCGCGGCCCCGTCCGGCCGGAGACCGTCGGCGGCCCCGTCCGTGCCGTGCGCCGTGCGCTGCTGCGGCACCCGCGCCTCGCTCAGGCCGTCCGGCATCCGGAGCCCTTCCACGGCCGCCGCCGGCTCCCCGGTCCCGGCGGCCGCGCTCACCCGCAGAATGCCCGGCGGCAGCAGCCGTCCGGCACCCGAGGCGACCGACGTCCGCAGGAAACGGGACAGCGCCGACCACGGGTCGTCCTCCTGGCCCAGCGCCGTACGCGCCTGGTCCGTCAGCCGTGAGGTCTCCTCCTCGGCTATCCGGCGGACCAGAACGTCCTTGCTCGGGAACCGGCGGTAGACCGTGCCGACCCCGACGCGGGCCCGCCGCGCCACATCCTCCATGGGCGCGCCGTACCCCAGCTCGCCGAACACCTCGCGTGCGGCGCGCAGTACGTGTTCCAGATTGCGCTGGGCGTCCACCCGCAGTGGCGTGCTGCGGCCGCCCGTCCCCGTACCGGCACCGTTGGTCACCGCGGTGCCGCCGGCCTGGGGTCTGTGGTGCTCGCTGCTGCTCCCGGCGCCGTCGGCGGCGTGGGCCACCGCGACGGTGGCCGGCAAATGAGAGCCCTGAATGTGCATAGTGATCCCCCGGTAATGACGTCTCCCCCCGGAGACTCCCCGCCCTGACAGTCAGGGCGTACCGACGAGAGGGTGCACCCCAACGAGATATGAACATAGTTGAGCTCGGGTCAAGAATGAAGGGGGCGTTCCGCACAATGCGCCCCCCGATCGGCCCAAGGCGTCAGATCCGCCCCGATTACGCCCCCGCTCCGCCGCCACCACCCACCCCCTGACCAGCGCACCTCGGCCCGCATACGCGGAATAGGGCGTTCCGTCCCCAGGGCGGCGCCCGGTCATACATTTCGACGGGCCTGTGGACAAAGGCGCTCCGGAGGTGCGTCATGGAACAGTGCTGTGCTTTCCCGGGGGTGCAGCTCCCGAAGCCGGCCGCGCGGTCCGCCGGCTTTCGGACCGGTGCCGTCCCGGGGCCTGGCCGACACCGCGAGGAGAACCTCTGTGACGACAGTGTCTTCGGAAGACGTGACGCGCATTCTCGTGGTCGGCGGTGGCTACGTGGGGATGTATACCGCCCTGCGCCTGCAACGGAAGCTGAAGCAGGAACTGCGGCAGGGCACCGTCGAGGTCGTCGTGGTCGACCCCGATCCGTATATGACCTACCAGCCGTTCCTGCCCGAGGCCGCGGCCGGTTCGATCTCCCCGCGCCATGTCGTCGTACCGCTGCGCCGGGTGCTGCCGCAGTGCCGGGTCCTCATCGGCGAGGTCACCGCCATCGACCACGACGAGCGCCGGGCGACCGTCACCACCCTGGCCGCGGAGAAGGACGGCGACGGCGCCATCGAGGTGGCGTACGACGAACTCGTCCTCGCGCCCGGCTCGGTCTCGCGCACCCTGCCCGTCCCGGGCCTGGCCGACGTCGGCACCGGCTTCAAGACCGTCGAGGAGGCCATCGGACTGCGCAACCACGTCCTCGGCCAGCTCGACATCGCCTCCTCCACCCGCGACCCCGCCCTCCGCGACGCCGCCCTGACCTTCGTCTTCGTCGGCGGCGGCTACGCGGGCGTGGAGGCGCTGGCCGAACTGGAGGACATGGCCCGCTACGCCGTCCGCTACTACCACAACATCCAGCCCGAGGACATGAAGTGGATCCTGGTAGAGGCGACGAACCGGATCCTGCCCGAAGTGGGCCCGGAGATGGGCGGCTACGCCGTACGGGAGCTGCGGGCCCGCAATATCGACGTACGGATGGAGACCCGGCTGACGTCCTGCGAGAAGCATGTCGCCCAGCTCAGTGACGGCTCCCGCTTCCCCACCCGGACCCTGGTGTGGACCGCGGGCGTCAAACCGCACCCCGTCCTGGCCGCGACCAAACTGCCGCTGAACGCCCACGGCCGCCTCATCTGCACCCCCGCGCTCCAGGTGGACGGCGTCGAACACGCCTGGGCAGCCGGGGACGCGGCCGCGGTCCCGGATCTGACGGCCGAGCCGCCCGCCGAACCGGGCGAGCCACCCGTGCTGTGCGCCCCCAACGCCCAGCACGCCGTCCGCCAGTCCAAGGTCCTCGCCGAGAACATCGCCGCGGCGGTGCGCGGCGGCCCGATCGTGGACTACGCGCACAAAAACGTCGGCTCGGTGGCCTCCCTCGGCCTCCACAAGGGCGTCGCGCACCTCTACGGGCGCAAACTGAAGGGCTACCCGGCATGGTTCATGCACCGCGCCTACCACCTCAGCCGGGTGCCGACCTTCAACCGCAAGGCGCGGGTGCTCGCCGAATGGACCCTCGCCGGCCTGTTCAAACGCGAGATCGTCTCGCTCGGCTCGCTGGAGAACCCGCGCGCCGAGTTCGAACTCGCCGCGGGAACCGGACGGCACAACGAAGCGAGCTGACGCGCCGTACCGCCACAAGAGTTGACGGGCCATCGGCCCCGGGACCGCCGGAAGTTCCGGAGCGCGGAACTCCACAGCCGCGCCCCGGCGTCTGACGGATGTCCGTCCGGTCGGCCACACTGGTCGTGTGACCATGGGTGGGCTCGTATCTGCAAAGAGTGACAATCACGAGGATTCTGGACGTTTGCTGCATTCCGCAAAAGGGCGCCGAGAGCGTCCCCAGCCGACCCTCCCCCGGCCCCCTGCCGGGAGGTCCCGCCATGCCGACGGCCCGATCCCGCGCGACGACGCGAAGTAAGAGGTACCCCTCCGTGATCTTCACGCGCTGGAGCGCCAAACTCCCCGGCACACAGCGGCGCGCCGCCGCCCGGTCCGACCGCGCCGCACCCCGCCCCGCGCCCGGCACACCCGCCGTCCCGCCCACCGCGGCCCCGGCGCCGTCCGCCGCGCCCGCGGCAGCCGACGGCACCCCGTCCGCCCCGACAGCCGCCACCACCGGCTCCGTCCCCGCGGCCCGCGCCGAGCACACCGACCCGGCGCCCTCCCAGGACCGCCCGGCGACCCTGCCGCCCACCGTCGACGCCCTCTCCGTCCACGACATCCTGGGCACCATCCCCGCCCTGGTCGCCGTCGTCTACGGCCCCGAACACCGCCTCGCCTACGTCAACGGCGCCTACGCCGCCGTCTTCGGCCCCCGCCCGGCCGGCCGCACCGCCCGCGAAGCCCTCCCCGAACTCGACGCCCTCGGCCTGCTCCCCCTGATGGACCAGGTCCTGCGCAGCGGCAAACCACGCACGGTCAAGTCCCGCAAGGTCCCCGGCGGCGCCGCCGGCGACCGCACCCGCGACGGCTACTACACCTTCACCTGCACCCCCATCGAGGTCGCCGCGAGCGGCCCGGCCCCCGACCCCGAAGTCGCCTGCGTCGCCCCGCACAAGGGCGTCCTGGTCTTCGGCGCCGAGGTCACCGACCAGATCGAGTCCGCCGAGCGGCTGCGCGCCAGCGAGGCCCGCCAGCGCGAGGCCGCGGTCACCCTCCAGCGCTCCCTGCTGCCCCAGGAACTCGAACAGCCCGACGACCTCTGCGTCGCCGCCACCTACCAGCCCGGCGGCACGGACGCCGCGGTCGGCGGCGACTGGTACGACGTCATCACCCTCGGCGCCGGCCGCACGGCCCTGGTCATCGGCGACGTCATGGGCCGCGGGGTGCGCGCCGCCGCCGTCATGGGCCAGCTGCGCACCGCGGTCCGCGCCTACGCCCGCCTCGACCTCCCGCCCCACGAGGTCCTGCAGCTCCTGGACGGCCTGGCCGCCGAGATCGACGCCAGCCAGATCGCCACCTGCGTCTACGCCGTCCACGACCCGAACGAAGGCCGCCTGGTCTACGCCTCGGCCGGCCATCTGCCCATCCTGGTGCGCGACCCCGACGGCACCGTCCACCGGGCCGCCGAACCGACCGGCCCGCCCCTGGGCACCGGCGGCTGGCTGCACACCTCCGGATCGGTCCCGCTCGGCCCCGGCAGCAGCGCCGTCCTCTACACGGACGGCCTCGTCGAGCGCCGCGACAAGGACATCGACCACGGCGTCGAGGCCCTGGAACGCGCCTTCGCCGGTGCGGCCGGCGCCCCCGACATCGTCTGCGACCGCCTGCTGCGCTCCCTGGGCATCACGGCCACCCATGACGACGACGTCGCCATCCTCGTCCTCCAGCACCCCGCCCGCACCGGCCATGACGCCGAGCTGTTCCACAACGCCGCCCTCGAACTCCACGGCGGCACCGAAGCGGCCCCCCGCGCCCGCGCCTTCGCCTCCGGCGTCCTCGCCTCCTGGCGCTTCCCGACCGAGCTGCACGACCTCGGTGTACTGGCCGCCAGCGAACTGGTCGCCAACTCCCTCCAGCACGGCACCCCGCCGATGCGGCTGCGTCTGCGCCGTACGGACCGCCGGCTGATCGTCGAGGTCACCGACGGCGACGACCACCTCCCGCGCCGCCGCCGCGCCGAACCCGCCGACGAGGCCGGCCGGGGCATCTCCATCATCGCCACCATCGCCTCGTCCTGGGGCTCCCGCCGCACCCCGGGCGGCGGCAAGGCCGTCTGGTGCGAATTCGCGCTGCCCCGCGGATAGCCGTACGACGACGACCCCCGTCCCTGGTCGTGCCAGGGACGGGGGCCGTACACCACCGTGGACCCGGGGCCGCCGATACGACACCGCGCCCACAACGGGCTCCGGACCGCCGACCGCCGACGGTCCGTTCTCTCACGTGGCGCAGACCACCGCATCCGCTTCCGAGTCCGCTTTCGCCTCGGCCGGCACCCGCGCCGCGGGCACCGCCGCCACCGCACGGTGCGGATTGTCCTGCGCCGGCCGCAGCATCCGCCCCAGCCACCACGACAACCCGGTGATCCCCAGCGAGCAGATCACCAGCATCCCGATGTACGCCCCGTACATCCCGTGCCCCACCATCAGCGCACCCACCGCCGGGCCGACCGCCAGCGCCAGCTGCTTGACCAGGGCGAACGCCGAGTTGTACTGGCCGATCAGCGAGGCCGGCGCCAGATCGGCGACCAGCGGAGCCACCGTCGGCGACAGCATCGACTCACCGATACCGAACAGCGCATACGTCGAGATCAGCAGCGTCGTCGCCACCATCTGCGCGCCGTGCACCAGCCCGGACAGCCCGGCGGCTATCCACGCCACCGTCCAGACCATCCCGACCAGCGCCATCACCCGGCTGCGCCGCCGTCCCTCGACCAGCTTGAGCACCACGAACTGCGCCACCACGATCGCCGCCGTATTGGCCGCGAGGGCAATGCCCAGGCTTGCGGGCGCGATCCGGGTGACCTCGGTGGCATACGCCGCCAGCCCCGACTCGAACTGCCCGTAGCAAGCGAAGAACAGCACAAAGCCCAGTACGCACAGCCACACCATCCGCCGGTCGGCGAACATCGCCCGCCAGGCACCCTTGGCCCGCTCCTCGGTCGGCACCGGGTCCTCGACCTTCGGCCCCTTCGGCAGCCGTACGGTCGCCACCGCCGCGCCGAGCACCAGGAACATCACGGCCTCGATGGCGAACAGCCGCACAAAGCTCGACGCGTGCGTCTCGTCGACCAGCAGCCCGCCGACCAGCCCGCCGACGCCCAGCCCCAGGTTGTTCAGAAAGAACTGGGTGGCGAACGCCCGCGACCTGGTCAGCGTCGTCGAACTCCACACGATCATCGTCGCGAGTGCCGGCTGTATCACCGCGATCCCCGCCCCGAGCGCGATGGCCGACGCGATGACCAGCGGCTCCGTGGCGGACAGCCCCAGCCCCAGGGCACCGGCGGCGGCGGCGACCGTACCGGCGATCGCCACCGGCAGCGGTCCGCGCCGGTCGATCGCCCGACCGGTCAGCGGCAGGACGACCAGTGCGGCCACCGCCAGCATCGCCAGCACCACACCGGCCGTGCTCGCACCAAGATCCCGCACCTTCGCCACATAGACGTACAGATACGGAACGGTGAAGCCGTTCCCGAACGCACTCAGTGCGTTCCCGAGCTGGATCCGGCGCAACGCGGCGCCCATCGCGGTGGTCACACTCACCTACCTAGGTCAGGTCGTCATACGGATAAGGAGGAGAACCAAGGAGCCAAGACAGACACCAGGGCGAGACCGGTCCAAGGCCGGACAGTCTCACCCTGAAGACTTCAACTCTAAAGTTCGAAGCTAAAGAGTACACCCCGAAGAACTTCAACGCCAATGACTTCCATGCCATACTGCGCCGCATGTCTGAGCCCTCCGATGCGGCCGCCGACGCTGCCGAACCGAGTCTTGAGGAACAGATCGCCGCCTACCAGCGCGAATTCCAGGACCTCGATCCCCAGGTGGAGCAGGTCGTCTCCGCACTGCAGCGCCTCAACCGACGGATGAACGTCGCCTACGGACGACAGACCGCCACCCTCGGCATGAGCAACGCCGAATGGGAGGTCCTCAAGGCCCTCGTCGTCTCCGGTGCCCCCTACCAAATGGGCCCCGGCGAACTGGCCAAGCACCTCGGTCTCACGCCGGCCGCCATGACCCACCGCATCGACCGCATGGCGAACGAGGGCCTGGTCACCCGGGAGCGCGACGAGACCAACCGCGTCCGCGTCATCGTCGAGCTGACCCACGAGGGCCGCGAGAAGTGGCTGGAGGCGATGCGCCTGGCCTCCGTCTTCGAAGAGGACCTCCTCCAGGACCTCTCCGGCGAGGAACGCCAGCTCCTCGGCCAGGTATTGACCCGCCTCCTGCGCCGCGTCGAAGACGCCCAGCCCGACGCCGACGGGCGTCTGAGTGACCTTGACTGACGCGAGTTGACACGTCCTGGCCCCATCCGTAGTGTTCTCCGAGTTGCCACAGAGCCGGAACGGTTCTGCGACAGCCATCCCGCCGCTTCGCGGCACACCACTACTGCACGGCCCCTCCTCGGGAACGATTTCGCATGCCGAAATTCGAACCGCGACGTGATTATGCGTCAACGAGGAATTCCGCTAAAGTAGTGATCACGCCGAAAGGCGCGGCAGCACAAATAGCCGCACGACGGCGTAACCCCCTCCGACGGGGATTCGGAAACGAATTCGGACCGGCAACGGACCGAAACGGATCTGATAGAGTCGGAAAGGCCGAAAAGCGAAAGCGAAGCGGCCGACCCCGCTCCAACAGGGGGCCAGAGACGGAAACGGATCTGGTAAGGTTGGAAACGCGAAGAAGCCGAAAGGCGGAAACGCACCGGCGAAAATCGGAACCGCAAGGATCTGATAGAGTCGGAAACGCAAGACCGAAGGGAAGCGCCCGGAGAGCCTGGTGAAACAGGCACAAAGGAAGCGTCCGTTCCTTGAGAACTCAACAGCGTGCCAAAAGTCAACGCCAGATATGTTGATACCCCGTCGACCGGAAACATCCGGGAGATGAGGTTCCTTTGAAAGCCCACCACGGCCCATGCGGTCGGGGTGGCACACACAGCGAGGACGCTGTGAACGACCGGACCTATTCCGTCTGGTTGTTCCGCTCTCGTGTGTGTTGACCCGATTACGGGTAAACATTCACGGAGAGTTTGATCCTGGCTCAGGACGAACGCTGGCGGCGTGCTTAACACATGCAAGTCGAACGATGAACCTCCTTCGGGAGGGGATTAGTGGCGAACGGGTGAGTAACACGTGGGCAATCTGCCCTTCACTCTGGGACAAGCCCTGGAAACGGGGTCTAATACCGGATACGACTACCGACCGCATGGTCTGGTGGTGGAAAGCTCCGGCGGTGAAGGATGAGCCCGCGGCCTATCAGCTTGTTGGTGGGGTGATGGCCTACCAAGGCGACGACGGGTAGCCGGCCTGAGAGGGCGACCGGCCACACTGGGACTGAGACACGGCCCAGACTCCTACGGGAGGCAGCAGTGGGGAATATTGCACAATGGGCGAAAGCCTGATGCAGCGACGCCGCGTGAGGGATGACGGCCTTCGGGTTGTAAACCTCTTTCAGCAGGGAAGAAGCGAGAGTGACGGTACCTGCAGAAGAAGCGCCGGCTAACTACGTGCCAGCAGCCGCGGTAATACGTAGGGCGCAAGCGTTGTCCGGAATTATTGGGCGTAAAGAGCTCGTAGGCGGCTTGTCACGTCGGATGTGAAAGCCCGGGGCTTAACCCCGGGTCTGCATTCGATACGGGCAGGCTAGAGTTCGGTAGGGGAGATCGGAATTCCTGGTGTAGCGGTGAAATGCGCAGATATCAGGAGGAACACCGGTGGCGAAGGCGGATCTCTGGGCCGATACTGACGCTGAGGAGCGAAAGCGTGGGGAGCGAACAGGATTAGATACCCTGGTAGTCCACGCCGTAAACGTTGGGAACTAGGTGTGGGCGACATTCCACGTCGTCCGTGCCGCAGCTAACGCATTAAGTTCCCCGCCTGGGGAGTACGGCCGCAAGGCTAAAACTCAAAGGAATTGACGGGGGCCCGCACAAGCAGCGGAGCATGTGGCTTAATTCGACGCAACGCGAAGAACCTTACCAAGGCTTGACATACACCGGAAAACCCTGGAGACAGGGTCCCCCTTGTGGTCGGTGTACAGGTGGTGCATGGCTGTCGTCAGCTCGTGTCGTGAGATGTTGGGTTAAGTCCCGCAACGAGCGCAACCCTTGTTCTGTGTTGCCAGCATGCCCTTCGGGGTGATGGGGACTCACAGGAGACTGCCGGGGTCAACTCGGAGGAAGGTGGGGACGACGTCAAGTCATCATGCCCCTTATGTCTTGGGCTGCACACGTGCTACAATGGCCGGTACAATGAGCTGCGATACCGCGAGGTGGAGCGAATCTCAAAAAGCCGGTCTCAGTTCGGATTGGGGTCTGCAACTCGACCCCATGAAGTCGGAGTTGCTAGTAATCGCAGATCAGCATTGCTGCGGTGAATACGTTCCCGGGCCTTGTACACACCGCCCGTCACGTCACGAAAGTCGGTAACACCCGAAGCCGGTGGCCCAACCCCTTGTGGGAGGGAATCGTCGAAGGTGGGACTGGCGATTGGGACGAAGTCGTAACAAGGTAGCCGTACCGGAAGGTGCGGCTGGATCACCTCCTTTCTAAGGAGCATCTAGATCTCGCAAGAGATCCAGAGCCACTACGTCGGCAAATGTTCGACGGTGGTTAGCTCATGGGTGGAACGTTGACTATTCGGCACACTTGATTGGTTGTCACTAGTACTGCTTCGGCGTGGAACGTGGTGATGGATCGAGTGGGTCGGGCACGTTGTTGGGTATCTGAGGGTACGGACTGTGGTCTGGACCTTCGCGATGCCGGCCCCGGTAAAGCACCAGATGGTGGTGTGTGACGGGTGGCTGGTCGTTGCTTGAGAACTGCACAGTGGACGCGAGCATCTGTGGCCAAGTTTTTAAGGGCGCACGGTGGATGCCTTGGCACCAGGAACCGATGAAGGACGTGGGAGGCCACGATAGGCCCCGGGGAGCTGTCAACCGAGCTTTGATCCGGGGGTGTCCGAATGGGGAAACCCGGCAGTCGTCATGGGCTGTCACCCGCTGCTGAACACATAGGCAGTGTGGAGGGAACGCGGGGAAGTGAAACATCTCAGTACCCGCAGGAAGAGAAAACAACCGTGATTCCGGGAGTAGTGGCGAGCGAAACCGGATGAGGCCAAACCAGTCACGTGTGATACCCGGCAGGGGTTGCGTGGTTGGGGTTGTGGGATCTCTTTTCTGCAGTCTGCCGGCTGTGGGACGAGTCAGAAACCGTTGATGTAGGCGAAGGACATGCGAAAGGTCCGGCGTAGAGGGTAAGACCCCCGTAGCTGAAACATCAGCGGCTCGTTTAAGAGACACCCAAGTAGCACGGGGCCCGAGAAATCCCGTGTGAATCTGGCGGGACCACCCGTTAAGCCTAAATATTCCCTGGTGACCGATAGCGGATAGTACCGTGAGGGAATGGTGAAAAGTACCGCGGGAGCGGAGTGAAATAGTACCTGAAACCGTGTGCCTACAAGCCGTGGGAGCGTCGCACAAGGACTTGTCCTTGTGTCGTGACTGCGTGCCTTTTGAAGAATGAGCCTGCGAGTTTGCGGTATGTTGCGAGGTTAACCCGTGTGGGGAAGCCGTAGCGAAAGCGAGTCCGAAGAGGGCGTTGAGTAGCGTGCCCAAGACCCGAAGCGGAGTGATCTAGCCATGGGCAGGTTGAAGCGGAGGTAAGACTTCGTGGAGGACCGAACCCACCAGGGTTGAAAACCTGGGGGATGACCTGTGGTTAGGGGTGAAAGGCCAATCAAACTCCGTGATAGCTGGTTCTCCCCGAAATGCATTTAGGTGCAGCGTCGTGTGTTTCTTGCCGGAGGTAGAGCACTGGATAGGCGATGGGCCCTACCGGGTTACTGACCTTAGCCAAACTCCGAATGCCGGTAAGTGAGAGCGCGGCAGTGAGACTGTGGGGGATAAGCTCCATGGTCGAGAGGGAAACAGCCCAGAGCATCGACTAAGGCCCCTAAGCGTGTGCTAAGTGGGAAAGGATGTGGAGTCGCAGAGACAACCAGGAGGTTGGCTTAGAAGCAGCCATCCTTGAAAGAGTGCGTAATAGCTCACTGGTCAAGTGATTCCGCGCCGACAATGTAGCGGGGCTCAAGCACACCGCCGAAGTCGTGTCATTGCCACAACAGCCCTAACGGGTGTGGTGATGGGTAGGGGAGCGTCGTGTGCCGGGTGAAGCAGCCGTGGAAACGAGTTGTGGACGGTTCACGAGTGAGAATGCAGGCATGAGTAGCGATACACACGTGGGAAACGTGTGCGCCGATTGACTAAGGGTTCCTGGGTCAAGCTGATCTGCCCAGGGTAAGTCGGGACCTAAGGCGAGGCCGACAGGCGTAGTCGATGGACAACCGGTTGATATTCCGGTACCCGCTTTGAAGCGCCAAACATCGAGCCCATTAATGCTAAGGCCGTGAAGCCGCCCTGATCTCTTCGGAGTTGAGGGGAGTGGTGGAGCCGCTGACCCAAGGTGGTAGTAGGTGAGTGATGGGGTGACGCAGGAAGGTAGTCCAGCCCGGGCGGTGGTTGTCCCGGGGTAAGGGTGTAGCCCGTCATCTAGGCAAATCCGGATGACATGTGGGTGAGACCTGATGCCGAGCCGATTGTGGTGAAGTGGATGATCCTATGCTGTCGAGAAAAGCCTCTAGCGAGTTTCATGGCGGCCCGTACCCTAAACCGACTCAGGTGGTCAGGTAGAGAATACCGAGGCGTTCGGGTGAACTATGGTTAAGGAACTCGGCAAAATGCCCCCGTAACTTCGGGAGAAGGGGGGCCATTGCTGGTGATCACTCTTGCAGTGTGAGCTGGTGGTGGCCGCAGAGACCAGCGAGAAGCGACTGTTTACTAAAAACACAGGTCCGTGCGAAGCCGTAAGGCGATGTATACGGACTGACGCCTGCCCGGTGCTGGAACGTTAAGGGGACCGGTTAGTCACATTTCGGTGTGGCGAAGCTGAGAACTTAAGCGCCAGTAAACGGCGGTGGTAACTATAACCATCCTAAGGTAGCGAAATTCCTTGTCGGGTAAGTTCCGACCTGCACGAATGGCGTAACGACTTCTCGACTGTCTCAACCATAGGCCCGGTGAAATTGCATTACGAGTAAAGATGCTCGTTTCGCGCAGCAGGACGGAAAGACCCCGGGACCTTTACTATAGCTTGATATTGGTGTTCGGTTCGGCTTGTGTAGGATAGGTGGGAGACTTTGAAGCAGCCACGCCAGTGGTTGTGGAGTCATTGTTGAAATACCACTCTGGTCGTGCTGGATGTCTAACCTGGGTCCGTGATCCGGATCAGGGACAGTGTCTGGTGGGTAGTTTAACTGGGGCGGTTGCCTCCTAAAGGGTAACGGAGGCGCCCAAAGGTTCCCTCAGCCTGGTTGGCAATCAGGTGTTGAGTGTAAGTGCACAAGGGAGCTTGACTGTGAGACTGACGGGTCGAGCAGGTACGAAAGTAGGGACTAGTGATCCGGCGGTGGCTTGTGGAAGCGCCGTCGCTCAACGGATAAAAGGTACCCCGGGGATAACAGGCTGATCTTCCCCAAGAGTCCATATCGACGGGATGGTTTGGCACCTCGATGTCGGCTCGTCGCATCCTGGGGCTGGAGTCGGTCCCAAGGGTTGGGCTGTTCGCCCATTAAAGCGGTACGCGAGCTGGGTTTAGAACGTCGTGAGACAGTTCGGTCCCTATCCGCTGTGCGCGTAGGAGTCTTGAGAAGGGCTGTCCCTAGTACGAGAGGACCGGGACGGACGAACCTCTGGTGTGCCAGTTGTCCTGCCAAGGGCATGGCTGGTTGGCTACGTTCGGAAAGGATAACCGCTGAAAGCATCTAAGCGGGAAGCCTGCTTCGAGATGAGGGCTCCCACCAACTTGATTGGTTAAGGCTCCCAGTAGACGACTGGGTTGATAGGCCAGATATGGAAGCCCGGTAACGGGTGGAGTTGACTGGTACTAATAGGCCGAGGGCTTGTCCTCAGTTGCTCGCGTCCACTGTGTAGGTTCTGAAGTAATGACCTGTGTCAATGTCCGGGTTGGTTAACTTCATAGTGTTTCGGTGGTCATTGCGTTAGGGAAACGCCCGGTTACATTCCGAACCCGGAAGCTAAGCCTTTCAGCGCCGATGGTACTGCAGGGGGGACCCTGTGGGAGAGTAGGACGCCGCCGAACAATTTTTCAGCTCCGGTCCCTGAACCTCTGGTTCAGGGACCGGAGCTTTTTTGCGTTTGTGGCCGCTCGGTACGCTCATGGGCATGCGCTATGGCTTGGTCATTTTCGATAACGATGGCGTCCTGGTGGACAGCGAGCCGATCTCCAATCGGATTCTTGCCGGGTACCTCACCGAATTGGGGCACCCGACCAGCTACGAAGATTCGCTGCGTGACTACATGGGCGGTGCGATGCACCGCATTCACGAGGGTGTGCTGGAGCGGTTCGGAAAGCCGTTGCCGGCCGAGTTCGACGAGGTCTTTTACGCACGGGTCTTCGCGGAGTTCCGCAGGAGTCTGGAGCCGGTGGTGGGAGTGGGTGAGGTGCTGGAGAAGCTGGCCGCGGACGGGGTGCCGTACTGCGTCGGGTCGTCGGGGAGCCATGAGCGGATTCGGGTGGCATTGACGAAGACCGGGCTGCTGGAGCGGTTCGAAGGGGCCAGCGGCGAGGGTGCCGGTGCGCGTATTTTCTCGTCGCAGGATGTGGGGCGGGGGAAGCCGGCGCCGGATCTCTTTCTGCATGCGGCACAGGAGATGGGGGTGGCGCCGGAGCGGTGTGCGGTGGTCGAGGACAGTCCGCTGGGAGTGCGGGCCGCGGTCGGCGCGGGGATGGATGTGTACGGCTTCACGGCGATGACGTCGGCGGAGAAGCTGACCGACGAGGGGGCCACCGCAGTGTTCGCCCATATGGCGGAGCTGCCGGCGCTGTTGCAGTAGGGGCGTCCCCATCGTCGTGCCGGAGACGCCGGGTGGAAGCGGTGCTGTGATCCATCTACCCAGTGGTAGGGGGGAGTTCTAGGCTGAGCGGCCATGACGGCCCCTCGGGTACCAGGAGCGCAGCTGCGGCACGGCCGGGTCGCGCTCGCCCTGAGCTTCTTCCTCCAGGGCACGGTCTTCGCCCTCCTCGTGACCCGAATACCCGCGATCCAGGACCGCTACGGGATCTCGGACGGCCTGCTGCCGGTGTTCCTGGCGGCGGTGCCCGTCCTCGCGGGGGTCGGCAGCGTCGTCACCGAGCAGCTGGTGCGGCGGGTGCGGCCGGGCCGGGTGCTGCGTGCGGTGCAGCCGGTGGTGTGTCTGGCGCTGGCGGCCGTCGGGTCGGTCGGCTCGATGGCCGGGGCGGCGGTGGCGCTGGCGGTGTTCGGGCTGGCGGTGGGCGCTCTGGACGCCTCGATGAACATGCTCGGGGTGAGCCTGCAGCGGGCGTACGGGCGGAGCATCATGTTCGGCTTCCACGCCGCGTACAGCCTGGGCGGCATCGTGGGCGCCTCGCTGGCCTGGGCGGGTGCGCACTGGGGGCTGTCGCTCGCGCTGCTGTACGGGCCGGTGGTGGCGGTCCTGGTGCCGTCTGCGCTGATCGTGGGCCGGTGGTTCGTGGACCGGGGCCGGGAGGCTCAGGGGGGAAGCGCAGAGGGGCCGGCGGGGGCCGTGGTGCCGCTCGCGATGCGGCTGTTGGTGCCGCTGTGTCTGGTGATGGCGTTCGCGTATATCGGGGACTCGACCGTCTCCAACTGGAGCGCCAAATATCTGCAGGACGTCCTGGGGAGCTCCGAGCAGCTGGCCACCGTTCCGTACAACGTCTACATGGTCACCACGCTCCTGGGGCGGGCGGTCGGTGACCTGGGGGTGCGGCGCTTCGGGGCGGTCGCGGTGGTGCGGACCGGGGCGGTGGTCGCGGCGGGCGGATTCGCGGTGGTGGCGGCGGCGCCGGGGGCCGGGGCCGGGATGGCGGGGTTCACGCTGCTGGGCCTCGGGCTGAGCGTGATCGTGCCGCAGACGTTCGCGGCGGCGGGGCGCTTCGCCTTCGAGAAGCACGGTCCGGAGGCCGCGGACAGGGCCGTCGCGCGGCTGAACGTCTTCAATTACGTGGGCTTCTTGATCGGCTCTCCGCTGGTCGGTGCGCTCGGTGATGCCTGGAGCTATCGGGGGGCGATGCTCGTACCGATGGCCCTGGTGCTGGTGACGCTGGTGTATGCCCGCTCGTTCGGGGCGCCGGAGGCCCGATACGGTGACGGGCATGAGCGGCCGCGCACAGCTGATGTGGGATGAGGCAGTAACGGGCTACGACTTCGGGTCCGGGCATCCGATGGACCCGGTCCGGCTCGCGCTGACCATGCGTTTGGTGGAGGCGTTCGAGCTGGACCGCGGGCCCCTGGAGGTGGTCGCGGCCAAGCCCGCCGGGGACTCCACCCTGCGGCTGGTACACCGTGAGGACTACATCGCCGCGGTCCGCAGCGCCTCGGCGGACCCGGCGGCCGCGGATCTGTCGTATGGACTGGGGACGGCGGACGATCCGGCGTTCCTGCGGATGCATGAGGCGTCCGCGCTGATCGCCGGGCAGTCGGTGGGCGCGGCGGAGGCCGTCTGGCGCGGCGACGCGGCGCATGCGGTGAACTTCGCCGGCGGGCTGCACCACGCCATGCCGGGCGGGGCGGCCGGTTTCTGCATCTACAACGACGCGGCGCTGGCGGTCGCCCGGCTGCTGGAGCTGGGTGCCGAACGCGTCGCGTATGTGGATGTGGACGTCCACCACGGCGACGGGGTGCAGGCGGCGTTCTGGGAGGACCCGCGGGTACTGACGATCTCGCTGCACGAGCATCCCCGTACGCTCTTCCCGCAGACCGGCTGGCCGGAGGAGACCGGCGGGGCGGGCGCGGAGGGCACCGCGGCGAATGTGGCGCTGCCGGCCGGGACCGGGGACGAGGGCTGGCTGCGGGCGTTCCACGCCGTGGTCCCGGAGCTGCTGGGGGCCTTCCGGCCGCAGGTGATCGTGACGCAGCACGGTGCGGACACCCACTTCGAGGATCCGCTGGCGCATCTCGCGGTGAGCCTGGACGCCCAGCGTGCGGTGGCGGAGACCTGTCACGAGCTGGCGCATGAGCACGCCGACGGCAAGTGGGTCGCGCTCGGCGGGGGCGGCTATGCGGTGGTGGACGTGGTGCCGCGCAGCTGGACGCATCTGGTCGCGATCGCGGCGGGGCGGCCGATCGAACCGACCTCGCCGGTGCCGGAGGCCTGGCGGCACGAAGTGTTCCGCCGGACACGGCAGTTGGCGCCGCACCGGATGACGGACGGCCGTACGCCCCAGTGGCGGGACTTCATCGACGACGGCTATGACCCGGCCGACCGGCTGGACCAGGCGGTGCTGGCGGCCCGTCGGGCGGTCTTCCCGGCCCATGGGCTGCTGCCGTAGGGCCCGGTCCTTTCCGAGGCCCCTGTAACGCTGTTACGGCGTCCCGGGGGCGGCCGTCGTCCCGTACAGCCGGATCCGTCGTCCGCCGCCCCACGGATGTGTGACTACCCGTCGGTCCGGGCACCCGAAGGCCGACCAACCGGACAGTATGGGCGGCGTGTTGGGAACCGGGGCGCTGCGGGCGCACCTGATCGAGGCGCGGCTCGCGGGGACGATCGCGACCGCGCGGGAGAAGAGCCTGGCGCGCTACCGGCTCTTCGCGGCGCGCGATCCCAGGGCGCTGCTGGGGCTGGACCCCGAACGGGACTGGCCGCTTGGTGAAGTACTGCGACTGATGGGGCGGAAGTGCGGGGTTTCGGCCGATCCGGCGCACACTTCCGGCCCGGATGTGATCGACCCCGACCGTACGGTCGTCGCGCTGGACGGATTCGCCGAGCGGCTCGCCGCGGCGGCCGCCCGCCGGGCGCCGGTGCTGATCGGCACCGGCCATCCGCACCGGCTGCTGGAGTTCTACGCCGCCCTCGCAGACGCTCTCTCGTCGGCGGGCTGCACCGTCCTCACCCCTGCGTATGGCGCCCGTGTCGACATAGCGACCCGGTTCGGGGTACGTCCCCGCACACTTGAGTACGTACGGGGAGTCGCGCTGATGCAAGAAACCGGCGTGCGGGGTGCACCCGGTGCCGGGGGCGTACACACCCATTCTCCGCTCCCGGTACGGACCGCTCTGGCGGCCGCGGCGGACGCTGCGGGGCCGCTGCCGGGGCTGGTGATCGGGGACCACGGATGGCTCTGCGGGGCAGGTCAGCTGGGCTTTGAGGCCATCGGGCTGGCGGACGCGGACGACCCGGCGCCGTTCGTCGGCCAGGCCGAGGGGCGGGTGTCCGTGGTGGTCCCGCTCGATGACGGCGTGCGGGCGGAGGACTATCGGCCGCTCGCCCGCTATGTACTTGATCGAGCGGATCTGTACCGATAGGCGGCAGTTCGCTGCTCCTCTTCCCCACTCGCATCACCCGCCCCTAATCTGGGGAGTGAGCGCATAGCGACGCGGAGTCACCGGAGGGGAAGCCGGTGTCCGTCTTATGCGGAAGGTGCAGGTGTGACATGGCGGCAGACCAGAGGCCTCTGAACGAGGTCGTGTTCCTGACAGTGGCGGAGGTCGCCACGGTGATGCGAGTGTCGAAGATGACCGTGTACCGCCTGGTGCACAGCGGTCATCTGCCCGCGATTCGCGTGGGGAGGTCATTCCGGGTTCCGGAGCAGGCGGTTCACGACTATCTCCGGGAGTCCTTTGTGGGGGTGGAATCAGCCTGACCGGACCCCGCCGACCCTCGGATTACGCCGTTCGCCCGGCGCCGGGTAGGCTGGCCCGATGTAGGTAGTGTGGGCTCGGACGCCCCGCACCGAGTGATTCGAAGTGAGCGAGGGTAGTCGTGGGCTCTGTTATCAAGAAGCGGCGCAAGCGGATGGCGAAGAAGAAGCACCGCAAGCTGCTCAAGCGCACCCGTGTTCAGCGTCGCAACAAGAAGTAAGCGACGCTGATCGCGAATTCGCAGCCCCTCATCGCCTTGGTGCGATGGGGGGCTGCGGTGCGTTGTGGGCCGTATGGACGGTGGTCGGACCGAAATGTGCCCGCGGGCATCCTGCGGTCATCAGCACGCAACACCGACCCGATAGCGTGGCCTGCACAGCTCGGCTAGGCATGGTCGCGGCGGGAAGGAAGGGCTGATCTTGGGCAAGGTCGTGCTCGTTACGGGAGCCGCACGGCAATTGGGCGGCCGGTTCGTCCGTCGCATCCAGCGCGATCCCGACGTCGACCGGGTGATCGGGGTCGATGCCGTGGCACCGGAGCACCATCTGGGCGGCGCTGAATTCCTCAAAGCCGATATCCGGCATCCGGCCATTGCCCGGGTCCTGGCCGAGAAGGGCGTCGACACCGTCGTCCATATGGATATCAACGGCACGCCGTTGGGCAAGCGCGGTGGCCGCGCCTCGGTGAAGGAAACCAATGTCATCGGGACGATGCAGCTGCTCGGCGCCTGCCAGAAGGCCCCGAATGTGCAGCGGCTGGTCATCAAGTCCAGCACCAGCGTCTACGGCTCCGCGCCCCGGGACCCCGCCGTCTTCACCGAGACCACCACACCGAAGTCGCTGCCCAGTGGCGGCTTCGCCAAGGACATCGTCGAGGTCGAGGGCTACGTACGCGGCTTCGCCCGGCGCCGGCCGGATGTGGCGGTGTGTGTGCTGCGCTTCGCCAACATCCTCGGGCCGTGCGCGGATTCCCCGCTCGCCGAGTACTTCTCGCTGCCCGTATGGCCCACCGTGCTCGGCTACGACCCACGACTGCAGTTCGTCCATGAGGACGACGCCCTCGCGGTGCTGCGGATCGCCGCCGCCGCGCCACGCCGCGGCACGCTCAACAGCGGCACGTTCAATATCGCCGGAGACGGTGTGCTGCTGCTGTCGCAGACCTCCCGGCGGCTGGGGCGGCCCACCGTCCCGCTGCTGCTGCCGACCGTCACCTGGGCCGGTACGGCGCTGCGGTCCGTCGGCATCACGGACTTCTCGCCGGAGCAGATCCGGCTGCTCACGCACGGCAGGGTCGTCGAGACGACACAGATGCGCGAGACACTGGGATTCCAGCCGAAGTACACGACGGCGGAGACCTTCGCGGAATTCGCCCGCAGTCGCGGACCCGGGCTGCTGCCGCCCGAGTCCCTCGCCCGCACCGTCGACCGGCTCGCCGGCGTGCTGTCCGCACGCGGCGGCCCGACCCAGTGAGGAGTTCATCCACGATGGCGGACGCCAAGGTCATTCCCTTCGGCGAGGAGCCCCGGGCGCGCAGGAAGGCCAGGCGGACCGGGCGCGCGGGACGCGGTGCGGCGCTGGCACCCGTACCGGAGGCACGGACCGAGCATCCGCCGGCGGCGACCCCGCGGCCGAACCCCGGGCGGTCCCTGGACGAGCGGATCGCGGGCGGGCTGGCCTTTCTGCGGCGGCGGATCACCGGCGACTACGAGGTCGATGACTTCGGGTACGACGAGGAGCTGACCGACCAGGTCCTGATGTCGCTGCTGCGGCCCTTCTACGAGAAGTACTTCCGGGTCGAGGTGAAGGGGATCGAGAACATCCCCTCCGACGGCGGTGCGCTGATCGTCGCCAACCACTCCGGGACGCTGCCGCTGGACGGTCTGATGCTCCAGGTCGGGGTGCACGACAATCACCCGGCACAGCGTCACCTCCGGCTGCTGGCGGCCGATTTGGTGTTCGTCCTGCCGGTGATAAACGAGCTCGCACGCAAGGCCGGGCACACCCTCGCCTGCGCGGAGGACGCCCAGCGGCTGCTGGAGCGCGGCGAGATCGTCGGGGTGATGCCGGAGGGCTTCAAGGGCATCGGCAAGCCCTTCGCGGACCGCTACAAGCTCCAGCGCTTCGGGCGGGGCGGCTTCGTCTCGACGGCGCTGAAGGCCGGGGCGCCGATCGTGCCGTGCTCGATCGTGGGCGCGGAGGAGATCTACCCGATGATCGGGAACGCCAAGACGCTGGCGCGGGTGCTGGGGCTGCCGTATTTCCCGGTCACGCCGACCTTCCCGTGGCTGGGGCCGCTGGGCGCGGTGCCGCTGCCGACGAAGTGGACGATCCAGTTCGGCGAGCCGATCCCGACGGTCGGCTATCCGCCGGAGGCGGCGGACGATCCGATGCTGATGTTCAACCTGACCGATCAGGTACGGGAGACGATCCAGCACACCCTCTACAAGCTGCTGGTACAGCGACGCTCGGTGTTCTTCTGAGGGAAGGACCAGAAGAACACCGAGCGGGCCGGGACCGTTCCGCTATTTCGGGAGATCCTCGCCGTCGATGCCCAGGCCGGGCAGCAGCCCCGGGATCAGCGGCGGGAGCGTGACATCGGGCCGGCCACCGGTGTCCTTGCGGCCGCCGTGGCCACGGTCGTGCGGCGACGGGCTGGTGCCCTTGGACGGCGGGTCGAGCAGCCCGCCCGTATTGCCGCCGAGCAGGCCGTCCTCCTGGGAGGGCGAGGCCGACGGGCGCGGGGCGTGTGAGCGCTCGTGGTGCTTGCCGTGCGCGGACTTGCTGCCGGACGGCGCCGGGCGGCTGTCGGAGCCGGAGCCGGTGCCCTCGGAGGCGGGCGTGTCGCGGCGGTGGCGGGGGCCGTCCGGGGTGGGCGGCAGCAGCGAGCGGAGCGGGCCCACCTCCTTGTCCATGGCGTCGAAGACCGAACTGACCTCGTCGCGGACGTCCGTGAGCTGCACCGGGAGCTTCTCGCGCAGATGCGACCAGGTGCCGCGATGGGACTTGGTGAAGGAGTTCAGCGCCTGGATGGGGCCGAGCGAGCCATCGCGCTCATACGCCGCGTGCAGCAGGCGGTGGCCCTCGCCCGCGTCGTGCCGGATCCCGGAGAGCGCCTTGCGGATCTCGCCGAGCGACTCATGGTCGAGGTCGGCGAGCCGGGCGCGCTCCATCAGCCGGCGGACCTCCATCATGCGGGTGGAGGCCTGGTCGAGAAAGAGCTGGCCGCGGTCGGAATCATCGTTGGCCATACCGAGCCGGAGGTCCTCCATGCCGCGCTTGAGGCCGTAGAGGGAGTCGCCGGGGAGGGCGTCGGAGCTGGCCGCGGCGACACCGCTGAACGCGCCGGCGGCGACACCGACCGTCAGCCCGCCGGCCGCCAGCCCCTTGGAGAGGCGGGAGCGGGGGCGCAGTCGGCCCATCGATTTCGTGGCGCGGTGCGCGCCCCTGTGTTCGCGCTGCTCGGGCACCCGGACACCGTCGGACGGAGCGCCTTCGGCGAAGGCGGCCTCCATCGCGGCGATGAGCTGGGCGCGCTGGACAGTCTTGACCTCGGTGGCCATCTCGGGCCCCGGGAGTTTCCCGAGGCCGTCGGCGACCGCCAACAGCCGTGCTTCGCCCGGCGCTTGCGCCGGATTGTCGACCTGGTCCTCGGCCGCCGCACCCTTGAGGACCTGCTCCTCCAGGGCCTGGGCGAAGGCGTTGGCCCGCCGGTGCACCGAGACATTTGCGATCACGGGCGGCACCTCCTCTCGTCATCCCGCTCGACTCCCCGGACTGGCTTTGACTGTCCAGATGGACCGGATGGTTGCACGCCCTGCTCCGCGGCCACTCGATCGAGTGAGAGGCAGCGGGCATGGCATGACCGCATGGAGCCTGCATCCCGCACAACGAGCGGCGCGGCACTCGGGTTACGCACTCACGATGATCTGACCGACCGGGTACGAGTGATCACCAAGAGTGAGCGAATAGTGGCGTGGAACGGGCGTCGGCACATGTGGATGGGGGTGGGTCGGCGGGTCAGCGGGCGTCTTCGGGGAGCAGCCGCGCGAGGGTCCGGACCGCGCGGTACTGGAGGGTCTTGATCGCGCCCTCGTTCTTGCCCATGACGCGGGCGGTCTCGGCGACCGAGAGGCCCTGCAGGAAGCGCAGCGTGACGCACTCCTGCTGCTGGGGGTTGAGCTTGCGTACCGCCTCCAGGAGGGCGGCGTTGGAGAGGGACTCCAGGACCGAGTCCTCGGGACTGCGCTCGACCTCGTTGGCGTCGAGCATCTCTCCAGTGGTGACTTCCAGGCGGAAGCGGGAGGACTTGAAGTGGTCGGCGACGAGGTTGCGGGCGATGGTCACCAGCCAGGCGCCGAAGTCACGGCCCTGCCAGGTGAACGTGCCGATGCGGCGCAGGGCGCGCAGAAAGGTCTCGCTGGTCAGGTCCTCGGCCGTGGCCCGGCCGCCGACGCGGTAGTAGATGTAGCGGTAGACCGTGTCGGCGTACTGGTCGTAGAGGCGGCCGAAGGCTTCGGCCTCGCCGGCCTGGGCTCGTTCGACGAGGTCCATCATGCGACGACTGTCGCTGTCGGCGGGGCGACGGGCGGTGGTCGTGCCGGTGCCGGAGCGGCGGGTTCTGCCGGCGGCCTTTCCGACCGCAGCACTCCCGTCGGCCAGGGCGTAGCAGGGTCCGGCAGCGGGGACGGCTGAGGCGAATGCGGGGACGGCGTACGCGGTGGGGACAAAACTGCGCAGGTGGTCGACGAGTGTCGTACGCAGCGTAGCCAGGCCCGAGGCGTCAACCCCGACGTGTGGGTACACGGGACTCCCAGAGGCAGAGCTTCCATCACGTGCAGTGCGGGACCGTTCACTCGTCGTAGGGACGTGTGGGTTCCGGATTGCGTCTGAGGAGAATAACGCTTCGTACAGGCAGCGCTACACCCAGTTGCTCAAATCATCGATTACTTACGGTCCGTGCCGGGTTCGTGGCAGATCAAGTATCGAATACTGAGCAACTATTGATCGGAAGGGAACGCAATCTGCCTGGTTGGAAGGCGTGTTGTGGCTGACCGGCAGCAGCGGGACTGAGGGGACGGCGGAGGGGGTAGGGAGAGGGGATGGCCGTCCGGTCAGATCGGTGATCAGACCTGGTCAGCGGCGTCGGCGCTGGAGTGCGACCGCGGCCGCGGCGCCGCCTGCGAGCGCGCCGACCCCGGCCGCCGCGGGGATGCCGATCTTGGCCGCCTTCCGGCCGGTCCGGTAGTCGCGCAGCCGCCAGCCCTGTTCACGGGCGTGCTTACGCAGCCGGCTGTCGGGATTGATCGCATACGGGTGCCCGACGAGCGAGAGCATCGGAATGTCGTTGGCGGAGTCGCTGTAGGCGGCGCAGTGCGACAGGTCCAGGCCCTCGCCCGCGGCCAGCGCGCGGACGGCCTCGGCCTTGGCCGGGCCGTGCAGCGGCTCGCCGACCAGCTTGCCCGTATAGACACCGCCGACGGATTCGGCGACGGTGCCCAGCGCGCCGGTCAGGCCGAGGCGGCGGGCGATGATCGTCGCGGTCTCGACGGGGGCCGCGGTGACCAGCCAGACCTTCTGGCCGGCGTCGAGGTGGGCCTGGGCCAGGGCGCGGGTGCCGGGCCAGACCCGTTCGGCCATGTACTCGTCGTAGATCTCCTCGCCGATGGACATCAGCTCGGCGACGCGGTGGCCCTGGACGATGGACAGTGCGCTGTTGCGGACGTCCGCCATGTGCTCGGGGTTCTCCGAGCCGGCCAGCCGGAAGTAGATCTGCTGCCAGGCGAAGCGGGCCAGATCGCGTTTGTGGAAGAAATGCCGCTTATACAGGCCGCGACCGAAGTGGTAGAGCGCGGCGCCCTGCATGACGGTGTTGTCCAGGTCGAAGAACGCGGCGGCAGCCGTGTCCCCGACGACCGGGAACTCGGGCTCCGCCGGTGCCTCCTCAACGGGCGGCGCTTCCTGGGAGGACTTACGGGCGGCCTCGGCCGCGGCCTCGCCGGCCAGCACGCTGCGGGCCGTGGCGGGGCGTCGGCGGCGAGGGATCCAGCCCAGGTCGAAGAGCGCCCCGGAGGGCATCCAGCCGGATCGGCGAGCGGGCGACATGCCGACAGCGTAGCCAGTTTGTTCGGTGCAGCCGGTTACGGGCGCGTGTCAGTGAGGGCGGGAGAGGGCGAAGGGCGCATTACGGCCAGCTCTGCGGGGGCTTGGTTGGGGCTTGGCGGGGCCTTAGGGGGTGGGCGAACACTTCCCGTAGGGGAGCGGGAGGCCCCTTCGCGCCACAACGTGGCGGGGGGAGGCGGTATTCCCGGGAGGGGGTAAGCCGGGGCGGGTCGGCGGGTCAGCGGGCCGGGGCGGTGCCGGGCTCGGGCGTGGGGTGCCGGGTTAGGGCTCAGGCGCGAGTTGGTGGGCCGGGCGGGTCGGGGCTCAGGCGTGGTGGGTCGGGCGGGTCGGTGGGGCGGGCTCGGGCGACCAGGGGCGTACGGCTCGGGCGGCCAGGAGCTACGGCATGTGCGGCCAGGGGGCTCCTCAGGTGCGGAGGGCCGTTCGGCTCGGGGGCTTTCAGGGGCGGGCGGCCAGGGCGTACGGCTCGGGTGGGCCGCCAGGGGCGTGCCGCTCAGGTGCCGAGGGCCGGACGGGTCACGCGACCGGCGCCGTACGACGCGGGCGGTCGGTGCTGTAGGGCTCGGGGGCGGCCAGGGGGGTACGGCTCGGGCGGTCGGCGCCGCCAGGGGGTCCCACTCAGGTGCCGAGGGCCGTTCGGCTCGCGTGACCAGCACTGCACGGCTCAGGCGTTCAGGGGCGTACGGCTCGGGTGGCCAAGGTGTACGGCTCGGGTGGCCGCGGCCAGGGCCGTACAGCGCTCACGTGGCCAGGGGCGTACAGCTCACGTGACCAGGGGCGTCCCTCTCAAGCGCCCAGTGCCCTGCGCAGCCGTTTTGGGTCGACGCGCCAGAAGTCGTGTTGGGCGCCGTCGACGAGGATGACTGGAATTTGTTCCCAGTACTTGTGGTGGAGGGCGGGGTCCTGGGTGATGTCTTTTCGTTCCCAGGACGCGCCGGTTTCGGCGCAGATCTGCTCGATCACGGTTTGGGCGTCGTCGCAGAGATGGCAGCCGGGCTTGCCGATGAGGGTGACCAGCCGGTCGGCGGGGCTTTTGCGGGGGCTGCGGCTGAACAAGGGGGCCATGGAGTCATTGTGCCGGGTCACGGCGGTGCCCGTTCCGGGTCGGTTCGACTACCATCGTTGGGCGATTTATCGGTTTCCGGGGGTATAGCGGTGAGGAGTGAGGGCGCGTGCTCCCGTGGGTGCTGCCTGGTGAGACGGGTGGCGCGAGTGAACGGTGTGACGTGGGAGTTGGTTCCGCGGAGGCTTGTTATCGCCGGGTGACCCCGGTCACTTTGGGCGGACAAACCGGACACCATCTTTGTGCACGCGTTCACAAAGACATAGCCTGCAGAAGACAGGGCGGTCGGGTTCCATGCGGTCGCCCGCAGCCCCGCTCTACCCGCAGGAGCACCGTGGCAACTGGCCGAACTCACCGACCGGCGACCCGAAGCCGAGGCATTCCCGAGGCCACCGTCGCCCGTCTTCCGCTGTATCTGCGTGCGCTGACCGCGCTCTCCGAGCGTTCGGTCCCCACGGTCTCCTCCGAGGAGCTCGCGGCCGCGGCGGGGGTCAACTCCGCCAAGCTCCGCAAGGACTTCTCCTACCTCGGCTCCTACGGGACCCGCGGTGTCGGCTACGACGTGGAGTACCTCGTCTACCAGATCTCGCGTGAACTGGGGCTGACCCAGGACTGGCCGGTTGTCATCGTCGGTATCGGTAACCTCGGCGCCGCGCTCGCCAACTACGGTGGCTTCGCCTCGCGTGGCTTCCGCGTCGCCGCGCTGATCGACGCCGATCCGGCCATGGCCGGCAAGCCCGTCGCGGGTATCGCGGTCCAGCACACCGATGAGCTGGAGCACATCATCGAGAGCAACGGCGTCTCGATCGGCGTCATCGCCACGCCTGCCGGGGCCGCCCAGCAGGTCTGTGAACGCCTGGTCGCGGCCGGTGTCACCTCGATCCTCAACTTCGCGCCGACCGTGCTGACCGTGCCCGACGGGGTGGACGTACGCAAGGTCGACCTGTCGATAGAGCTGCAGATTCTCGCCTTCCACGAGCAGCGCAAGGCGGGCGAGGAGGTCGGTCCCGAGGCCGGTGGACCGGCGGCCGCAGCGCGTGCCGCCGCCGCGGTGGCGGACGACCGTAAGGGACCTGACGGGGACATGCCCGCCGTGATGCCGGCATGACGCTCCTGGTCGTCGGACTGAGCCATCGCAGCGCGCCGGTGAGCGTGCTGGAGCGGGCCGCGCTCGCCCCGGAGGCGCGCGGCAAGCTGCTGCAGGACACGGTGTCGGCCGAGCCGGTCACCGAGTCCGCGGTGCTGTCCACCTGCAACCGCATCGAGCTCTACGCCGACGTGGACAAGTTCCACGCCGGTGTCGCCGAGCTGTCCTCCCTGCTGGCCCGGCACAGCGGCGCCGGTCTGGAGGAGCTCACCCCTTATCTCTATGTCCACTACGAGGACCGGGCGGTCCACCACCTCTTCTCGGTGGCCTGCGGCCTGGACTCGATGGTGGTCGGCGAGGGCCAGATCCTCGGGCAGATCAAGGACGCGCTGGCCGTCGCCCAGGAACAGCACACCGCCGGCCGGCTGCTGAACGACCTGTTCCAGCAGGCCCTGCGGGTGGGCAAGCGCGCCCACAGCGAGACCGGTATCGACAAGGCGGGCCAGTCCCTGGTCACCTTCGGGCTGGAGCAGCTCGCGGCCGGCCGGGACGTCGGGGACTGGGCGCGCGGCAAGCGGGCGCTGGTCATCGGCGCGGGCTCGATGTCGTCGCTGGCCGCCACCACCCTCGTACGGGCCGGTGTCGGTGAGCTGGCCGTCGCCAACCGCACCGTCGCGCGCGCCGAGCGGCTGGTGCAGATCCTCACCGAGCCGGGCGGGCCGGGCGCCGCCACCGGGCTGCGGGCCCGCGCCGTGACGATGGACGCCGTCGACGCGGAGCTGCGGCACGCGGACGTGGTCATCTCCTGCACGGGCGCGGCCGGACTGCTGCTGACCGGTGAGGCGGTCGCCGCCGCCGTCGCCGGGCGCGAGGGCACCCTGTCGCTGCTCGACCTCGCCATGCCGCGGGACATAGATGCCGCGGTGCACCGGATCGAGGGCGCGCACCTCGTCGACATCGAGTCGCTGGCCGACGCCTCCGCGACGGTCTCCGACCAGCCGGCTTCCTCGGCGGCGCCGGTGGCGGCCGACGTGGACAAGGTGCGCGGCATCGTCTCCGATGAGGTCGCCGCGTTCGGCGCCGCCCAGCGGGCCGCGCACATCACCCCCACCGTGGTCGCCCTGCGCACCATGGCCGCGGATGTCGTCGCCGGTGAGATCGCCCGGCTCGACGGCCGCCTTCCCGACCTGGACGACAAGCAGCGCGCCGAGATCACCCAGACCGTGCGCCGCGTCGTCGACAAACTCCTGCACGCGCCCACCGTCCGGGTAAAGCAGCTGGCCAGCGAGCCCGGTGGCGCCGGGTACGCGGACGCCCTGCGGGAACTCTTCGACCTCGACCCCCAGACGGTCGCCGCCGTCAGCCGGGCCGACACGCGCGCCGACAGGCACGATGCACGGGAGCGGGCATGACCGACAGCACTACGAGAGCACTGCGGCTGGGCACGCGGCGCAGCAAGCTCGCCATGGCCCAGTCCGGCCAGGTCGCCGAGGCGGTGCGGGAACTGACGGGCCGCCCCGTCGACCTGGTGGAGATCACCACCTACGGCGACACCTCCCGCGAGCACCTCGCGCAGATCGGCGGCACCGGTGTGTTCGTCTCCGCGCTGCGGGACGCGCTGCTCGCCGGGGAGATCGACTTCGCCGTCCACTCCCTCAAGGACCTGCCCACCGCGCAGCCCGAGACCCTGACGCTGGCCGCCATACCCGTACGGGAAGACCCCCGGGACGCGCTGATCGCCAGGGACGGACTCCGTTTCGAGCAGTTGCCGGACGGTGCCCGGGTGGGGACGGGGTCCCCCAGGAGGATGGCGCAGCTCAACGCCTGGGCCAGGTCGCTGGGCCGGCGTGTGGAGACCGTGCCGATACGCGGGAACATCGACACCCGCATCGGCTTTGTCGAAAAGGGCGAACTGGACGCGGTCGTACTGGCCGCCGCCGGACTCACCCGCATCGGCCGGATCGACGAGGCGACGCAGCTGCTGTCGCCCGACGTGGTTTTGCCTGCCCCCGGCCAGGGGGCGCTGGCGATCGAGTGCGCCGCGGTCAACGCGGACCTCATCGCCCGGCTCGCCGAGCTCGACGACCCGGACACCCGGGCCGCCGTGACCGCCGAGCGATCCCTGCTCGCCGCCCTGGAGGCCGGCTGTTCCGCACCCGTCGGAGCACTGGCCGACCTTTCCCCAAGCTCTCGACTTCGCGCGAGCAGGGGAGGCCCCAAGGCTGACGAGCAGGCTGTCACCGAATTGCATCTGCGCGGTGTCGTCGGCACGACCGACGGCAGCACGCTGGTGCAGATGTCCACCACCGGGCACGTACCCGCCTCTCCCGACGACGTGTCGACCCCGCTGAACATGGGTCGTGAACTCGCCGCCGAGATGCTCGCAAAGGGTGCGGCCGGTCTTATGGGGGAGCGAGCACTTTGAACCCCACCGCCCCAAACCACTCCGCCTCCGGTCAGGTCACCTTCCTGGGTGCCGGGCCGGGAGACCCGGGTCTGCTGACGCTGCGTGCAGTGGAGGCGCTGGCCTCCGCGGATGTACTGATCGCCGACCCGCAGGTGCTGGACGTCGTGCGCGTGCATGCCCGCGCACAGGTGGACACACCACTGCAGGCGTCAGCTGACGAGGCGTCAATCCCCGTCACCTCCAACGGCGTTTCCGCCCTTCGGGACACCGCCAATCTTGTCATGGCGGCCGCCCGTGCGGGCAAGCGGGTCGTCCGTGCCGTCACGGGAGATCCCGGCCTCGACGGGTACGTCGCCGAGGAGATGCTGGCCTGCGCGGCCGAGGGCATCGTCTTCGAGGTCGTGCCCGGGATCGCCGCGGCCGTCGGCGTGCCCGCGTACGCCGGTGTCCCGCTGCGGGACGCCGAGGGCACCGACGTCCGCTTCATCGACGCCCGCACCGCCGATGCGCGCTGCTGGTCCGAGGTCGGTGCCAGCGACGCCACCGCCGTGGTCTCCACCTCCCTGGACTCGGTGGCCGCGGCCGCCGGTGAGCTGGTGTCCGGGGGCCGGAAGCCCGACACCCCGCTGACCGTCACCGTCGCCGGTACCACCACCCGCCAGCGCACCTGGACCGCCACCCTCGGGTCGGTCGCGCAGGTGCTCAAGGCCGCCAAGGTGCTGCCGTCGCCGGACGGCGGGCAGCCGGTCATAGCCGTGGTCGGTGAGCGCAGTGCCGCCGCGCAGCGCGACCGCCTTTCGTGGTTCGAGTCCAAGCCGCTGTTCGGCTGGCGGGTGCTCGTGCCGCGTACGAAGGAGCAGGCCGCGTCGCTCTCCGACCAGCTCGTCTCGTACGGCGCGGTGCCGCACGAGGTCCCGACCATCGCCGTCGAACCGCCGCGCACCCCGCAGCAGATGGAGCGCGCGGTCAAGGGCCTGGTCACCGGCCGCTACGAGTGGATCGCCTTCACCTCGGTCAACGCCGTCAAGGCCGTCCGGGAGAAGTTCGAGGAGTACGGCCTCGATGCCCGCGCGTTCGCCGGGATCAAGGTCGCCGCGGTCGGCGAGCAGACCGCCAAGGCGCTGGTCGCCTTCGGTGTGAAGCCCGACCTGGTGCCGAGCGGTGAGCAGTCCGCCGCCGGTCTGCTGGAGGACTGGCCGCCCTACGACCCGGTCTTCGACCCGATCGACCGCGTCTTCCTGCCGCGCGCCGACATCGCCACCGAGACCCTGGTCGCCGGGCTGATCGAGCTGGGCTGGGAGGTCGACGACGTCACCGCCTACCGGACGGTGCGCGCCTCGCCGCCGCCGGCCGAGACCCGTGAGGCCATCAAGGGCGGCGGGTTCGACGCGGTGCTGTTCACGTCCTCGTCGACGGTCCGGAACCTCGTCGGTATCGCGGGCAAGCCGCACAACGTCACGGTGATCGCCTGTATCGGCCCGGCCACCGCCAAGACGGCCGAGGAGCACGGGCTGCGGGTGGACGTCATGTCCCCCGAGCCGTCGGTGCACAAGCTGGCCGAGGCGCTCGCGGACTTCGGCGCCGCGCGCCGCGATGCCGCCCTGGAGGCCGGGGACCCGGTCACCCGGCCCAGCGAGCGGCGGCCCGGGTCGCGGCGGCGGGCTCGTAGCTGAGCCGAGCGGCAGGAGAAGAACGGCTTGAAGGGCGCCCCTTTGGGGGCGCCCTTTGCGCGAGGGCAGGCGGCCGCTGCTCTCGCCGAGCGCGAAGACACCCTCTAGGCAGTCACTCGCTGCCCTTCACCCGCGGCGGCCCTGAGCAGCACCTCGGCGAGCCCGTCCGGGACGGAGAGCATCGGCCAGTGCCCGGTGTCGAGTTCGAAGAAGGCCACATGAGGCTCGGTGAGCACCTGGAAGCGCGGGTCCCCGGACCGCACCAGGGACTCGACCGTGGCGATGCTCGTCCCCGTGCCGGTACAGAAGACGCCGCTCATCGGCAGCCCGGCGGCGGCCCCCGACAGGCGGAGCGGCTGGGTGAGCGTGCCCAGCGGCTGCGGCGCGGCCAGGCGGACGAGCCGGGCCAGCGCGTCCGCGGGGACGCCTGCGACGCTGCTCCGGGCCTGCGCGTCGTCGAGTGACGGCGGGGGGATCCGCCAGCCGTCCTCGGCCTGTTCGGCCCGTCGCCGCCACCCGTCACGGACCGCCGGATCGGGCTCGAATGCGTTTACCAGGCCGTGCACCGAGTAGCCGTCCATCGGCAGGGGCGCCGAGACGTACACGATCCGGGACACCCGTTCCGGGCGCCGGTCGGCGGCGCCCAGCGCCGGAAAGCTGCCGTGACAGTGGGCGACGAGCACCACCTCCGGCGCATCCACATGATCGATGAGCTGCACCAGATCCTCGATATGTGTCTCCAAGTCCGTTTCCGGGCCCGCCAGATGGCGGCGGTCGCCCATGCCCGTGAGCGTGGCCGCGTGGGCCTCGGCTCCCCGCTCCCGTAGCCGCTCCACCACGTCCTGCCACAGCCAGCCGCCCATATGACCGCCCGCCACCAGCACATACGCCGTCATCAACGCCTCCTCGCACAGCTCGGCCGCGCGGCCGGACCCCCGTTGACCCGGCCGCGCACGCCGTTACGGTAGGAACTCCCCCTGAGGGAGGTTCAAGGCATGACCGTGTCCGCGTCCCCTGACGGCATGTGGAGCATCGGCGAACTCGCCGAGCAGGCAGGCGTCACCGTCAAGACCGTCCGCTTCTACTCGGACCGCGGCCTGCTGCCCGAGGCCACCCGCAGCGCCGGGGGCCACCGCCGGTACGGCCCCGAGGCCCTGGACCGACTCCGCCTGATCCGTTCGCTGCGCACCCTCGACCTGCCACTGCCGCAGGTCGACCGGATCGTCGCCCAGGAGGACGCGCCGGGCGCGGCGGACGCCCTGGAGGGCGCCGTCGCGGGGCAGCTCCGCGAACTCGGCACGCAGCTGTCCTCCCTGCGCTGGCGGGAGGCCGCCCTGCACCTCCTCCGCGACTGCACCCCCGAGGAACGCGCCGACCGCCTGCGCCTGATCGGTGCGGTGAACATCCCGCCCAGCACGGACGCCCTGGCCCGCTTCTGGCGTCACGTACTCCCCGCGCGGCTCCCGGCCCGCCTGCTCTCCACACTGCTCGAAGCGGCGGTGCCGCAGCTCCCCGCCGACCCGACCCCGTCCCAGGTGCTGATCTTCGCCCGGCTCCACGCCGTCGCCACCGACCGCCGCGTCGTCGACATCAACATCCGCCGCCTGGCCTCCCGAACCTCCGACGAGGCATGCCGCCCGGCCGTCCTCTACGAGGGGCTTGTCGAGGCGTGTGCGCTCGCCTCGGCGGACGTACGAGACCGACGGCCCCCGCACGCGGGCGAAGCCCTCGACTGCTTCGTCACCGCCCACGCCGGCTTGCGCGATACGCGGGACACCCCCGCCTTCCGCCGCCAACTCAGCGTCCAGCTGGGCCGGCTCGCGCATCCCCTCATCGACCGCTACTGGCAACTCGTCGGCGAACTTCCCTCCGCTTCCCGGCAGCCGACCATCGGTGCCATGGACGACTGGCTCCGTGCCGCGCTGGACGCACAGGTCGCTCCCGGCGCCGGGCGTTGAACTCCGGACCGGCGCCCGGAAACCCGGGACCCGGTGGCCCGGCCGTCGGCGTGGCGGGCGGTCAAGAACAAAGAACCCGGGGAGAGAACCTTCCAAACCCACCAAACCCCGCGTACGTCACCCGTGGGGGTGAATCGCCTCAACTCGGCTGGCGCGCGGCCGACTTGGGCGGGCAGTCTCGGGCCTGACAACCGCAGACATGCGACGGCCCCCGCCGGGACGGCAATCCCGGTGCGAGGGCCTGACCACGCAAGGAAGCACAACCTTCCCGATGGCTGAACAGAACCTTAGCGCCGCCGCGCCCTCCCATTCCCGAGTTCCGCGAAGTGCCACCCACAGTGGGGTGACACATATCCGGCAGTACCAGCCGGACCGGTACACGATCATCGGCAATCACCTCGCCCAGCACCGCGACCTGTCCCTGACCGCGATCGGTGTGGGCACCCACATCCTGTCGCTGCCCGAGGGCGCACCGGTCGACATCCGTACGCTCGCGGCCCGCTTCCCCGAGGGGCGGGACCGGATCGCCTTCGCCCTGCGGGAGTTGGAGGCGCACGGCTATGTCGAGCGGGTGCGGGAGCGGACGGCCGAGGGCCGTGTGATCACTCGTACGTACGCGCACAGCGCTCCGGCTGTCACGGGGGCGGGCCCGGAGGCGGGGGCGCGTCAGGGGGAGGCCGCCCCGCCGCCTCCGCCTCCGCCTCCGTGGGCGAGCAGCCCCGCCGGGTTCCGCAGGTCCGGCGGAAGGCCCGCCGTCCACCCCGGCCCGCCCCCTTCCAGACCTGCGACGGCTGCGAACGGGCCTTCCGGGGCCGGGAACCGGGGCTCTGCCGGGACTGCCGGGGCGAGCCGGAGTCACGAGGTCCCGCTGTCGCGGCCTGAGTGGTCCGAGCGGGCTCGCCGGGCGGGCTGCCGCCGGACCCGGCCCTTCCGACGGGCCGTCGGCAAAGGCAGGCGCAAAGCGGGCGTAGCGTGGTCGGTATGACGAAGTACGGAAGCTTTCCCGGTGCGCGGCCCCGGCGGCTGCGTACCACCCCCGCCATGCGGCGGATGGTCGCCGAACACCGGCTGCACCCCGCCGACCTGATCCTTCCCGCGTTCGTACGGGAGGGGGTCGCCGAGCCGGTGCCGATCTCCGCGATGCCGGGCGTCGTCCAGCACACCCGCGACACGCTGCGTAAGGCCGCGGTCGAGGCGGTGGAGGCCGGGGTCGCCGGGATCATGCTGTTCGGGGTGCCCGAGGACGACAAGAAGGATGCCCGCGGTACGGCAGGCACGGATCCGGACGGCATTCTGCAGTGCGCCATCCGGGACGTGCGGGCCGAGGTCGGCGATGACCTCGTGATCATGTCGGATCTGTGCCTGGACGAGTACACCGACCACGGGCACTGCGGTGTCCTGGACGCCGACGGCCGGGTCGACAATGACGCGACGCTGGAGCGCTACGCCGAGATGGCGCAGGTCCAGGCCGACGCGGGCGTCCATGTCGTGGGCCCCAGCGGGATGATGGACGGGCAGATCGGCGTCGTCCGGGACGCGCTCGACCAGACCGGGCACGAGGACGTGTCGATCCTCGCCTACACCGCGAAGTACTCCTCCGCCTTCTACGGGCCGTTCCGTGAGGCGATCGGCTCGTCGCTCAAGGGTGACCGCAAGACCTACCAGCAGGACCCGGGCAACCTCCGGGAGTCGCTGCGTGAGCTGGCGCTCGACCTGGAGGAGGGCGCCGACATGGTCATGGTCAAGCCGGCGCTGCCGTATCTCGATGTGCTCGCGAAGCTCGCGGACTCGGTGGAGGTGCCGGTCGCCGCGTATCAGATCTCCGGTGAGTACGCGATGGTCGAGGCGGCCGCCGAGAAGGGCTGGATCGACCGGGACAAGGCGATCCTGGAGATGCTGACCGGCATCAAGCGGGCCGGGGCGAACATGATCCTGACGTACTGGGCCACGGAGGTGGCGCGGGGGCTGTGAGACGCCCGGCGCCCGTATACCGCTGCTGCTCCCGTCCCCGGAATCCGGGGGCGGGAGCTTTGTCGTGCGGGGACGTTTTGTCCGCCGTACGCCGGGCACGGACCCGGTGTCGGAAGAGGCTCTCCGACCGAGGAGCGGGTCATCATGACTGCCAAGCGCAAGATGCAGGCCAAGGGCGCCCAGGTCATCGGCGCCATGAAGGAAGTCGTCGGCAAGGCGACGCACAACCGCAAGCTGCAGGCCGAGGGCAAGGCGGAGAAGACCGCCGGCCAGGGGCTGGATGTGAGCGAGAAGACCAAGGACGAGGTCCGCAAGCGCTGGCCCTGAGGGCCGCCCGTGGCCGGCGGTGCGCGCCGGTCAGAGGCGCTCGGGCGTCCGGATGCCGAGCAGGGCCATCCCCTGGTGCAGCGTGCGGGCGGTCAGCTCGCACAGGAACAGCCGGTTGGCGATCTGGTCGGCGCCGCCCTCGGCCTTCAGGACCGGGCACTGGTCGTAGAAGGTCGTGAACAGCGAGGCCAGGCTGTAGAGGTACGCGGCGACCTTGTGCGGCTCGTACGAGGCGGCGGCCTCGGCGACGGTCTCGCCGAACTGGTCCAGGTGCAGGCCCAGCGCCCGCTCGGCCGGGGCCAGCGGCAGCTCCGGGTGCGCGGCGGGGGCCGCGTCACCGGCCTTGCGGAAGATCGACCGGATCCGGGCGTAGGCGTACTGGAGGTACACCGAGGTGTCGCCGTTCAGCGAGACCATCTGGTCCAGGTCGAACTTGTAGTCCCGGCTCGGCGACGTCGACAGGTCCGCGTACTTCACCGCGCCGATGCCGACCTGTGCGCCGTTCTCGGTGATCTCCTGCTCGGTCAGGCCGATCGCCGCGCCCTTCTCGCGCACCACCGTGGTCGCCCGCTCGGCCGCCTCGTCGAGCAGGTCTTCCAGGCGTACGGTCTCGCCCGCACGGGTCTTGAACGGCTTGCCGTCCGCGCCGAGGACCGTGCCGTAGCCCATGTTGTGCGCGGTGATGTCGTCGCTCAGCCAGCCCGCCCGGCGGGCCGTCTCGAAGACCATCCGGAAGTGCAGCGACTGGCGGACGTCGACGACGTACAGCAGCGTCGTCGCCTTCAGGTCGAAGACGCGGTTGCGGATCGCGGAGAGGTCGGAGGCGGCGTAGCCGAAGCCGCCGTCCGCCTTCTGCACGATCAGCGGCACCGGCTGGTCGTCCTTGCCGCGGATCTCGTCGAAGAAGACCACCAGCGCGCCCTCGGAGCGGACGGCGACGCCCGACTCCTCCAGCAGCCGCGCCGTCTCGGCCATCATGGCGTTGTACGCGGACTCGCCGACGATCTCGTCGTCGCGGATCTCCATGTCGAGCTTCTCGAAGACCGAGTAGAAGTAGACCTTCGACTCGTCCACGAACCGCTGCCACAGGTCAAGGGTCTCCGCGTCGCCGGACTGGAGCGCCACGACCCGCTTCCTGGCCCGCTCCTTGAACTGCTCGTCGGAGTCGAAGACGGCGCGCGAGGCCTTGTAGACGCGGTTGAGGTTGCTCATCGCCTGCTCGCCGTCGACGTCCGCCGCCGGGGCCAGCTCGCCGGGGTTCTCGATCAGGTACTGGATGAGCATGCCGAACTGGGTGCCCCAGTCGCCGATGTGGTGCCGGCCGATCGTCCGCTCACCGGTGAAGTCCAGGATGTGGCGCAGGGCGTCGCCGATGACCGCCGAGCGCAGGTGCCCGACGTGCATCTCCTTGGCGACGTTCGGCTGGGCGTAGTCGATGACCGTGACGCCCGGCTTCTCCTTCAGCGGGACGCCGAGCCGGTCGTCGGCGGCGCGCGCGGCCAGCGTCTCGGTGATCGCCCGGTCGGCGATGGTGATGTTGAGGAAGCCGGGGCCGGAGACCTCGATCTCCTGGAGCAGGCCGTTCTCGCCGATCTCCGCGACGACCTGGGACGCCAGCTCCCGCGGATTGCCCTTGAGCTTCTTGGCCAGCGCCAGCATGCCGTTGGCCTGGAAGTCGGCCCGGTCGCTTCGGCGCAGCAGCGGGTCGGCGGCGCCGGCCTCCGGCAGGGCTGCCGAGAGGGCGTCCGCGACGCGCTGGTGGACCGAAGCTGCGAGGGAAGTGACCGAGGCCATGGAGATGAGCTCTCTTCCAGAAGGGAGGTGCCGTGGGAGCGGAAAGGGTTTGCCAAGGAGTATCCCACGGCACTACCACTGATTTTCCGTCTGGGAGAATGGGCACCGTCAGGCTTTTGTGCGTCGAACGCGCAAGACGGCGCAATGAGGATCATCAGGAAGAGGAAGGGCCGATCGTGGCTCAGCAGAGCACCGAGACCGACTGGGTCTCCAGGTTCGCGGACGAGGTCATTGCCGAGGCGGAGCGCCGCGCCCCGGGCAAACCAGTCGTCTGCGCCTCGGGCCTGAGTCCGTCCGGCCCGATCCACCTCGGCAACCTCCGCGAGGTCATGACCCCGCACCTGGTCGCCGACGAGATCCGCCGCCGCGGCTACGAGGTCCGCCACCTCATCTCGTGGGACGACTACGACCGCTACCGCAAGGTCCCGGCCGGTGTCGCGGGCGTCGACGAGTCCTGGGCCGAGCACATCGGCAAGCCGCTGACCTCCGTACCTGCCCCGGCCGGCTCGCCGTACCCGAACTGGGCCGAGCACTTCAAGGCCGCGATGAGCGACGCGCTCGCCGAGCTGGGCGTCGAGTACGACGGCATCAGCCAGACCGAGCAGTACACCTCCGGTGTCTACCGCGAGCAGATTCTGCACGCGATGAAGCACCGTGCGGACATCGACGCGATCCTCGCCCAGTACCGCACGAAGAAGGCCCCGGCGAAGAAGTCGCAGAAGCCGGTCGACGAGGCCGAGCTGGAGGCCGCCGAGGGCTCCGGTGCGGCCGGGGAGGACGACGGCAGCGGCGGCTCGGCGGGCTACTTCCCGTACAAGCCCTACTGCGGGCAGTGCGCGAAGGACCTCACCACGGTCACCTCGTACGACGACGAGACCACCGAGCTGGTCTACACCTGCTCGGAGTGCGGCTTCGGCGAGACGGTCCGGCTGAGCGAGTTCAACCGCGGCAAGCTGGTCTGGAAGGTCGACTGGCCGATGCGGTGGGCCTACGAGGGTGTGATCTTCGAGCCGTCCGGTGTCGACCACTCCTCGCCCGGTTCGTCGTTCGTCGTCGGCGGCCAGATCGTCCGCAAGATCTTCGGCGGCGACCAGCCGATCGGCCCGATGTACGCGTTCGTGGGCATCAGCGGGATGGCCAAGATGTCCTCGTCGCGCGGCGGGGTGCCGACCCCGGGCGACGCGCTGAAGATCATGGAGGCGCCGCTGCTGCGCTGGCTGTACGCGCGCCGCCGGCCCAACCAGTCCTTCAAGATCGCCTTCGACCAGGAGATCCAGCGGCTCTACGACGAGTGGGACAAGCTGGAGGCCAAGGTCGCGGACGGCAGTGTGCTCCCGGCCGACGCCGCCGCGTACTCCCGCGCGGCCCGCACCGCCGCCGGCGAGCTGCCCCGTACGCCGCGCCCGCTGCCGTACCGCACCCTCGCCTCGGTCGCGGACATCACGGCCGGCCATGACGAGCAGACGCTCCGGATCCTCGGCGAACTGGACCCGGACAACCCCGTCACGTCCCTGGACGAGACCCGGCCGCGGCTCGCCAAGGCCGAGTACTGGATCAGCACCCAGGTCCCGGCCGAGCAGCGCACCATCGTCCGCGACGAGCCCGACGCGGAGCTGCTCGGCACCCTCGACGAGCAGGCGCGCGGCTCGCTGCGGCTGCTGCTCGACGGCCTCGACGAGCACTGGTCGCTGGACGGTCTGACCACCCTGGTCTACGGCGTGCCGAAGGTGCAGGCGGGTCTGGAGCCGGACGCCAAGCCGACTCCGGAGCTGAAGACCGCCCAGCGCGCGTTCTTCGCCCTGCTGTACAACCTGCTGGTGGGCCGGGACACGGGGCCGCGGCTGCCCACGCTGCTGCTGGCTGTCGGCGCCGACCGGGTGCGGAAGCTGCTCGGGGAGTGACCGGTCCCTGCCGGGGCTGACCGGCCCCGGCAGGGGTTGGCGGGCCCCGGCAGGGATGGCGGGCCCCGGCAGGGATGGCGGGCCGCGAGCCGCTGGGCGGGTGACGGACCGTCGGGGCGGCGCTGCCGTGGAGTCGTAGACACCCCGGGGGCCTCTCCGCCCGAGGGATGAGAAGGGTTCGGCCCCGGGGACGAGGATCCCCGGGGCCGGACGCTGCACGCTGGAGCCATGAGAGGTTTACTCGGCTTCATCATCATGATCCAGAGCGCGATGGCATTCATCGGCCAGGTCTTCTTCGACGGCGTCTGGGGGCTGCTGCCCCGCTGGTTCGATCTGCCGTCCCCCGCCTACGTCGGCCTCTTCGCGGCCGGTGCGGCGCTGGCCGTATGGGGCGACGCGGCCAGGAAGCGCAAGCGGCAGCGGGAGCGTTCGGGGGCGGCATAAGGGCTGCCCCTACGGGATGTACTCGTTCCCCATCTCGCTGCGGAAACGATGCTGGAACTCGCGGACGAACCCGCGCAAATAGCCGTCGCTCAGCGGCCCGCCGTCCCGGCCGGTGACCCCGTAGGAGTTCAGCAGATAGCGGCCGAATTGGCGGGAGTCGGGGAAGTCGTTCTTCTCCGCCACGTACATGCGGTACGCGGTGTAGTACGCCTCGTCCCGCGGGACGTCGTCGGGGAGCGCGGAGACGGGGGGCAACTGCTCAGGGGCCGGGGGGAGTTGGGGCTCGGGCTCCGGTTCAGGGTCAGGCTCGGGGTACGACTCGGGTTCCGGAGCGGGGGCGCGCTGGTCGGGGACCGGGAGGGGTTCACCGGCGTTGCCCAGCGGACGACTGCGCCCGGGGCCGACCGGGACGGTCAGCTGGGGAGCGGGGGCCGGGTCGGGCGCGGGCTCCGGGGCGGGCGCGGCCGCGGGGTGGGGCTCGGGGCCGGTGGGCGGTGTTTCGTACGGGGGTGCGGGGGACGCAGCGCGTACGGGCTCGGCGGGGGAGCCACCTACGGGCTCGGCGGGGACGTCACCTACGGGCTCGGTGGACCCGTAGGCGTCCTCCCGTACGGGAGCCGCGATGCCGGGCGGCGCGTCGGCCGTGCGCGGTGGGGCGGGCGCGACCGGCCCGGCCGCCGGGTCCGTGGCGGCCGGCAGCTCGATCCCCGCAGCCGCGAGTCCGGCCGCCCCGGTCCGTGCCAGCGGCACCCCGTAGCGCGCCAGCCGCAGCGGCATCAGCGCGTCGACGGGCGCCCGGCGGCGCCAGGCCCGCCCGTAGCGGGCCCGCAGCCGCGCCTGGTAGACGAGGCGGTCCTGTTCCAGCTGGATGACCTGGTCGTACGAGCGCAGTTCCCACAGCTTCATCCGGCGCCACAGCCGGAAGGTGGACGGGAAGGCGAGCAGCCAGCGGGTGAGCCGGACGCCCTCCATGTGCTTGTCGGCCGTGATGTCGGCGATCCGGCCGATCGCGTGCCGGGCGGCCTCCACGGCCACCACGAACAGCAGCGGGATGACCGCGTGCATCCCGACGCCCAGCGCGTCCGGCCAGGCCGCCGCGCCGTTGAAGGCGATGGTGGCCGCCGTCAGCAGCCAGGCGGTCTGGCGCAGCAGCGGGAACGGGATACGGATCCAGGTGAGCAGCAGGTCCAGGGCCAGCAGCACCACGATCCCGGCGTCGATACCGATCGGGAAGACGGCCGAGAAGGCGCCGAAGCCCTTCTTCTCCGCCAGTTCGCGTACCGCGGTGTAGGAGCCGGTGAATCCGATGGCCGCGATCAGCGCCGCTCCGGCGATCACCACGCCGATCAGGATGCGGTGGGTACGAGTCAACTGCGCCGTCTGCGTCGCGGACACCCGCGGTCCCTCCCCGGCTCGGCGAAATGGCGCGCCCAGCGTGGCACACCCGTTCCCGGCTCCGGACGGGAGGTGCCCCCGGCCGGGGCCGGGGGCACGGGGAGGGTGGCTCGGGTCAGCCGTTGGCCTTGGTGGCGGCGCTGACCGCTTCCTTGGCGGCGGCCTGGGCCTTCTTGAGCAGGTCGTCGCCCTTGGGGGTGTCCGCGCCCGCCAGGCCGGCACCGTTGTAGTTGATCGTGACGACGATGTTGGAAGTGCGGGCGACGACCGTCGTGTTCTTGAAGTCGTTGTCCTCCTTCTTCACGTCGTAGGTGATCGCGGTCGCCTCGTCGCCGGTGTCGGGGGTCTTCACCGACGTCAGCTTCTTGGCGTTCTTGGTGTCCTTGGCCTCGATGACCTGCTTGCCGTAGAAGTCCGTGGCGCGCTTCTCGCCGGAGCCGACGCCCGGGTCGGAGTCGTAGCGCTGGTAGCCGATGTCCAGCCAGCGGAACTGGGTGCCGTCGACGCCGTTCTCGTCGGAGCTGCTCCAGGAGCAGGTGCCGTGCGCGGTGTTGTCCGTGGAGGTGCCGCGCTCCCCGGCGTCGTCCTTCGCCTTGGGCAGCATCTTCTTGACGGTGTCCTTGGAGAACGCCTGGCACGGGTTCGGCAGCTTCTTGAACTTCGCCGGCGCGACGCTCGGCTTGGGCTTGGCCTTGCTGCTGGAGGCGGCGGAGGCGGAGGCGTCACCGGAGCTGTCGCTGTCCGAGCCGGAGCAGCCGGCGACGAGCAGCACCGGTACTGCTGCGCAGGTGAGAAGGCTGGCGAGTCGCTTGGCTGAACGGTGCATGGTTCCTTCGCTGTTCGTCGTCGTCGGGCCGGCGTGGTGCGCGACCGTGGCGGTGGCCCGCCTTTCCTCGCGTACGGGCTGGGCCGGTCCGGTCCGGGGACAGGCCCTGGGGGCACGGTACGCGGCGCGGCGGGGCGGTGACCGATTCCGGTGGATGAGCGAAACGCTCAAAACGGGCAATTTTCCCCGTACTTACCTATTCGGCCAATGCGCGCTATCCGGACTATTCGCTAAGCCTCTCGGACAGCTCGCCGGCCATGGAACGGGCCTTGTCCTGCAGTTCCTGGCTGTCCGGCAACATCGTCTTGTCCGTGGACCACTGGTCGTAGGTGAGCGTCACGATGACGTTCGACGTGCGAAAGACCACAGTGACATCGCGGTGCACACCGGAGTCCGCTGTGACCAATTTGTCATTGAGGAAGGCCGCGTCCCCGAGGTCGTCCAGGACGCGCGGAGCGGTGGAGTCGCTGATGTCCGCGCTCGGCTCCGCGCTGACGTCCGCGCTGGGGTCGGAGGACGCCGAGGGGCTCCCGGAGGGCGCCTTCCCCTGTGCGCCCTTCTCGCCCGTTGCGCCCTTCTCTTCCGTCGAGCTGTTCGTGGTGGTCCCGGTGCCCTTGCCCGCACCGCCCGTCTCCGCGCCCTTGCCCGTGCCCGTAGTGGAGGACGGGCTCGGGGTGGCGGGAGAGGAGGAGCCGCCGCCGGGCGGGATCTCTGCGGCCTGCTCCTTCCTGTCGTAGATCCCCTGCGCCTTGTCGTCATCGCTGACGGCGGCGTCGTACGACACCACGCGCTGGATGTCGAGGCTCAGATGGCGGGTGCCCGCGGTGGACTCGCGGGTCCAGTGGCAGCCGACGCGGCGGTCGGTGTCATAGGTGAGGTCGGGCTGGCCGCCGTAGATCTTCTTGGCTTCGGTGTCCGACAGGTGCTGGCCGTCGCCGGGGAGCATGCCGCGGACGGTGGCGCGGCCGGGCAGCCCGCAGGCCTCGGGGAGGGTCTGATAGCGGCCCGGTTCGGCGGCCTGGCTCGACGTGGAGGTGCCGCCGCTCTTGGCGTCGCCCTCGTCGCCGTCGGAGCCGGAACCGCCGGTGCAGGCGGCGAGGCCGGCGGTCAGCGCCGCGGCCACCACCAGTGCGGCACCGGGTACGAACGGCTTGCGTGGCATCGTTCGCGGCTCCTTCCCCTACGAAATGCGGTTGCCGCCGGTCAGCGGCCGATGGACACAATGTCTACCGCACGTTTTGCCGCAGCCGCCGGTCCGCCGTCCAGGATCCGGTAACTTGTCCGGCTTTTGCGTTTTTCATAAATTCGGGGGAATGAGGGAGTTATGTCGTACGTCGAGGTGCCCGGTGCCCAGGTGCCGATCCGGATGTGGACGGACCCGGCCACGGTCGAGGACGTCGCGATGCAGCAGCTGCGGAATGTCGCCACGCTGCCGTGGATCAAGGGTCTGGCCGTGATGCCGGATGTCCACTACGGCAAGGGCGCCACGGTCGGCTCGGTGATCGCCATGCGCGGCGCGGTCTGCCCGGCGGCGGTCGGGGTCGACATCGGCTGCGGGATGAGCGCGGTGCGGACCTCGCTCACCGCCAATGACCTGCCCGGGGACCTCTCCCGGCTGCGCTCGAAGATCGAGCAGGCGATTCCGGTGGGCCGCGGGATGCATGGCGACCCGGTGGACCCGGGGCGGATCCACGGCTTCCCGACGGCCCGGTGGGACGACTTCTGGGCGCGGTTCGACGGGGTCGCCGAAGCGGTCAAGTTCCGTCAGGAGCGGGCCACGAAGCAGATGGGGTCGCTCGGCTCGGGCAACCACTTCATTGAGTTCTGCCTCGATGACGACGGTGTGGTGTGGCTGATGCTGCACTCCGGCTCCCGCAACATCGGCAAGGAACTGGCCGAATTCCACATGGGCCAGGCCCAGAAACTGCCCCACAACCAGGGCCTGGTCGACCGTGACCTCGCCGTCTTCATCGCGGACACCCCGCAGATGGCGGCGTACCGCAACGACCTGTTCTGGGCGCAGGAGTACGCCCGGCACAACCGGGCCGTGATGATGGGCCTCTTCCAGGACGTCGTCCGCAAGGAGTTCAAGAAGGCCAAGGTGACCTTCGACGAGGTGATCTCCTGCCACCACAACTATGTGGCGGAGGAGCAGTACGACGGCATGGACCTGCTGGTGACCCGTAAGGGCGCGATCCGGGCGGGCAGCGGCGAATACGGAATCATTCCGGGCTCGATGGGCACCGGCTCCTACATCGTCAAGGGCCTGGGCAACGCCGCGTCCTTCAACTCCGCCTCACACGGCGCCGGCCGCCGGATGAGCCGTAACGCCGCGAAGAAGCGGTTCTCCACACAGGACCTGGAGGAGCAGACCCGGGGCGTGGAGTGCCGTAAGGACTCCGGTGTGGTGGACGAGATCCCGGGCGCCTACAAGCCGATCGAGAAGGTCATCGAGCAGCAGCGGGACTTGGTCCAGGTCGTCGCCCATCTCAAGCAGGTCATCTGCGTGAAGGGTTGAGTTCCGGGTCTTCACCTGATCCACCGGAACCGGAACCGGGCGGCGGGCGTTGTTCTCTACGCACCCAGTAGGGGAGGGGGAGCTGACCGCGCATGGGATACCGAGAGACATACGCGAACAGATATCTCTTACGCATCGTCGCCGCCGCCGCAGCGCTTGTCGTCGCGTCAGGTTGCGCACAGGGAGGTTCCGGTTCCGGGAGATCCGGATCCGTACGGCCGACGAGATCCTCCGGCGCCTCCCCAACGGCGGGTGAGACGGCCGGGAGCGGGGCGCTGGGAGGTGTCTCGGGCGAAGGTCCGTCCGCGGGTGGTGCGCAGGGGGATCACCCCACCGACGGCGACACCGGCCATGGCGGACCCAGTTACGGCGGGGACCCGGTGCCGCCGGTCAAGGCACCGCCCAAGGGGCATGGCAGACCGCCGGCGGGCGGCGGGGTGGATCCGGGCGGTGGCAGCGACGGTGGCACCGCGGATGGCGGGGTCAGCGCGGGCGAAGACGGCGGACCGGGCGACGAAACCTGCCCGCCCACCGATGGCTCGCCCTCCCCGTCCGCGTCGTCCGAAGCAACAGGCTCGGCATCCCCGGAGGACACCCCCTCGGAGGACAGCCCTTCGGAGGACACCCCTTCGCCGAGTGAGACCTGCCCGTCTCCGTCCGGCACATGAGCGCCCATCCGGTGCCGCCGCCCTCCGCGCCACCCGCAACGTCTTCCCCACCAGCCGACGGGGAGCGTACGGCGGCCGGATTGCTCGGCATCGTCGTCGCCCAGGCATCCTTCCTCGTGGCCATCATGTACTTCCTGGGTGCGGTCTATATGACGGCCTTCTACAGCTACTTCCGCCTGGACGCCTTCAACCTCGGACTCGGCTTCGCGGAGATGGCGATGCAGAGCCTGAATGTCGTCACCGCCCCGACGGCGATCGTCTGCGTCCTTGCTGTTCTGATAGCCCGTCACCTGGCGACGGCCTCCGCCCCCACCACACAATCGGACACCGACGAGGATGGCCGGGAACGCCTCATACGCACACTGGAGAGCGCCCTGCGAGCCGTCGCTCGGGCACACCTCTACATTGTCGGATCCGGTCTTGCCCTCCTGCTCCTCTGGCCCTGGCTCGGTGCTTTCCGATGGACGGCCCCACTCCTGCTGGGGTTTGGCATAGCCCTCGGCCAGAGCTCATGGGCCCGAAGCCGGAGCCGGACCACTGACGGGGGCGCCGCAATCCCGTCCGCCGCAGCGCCGTCCAGAACGTGGAGCCGGGCGGTACCGGTCTTCACGGCCGGTCTGCTGGTGATGTGGGGGCTCAGCCTGGCCACCGGCGCACTGGGCGAGCGGGAGGCCCGGCGGGCCGCCGTCAACCTGGTACGCCACCCCGCCGTCGTCCTCCTGAGCACCGACCGCCTCAGTCTGGCCGGGCCCGGCCTAGAGGTGAAGGACCTGGGCGCCAAGGCCCATTACCGGTATCGCTACACCGGCCTCCGCCGCCTCATCGAACGCAACGGCCGCTACTACCTCCTCCCCCTCGGCTGGACCTACCGAACGGGCCCCACCTACGTCATCCAGGACGGCGGCGACCTCCGCGTAGAACTCCTCCCCGGCACCCAGCAGGAGTGCGGCGCCTGGTGCACGGAGGGGTAGGCCCTGTCGATGTGCTGGATGTGCGCAATGTCGGTGTGACACCGGGTCCGGAATCGGGCAGCGATATCAACGGGGCGCTCGGTAGCCGATTGAGGAGGGTGGCTGTGGAGGCGGCGTCGTCGCTCTCGGGGTGGTCAAGTAATTTGATTTCGTCCTGAATTGGCCGGGAGGGTGCTGCCGCGGATGGTGGTCCCGCGGGCGGTCAGATCCGGTCGGTGTGTCTCAGGTGTGGTGCGCTGTTTTGTGAGTGCAGGAGGGCGGATCTCACGTCCAAGTCCAACCGGACTGTCGCAATGCCTTGGCGCGCTGTATGCCTGCTTCTATTCGGGTGGCTGCTTCTGCCGGGTTCCAGTAGTGGTCGGTCGCGGTGGTCTGGTCGGGGTGTTTGCGGTAAAGCGTGCTTGGCTCTGCGATGAACTCGCCGGGGGCGACAACCTCCGCGGCGAGTAGCAGGGATATGCCTTCGGCTCCGGTCAGTGCGTGCCAGCCGCCGAGTGCGAGCACCAGTGGGCGGTGCGCGGCGAACGTCGTCGTCTGCACGGACAGGCGGTTTTTCAGCACCTCGTCGAAGAACCTGCCGGGCTCGACCGGGCCGCCCAGAGGGTCGTACGGTCCCGGTGAGGTGCTGCCGTCCTGGTGGAGGTCAAGGCAGGCGGAGACGCACCACGGAACGCGCTCCAAGGTCTCTATGTCGCGTTCGAGGGCGCCCGGCAGCAATACGTCGTCGGCGTCCAGATTCCGGATCAATTCGCCCGTCGCGCGCGTGAGGCCGTGCATGCGCGCCACCGCGGCGCGGGCGGGTAGTCCGGATTCGATCGAGATCCTGGGATCCTCGGGAAGGATATCGGCGGTGATTCCGGTGTAGCCGTCCTCTTGGATGCACCATTGCCATTCCCAGTCGCCTGGCAGCTTCTGCTCTCGCAGGGATTGGTAAGCCTCGTCAAGGTAATGATGGCCGCCGTTGTGAACGGGCGTAATGACGCTGATTGTTGGCATGGGGCACTTCCTCTCCGAAGGCCGGCGACATGACCGCGATCGATCATCGTAAGCGAGCCAAGGAAACTGACAGAGCGTCAATTCATTTGCCGGTTGGGGAGGGAGTGTGCCGATGGCGGTACGGCTGGAGAGGGTGAGGGAGATCTCAGCTAGCGAGCTAGCGAGCTAGCGAGCAAGCAAGCGAGCAAGTAAGCACGCAAGGAAGCAAGCGAGCGAGCGAGTCTGACTGACCGCGGGGGGGGGGGGGCGGTCGTCGCTTGCGGGTGGCTTCTCGTCGCCACCCGGGATCATCCCGGCCGCAGGGTGGGCGCCGGTTCTGAACCGGCGTTCTGGAGCGCTGGTTCAGGAGCGCCGGTTCGCCATTGCTCCGCCGCCGGTGGCGATGCCGCCACGGGGGACGGGGGCGGCGAAGGGCGGGGTGTCCTGTGGGCAGGCCGTTCCGGGTGGGGGGAGGGTGCCGGTGATGAAGTAGCGGCTCTCGTAGGCGTTGACGCAGGTGCTGGGGTTGGTCAGGGCGGTGTGGCCGTATCCGTGGTGGGTGAGCAGGCGGGCGTGGGCCAGTTCTTCGGCCATGGCCTGGGCGCCGGAGAAGGGGGTGGCGGGGTCGTAGGTGGTGCCGATCACCAGGATGGGGTGTGCCGTCGGCTTGTTCCACGGGCCGCGGTAGGGGTTGGCTGCGAGCGCCGGCCAGGTGGCGCACGGCTCGCCGGCCCAGGTCCAGAAGCGTCCGGCGTCGCCCGCCCGCCGGGCGCTGAACTCCTCCAGTGCGTGGTAGGCCCCGGGGTCACGCGGATTGGGGCTGTCGCTGCAGAAGACCGCGGCGGCCTGTTCGTCGCCCAGATACGGATGCGGGTACGGGATCGGAGGCGCGGCCGGGAGCGGGGACGGTGCCGGGGTCCGGCCCTGCCAGAGGGTCTGTAGCCGGCCGGCCAGGAGCGCCCATCCGGGGTGGACGTTGTAGAGGCTGTTCACCGTGTCACCGACCGTACGGCCGTAGCTCCACGTGCCCACGGGGTGCTCGCGGAGCCGCCGCATCAGCCGGTCGAACTTGTCCCGGGTCGCTTTCGGGCTGCCGGCGGAGAAGGCGCAGCGGGCGGTGGTGGTGGCGCCGCACCGGGCGAGGAACTGGTCCAGGGTCGCGGCCGCGCCGAGGTCCGTGCCCATGCGCAGGAACGTCGGGAGCCGGGGGGACCGGTCCGAGGCGTGGTTCGTCCAGGCCTGCGGGTTGATGGTGCTGTCCAGGGCCATGGCGCGGACCCTGCCGGGGAAGAGGTTGGCGTAGGTGGCGCCGAGGAACGTGCCGTAGGAGATCCCCAGGTAGCTGAGCTGGGGGTCGCCCACCGCCTGGCGGAGCCGGTCGAGGTCGCGGGCGGTGTCGGCGGTCGACACATGGCGCAGGAGCTGGGGGTCCCGCTGCTCACAGCGCCGGCCCAGGTCCCGGTACGCGGCGGTCCAGGCTGCCCGTTCCCGTGCGCCCACCGGGAAGCCGATCGGTTTGCTCACGATCCACGTGGTGGCTTCCCGGGGAGTCGCGAAGCAGTTCACCGCGGTGCTGCTGCCGATGCCGCGGGGGTCCCAGCTGACGATGTCGAACCGTTCACGGAGCTCGCGCGGGAAGAGCGGGTAGGTCTGCGGCATCTGTACGGTCCCGGGGCCGCCGGGGCCGCCGGGGTTGAAGAAGAGGGTGCCGAGGCGCCGCCGGGGGTCGGTCGCCGGCCGCTTGATCACGGCGAGCTCGATGGTGCGGCCGCCGGGGTTGCGGTAGTCCAGCGGCACTCGCGCGCTCGCGCAGTCGAAGGCGCTGCCCCGGACGCAGGGGCGCCACTCCAGCCGCGGGGCGGCCGCCGAAGGTGACGGCGGGCCGCCGGCCGCGGCGAAGTCCGGCCCGGTCAGCACCGTCGAACAGGTCAGCACTGCGGTGACGGCCGCGGCGCGACGCCTGCGGCCGGCTATCGGCCCGGATATGAGCATGCCTCGTCCTCCCACGGCTGAGCGTCCGATGCCGCCCGTGCGCGGTACGTCGGCACGCATCCGGTGTCCACGACACCCCGGTCCGACGCGGTACGCGAGCCGGGTGCGGCCGAATGGCCGAGGGGGCACCGGGGCCGGGGGCCTTCCGGGGCGAGGGTGGTGGGGTCCGGGCAGATGACGGGGGCGCCCCCGCCGGGTCGCTCAACCGGCTCGGTGGACCTTGGAGTTGGAGGCCTGGGCGCGGGGGCGGACCACCAGGAGGTCGATATTGACGTGGGACGGGCGGGTGATCGCCCAGGCGACGGTGTCGGCGACATCCTCCGCGCTGAGCGGCTGGTCGACGCCCTCGTAGACCTTGGCGGCCTTGGCGGTGTCGCCACGGAAGCGGGTGGTGGCGAACTCGTCGGTCTTGACCATGCCCGGGGCGACCTCGATGACGCGCACGGGCTCGCCGCACAGCTCCAGCCGGAGGGTTTCGGCGATGACATGCGCGCCGTGCTTGGCGGCGACATAGCCGCCACCGCCCTCGTACGTGCCAAGACCCGCGGTGGAGGACAGCACGACGACGGTGCCGTCGCCGGAGGCGGTGAGCGCGGGCAGCAGCGCCTGGGTCATATGGAGCACGCCCAGCACATTGACCTCGTACATGGTCCGCCAGTCGGCGGGGTCACCGCTGGCGACCGGCTCCGCGCCGAGGGCGCCGCCGGCGTTGTTGACCAGGACGTCGACGGAGGCGCGGCGGCCCAGGTCGGCCGCGAAGGCGTCGACGGCGGCGCGGTCGGTGACATCGAGGGCATAGGCCTCGGCGTTCGGCAGCTCGGCGGCGAGCGCCTCGATACGGTCCTTGCGGCGGGCGGTGAGCACCACGTGGTAGCCGGCCGCGGCCAGCGCTCGCGCGGTGGCGGCGCCGATGCCGCTGCTCGCTCCGGTGACGACGGCGGTACGGGCCTCGGCGGTCATGCACTCTCCTCGGGCGATGGGTCCCCCTGCTCCTCAGGAGCCGGGGGTGAACGGTCCGCGGTCAGGATATGCAGCGGGTCAACGTCCCCTGGGCGCGTACATGATCACCGCCATGCCGGCCAGGCAGACCAGCGCGCCGATCACGTCCCAGCGGTCGGGGCGGTAGCCGTCGGCGACCATGCCCCAGGCCAGGGAACCGGCGACGAAGACCCCGCCGTACGCAGCCAGGATCCGGCCGAAGGCGGCGTCCGGCTGGAGCGTGGCGACAAAGCCGTACACCCCGAGCGCGAGCACTCCGGCGCCGATCCAGGCCCAGCCCTTGTGCTCGCGGACGCCCTGCCAGACCAGCCAGGCGCCACCGATCTCGAAGAGGGCGGCGACGATGAAGAGCGCGGCGGAACGGGCGATCAGCATGGGGGAAGCGTACGGAGCGGCGATCCGGCTCCCGTGGGGGTGGGGCCGGGCGGGGCGGCCGGCCGTCAGCGGGGTGGTTGTCGCTGGGGTGATCGGTCGGTGTGGTTGACCAGTCGGTGTGGTTGACCAGTCGGTGTGGTTGACCGGTCGGTGTGGTGGCCGGTCCGTGGGGTGACCGTCGGTGGGGACGTCGTCGGCGGGGTGAGTGTCAGTGGGGTGTGGCAGCTTCGGGCGCATGCTGATCGAACGGGCTTACGTGGATGTGCCGCAGGGGACGGGGACGGCTGAGGACGGCTGGCCCTGGACGGTGCCGTGTGTGCGGCAGCTGGCCGAGGAGGGGCTGGCCTTCCGCGCGCCGGTCACCTTCCTCGTGGGGGAGAACGGTTCGGGCAAGTCGACCCTGGCCGAGGCGCTGGCGGAGGGATTCGGGCTGGATCCCTACGGTGGCTCGGCCGGATATAAGTACGCCGGTCCGCGGGAGGCGTCGCTGCTCGGTGGGCTGATGCGGTTCGATCCGACGCGGGAGGGGCGCAAGATGGTGCGCGGGCCGCGGGTCCGCCGACGGGGGTTCTTCCTTCGGGCCGAGACCGCGATGGAGGCGCTGAACCGGGAGCGGAGCGCGCTGAAGCTGTCACAGTCCCCGGATGACATGAGCCATGGGGAGGGCTTTCTGATGGCCTTCCGGGAACGGTTCGCGCAGCGCGGTCTGTATGTGATGGACGAGCCGGAGGCGGCACTGTCCTTCTCCTCCTGTCTGGAACTGGTGGGCCTTATGGACGAGTTGGGGAGCGGCGGCGCCCAGATCATCTGCGCCACCCATTCCCCGCTGCTGACCGCGCTGCCCGGCGCCGAGATCGTCGAGGTCGGCGAGCACGGGATGCGGCGCGTCGAGTGGGCGGAGCTGGGGCTCGTCGACCACTGGCGGCGCTATCTCAATGACCCGCGGGCGTATCTGCGGCATGTGCTGGCGGGGTGAGGGCGGTGGATATGGAGCTGCCGTCCTCGCCGCCGGTCCAGTGGGTGAGCGCGCCCCGTAGCGCCGCGGCGCGGGCGGCGGGGGCGGTGGCGTCGGTGGCCCAGGCGATATAGCCGTCGGGCCGTACGAGAAGGGCCGTGCGGCGGGCGCTGCGCCAGGCGGCGGTCACCACGCGGTCGTCGGCGGGGCGAGGGGAGTCCGGGCCGCTCGCCGGAGTCCGGTGGGGGGAGCCCGCGCCGCCCTCCGGAGCCTGCGGGACGCCGGGCTCACCGGCGGGGGTGATGAGGACGAACCGGCCCTGGCGGAGCAGCTCATAGAGGCGGGCGCCGCCGGCCAGGCGGAAGTCGGGGGCGCGGCGGCCCGCGAAGGGGTGGGCGCCGGGCCCGGCCGGATAGGCGATGCCGAGGCCCGAGATGGTGCGGACCGCCCGGCGGGACACGGGCCGCAGATGGTTGACGAGCCGGACGGCGACGGCGCGGAGGGCGTACCCCGGGGCGGTGTTCAGCAGGGCGAGCCGGATGAGGGCGCCGCTGTTGCGCAGCGCCTGTTTGCCCACCGGGTGGCGCTCGGTCTGATAGCTGTCCAGCAGGCTGTCAGCGGCCCGGCCCCGGAGCACCGCGGCCAGTTTCCAGCTGAGGTTGGCGGCGTCCTGCAGTCCGGTGTTCATGCCCAGACCGCCGGCGGGGGAGTGCACATGCGCGGCGTCGCCGGCGAGGAAGACGCGGCCGACGCGGTAGGTGGGGACCTGGCGCTCATCGCTGTGGATGCGGGAGACCCAGCGGGCGTCATGCATGCCGTAGTCACTGCCGAGGGCGAGCTGGGTCAGCTCGCGGATCTCGTCGAGGCCGGCGGGCGCGTCATCGTCGGCCTGGCGCCGGCGGTTCCAGCCGATGACGCGGTACGAGCCGCCGCCGAACGAGGCGATCAGCGCGAACGCCTCGCCGGTGGCATTGAAGGTGAGCGGCGAGTCGGGCTCCCGGGCCAGCCGGACATCGGCGAGCACCAGGGAGCGGATCACGGACTTGCCGGGGAAGGGCAGGCCGATGGTCTTGCGGATCGTGCTGCGCACGCCGTCGGTGCCGACCGCATAGGCGGCGCGGACGGCGCCCAGACCCTCGGCGGTCCGGAAGCGCACCGTCACCCCGTCGGCGTCCTGATCGAGGCCGAGCACCTCGGAGTCGTGGCGGAAGGTGACACCGGCGCGGCGGGCCCGGCGCTCCAGCACCCGCTCGACCTCGAACTGGGGCGTGACCAGCACAAAGGGGAAGCGGGAGCGGAGCTGCGTCGGGTCGATGGTGGCCTGGCCGAAGAGGCGGAGGCCGGTGAGCGGATGGCCGCCGGCGATCAGCTCATCCGCGAGGCCGCGGCCGTCGAACTGCTCCAGGGTGCGGGCGTGCACGACGAGGGCGCGGGTGAGGTTACTGATCTCGGCGGGGCGGCGCTCCAGGAGAGTGACGCCCAGCCCCGCCTCGGCGAGGTCTCCGGCGAGCAGCAGGCCGGTCGGCCCGGCGCCCACGACGATCACGTCCGTGTCGCGCGCCCCGCGGGCCCGGTCCGCCCCGGTCGCATCGTCCGGGCCGGTCTTGCGGTTCATGGCGTCCATGGCTTCCGCCTCCCGTGGCTGTGCCAACGCATGTTGGTCAACGCTTGTTGGCAAGCGTAGGGCGGCCGGGCCTGGCGTGTCAACAACTGTTGGCCTACTGTTGTTGGCATGGCCGAACCCGCCCCCTCCATGGATGCCGCGCCGGATGCCGCCCGTGCCGCGTCCGTCGATGCGCTGCCCGATCCCGCCGACGCGGTGGACGCCGCCCGCCCCCGCCGCTCCGACGTGACCCGGGCCGCGATCCTCGCCGCCGCCCGGGACCGTTTCGCCGCGGACGGCTACGAGCGCGCCACCATCCGCGCCATCGCCAGGGACGCGGCCATCGACCCGTCGATGGTCATGCGCTACTACGGCAACAAGGCCGGCCTCTTCGCCGCCGCCTCCGAGATCGAGGTGCACGCCCCGGACCTCAGCCACTTCCCGCGCGATGAGGCCGGCGCCCGGCTCGTGCGCCACTTCGTGGAGCGCTGGGAGTGCGACGAGACGCTGACGGCGATGATGCGCGTCGGCGTCACCAATGAGGCGGGCGCGGAGCGGATGCGCGGCGTGTTCGCCGACCAGATCGAGCCGGTCCTCGCCGCGGTCTGTCCCGTGCCCGAGGAGGCGCCGACCCGCGCCGCGCTGATCTCCTCCCAGATACTCGGTATGGCGCTGTGCCGCTACGTACTGCACATCCCGCCGGCCGTCGGCCTCAGCCGCGACGAGCTCATCGCCTGGCTGGCCCCCACCGTCCAGCGCTATCTGACGGCGGAACACCCCTGAGCACCGCCCGCGCCCGTACGCAGCTCACTGCCCGTACGCGGTCGGCGGGACCCCGACCGTGGCCGTGACGTCGCGGATCAGATGCGCCTGATCGCTGTAGCCCAGCTCGGCGGCGAGCGCGGCCCAGTCGACCTCCGCCCCGGAGGCGGCGCGCTCCAGGGCCTCGTGCACCCGGTAGCGCAGGAGCACCCACTTGGGGCTCACTCCGACGTACCCGGCGAACAGCCGCTGCAGAGTCCGTACGGACAGGCCCTCGGCCCGCGCGAAGTCCGCGACCCGGCGGATCGTACGGTCCGTGCGGATCCGGTCGGCCAGCCCCATGGCCAGCTCGGCCTGGGCGAGGACCCGCGGCCCGGCGCGCAGCAGCGGCGTCAGAAAGGCGTCGAGCGCGGCCACCCGGGCGTCCTCGTCGGCCGGCTCCAGTACGACGGCCGCGGCGTCGGTGGGTCCGAAGGCAGTGGCCAGCGGCAGCCGGCGGTCCGTCCAGTCCGTGGCCGGCCGCTCCGGGGTGAACGGCCGGAAGCCGCCCGGCCGGAACTGCACCCCGCACACCCGCCCGCGCCCCGCCAGCTTCTGCGCGAACAGCTCCAGCCCCACGCCCGCGACCTCGCCGAACCCGGGGCGGTCGGCGTACCGCTGGAAGACCACGTTCACGCACGGGTGCGGGACGACATGCGTGGCGTACGGCTCGGACAGGTCCCAGTCGATCAGCCAGTAGTGCTCGACATACGGGCGCAGCGGCTCGGCGGGGGTGCGACGGCGGAAGTGCACCCGCGTGAAGAGCCCGGGGGCGTCCACGATGCCCCGGGTATCGCGCCGTGGAGCGGCCATGCCTCGGATCTTAAGGCGGACGCGGTGACCCCGGGGCGGCCGTGTCGCGTTTTTTCAATCCGCCGCCGTCGGCCGCCCGTAGCGTCCTCGATATGAGCGACACACACGACATTCCACATGAATCACCCGGAGACGCATCGGCCCACACGGCACAAACACCACAACCACCACAAACAACCCACGCGACCCACCCGGCCCCCACACCCCCACCGATCAGCGTGCTGCTCGACGGCGCGGCCGGGGCGGCGCTCCCCGTTTTGCGCGCGGTGCGCGACGACCAGCTGGGGTGGCCGACCCCCTGCTCCGAGTACGACGTACGGGCGCTGCTCAACCATCTCTTCCAGGTGGTCGTCGCTTTCCGGACACTGGCGGCCAAGAAGGACGCGGACTTCAGCCGCACCCCGGACCGGCTCGCCGAGTACGGGGCGCAGTGGCCCGACCGGTTCGCGGACGAGACGGCGCGGCTGGTCGAGGCGTGGGCGGCGCCGGGCGCGGAGGACGGGCTGACCGGCGGGATGCAGCTGCCCGCGCGGACCGTCGGCGCGATGGTGCTGCTGGATCTGACCGTGCACGCCTGGGACGTGGCGCGGGCGACCGGCCGCCCGTACGCCCCGGCCGCGGGCTGTGTCACCGAGCTGCGGGCGCTCGCCGCCCGGATGGGCCCGACGGCCCGCACGATGAACGTCTTCGCCGAACCGGTCCCCGTCCCTCCCGGCGCCTCCGACCTGGAGGTACTCCTGGCCGAGACGGGCCGCGACCCGCACTGGACGGCCGGCTGACGGGACTCCGGGCGGGGCGTCGGCCGGGGCGTCGGCCGGAGCATCCACCGGGGCGGGACCCGGGCGCCGGACATGGCCCGATTGCGCCTGCGCCACGCCGAGTTCGCCCCTAGGGTGAAGCGACCGGCAGTCCCGACCCACGGGGAGGCAGCCCGCAGATGGACGAGCACCGCACCTCCCGCGACCCGCTTCCCCAGGCACTGATCGACTTCTACGGGCTGGCGCCGCTGCCCCGTGAGGGCGGGCGGTACCGGAGTACCTGGGCGGGTCCCGAGCGCCCCGACGGACGGCCCGAGGGGACGGCGATCGTGATGCTGCTGACCGCCGAGCCGGGCGATTTCTCCGCCCTGCACCGGCTGCCGTCCGACGAGATCTGGCACTTCTACCGGGGCGACCCGCTCAGCCTGCTGCTGCTCCAGGAGGACAGCGGCGGCGGCACGGCCCGTACGGTCGCCCTCGGGCCGGACGTCCTGGGCGGGCAGCACGTCCAGTTCACGGTGCCGGCCGGTACGTGGATGGCCGCCGAGGTCGCCGACGGCGGCTCCTGGACGCTCTTCGGCTGCACGATGGCGCCCGGTTTCACCTTCGAGGACTACGAGCACGGGGACGCCGCCGTACTGGCCGCGCGTTTCCCCGGGGAGGCGGCGCGGATCACCGCGCTGAGCAGACCATGACCGACACCCCGCCCGATGCCACCCGCCACCCGGGCCACCCCGGACTCCCCGATCTCCGGGGCCAGGTCGCTCTGATCACCGGCGCGGCCGGTGTCCTGGGCCGCGGTATCGCGCTGCGGTTCGCCGCCGCGGGCGCCGCCGTCGTGGCCCACTACCGTACGGGCGCCGACGCGGCGCGCGAGCTGGTCGGGCGGATCGAGGCGGACGGCGGGAGCGCGCTGGCGCTGCGCGCCGATCTGGCCGTCGAGGAGGAGTGCCACCGGCTGGTGAGGCAGGCGGCCGACTGGCGCGGGCGGCTCACCGCGCTGGTGAACAACGCGGGGGTGCAGCCGACCCAGGAGCTGGCGGCGATGTCGCTCGCCGACTGGCGGGCGGTGACGGACCCGAATGTGCACAGCGTCTTCGCCTGCACCCAGGCCGCTGCGGCGGTGATGCGCGCGGCCGGCGGCGGCTCGGTGACCCATATCGCCTCCATCGAGGCGGACCGTCCGGCGCCGCGGCATGCCCACTACTGCGCGTCGAAAGCGGCGGTGGTGATGCACGCCCGCGCGGCGGCGCTCGAATACGGGCCGGACGGTATCCGCGTCAACAGCGTCTCGCCGGGCCTGATCGGACGGCCCGGCCTGGCGGAGGACTGGCCGGACGGGGTGCGCCGCTGGCAAGCGGCCGCGCCCGCCGGGCGGTTGGGCACCCCGCAGGACGTGGGCGACGCCTGTGTCTTCCTCGCCTCGCCGATGGCGTCCTGGATCACCGGGCACGATCTGGTCGTGGACGGCGGCGTCTCGGCCCGCCCGACCTGGTGACGACGGGGGACGCGGCCGGGGCGACGACCGGGCCGGGCGCGCCCGACGCGGGGCCCGCCCCGCCCGTGCTGAACCGTTACGGCGGGGCCGAACCCGTACGCCCGCCCCGCCCAGGTCAGACCGCCAGGGCCCGCCCCGCTAAGGCCAGACCAGGCAATACGCCTGATGCCCCGCCTCATGCAGCCGATGGCTGAAGTCCTGCCACTCGTGCAGCAGCTGGTAGACGGTGAAGGCGTCCCGCGGGCCGCCGCGGTCGGGGACGGTGGACCAGATGAAGGCGGCCGCGCCGACCGACTCCTCGCCGACCCCGCGCAGCGGGTCGACCACGGTCATGGGGAGCTTGACCACGGCGTAGTCGGGGTGCAGGACGACGAGTTCGAGGGGCGGAACCTTATGGAGCGGTATGCCCTCTATACCGGTGAGGACCATGGCGGCCATCGTCTCCGGCTTTATCTTGCTGAACATGCCGCCCATGCCGAGCTCGTCACCGCCGAGCTCCTCGGGGCGCATGGAGACCGGGACCCGGGCCGCGGTGGCACCATTGGGCGCGCCGAAGTACCTGTATGTCACCCCCATGCGGCCGCCTCTGATTTCCCCGCCCGTGGTCTTGTCGCCCGTGGTGTCCTCACGCCGGTGACGGCCGCGCTGGGCGCGGTCGGGACCCCGGTCATTGGTTCCCTCGCCCAGTTCGCCACCGCGATGCATATCTCCACCCGACCACTCGCAGCCCCAGCCGCGCAACCCGATCATCGTCTCAGAGACCTCCCCCGTCACCGGCGTGTGAAACGCCCGGCCGCACGCCCCCGTGCGCCTCTGAGACCATTGCTTGCGTGACTTACTCGTACGTCTCCACAGTTTCGCAGACGAGTGGGGGCTGACGCCCGGTCGAAAGCGAGAGGAATCAAAAAAGGATCGAGATTGAACCGAGCGGCGCCTGAGGGCGTACCGCGAGGGGATTCCCGCACCGATGTCAGCCGGGCCGTGTCCACGTGCCGCCGCCCTCCCTCCGTTTATGCAGGTCAGGATCGCCGTGTCTTTTCCGTATGAAGCTCCCGTTTCGCAGTCGCTGTTCGACCGGGCGTCCGCTGTGACGCCGGGCGGCGTCAACTCTCCGGTGCGGGCGTTCCGCGCCGTGGGCGGTACGCCCCGTTTCATGGTGTCCGGTGCCGGTCCGTACCTCACCGACGCCGATGGCCGTGAGTATGTCGACCTCGTGTGCTCGTGGGGGCCGATGATTCTCGGCCACTCGCACCCCGAGGTGATCGCCGCCGTCCAGGAGGCCGTCGCCCGCGGGACGTCCTTCGGTACGCCGGGCGCGGGTGAGGTCGAGCTGGCCGAGGAGATCGTGGCCCGGGTCGAGCCGGTCGAGCAGGTGCGGCTGGTCTCCAGCGGTACCGAGGCGACGATGTCGGCGATCCGGCTGGCCCGCGGGTTCACCGGCCGGCCGAAGGTGATCAAGTTCGCGGGCTGCTACCACGGGCATGTCGACGCGCTGCTGGCCGCGGCCGGGTCGGGCGTGGCGACCTTCGGTCTGCCCGACACGCCGGGGGTCACGGGCGCGCAGGCCGGCGACACGATCGTGCTGCCGTACAACGACCTGGAAGCCGTGCGGGCCGCGTTCGCCGCGCACCCCGGGGAGATCGCCTGTGTGATCACCGAGGCGTCGCCGGGCAACATGGGCGTGGTGCCGCCGCTGCCGGGCTTCAACCAGGGCCTGAAGGATCTGTGCTCCGCCGACGGCGCGCTGTTCATCTCCGACGAGGTGATGACCGGCTTCCGCGTCAGCAAGGCCGGCTGGTACGGCATTGATGGGGTACGCCCGGATCTGATGACCTTCGGCAAGGTCATGGGCGGCGGCTTCCCGGCCGCGGCCTTCGGCGGCCGTGCGGACGTCATGGCGCATCTCGCCCCGGCCGGCCCGGTCTACCAGGCGGGCACCCTGTCCGGGAATCCGATCGCCACCGCCGCCGGTGTCGCGCAGCTGCGGCTGCTGGACGACGCCGCGTACGAGAAGGTCGACGCGGTCTCCGCGGAGGTGCGGGGCCTGGTCACCGCCGCGCTGGCGAAGGAAGGCGTGGCCCACCGGGTCCAGGCCGCGGGGAACATGTTCACGGTCTTCTTCACGGACGCCGAGGTGACCGACTACGAGGGGGCCAAGGCGCAGGAGGCGTTCCGCTTCACCGCCTTCTTCCACTCGATGCTGTCGCAGGGCGTCTACCTGCCGCCGTCCGCCTTCGAGTCGTGGTTCGTGTCGACCGCGCACGACACGGCGGCCGTGGAGCGGATCGCCGCCGCGCTGCCGGCCGCCGCGCGCGCCGCTGCCGCGGCGACGGCCTGAGACGGCCGCGGCGCACCGGCCGGCACGGCTTGAGACCACTGAATGAATGGGTGACATGAGCAGCGAAGAGATCACCGTCGTGCATCTGATGCGGCATGGCGAGGTGTACAACCCCGACGGCGTGCTCTACGGGCGCCGCCCCGGCTATCACCTCTCCGACCTGGGGCGGAAGATGGCCGACCGGGTGGCGGAGCATCTCGCGGAGCGGGACGTGACCCATGTCGTCGCCTCGCCGCTGGAGCGTGCCCAGGAGACCGCGGGGCCGGTCGCCGGGGCGCACGGGCTGGATCTGGCCACCGACGAGCGGCTGATCGAGGCGGCCAATGTCTTCGAGGGGAAGACCTTCGGGGTCGGCGACGGCGCGCTGAAGAAGCCGGGGAACTGGAGGTACCTGACGAACCCGTTCCGGCCGTCCTGGGGCGAGCCGTACATGGAGCAGGTCGTACGGATGATGGCGGCGCTGGGTGCGGCGCGCGATGCCGCACGGGGCCATGAGGCGGTGGCGGTCAGCCATCAGCTGCCGATCTGGATCGTGCGGAGCTTCGCGGAGCGGCGACGGCTGTGGCACGACCCGCGGAGGCGGCAGTGCACGCTGGCCTCGCTGACGTCGTTCACCTTCCAGGGCGACAAGATCATTTCGGTGGGGTACAGCGAACCGGCGCGCGACCTGGTTCCCTCCCATCTTCTGGCGGGCGCCAAACCCGTCAAGGGAAAGTCGAAGGCCTTCGGGGCCTGACGGTGCATCACATGGCGCAACGTCAAAAGCACGCGGAATGACATATCTGAGCGATTAACCCGGAATCCCCGACGCTCAACATGCCCTCCACTCGGTTGTCCGTTTATATGGATATTGAGTTCGGTGAGCACGAGGGGACGAGGGTATGCGCGCGATCAGTCGGCGAAACCTGCTGAGTATCGGCGTCGGTGCGGCCGCGGCGCCGGTCGTCGCCGGCTGCTCCTCGCTGTCCTCGGACGCCGGAGCCGGAAAACAGCGCGTGAAGCACGCCGTCCAGGCCCGCCCCCAACTCATCGGTGACGGTTCGACAGCGCATTCCGGTGCCCAGCCGCATCAGCCGAAATCCCCCGAACGGCTGGAGCCCGGTCAGACCCCGCCGCAATTCGTGGTGTTCTCCTGGGACGGCGCGGGAGAGGTCGGCAACGGCCTCTTCCCGCGCTTTCTCCAACTCGCCAGGGACCACGGCGCGGCCATGACCTTCTTCCTCTCCGGGGTCTACCTCCTCCCCGAATCCCAGAAGCACCTCTACGAGCCGCCGAACAACCCCCGGGGCGCCTCCGACATCGGCTACCTCAGCGATGAGCACATCAAGGAGACTCTCAGATACGTGCGGGAGGCCTGGCTGGACGGCCACGAGATCGGCACCCACTTCAACGGGCACTTCTGCTCCGGCTCGGGCGCCGTCCGGCACTGGAGCCCGGAGGCGTGGCAGTCCGAGATCGACCAGGCGATGGAATTCGTCACCAAGTGGCGCACCCACACCGGCTTCACCGATATGGAGCCACTGCCCTTCGACTACCGGCAGGAATTGGTCGGCAGCCGCACGCCCTGTCTCCTCGGGCAGCGGAATCTGCTGCCCACCGCCAGGGAACTCGGCTGGCGCTATGACGCCAGCTCGCCCGGCGGAGTACAGATGTGGCCGAAGAAGACCATGGGCCTGTGGAACTTCCCGCTCCAGCAGATCCCCTTCCCGGGTCACTCTTTCGAGGTCCTCTCGATGGACTACAACATCCTCGCCAATCAGTCGAAGAACTCCACGAAGGCCCCGCCGGTCAACTACCCGGGCTGGCGGCAGCAGGCCACCGACGCCTATATCTCCGGATTCCGCCGCGCCTACGAAACCAACCGCGCGCCCTTCTTCGTCGGAAATCACTTCGAGCAGTGGAACGGCGGCATCTATATGGACGCCGTCGAGGACGCGATCAAGCACATCGCCAATGAGCAGAACCGGGATGTCCATCTGGTGTCGTTCCGGCAGTTCACCGACTGGATCGACGCCCAGGACCCGGAGGTGCTGCGCAAGCTCCAGCGGATCCCCGTCGGACAGCGGCCCGCCGGTGGCTGGAAGTCGTATCTGACAGCGGCCTGACACGCCCCTCCGGCGGCCGGACAAGCTCCCGCGCCGGGGGACGCGACCGGCGAGGGGGGCGTGGAAGATCCGGAATGGGCCCATGCGAAACTTTTCACATGAGTGCCTGCCGCGCCCCACGCCGCCTCACCAGCCGCCGTCGCGTCACCCTGCTCGCCGCGGGGGCCGCGGTCGCCGCGCTGACGCTGAGCGCCTGCGGCGACGGCGCCTCCGGCGGCTCGTCCCAGACCCGCTTCGTCCAGGGCAAAAACGGGGTCGACACCGTCAAGAAGGCCGAGCGGCAGCCGGCCCCCGAGCTCTCCGGTGAGACCACCACCGGCAAGAAGCTGGACGTCGCCGACTACAAGGGCAAGGTCGTCATCCTCAACGTCTGGGGATCATGGTGCGGCCCGTGCATCGCCGAGGTGCCGAACTTCTCCAAGGTCGCGAACGAGACCAAGGACAAGGGCGTCCAGTTCCTCGGGATCAACACCCGCGACGGGAAGTCGCAGGCCACCAGCTTCGAGGAACAGCACAAGGTGCCCTACCCGAGCCTGTTCGACCCGTCCGGCCGGCTGATGCTGCGCTTCCCCAAGGGCAGCCTCAACCCGCAGTCGATCCCGTCCACGATCGCCATCGACCGGCACGGCAAGATCGCCGCGCGCTCGATCGGCCCGCTCGCGGAGGACGATCTGCGCAAGATGGTCGACCCGCTGATCGCCGAGAAGTGATCACGTGACCGTGCTCGCCGCCGCCGCGGAGAACCAGACCGTCCTCAACGGCACCCTCCTGGCCGCCGCCCCCATCGCGCTCCTCGCCGGACTCGTCTCCTTCTTCTCGCCCTGCGTCCTGCCGCTGGTGCCCGGCTATATGTCGTACGTCACCGGCGTCACCGGCACCGACCTCGGCGAGGCCAAGCGCGGCCGGATGCTGGCCGGCGCCGGCCTCTTCGTCCTCGGCTTCACCGCCGTCTTCGTCTCCGGCGGCGCGCTCTTCGGGTTCGTCGGCCGGGACCTCCAGGAGTACAAGGACGTCATCTCGCGGGTCCTCGGCGTGCTGATGATCCTGCTCGGGCTGGCCTTCGCCGGCATCCTCAAGGGCTTCGGGCAGCGGGAATTCCGCTTCCACAAGAAGCCCGCCATGGGCCTGGCCGGCGCGCCGGTGCTCGGGGTGCTCTTCGGCGTCGGCTGGACGCCCTGCCTGAGCCCCACCTTCGCCGCCGTCAGCACCCTGACGTTCTACGATGCCAGCGCCGTCCGCGGCGCCTTGCTCACCGTCGCGTACTGCCTGGGCCTGGGCCTGCCGTTCATCGCGGTCGCGCTGGCCTTCCGCCGGGTGCTCGGCGCCTTCGGCTGGGTCAAGCGGCACTACGTCTGGGTCATGCGGCTCGGCGGCGGCATGATGATCGCGCTCGGCATCCTCCTCGTCACCGGCGTCTGGGACAGTCTGATGTCCGAGGTGCAGGCCTGGACGCAAAGCTCCACCGTTGGGATCTGAATGATGTCCACCAAGACCGGCACCCCCCGCGACGAGGGCCCCGCGGCCGACCCGGGCCCCGCGGCCGGCGCGGGCAGCGATCTCGGCGCGGCCGGGTCCCAGCTCTCGACCGCGCCCACGGAGGACGTGACCTTCCCCTCGCTCGGCCCCCTCGGCTGGGCGCGCTGGTTCTGGCGGCAGCTGACCTCGATGCGGGTCGCGCTGCTGCTGCTCTTCCTGCTGTCGATCGGGGCGATCCCCGGCTCGCTGATCCCGCAGACCAGCATCGACCCGGACAAGGTCGAGCAGTTCAGGGACAAGCACCCCGGCCTCGCCGACATCTACGACGCGCTCGGGATGTTCCACGTCTACAGCTCGGTGTGGTTCTCGGCGATCTACCTCCTGCTGTTCATCTCGCTGATCGGCTGCATCGTGCCGCGCAGCTGGCAGTTCGTCGGACAGCTCCGCGGCCGCCCGCCGGCCGCCCCGCGCCGGCTGACCCGGCTGCCCGCGTACACCACCTGGCGCACCGACGCCGCGCCCGAAGAGGTCCTCGGGGCGGCGCAGCGGCTGCTGAAGAAGCGGCGGTTCCGCGCCCACCGGGCCGGCACCGCCGTCGCCGCCGAGAAGGGCTATCTGCGGGAGGTCGGCAACCTCGTCTTCCACGTCGCGCTGATCGTGATGCTGGTGGCGTTCGCCGTCGGCAGCCTGTGGAAGTCCGAGGGCAACAAGCTGGTCACCGAGGGCGACGGCTTCGCCAACAGCCTCACCCAGTACGACGAGTTCAAGTCCGGGCCGTTCTACGACACCGACGACCTGGAGCCGTTCGGCTTCACGCTCAACAAGTTCGAGGCGACCTACGAGCGGTCCGGCCCGGAGAAGGGCACCCCGCGGGTCTTCCGCGCCCACATCACGTACTTCTCCGGCGCGGACGGCAAGGAGCACAAGACCGCGATCGAGGTGAACACCCCGCTCGACATCGCCGGCTCCAAGGTCTACCTGCTCAACCATGGCTACGCCCCGGAGGTCACCGTCAAGGACGGCCGCGGCAAGGTCGTCTACCAGGGCGCGGTCCCCTTCCTCCCGATCGACCCCAAGAACTACACCTCGTCCGGTGTGGTGAAGGTGCCCGGCGCGAAGACCAAGGACGGCAAGCGCAATCAGCTCGGCTTCCAGGGCCTCTTCGTGCCGACCTTCGGCGGCAAGGGCTCCGGCTCGATGTTCTCCCAGTTCCCGGCGCTGGACTATCCGGTGCTGACGCTCACCGCCTACCACGGTGACCTGGGCGTCGACTCCGGGCTGTCGCAGAGCGTCTACAAGCTCGACAAGAAGCGCCTCACGCAATACAAGAACAAGGGCGCGCCGCTCGCCAAGATGATGCTGCCCGGCGAGACCATGAAGCTGCCGAACGGCGACGGCAGCATCAAGTTCACCGGCATCAAGAGCTGGGCCAGCTTCAAGATCAGCCAACAGCCCGGCAACGGCCTGGCGCTGACCGGCGCGACCGCCGCCCTGGTCGGCCTGGCCGGCTCGCTGTTCATCCAGCGGCGCCGGGTGTGGATCCGCGCCGAGGCGGACGCCGACGGCCACACCGTCGTCGAACTGGCCGGACTCGGCCGCAGCGAGTCCGCCCGGCTGCCGGAGGAACTCGGTGAGCTGGCGCTGGCACTGGAGCCCGACGCCCCGCTCACCGCGGCCACCGCAGACGGCCCCGACGCCCCCGACCCCGAAGACCCCGCGGAGCCCACTGACTCTGACGGACCTGCTGACCCCTCTGAAGGAGCGCGCGCGTGAACCTCGCTGCCGCAGCCAACGAGACAATGGCGCACAACAGCAACCTGCTGGTCTATTCGGCGATGGCCGTCTACACGCTCGCCTTCCTCGCGCACATGGCCGAGTGGGTGTTCGGCAGCCGCAGCAAGGTCGGCCGCACCGCCGCCGCCCTGACCAGCCAGACCGCCGCGCCCGCCAAGGCGTCCGCCGGTGCCGCGGCGAGCGGCGGCACCGGGACCGCCGTCCTGGAGCGCCCCAAGGTCGTCACCCGGTCCGTCACCGGCAGCCGCGACGTCCCCGACGGGCCGGGCGCCGCGGGCGGCACCGAGAAGGGCGACCTCTACGGGCGGATCGCCATCTCGCTGACGGTGCTGGCCTGGGGGCTGCACGTGGGCGGTGTCGTCACCCGCGCCCTGTCCGTGCAGCGTGCCCCCTGGGGCAACATGTACGAGTTCTCCACCACCTTCGCCGCGGTCGCGGTGGGCCTCTTCCTGCTGCTGCTCGCGCTCAAGAAGAACGTCCGCTGGATCGGGCTGCCGCTGGTCACCTCCGTCCTGCTGGACCTCGGTCTGGCCGTCTCGGTGCTCTACACCGCCAGCGACCAGCTGGTGCCCGCGCTGCACTCGTACTGGCTGTGGATCCACGTCAGCTGCGCGATCATCTCCGGCGCGGCGCTCTACCTCGGCGCCGTCTCCACGCTGCTGTTCCTCTTCCGCGACCGCCACGAGGCCAAGCTCGCCGACCCCACGGGCAAGCAGCCCGGCGCCTTCGCCACCTCCGTCCTGGAGCGGCTGCCCTCGGCCGCCTCACTGGACAAGTTCGCCTACCGCGTCAACGCCACCGTCTTCCCGCTGTGGACGTTCACCATCATCGCGGGCGCCATCTGGGCCGGGGCCGCGTGGGGCCGCTACTGGGGCTGGGACGCCAAGGAGGTCTGGGCCTTCATCACCTGGGTCGCCTACGCCAGCTACCTGCACGCCCGCGCCACCGCCGGCTGGAAGGGCCGCAAGGCCGCCTGGCTCGCCCTGATCGCCTTCCTCTGCTACCTGTTCAACTACTACGGCGTGAACATCTTCGTGCCCAGCCTGCACTCGTACGCGGGGGTCTGACCGCAGAAGTCCGCGCACCACGCGTGATCCCCGGCGGTTCGGACCGCCCCCCGGTGCCGTACGGGAGCCTCAGCCTGAGGCCGCCCCGTACGGCACCGTCGTTTCCGGGGAGCGACACCCGGCCCGCGTCCCGGGCTCGCCCCGCCCTCAGCGCCGCCGGCGCCGCCCCCGCTCCTGACGCGGCGGCCGCTGCCCGCCGCCCGGCAGTGTCGGCTTCGGCAGATGCGCCACCTCCCACTGCGCCGCCGCCAGCTGCTCCGCGGTGTCGTCCGGCAGCCGCGGCGGGCGGCGCACCGCGTGCCGGAAGCCGAACGCGGAGGTCAGATCGCCGAACGCGGACCGGCGCCAGGCACTGATGTTGGGCTCCGCGACCCCCGTCCAGCGCTCCAGGAACTGCAGCACCGACGTGTGGTCGAACGGATCACCGGCCGCCCAGCCGCCCACCGTCCACGGCGACACGATCAGACACGGCACCCGGAAACCGCCGCCGATCGGCAGCCCCTTGACGAACTCGTCCTTCGTCCCCGGGGGCGGCACCGGCGGCGGCACATGATCGAAAAGCCCGTCGTTCTCGTCGTAATTGAGGATGAAGACCGTCTTGGCCCACACCCTGCGGTTGGACGCGATCGCCTCGATCTTCTTCGCGACATAGTCGGCGCCCGCCGCCGGCAGATAGTCCGGATGTTCCGACTGATGGCTGGTGGGGATCAGCCAGGATACCGCCGGCAGCCGGTCGGCGCGGGCATCGTCCTCGAACGTGCCGGCCGGCTGCGCCCGCATCCCCCGCTCGTACAGCGGCTCCCCGGGCTTGGCGTCCCGGAACGTCTGGAACTGCTCCAGGAGGTTGCAGCCGTAGTCGTCCTCCTCCTGGTACACCTTCCAGCTGATGCCCGCCGCCTCCAGCCGCTCGGCGTACGTCGTCCAGCGGTACGGCCGTGGCGCGGTGTTGTTCAGCACCGGCCCGCCCAGGGTGCCGCC